>NZ_AKFJ01000008.1 GCF_000272475.1 Novosphingobium sp. Rr 2-17
GGGCATGGCACCTTTCGGGGGGTTGGCAAACGGAATGGCGTTTGCGTTGATAATGGCTGCTTGCTGCAATGCAACGTCGCATCCTGACTAACGGCTCAGTAATACCATTGTTGACGCCAGCGAAATACAGATGAGATCTCCGTTCCGGTGGCATCCAGCGCGGGGCGGAAGCGGAAGCGATGGGTCGCCAGATCGCACGTGATCGCGTCTGCTACCGGGTCCGGGCTGGGCTGCACAACTGTGCAATCGGCCACGCGTCCGGTGCTATCGATCGCCAGGTCGATCGTGACCGAAGCGCCGATACGCCGGTCGCGCGACTTGCGCGGGTAGTCCTTGGCCGAATTGATGTCGCCTGCGATCTTGACGGTGGGCCGGCGGCCCGCGCCGCGCCCGGCGCCGCCAGCGCCCTGGCCGACCCCCGCCGCGCCGCTACCGCTTGCGGTACCCACACCGGACGCGCCACTCGCCAGGCCTTGCGCCGCCGCCCCCGCCCGATCGACCGGGCCTGTCCCGACAACCGGAGGAGCCGGCATTGGCGGCAGCACGATCGGCGCGCGGGGAGCTGCAACGGAACGCGGCACCACGCGTCGCCCCGCATTGCCTGCCGCGCCTTCGGGACTGGCGGAGGACGGCGGTGGCGCCGAGAGTCGCACCGTGGGACGCTTCGATGGTGTGATGGTGAACGCCTGCAGCGCCTTGTCGGTAATCGTGGTGGTGACGTCCAATGCAAAGGCACGAATCAACACGATGGCAAGCACGAGGTGCTGCAGCGCGACGATGATCGCCACGCCCCACCGAGGACGGCGCCGCCTCAGCGGCGTATCTAAAACCCTGCGTCGTATCGCGCTCATTCGCTTCGTCATCGCATAGGCAGCGCGGTCATGGCAATTGCACGGCCAGGATGCGCCCAAAACTCAGCTCTCGTCGAAAGCATAAGGCTGCAGGGTGCGGCGGTAATCGTCGGCAAGGACATCGCGACCGATCGGCGGCACCGCGCGTGCGACGCAGTCGCCGCGCTGGCACAGCCGGCACGTGACGCCAATCGGCGTGGCCGGCGCCGTAACGGGAACGGCACCCCGGGCATAGACCAGCTTGTCCGCATGCTCCGCGGCGCATGCCAGCGCGACGGCGCGCAGCACCTGGGGGGCGCCGAACCGACTGCCACTGCCACCCCTGACCGTCCGTGCGATCGAAAAGAAGCGCTCCCCGCCCGGCAACTCCAGCCACTGCGTCGCGATTTCTCCAGGACGGCGGAACACCTGGTGGACGTTCCACAAGGGGCACCCGCCACCATGCGCGGCAAAAGGAAAACCGGCACCGTCCAGCCGCTTGGAGACGTTGCCCGCCTCGTCCACCCGAATGAAGAAGAAGCCTACACGCTCGTCCCCCGGACGACCTAGGGTAGTGAGGCGGTGCGCGACTTGTTCGAAGCTGGCGCCGAACACGCCGCACAAGGCGTCGATGTCGTAGCCGCGCTGCTCCACCGCGCGGGCAAAGCGCGTGTACGGCATGACGATAGCGCTGGCGGCATACCCGGCCAGCGCCCGCAGCAGCATGGCCTGCGTACTGCGCAGTGCAGACATGTCCTCGCGGACGATCTGCTTGATCTGGCTGCGCAGGGCGGTGTGGGCGATGTGCGTGGCGACCTGGAACGCGCGGGACGCGGCATCGAGCGTGTCGGCAATCAGCAATTGCTGATTGTGCCGATCGAAGCGGCGGAGCGAATTCACCAGCACATCGGGCGGCAGGAACCGTACCCGTACCCCCTTCGCCCCCAGCCACGCGACGGCCCCGCCCGCCCGTTCAATCTCCGCCGCCAGTTCCTCGGCCCCGGTATCGAGCGTATGGAAATAGTTGCGATGCGCGGCAAGGAAACGCTGGGCTTCGCGCGCGGGGTCGCTGTCGTCCGCACCCGGCCCCGCGCTGCGTTGTTCGGCCAGCGCATGCTGTTCGCGAGTGTAGGCCTGGTGCAGCCGCAGCAGCGCTTCCGAAATACCGGGAAAGCTGGTGGCAAGGTCAGCCACTTCCAGCGCGGGCAAATCGATGTCGGCAAAAATCGGATCGCGCAGCGCCACGGTGAGTCGGCGCGCATAGTCCTCCCCCTCGTCGCCCGCCAGTTCGGCCACATCGAGGCGGTAGGTTCGTGCAAGCCGCAGCAGCATGTCCGCCGTGACCGGGCGCTGGTTGCGTTCGATCAGCGCGACGTAGCTGGCCGAGATAGCCAGATCGTCCGCCATCGTCTGCTGGGTGAGGCCTAGCTCACGGCGTAACCGCCGCAGCCTCGGGCCAAGATAGAGGGGGCGCGTTTCTGCCATCAGGGCAATTTGTACAGGCCGCACAACTTTACAAGGATAATCTGTAAAGTTCTACAACCGCACTCCGCAGGCCGTTTCGCGACCGTCCAAGAAACCCTAGCTCGGTTCCAGACGACAACCCCGGAACGACAACACCGCAATAAGGGACACTGCAACCGTGACCTACCAGACAAAGATCATCGAAGCCGGCAAAGCCATTGGCGCCGCGCCGCACTGGAACGGGATCGAGCCGGAATCGGTCGCCCGGATGCGCTTGCAGAACCGCTTCCGCACCGGTCTCGACATCGCTCGCTACACCGCACGGATCATGCGCGAGGACATGGCTGCATACGATGCCGACCCCGCAAACTACACCCAGTCGCTGGGCTGCTGGCACGGCTTCATCGGCCAGCAGAAGATGATCTCGATCAAGAAGCACTTCGGCACCACCAAGGGCCGCTACCTCTACTTGTCGGGCTGGATGGTCGCAGCGCTGCGCAGCGAATTCGGCCCCCTGCCCGATCAGTCGATGCACGAAAAGACGAGCGTTCCAGCCTTGATCGAGGAACTTTACACCTTCCTGCGCCAGGCCGATGCGCGCGAACTGGGCATGCTGTTCCGCGATCTCGATGAGGCCCACGAAGCCGGTGACGAGATGGAAGCGCGCCGCATCGAACACGCGATCGACGGATATGAAACCCACGTCGTGCCGATCGTCGCCGACATCGACGCCGGCTTCGGCAACGCTGAGGCCACGTACTTACTGGCCCGCAAGTTCATCGAGGCGGGCGCTTGCTGCATCCAGATCGAAAACCAGGTCTCGGACGAAAAGCAGTGCGGCCACCAGGACGGCAAGGTCACGGTCCCGCACGAGGACTTCATCGCGAAGATCCGCGCGGTCCGCTACGCCTTCATGGAACTGGGCGTCGATGACGGCGTGATCGTGGCGCGCACGGACTCGCTGGGCGCGGGGCTGACCAAGCAGATCGCCTATACCCAGCAACCGGGCGACATCGGCGACCGCTACAACGCCTTCCTCGACTGCGAGGACGTTGATGCAGACGAGCTGGGTCATGGCGATGTTCTTATCAGCCGCAACGGAAAGCTGGTGCGTCCCAAGCGCCTGCCAAGCAACCTTTATCAGTTCCGGGCTGGAACCGGTGAGGACCGCTGCGTGATGGACTGCGTCCATGCCCTGGAGAACGGCGCCGACTTGCTGTGGATCGAAACCGAAAAGCCGCATATCGGCCAGATCGGCGGCATGGTCCGTCGCATTCGCGAGGTTCATCCGACGGCGAAGCTGGTGTACAACAACTCGCCCAGCTTCAACTGGACGCTGAACTTCCGTCAGCAAGTCTACGATGTGTGGGCGAGCGAAGGCAGGGACGTTTCGGCCTACGAGCGGGCGCGACTGATGAGCATCGATTATGACGGCACCGCGCTAGCGGATGAGGCCGACGAGCGGATCCGCACGTTCCAGCGGGACTCCGCACGTGAGGCAGGTATCTTCCACCATCTCATCACGTTGCCGACGTACCACACCGCCGCCCTATCGACCGACAACCTCGCCCGCGAATACTTCGGCGAAGCTGGGATGCTCGGCTACGTCAAGGCCGTCCAGCGCGAGGAAATCCGCCAGGGCATCGCTTGCGTGAAGCACCAGAACATGGCCGGCTCCGATATCGGAGACGACCACAAGGAGTACTTTGCGGGCGACGCCGCACTCAAGGCCGGCGGCGCCGACAATACGATGAATCAGTTCGCCGCCTGAAGCGCGAGAATCAGTTCACCGCACGAATAAGTTCGAAGGAAGTCCCGAGGACGGTCCCCGGGCCGGGCGAGGTCCCGCAATGCAGGAAAGGACGTAAGCATGAACACCATGACAACCGAACCGGCTCGCGCACGCGCGGTGCTCTCCAACGAAGACTTCAAGCTGCTGCAGGAGGCCGTCGTGTTCTACCTCAAGGCGCACGAGGACGATCCGATCTCCTCGAAGTACTCGAACCTCTATCATCGGCTGGGAAGCGCCATCCGTCGCTGACTAACTTAGAGCGTTTTCGAAGCAGGTGGAATCACCTGCTGACTCGGAAAACGCGGTGAAACAAAAGACTAGAGCAACCGAGCCGATGCAATCGGATCGAAACTTGCTCTAAATGCCAGCGCCCTGAAGTGCTGCCGATTTCGACGGTTTCAGTTATGAAAAGGACTGAACCAACCTGAGCTGTCCTGGGGAGGAAAGCTCGGCCCGCCGCGCATACGCGTGGCGGGCCCTATTTTCGTTGGCGAATTTGATATCCGGCTATGACAATGGGTCTTGTTCGTGAAACTTGTGCAGGTTCGTTAACGCTCTTCGGTCCTTTTCGCGATATAAACAGTTCATGGCCATGCCGATCCCTTCCCCTCATGATAGCTGGGAGCGTCTGAACACGCAGCTCACGATCGGTTCGGTTGCGCTGAACCTGGCGATTTGTCTCGCCGGGACCACCTTGATGATCCTGCTCGTGCGCCAGACGGCACTGCTGGGCGCCCCACGCAAAACCCAGTCTTACGCGCTGGCAGGCATCGCGTTTGGTTTCGGTGCCTGGGCAACTCATTTCGTGGCAATGCTGAGATACGGAGAGGGCTTCGCCGCCGGCTACGCGGTGATACCGACCGTGGTGTCGTTCATCGTTGCGTTGATGGGCGGCATGGCCAGCGTTCTTGTCCTGATGCGTAAGCCATTTCCTTCTCGTTCCCGTCGCGCGGCCGCCAGCGCGTTGCTCGCGGCCAGCTTGGCGGCAATGCAATTCACTGCAATGATCTCGTTGGTCGTCCCCGTCCTGTTGCAGTGGACACTGTTCGGCTTCGTCTTGTCGATCGTGCTGCCGATGGGATTTTTCTATTTCGGACTATCGGTTGCTTTGGCTTTCAAAGGCCGCGCCAGCGGGATCATTGCGATCCAGAGCCTGACGGCCGGCGTAGGCGCCATGCATTTCACCGCCATGGGCACTATCTCCCTGGTCCCGGGCAAAATGCCAGACCATCGACTGGCACTTTCACTCGACGGCATGATCACCTGGATCGCCCTGGCCTCGCTGGCGATCTTCGGCTTGTCCATCTGCGTCCAGTTGGTGAGACAGCAGGCGGCGCACACTTTGGCCCAAAAGGAGCGCGCTTACACGATCATCGTGCAGAAAGCGCGAGACACCATCGCACAAACCAACGCCCGCCTCGATACGGCGCTGGAAAACATGCACGAAGGTTTGTGCATGTTCGATTCAAAAGAACGTATCGTCCTGTGCAACCGCCGCTTTGGCGAGATATGGCGGCTCGACGATGCCGCCGGCGCGCCCGGCACGACACTGAACCAGTTGATCCTAAATGGCTTCACGAACTCCGAAGGCCACGCCGCCGCGGCGCAACGCATCGGCGCGTTCCGGGCTATCCTACAAGACGCTTTGGGCGAGAAACGCATCAGCCCCGTCATTATCGATCTGGGGGAACACGGCACTTTTTCCGTCGCGAACAACCCGCTGCCTGACGGCGGATGGGTAACGACGTGCGTCGATATTACCCAGCAACGTCGGACCGCAGAACAGATCGAACATATGGCCGTGCACGATGCGCTGACCGGCCTGCCCAATCGCATCCAGTTTTACTTGCATCTCGATCACGCACTGGAACACACGGATGCAAAACGATCGCGCATCGCGGTGATCGCGATCGACCTCGATCGCTTCAAAGAAATCAACGACGTCTATGGTCATGCGACGGGCGACTGGCTGCTGCAGACGATCGCGCAGCGTTTGGATGAAGCACGGCGCGATGGGGAAGTGATTGCACGGTTGGGTGGCGACGAGTTCGCAGCGGCCAAACGATTCCGCGATCAGGGTGAGCTTGATGCTTTCCTGGCCCGCTTGTTCCAGGGAATCACTACCCCCGTCGTGGATGGCGAGCGGCGGCTGGTGGCAAGCGTCAGCCTGGGCGTTGCGATCCAGGGGCAGGATGGCGATAATCGCGAAACGCTGCTCAACAACGCAGACCTTGCGATGTCTCGCGCCAAGGCCTCGCTGAGAGAGCGCATCTTTTATTTCGAGCCTGGGATGGATGAGAGCGCCCGCTTGCGCCGCCAGATCGCCAACGATTTGCGCCTGGCAACTGAGCGCGGTGAATTTACCCTGTTCTATCAGCCACAGCGCCTGGTCCAGTCGGGCGCGTTGTCCGGCTACGAAGCGCTGCTGCGGTGGAACCATCCGACGCGCGGCTTCGTGCCGCCGGACGTTTTCATTCCTGTCGCCGAGGAAACCGGCGAAATCCTGCAAATCGGCGAATGGGTGCTGCGCCAAGCATGCCTAGAAGCGCGGGGCTGGTCGCCCGAGATAAAAGTGGCCGTCAACGTGTCCCCGGTACAGTTCCTGCAGTCGGGTCTGGTCGATACCGTCCGCCAGATCCTCTTGGACACGGGGCTGTCGCCGCGCCGGTTGGAGCTGGAAATCACCGAAACCGCGATCATCACCGACAAGCAACGCGCGCTCGATTGCCTGCGCCAGATCAAGGCGATGGGGGTAAGCGTAGCGATCGATGATTTCGGTACGGGTTATTCTTCGCTCGACACGCTGCATTCGTTTCCGTTCGACAAGATCAAGATCGACAAGTCCTTTCTGCTGAAGGCCGACACCAATACGCAGGCCCGGGCCATCATCCGCGCCGTGCTGGCGCTGGGACGCAGTCTTAACATCCCGGTTCTGGCCGAAGGCGTGGAGAATGCAGCGCAACTGGAAGTGCTGAAGGCAGAGGGCTGCGAAGAAGCGCAGGGCTATTTCTTCGGCCGCCCGGCACCCGCACCCAGCCTGCAGAACCAGGCAGCCGCCAAGAGCTGAGGCACGTCCGTTTCGACGGATGTCTTTACTGCCACAAGCCTAGCTAAACTGCGGCTAACCGGCATGGAAACCTTGCTTCCCTCGTCTAAAAAATTAACCTTCATCGCTTATGCTGTTCGAAAATATACGAGGGCCGCGTGCATCTTGGAGTGAACCAGGACCTGTTTGGTAAAACCGCGGGCGGGGGCACGCTGCAAACGCTCGAAACGGCGTTGCAAGCCGCGTCCCGCGCCGAGACGCGGCTGCGCGAAGCAATCGAGGCCATGCCGGAAGGCATCGTTTTTCTCGACGAGGAAGACCGCTACATCCTGTGGAACCAGAAGTACGCGGAATTCTACGAAAAATCGGCAGACCTTCTCGAGCCCGGGGCAAGGCTGGGCGATACCCTGCGCATCGGCATTGCGCGTGGTGACTATCCCGAAGCGATCGGTAACGAGGAGCAGTGGCTCGCTGCGCGCCTCCAGCGCCTTCGCGAACCCGGCGACCGGCACGAGCAATGGCTCTCGAACGGTCGCTGCATCATGATCGAAGAGCGCCGGCTCGACGATGGCGGCACTATCGGCATCCGCGTCGATATCACCGAACTCAAACGCGCCGAAGAAGCGTTCCGCGTCTTGTTCGAGTGCAATCCCCTGCCAATGTTCGTCTACGATCTCGACTCCAGCGAAATTCGCGGTGCCAACGAGGCGGCTGCGATTTTGCTGGGGTACGAATTGTCCGAGATGTCCGGCATGCCGGCGTGCCATCTGTTCTCGCAAGAGCTTTGGCCCAAAGCGGCAAGCCTGCTTGCAACCGACAGCGCCGATAGCCAGCATTCGTGGAAGATGCAGTGCCGCGATGGCACCGTGATCGATGCGATGATATCCACCCGCCTATCTATGATCCACGGGCTGGCCGGCACGATCGTCTCGGTCGTCGATGTGACCGAACGGCGCCGGATCGAGCGGCGCATGGCGCACATGGCGCGCCATGACGAACTGACAGGGCTAGCCAATCGCGCTCATTGCCGCGAACACCTGCAAGAGGTTCTCGCCGGCGCTGGTCAGAAGCCAGCCCAGATCGTCACTCTCGCACTGGTCGATCTCGATCACTTCAAGGCCGTGAACGACACATACGGCCACCATTTCGGCGATACCGTACTGACCGAGGCGGCAAACCGGATGCGCGGACTGATCCCGCCCGAGGCACTGCTGTGCCGGATCGGCGGTGACGAGTTCGCGATAATCTTTCGGCGATCGAGCGTCACCCAAGCCGAACTGGTCGCAAAATCGATCATCACCGCGCTGTCCGAACCATTCCTAGTACATGGGCACGTCATCCACATCGGCGCCACTGTAGGCTTCGCCGCTTCCCCGCACGACAGCATCGATCCCGAAACGCTGCTGCGATACGCGGATCTGGCGTTATACGATGCGAAGGGACACCGCCGCGGCACCTGCCGGGGCTTTGAGCAGAAATTGGACCAGGCCGCCCAGGAAAAGAACCGGCTGGAAAAGGACCTGCGCGCTGCCGTCCAAAACCGCCTGCTCGAAGTCCATTACCAGCCGCTCGTCAACCTCGATAGCGGCGTGGTGGAATGCTACGAGGCATTGCTGCGCTGGAACCACCCGGAACGCGGGCAAGTGCCCCCCGACGTGTTCGTGCCGCTCGCCGAAGAAATGGGCCTGATCGACCAACTGGGCCGCTTCGTGCTTCACAGCGCTTGCCACGCCGCCATGGAGTGGCCGGCAAACGTCAACGTATCGGTCAACGTATCACCATTGCAGTTCCGCAACGGCAATCTGCTGAGTACCGTCATCAACGCGCTATCGGCCTCGCGCTTGCCCGCCGAGCGGCTGGAGTTGGAAATCACCGAGGCGGTATTGATGGAAAAGGGCCCTCGTCCCGCCGCGATCATCCGCAACTTGCGCGCCTTCGGAATCGGCATCTCGCTCGACGATTTCGGCACCGGCTATTCGTCGCTCAGCTACTTGCTCAACTATCCCTTCACCAAGATCAAGATCGACAAGTCATTCATCCTGAACTTGCACCAGGAAGCCAGCTCGCGCGCGGTCATCCGCGCGGTAATCGGTATCGGTCGCAGCCTGGGGCTTGCCGTCACTGCCGAGGGCATCGAGCGCGAGACCGACCGCGATTACTTGCGCCTGGAAGGCTGCAGCCAAGGTCAAGGCTACCTCTTCGGGCGGCCACAGCCGGCCAGTGAACTCGACCACGCCATCAACGCTGCCTGACTGAGCCACAGAATTGGCCGGATCGCGGGTTCGATATCGCGCGCCGCGACATCCGCGCTCGGCGGATTCGCAAACGGCACTATGTCGCTGATGCTGGCCCAATGTTTCAATCGATTGCGCAATGTGCGGTTAGTGCAAGTTTTAGCGCTACAATTTCGGGATAGCGGCCGCCCCAGCGCACCATTTATTAAGTAAAATTGCTACACTTTGCCAGAATTGTTCGCATGACACCCCTACTGCGATCTTTCTTGCTTTGACTTTCGCCCGATTTGTTTGCAGAGTCGTCGGTGAAAGGTCGTCTCCGACCTTACCCGCGTTGGGAGAGAGCGCGCCGGGGGGTCTAGGCCTTGCCGGCGCGCCAAACTCTTCGCTAACGCAGCATAGCATCAGCAATCTTTATTGAGGTTGAAGCCTGGAATTCTAGGCCTCAACCTCATTTAGCATACTGGCCGGCAAGCATATCGCTGCAGTGCAGCAAATCCGTTCGCTGCCATGCCGCGATTGCGAACGATTCGTTCTTACCTAGATGACAATATCGACACTGCCTCTGATTGCGGATTGCCCCCTCAAAAGGTAAAGGCTGCCGCCTACCTGGCATCTCGCGATTGGGCCTGTTGAACCAAACCTTGCCCTTTTCGCCACGCACCCTGTGGGCCATCGCGCTGCCGGCGATGCTCACCAATGTCGCGACCGCGCTGTTCGGCTTGGCCGACATGTGGGCGATCGGTCGCCTGGGCGATGCCCCCGCGCAAGGGGCGGTGGAACTTGGCGCCAAGTTCATGATGGGCCTGCTCAACGTCTTTAACTTCCTGCGGGCCGGCACTGTCGCATTGACGGCGCAGGGGGTAGGTCGTGGCGAGACGCACGAAATGGCGCGCGGCCTCGCCCGCGCGATGACGGTGGCGCTAGGCTTGGGTGCGGTCTTGCTGCTGGCGATGCCGCTGGCCATCCCGTTTGGCCTCGACTTGCTGGGCGCGCACGGCACGCTGCGCGATCACACCGCGACGTACGTCACGATCCGCTATTGGGCCGCCCCGCTGTGGTTGGCCAACTGCGTGCTAACGGGTTGGCTGATCGGCCGGCAACGGGTGCGCGCGGTGCTGGCCGTGGAAGTCAGTGCCAACGCGGTCCATATCGCACTGGACCTTGTCCTGGTGCTGGTGGCCCATTGGGGCATCGCTGGCGTGGCCGTGGCGACACTCTCGTCCGAGGCCCTCAAGGCTTTGTTGCTGGCGACCGTCGTGTTCCGTGAGCGAGAAGCGCGCACCGCCTGGTTCGCTTTTCGCGAGCGGGCGACCTGGCAACGCAATGCCATGACAAAGCTGTTCGCGCTCAACCGCGACTTGTTCCTGCGCACGCTGCTGTTGACGGTGGCCATGTTCGTCTTCGCCCGCGTCGGCGCCCAGAACGGGCCGGTAACGCTGGCGGCCAACGCGATCCTTTTTCAGCTATTCATGCTGTCCGTCCTGCTGCTCGATGGCTTCGAAAGCGCGGCTCAAGTGCTGTGTGGCCAGGCGATCGGCGCGGGCGACCGCGCCAGTTTCGCGGCGGCCATGCGCGCGAACCTCATCCGGGGCGGGTTCGTCGGTGTCGGGGTGAGCGCGGCCTATGGGCTGGGCAGCGCCTCGCTCGCCAGTTGGTTCAGCACCGATCCGCAGGTTGTCGCCGCCAGCGCGCGCTATGCTGGATGGCTCGCGTTGTTGCCGATGCTGGGCGTCGCCTCGTTCGTGCTGGACGGCGTGTTCATCGGCGCAGGCTGGACGCGCGCGATGGCCCTGACGATGACCGCCGCGCTGGCGCTTTATCTCGGCTTGCTGTGGGCACTGGCAGGCATGGGCAACGACGGATTGTGGATCGCGTTTATCGCGTTCTTTCTCGCGCGGGCGGCAGGGCAGGCATGGCTGCTGCCGGGACTGTTGCGGCGCAGTTTCCGGCCCGCGTGATATCTCGCACAGCAATTAGCGGGTAAAACAACAGTTCGCTGGTTCAGCGCTTCCTGAAGATCAACGTCAGATTGTTGGCCGGCATCTGGACAACCTGGTCGAAGGCCAGATCGTGGTCGAGCGCGCATGTCCGCACATCTTCGACCAAACGCAGGCCCCAGGCGGGATCGCGCAGCTTGAGGTCTTCATCGAAACGACGATTGCTGGGCTCCAGCGGCTGCCCGGCCTGGCGGAAGGGGCCATAGATCAACAGTGGCGCGCCGGTTTCCAGCAATCGCGCCGCGCCCGCGATCAGGCCTTCGGTCGCCGCCCACGCGCTGATATGCACCATGTTGATGCACACGATCGCTTGCGGTCGCTCCACCGGCCAATCCGCTGCGGTGACGTCCAGATCGATCGGTTCGCGCAGATTGGCCAGGCCCTCGCCGGCACGCCAGGCCGCTATCGAGGCACGGCTGGCGGGGTCAGGGTCGCTCGGTTGCCAGATCAGGTCGGGAAGAGCGCGGGCAAAGTGGACGGCGTGCTCGCCCGTCCCGCTGGCGATCTCCAGCACGCGACCGGACAAGGGAAGCGTTTCACGCAGTACCGCAAGGATCGACTCGCGGTTGCGGGTGGCAGCGGGGGCATGGCAGCGGGCATCGAACATTCCGACCAATTGCCCCCACCCACTTGGGCCGACAACCCTACCGACAAGACGAATGCGCCGAGCTGAGATCGGGGACCGATAAGGGGGTGCCCTATCCGACCACGTTAGTGCGCGCCGGCGGGAGGGCGCACGCCCGTCTTCGGGCGAGGCGCCAGCCAGATCACGCTTGCTGCCAGCATCAGCGCGATGCCGCATAGCGCGAACAAGTGCGACGTTGCCGTGGACGTGCCTTGCAACGATACCAGTTGGGCGATCGTACCGCGCGCTTGCTCGACACTCATCCCGGCATTCTGCAGCGAGTCCGACGTGCCTTGCGCGTCATTGAGATTGGCTGACAAGTCTGCCCCGTTACGGATCGACATGTTGCTCCACAACGTCGTTATCAGCGCCGTCGCAATGGCGGTGGCAAGGGTGCGCCCGAAGTTCGCGATGCCGGCAGCCGACGCGGTCTCCGACGGCTTGACCGAGCCCAGGCTGATCGTGGTCAGCGGGACCATGAACAGCGAGACACCGGCGCCTTGCAGCAATTGCGGCAGGGCGAATTTCCAGAACGTGGTGTCCGTGGACCACGCTACGCGCACGAACGCGCAGACGCCGATCCAGGCGATGCCTATAAACACCAGCAGGCGCGGGTCGAACTTCTGCATCAGCTTGGGCACGATAGGGGACACGATCACGGCCAGCACGCCCGAGAACGCCATCGTGAAGCCCGCCTGGGTGGCGGTATAGCCCATGGATGTCTGCAGGTACTGCGGGATGATGACCACGGTCGCGAAGTAGGTACCGAACGCGATCGTCATTGCCAGCACTGCCGCCGAGAAGCCTCGGTGTCGGAATACCTTGATGTCGACGATCGGGTGCTCCGCCGTCAGCTCCCAGATCACGAAGACTGCGAACACCACCGCTGCGGTCACGGCCAGCATGACGATCTCCGTCGATGCGAACCAGTCCTCTTCACGTCCGAGGTCGAGCATCATCTGGAAAGAGCCGACCCACACGACCAGGAGGGCAAGGCCCATGAGGTCGATCGGCAGCTTGATCTTCGGCGTCTCCACCCCGCGCAGCAGCACCGTCACCGCAAAGAAGATGGCAGCGACGATCGGCACGTTAATGAAGAAAATCCACTCCCACGACCAGTTGTCGGAGATGTAGCCGCCCAGGATCGGCCCACCGATCGGCGCGACCACGACGGTCATCGCCCACAGCGCCATGGCGCGCGAATGCAAGGGCTTGGGGAAAATGCGGAGCAGCAGCGTCTGGGTCAGCGGCATCAGCGGACCACCGCAGAACCCCTGCCCCAGCCGGAATGCCACCAGCATCCCCAGCGAACTGGCAAACCCGCACAGCGCCGAGAATATGCCGAAGCCGGCGAGCGCGCACAGGAAGGTACGCAAGATGCCAAAGCGGCTGGCGAGCCACCCGGTCAGCGGCACGCAGATGGCCTCAGCCACAGAATACGAGGTAATGACCCAGGTGCCGCTCTGGTTGGAGACGGCCAGGCCACCTGCGATATGCGGAACCGAGACGTTGGCGATCGTGGTGTCGAGGACGACGACGAAGTTCGCCATCGCCAGCACGAAGCCCGCGATCAGCAGCTTCATGCCGGAAAATGTCGTGTCGTCCGTCCGAGGAGGAGCAGCGCCGCTGCCGCCTCCGGAATTTCCAGGCCTCCTGGACGCAGCCGCGCTAGCCATCAGCGGTCGCTCGTCAGATCAATCTCTGCTTCCATCGACAAGCCGATGCGCAGCGGATGCTCTTTCAGTTCCTTGGGATCAAGTTCGATCCGCACCGGCAGGCGCTGGACCACCTTGATCCAGTTGCCGGTCGCGTTCTGGGCCGGGATCAACGAAAACGCGGCACCAGTGCCGCCGGCAAACCCGACGACCTTGCCGTGGAACTTCACGTCATCGCCGTAGAAGTCGCTCGTCAAGACCGCCGGCTGGCCGGGACGCACTTTGCCGAGTTGGTCTTCCTTGAAGTTCGCATCGACGTAGAGCGCGCCGACCGGAACGATCATCATGGCTTGCTTGCCGGCATCGACCTTCTGGCCGACCTGGATCGAGCGCTTGGCGATCACGCCGTCAATCGGGGCACGCACCACGGTGCGCTCCATCGCCAGTTGCGCGTTGGCAAGCTGCGCCTTGGCAAGCAGCACTTCGGGCGCAGTCTGGTTGTTGGAGCCCCGCGTCAGAGCGACGCTGGCTTCCTGCTGGCGCTGGGCGCTGATCGAGTTGGCGCGGGCCTGCGCGACGGCGGCTTGCGCCTCGCGGGCGGCAGCTTGCGCCGATGCCAGGGCTTCGCGCGTGGTCGATACTTCCTCGCCCGAGACGGCGCCGCTCGATGCCAGCGCGATGCGGCGATCGTAGTCCGTCTTTGCCCGGCTGAGCGAGGCATTGGCCGATGCGACCTTGGCTTGTGCGGCCAGGATCTGCGTCTCGCTGGCGTCCGCCGCTGCACCCAGGGCGTTGTTGTTCGCGAGCGACTGGCCGAACCGGCGCTTGGCGTATTCGACGCTCGCCTGCGCCTGCGCCAAGGTGACGCGCTGGTCGGCGTCATCGATGCGGAACAGGATCTGGCCCTTCCTCACGGGTTGGGTATCGGTGACGTAGACCTCCGCGATCCGACCAGCGGTGAGCGGAGTGACTTCTGCGGTTTCCCCGCCAACATAGGCGTTATCGGTCGAGACCGAGCGGCTGGCGATGAAAATGTCGTACAACAGAAAAAGTCCGCCGATCACCACGACCACCACGGCCAGGCCGATCAAAAGCGGCGCGCGCCGTTTCTTGTCGACGACACTGCCGCCGCCCTCTGCGGGCGCTGCCGCTGCGGATTGCTGCTGGTCGTCACTCATGGTCGCTGGCCTTCTGCTTGGAATCGTAAGTGAACCCGCCACCGAGCGCGCGCTTGAGCGCGACTTCGTAGGCCAGGGTACGAAAATGGGCGTCGATCCCCGAAGTCCGCGCATCGAGCGCGGCGGTCTGGGCGTTCAGGGTATCGAGGTAGTTGGACAAGCCGCCGCGAAAACGCTTGTCGGACAAGTCATAGGATGCTGCCGCAGCCGTGCTCGCGGCCTGCGTCTCGCGCTCCTGCACGATCGCAGAATCGCGGCTCGTCAAACCATCGGCCACTTCCTGCAAGGCATTGACCACGGTGGAATTGTAGTTCGCCACCGCCTCGTCATACGTGCCCCGCGCCTGGCGGTACTGACCTTTCAGCCGTCCGCCCTGGAAGATCGGCAGGCTGATCGCGGGGCCGACGTTGCCGTAATCCGATCCGCTGTCGAAGATCTTGCCGATGCCCAGCGCGCGCAAGCCGATCAGCCCGCTGATCGAGATGTCAGGCATGAACTCCGCCTTGGCGACATCGATGCGCTTGGCCGCTGCTTGCGCGCGCAGACGGGCGGCAACGATGTCGGGACGGCGACCGGCCAACTGGATGCCGGCGTCTGCGGGGATACCGACGACGGGGATCGCCGCGATCGAGCCGGGGTTGATCGACAATCCCCGATCCGGCCCGGCGCCAAGCAGGGCGGCGAGCGCATGGCGGCGCAGCGCGATCTGCTGGTCGTTGGCGGCCACGGCCGCGCGCGCCGATGCGATCTCGGCCTCGGCCCGGCGCACCGGGGCCTGGTTGTCCACGCCTTGCTGCGCGCGCCTGCTGGTAAGGTCCAGAAGCGTGCCACGCGCGGTCACGGCATCCTGCAACGCGCGCCCACGCTCGATCAAGCGGGCAAGGTCGAAGTAGGACGAGACCACATTGCTCGACAGCATGAGTTCGGCCTGGCGCGCATCGGCGACGGCAGCTTCGGCCTGAGAGGTCGCGGCGGCGAGCGCCTTGCGGTTCTTGCCCCACAAATCGAGGTCGAAATCCGCGGACAGCGCCAGCGTGCCAACCTCGTTCCAGCCTTGCGGCAGGAATTGGCGTGCGGTGCCGGCATTGTAGCTCTGCTTGGCTTCCACCAACGAGCCCTGGCCGGTCACGCTGGGGAGCGAGGCAGCGCCGGAAATCTCAGCCGCACCGCGAGCCTGCCGGATGCGTGCCTGCGCAGCAGCGACGCTCGGCGAGCCGGCCAGCGCCTCTGCCACCAGCGCGTCGAGTTGGGTATCGCCGTAAGCAGTCCACCACTGATCGCGCGGCCATTCGCGAGCCGACGCATCGGACGTCAGCGAGCTGGATGAGGCCAGATCCGCCGGAACATTAAGCTTAGGACGCGGGCCGAGATTCGGCGCGCCACAGGCCGCCAGGCAAAAAGAAAGCGGCAGCAACGCGGCTGCCGCGAATCGAGGCAAGGTTATTGTACTCATCGGTATACATAAATCGCGGCTACCCTTGTTTCTGTCAATAAAAAAGCGTACTGCTTGGTACGACTATGGCAAATATCATGGGAAAACGCGAACTCAACAAAGTGCGCAAACGCGAAGCGATCGTCGAGATCGCGACGCAGGCATTTCTTGAGAACGGCTACGCCGCCACCAGCATGTCCGCCATCGCCGATACGATGGGCGGATCAAAGGCGACTCTGTGGGCGCACTTCTCTTCCAAGGAAGATCTCTTTGCCGCAGTGGTGGACGGGCTGGTGGACAGGTTCTCCGAGACTGTGACAGAGACGCTCGTCAGCCAGACCTTTTCGCTTCCCGCCATGCGTCGTGCCTGCGTGCGCTTTCTGGAAGCGCTGTTGCTGCCCAGTTCCGTGCAGTTCTTCCGTCTCGTCGTCGCTGCGGGCGAAGGCTTTCCTGAAGTGGGCGAGATGTTCCACTCGCGCGGTCCTGCCAAAATTCGCCGGTGCATGCGCGAATTTATGGAGACGCGGCTCTGCGTGGAAGATGCCCATCGGCTGACTGCGCTGATCGTGGCCGCGCTCAATGGCTACCGCGCCGACATCCTGATGCGGCCGGACAAGCCCACCCGCGTCGAACGCGAGCGCTTCGTGGATGACCTGATTTCTGCGATATCGTGGCCAGACGTGGGGGTTTCGTCAGCGCCGGATACACTTTAAGGGGCGCCTATGACCCAAGATTCCATCCTCGTCGTCACCACCGGCGGCACGTTCGACAAGCAGTACTTCGACGCCCTCAGCGAGTACCACATCGCCGAGAGCGTGATCGAAAAATTGCTGGAGACTGCTCGCGTTACCCATCCGTTTCGCGTGATCGAGCTGATGCGCAAGGACAGCCTGGAACTGGCTGACGAGGACCGCGCCTTGATTGCCGCGACCATCGCCGCCGCGCCGGAGCGCCGGGTCGTCATCATCCATGGTACCGACACCATGACGGAAACTGCCAAAGTCCTGGCCGAAATCGAGGGCAAAACGATCGTGTTGACCGGCGCCCTTGCTCCTGCGCGCTTTGCCGAAAGCGATGCGACGTTCAATCTGGGCATGGCTTTCGCCTGCTGCCAGTCTGCTCAACCCGGCGTGTGGATCACGATGAACGGATCGGTGTTCGATGGGCTGAAAGTGCGCAAGGATCGCGCGGCGGGCAAGTTCATCACGATCTGAAGATGTGCATCCTTTTAGACATTGAGACGTTTCAACGCGGCACCGGTCGTGTGCGACGTGGGATCATCAAACCGAAATAGGTTCATCTCTCGTTGTTATTCGCCGTCCAGACTGTGTGCAGTAGGTGAAATAGCCGATCTGCAGGAGATAAATCATGAAGAAGACTTTGCTTGCGCTTGCGGCAACTGCCGCCACGTTGACAGCGCTCCCAATCACTCCGGTTCTCGCTCAGCCGGCGCCAGGCTATGACCGTCGCGACGACGATCGACGCGATGGCGATCGACGCGATGACCGTCGCGGGCCTGGCGATCGCGGACCGGGCGATCGTGGACCTGGTGGCGATCGTGGCCCCGGTGCAGACCGTCGCGGACCGCCGCCCCCTAACCTTTATGACGGCAACGGTCGCTACCGCGAACCCCGCCGTATCAGCCGCGATTCGCACATCTGGCGCGGCCGCAACGGTCGCTACTATTGCCGTCGTGACAACGGCACCACCGGCCTGCTGATCGGGGCCGGTGTAGGCGCCCTGGCCGGCCACAGTATCGCCGGCAATGGCGACCGCACCCTGGGCACACTGCTCGGCGGCGTGGTTGGCGGCGCGCTGGGTCGGTCGATCGATCGCGGCGACATCCGCTGCCGCTAAGCTGATCCCTTCGGGGATGCAGGAAAGCGCGTCACTCTCGCAAGAGTGGCGCGCTTTCGCACTTTGAGGCGAGGCGCGCCCAGCAGATCAATTCTCAGTTTTTCGGTTCACCGCGCACTGGAACCGGCTCGTCCAGCATTCTGGCTTACAACGAGCTTACAACAAGCCGTTCATCTGGCGTTGTGGATCTATGAACAACATTAGGCGTTACTAAGTGCGACCAACAACAATGAGGGCTATACTCATGCGTAAATCTATTCTTGCAGCCGCCGTCGCGGCACTGACCCTGACCACTACTGCGGTCACCATCGAAACCGCAGACGCTCGTCCCCACGATCGTCGCTACCACCGTACCAATGATGGCGTGCGTTACTGGCGTGGTGACAATGGCCGTTACTATTGCAAGCGCAACAACGGCACGACCGGCCTGCTGGTCGGCGGCGTCGCGGGCGCCTTGGTGGGTCGCTCGATCGACACCCGCGGTGACCGCGCCGCCGGCACCCTGCTTGGCGCTGCTGGCGGCGCCCTGCTCGGTCGCGAGATCGACCGTGGCGGTTCGCGGTCGCGCTGCCGCTGATCCTGCTGGCGGTTAATCTAGAATACGAAGTGAAGGCGCGTCGCTCTCCCCTGGCGGCGCGCCTTTCGCATTTCCATCCAACACTTTCCTACTTGCACGAGCTATGCTCCAATGCAGCAATGACGCCTTGCAGCCTTGCCTTACACACCTCGCCGACACTCCTCCCCGGCTTCGGCATGGATGGTCTGGAAACCGGCGCGCGATGGCCTCGGGTTTCTACTCTGGGGCGTGTCAACTGTGTCAACCTGGCCTGCGAGCTCGGCACAAATGGGTAGCGCCGTAACGCGCCCCAGCGTCCTCATTACCGGTGGTGCGAAGCGAATCGGTGCGGCGATCGCCCGCGCTTTCGCTGGTCAGGGCTGGCATGTGGTGATCCATTACGGCACCTCGCGCGATGCCGCCGAAGCCTTGGCGGCGCAATTGCCCTCTGCCGAAATCCTGCCGTTCGATCTTGCCGCTCCAGAGGCCAGCGTCGCTGCCGTCACCGCGCTCGCCCGGCGTCTGAAAGACTGGCGCGTGCTGGTCAACAGCGCGGGCCTGTTCGACCTCGATACAGCGCAAACGCTCGATCCCGACGTGTTCACTCACGCCATGCAAGTCAACGCCGCCGCGCCGGCCCGGCTGGGCCAGATATTCCTGGCCCAAGCCCGCGCCTCTGGCGGCAAGCGCCTGATCCAGATCACCGACCAGAAGCTGCTCAATCCCAACCCTGATTTCTTCTCCTACACGATGAGCAAGCACGCAGTGGCAGCCACCATCCCCATGCTGTCGATGGCGCGACTGCAGGCGCGTGACCGCGTCTATGGCCTGGCGCCCGGAGCCGTGCTCGCCAGCCATGACCAGACCGAGGCGGAAGCCGAAGTTTCGCACCGGCTCAACCTGTTACGCCGCCGCACCCGGCCCGAGGACGTCGCCGAAGCTGCCTTGTTCCTGGCAGGCGGGTGGCTGGCGAGCGGCGAGACGCTCTATCTCGATTCCGGCCAGCACTTGCTCACCCAACCACGCGACGTGCTTTTCCTGGCGCGTGAGCGAACTGATTTGTAGAAGCCCTAAAAACTCTTGCACCTTGGCGTCGCACCCGCAAAAAAGACACTCAGACATATGGCAATTCTTGACCACTTCCTTCAGCGCGGCGTCCGTGACGGCGTCGTCGAAGTCACTCGCCCCGATGGTTCCACCCGCCGTTTCGGTAAGCCTGCCGAAGGCTTTCCGAACGTTCGCATCCGCTTCACCGACAAGTCGGGCGAACGACGCATCCTGCGCGATCCGCGCCTGGGCGCCGCCGAAGCCTTCATGGACGGCCAGTTGGTGGTGGAAGAAGGCGACATCATGCAGCTCGTCGAGCTGCTGCGCGCCAACGCCAAATGGGATCGCGGGGGCGAACTGAAAGAAACCACCCGCCTCAAGAAAGTGACCGGCAAGGTCGTCACCCTGATCGACGGCATCAACAAGGCGACCAAGGCCAAAGCCAACGTCGCCCACCACTACGATGTCGGCAACGATCTTTACCGCTTGTTCCTCGATGACGAGCACATGCAGTATTCGTGCGGCTACTGGCCGCGCAGCGACATGACGCTGGAAGAGGCACAGACCGCCAAGCTGGCGCACATCGCTGCCAAGCTGGCGATCCAGCCGGGCCAGACCGTACTCGACATCGGCTGCGGATGGGGCGGCATGGCGATCTACCTTGCCAAACATTTCGACGTGACCGTCAAGGGCATCACGCTCAGCGAAGAGCAACTCGCCCTCGCCCGCGTCCGCGCCGTAGAGGCCGGCGTCGCTGACAAGATCGATTTCGAACTCGTCGACTACCGCGACCTTGCCGATCGCGGCGCGCGGTTCGATCGGATCGTCTCGGTCGGCATGTTCGAGCATGTCGGCCAGGCCCAGTTTGCCCGCTTCTTCCGCGACTGCGCCCGGATGCTGGCGGATGACGGGGTGATGCTGCTCCACACCATCGGCCGCATGGGCGGCCCCGGATCGACCGACGCGTTCACTCGCAAGTACATCTTCCCCGGCGGCTACATTCCCGCCTTGTCGGAAACGCTGGAAGCCAGCGAGCAGGTCCGCCTGATCGCCTCAGATGTCGAGACGCTGCGCCTCCACTACGCGCTGACCTTGCGCGAATGGTACAAGCGCTGCGTCGCCAACAAGGACGCGATCATCAAACTGCAGGACGAGCGCTTCTACCGGATGTGGATCTTCTACCTTGCCGGCGCGACGGCGGCCTTCGAAAGCGGCGGCATGTGCAACTACCAGATCCAGTACGTCCGCTCTCGTCACGCGCTGCCGATCGTCCGCGATTACCTGGCCGATGGCGAGGACGCCTTGCTGGGCCGCTGAGAGCTACCATTGCGATCCGGGGCGGCACCTGCTAGCCGCGCGCCCGACATTCCTGCCCATTCCCGAAAGCCATGCCCATGTCCTCCGAGATCAAGAAGGTCGTCCTTGCCTACTCCGGCGGCCTCGACACCAGCGTCATCCTCAAGTGGCTGCAAGTCACCTATGGCTGCGAGGTGGTGACCTTCACTGCCGATCTCGGCCAGGGCGAGGAGCTTGAGCCCGCGCGGGCCAAGGCCAAGCTGATGGGCTTGTCGGACGACAACATCTACATCGACGACTTGCGCGAGGAATTCGTGCGCGACTTCGTATTCCCGATGATGCGCGCCAACGCCCGCTACGAAGGCGATTATCTGCTGGGCACTTCGATCGCCCGGCCCCTGATTTCCAAGCGCCTGATCGAGATCGCCCACGAAACCGGCGCCGACGCGGTCGCCCATGGCGCCACCGGCAAGGGCAACGACCAGGTTCGCTTCGAGCTGTCCGCTTACGCGCTCGATCCGAACATCAAGGTCATCGCCCCGTGGCGCGAATGGGATCTCACCAGCCGCACCGCCCTCATCGCCTGGGCCGAGCAGCACCAGATCCCCGTCCCCAAGGACAAGCGCGGCGAAAGCCCGTTCTCCACCGACGCCAACCTGCTGCACACCTCGTCCGAGGGCAAAGTGCTGGAAGACCCGTGGCAGGAAACCCCCGATTACGTCTATTCGCGCACCGTCAATCCTGAGGACGCGCCGAACGAGCCGGAATACATCACCGTCGACTTCGAAAAGGGCGACGGCATCGCGCTGAACGGCGTCGCCATGAGCCCCGCCACCTTGCTCACCCAGCTTAACGAGCTGGGTCGCAAGCACGGCATCGGCCGGCTCGATCTGGTCGAGAACCGCTTCGTCGGCATGAAGAGCCGCGGCATGTACGAGACGCCGGGCGGCGAGATCTACGCCCGCGCCCATCGCGGGATCGAGCAGATCACCCTGGATCGCGGCGCCGCGCATCTCAAGGACGAGCTGATGCCCAAGTATGCCGAGATGATCTACAACGGCTTCTGGTTCGCCCCCGAGCGCGAGATGCTGCAAGCCGCGATCGACCAGAGCCAGGCGCGGGTCAACGGGACGGTGCGACTCAAGCTGTACAAGGGCATGGCCTCGGTCGTGGGCCGCAAGAGCCCCGATTCGCTCTATTCCGAACGCCACGTCACGTTCGAGGACGATGCCGGCGCCTACGACCAGAAGGATGCGGCGGGCTTCATCAAGCTCAACGCCCTGCGTTTGCGGCTTCTGGCTCAGCAGGGCCGCTAAGCCCAGCAACCATTCGTTCCCGAAAACCCGTCATTTTCCGGCGGCCCGTTGCCACAGTGCGACGGGCCGCTTGTGCGTGGGGTGTACTGAAAACGAGTCCCGGCTAGGACTCCGCCATCGAAAACGACGAAGCGGGGTCAGTTTTGTTAGTTCCAACCGCCAGCCGCCTGGCTGCTATTGTTGTAGCCACGCTCCTGCCGCTGGCGGGCCCTGCTCAAGCCGATAGCCGGATCATTCCGGTAGCCGTAATCGCCGCCGTCACGCCTGACGTTGCACCTTCCACTCTTCCCGTCGTCTCCCAGCCGCAGACTCCAGCCCAAACGATCGAGGGCGGCGTCGCCAGCTTCTACGGTCGCCACTTGGCCGGAGCGCGTACCGCCAGTGGCCAGCGCTTCAACCCGGACGCCTTGACCGCCGCGCATCGCACGCTGGCATTCGGCACCAAAGTTCAGGTAACCAACCCCAAGACCGGCGACACCGTGGTCGTCACCATCAACGATCGTGGCCCGTTCCATTCGAACCGCGTCATCGATTTGTCGGACGCCGCAGCCCAGCAAGTGGGCATCCTGCGCGCCGGCAGCGGCCGGGTCGAACTCGCCGTCTTGTCTTCGGACGACTGAACCACCGCTAGCCGGTCAGACGTAACGCCTTGATTTATCAGGGTAGGAAAGTCGGCCGACGCGATGGTGGGAGGGGGCGGGGGAAGCACCGCGTCGACCTTCACATGCGATAACGGCGCAATTGCCAAAGCGTTCCCGGCGCTATCGCCGCCCAGTCGAACCGAGACACCGCTTCCACCATCTACTTCTGGCCCCAGCTCCGGCCCGTAATCCTCAGCCTGATCCCGTGCGGTTGACACAGTTGACACGCCCTTGGGCGAAAACTCCCCCACTTCCCGACCGACTTCGCAGCCCTGTTCCTGGCGCTCTTCCCCGCCGTCCGTCCGGCCCGTCGCCTCGGCCAAGTCCTCAGGCCGCGCCGCGCCGCCACCGGCGGACTTGATCTCCACCCCTGCCAGCGCCGCGTCCACCGCTGCCACGGCCTCGTCGTGCCACGCGTCCCAATCGGCGGCGTACTCGACGCGAAAGTCATCCTCGTCGAGCTCCGGCCCGTCGCCTGCTTCCGCCTCGCCGTTGTGAACCGCCTCCTTCCAGTCCCACTTGACCTCCGCGTAAGCCCTCCTGGCCCAGCGCTCGGCATAGATTCCACGGTCGAGCGGCAGCACGGGTTCGGGCTCGTTGTTGCACGGCGTCTGGAAAAAGCCGTCTTCCGGGCGCGCGCCTGCGACCATCGCCAGCAACTCGTCGAAGCGATCTGCCAGTTCCAGCGCCGCCTCCCCGCGCGAGTGTTCCTCCGCCGCCCGGTCGAGCCGCTCCAGGTGCGCGAGCAGCAGCCGCCCATCGAACCGCCGCCGCGCCCCCACCAGCTCGCCGCGAAACCACACCGGCTCCTCCACCCCATCGAGCGCGCGCGTCGCCAGCACTTCCTCGGCATGGCGCCGCGCCAGGACCATCGCCGCCACCCACCCTTGCGCAAACACCACATCGCGCCGCCGCATGACATAGGCCGACTGCCGAGACATCCCCACGAACGCCGCCGCCGCCCGCACATCGCCCTTCTCGGACAAGCGATCGAGAAACCGCACCTTGCGCCCCGCATCCCAGGCATGAAGCGCAGTCGAAGAGGCAGCGGATGGGGCAGCAAAGGGGGCACACCCCAAAGGCCCCTCTCCCCTGAAGGAGAGGGCAGAAGCAAGGTCGTCATCGGGCAAACCGATATCCCGCTCCCCCGGAATCCACCCCCGCCCGAACCGCGTCGGCCCGCCAGCGTGTTCGTGGGTTGCGGGGCGGCCGTGCGTTATCGGAGAGGCCGGCCGATCCGAGGCTTGGTGCTGCTCTGCCCGCTCGTCCTGTCCGAGAGCCTGCTCAAGGCCTGCCTGTGCATCATCGACCATGGTTCACCTCACACGAGAGAAGGCCCCGGCCCGCCCGCAGGCCGCACCGAGATGAACCCATTCATTTATCGCATGTGGGGGTGTGTAGGAAAGTGAAACGGGATGTCCCGCAAACCTCGCGCAATTCCGGGAGCGCGAGGGCGATGGGCGACCGGTCTCGTTTCAATTTCGTCATTCCCGCGAAGGCGGGAACCCATCTGAGGGACGGTTGGTGTTGTGCGGACGTCAGTTGGCCCCCCGCCTTCGCGGGGGTGACGACGGTTGGAGCGCAATTATTCCGACCGGCATCAAGCGTCGCCCACCGGCACCGGTCTTGCTTGGATTGGCATTTATCCCGCTTGGGTCGCGTAAGCCGCCGCGTGCCCCTCCACCATCCTTTGGATGGTCCCCCTCCCCGAGCCAGCTCGGAGAGGATTTGGCGTTGCTTGTCTAGCGGTGGCTTTGGGGGATAGCAGAGGGGGCTGGGGCTACCACTTCGCGCCGGTCTTCGCGATTTCGTCCAGCAGGGCTTGCTTGGATGCGGTGCGGTTTTGACCGTCGTTGCGCGGTAAGTGGGGGATTAGCGCCGCCTGGCGCCGCGCGGCGAGGCGCGCGCCGAGTTCCGCCATGTCGATGACGGTTTCTTCGGGATCAGTCAGTGATGTCTGAGACGCCATAGTCGCCCATGCTTTCTTCGCGGGTCCGGCGCTCAAGGTACGCCAAGTCCGCATCAGGGTGAAGCGAAAGCAGCAATCGCGCTTGCTCCCGCCGATCGGGGGCTGTGCCCGAGGCGTACTGGCCCATGCGGTCTGCGATCAGGTCTTCCACGCAGATCACGCGAAACAAGCCCGTCTCCCCGATGGGACGCACCAGCCGAAGCCGGTCCGGCGCGATACTGCCGTCCATCGGCACTTCGGCGACAACCTCGAACCCGAGTCTGAGCTGCGGGTGGACCCATCCCTTGAGCATAGCCCCTGCCCCGCTGGGCCGGATAAAACCGAGCTTCTGCAATTCCTCTTCCAGTTCGGGCTGGCGGGTCGTGCAGACGTCGAAATCGCCTGTAGTAACAGCGCTGTTCGACCATAGTTCTGCGGCAGCGCCACCGACGAGGATCGGTCTTTGCAGCCCGCGTGCGTGCATCGCCTCGCTGACCCGCGCGAACAACTGGAGGGCGGCGACGAACTCAGGCCGATAGTGCTGGTCCTGCGCTCGCCCGCTCATCCCTATTTCTCCAGCAGGGGTTTGAGGTATTTGCCGGTGAAGCTGCGGGGTTCCTTGACGACTTGTTCGGGGGTGCCGACGGCGATGATTTCGCCGCCGCGGATGCCGCCTTCGGGGCCGAGGTCGATGATCCAGTCGGCGGTTTTGATGACATCGAGGTTGTGTTCGATCACGACCACAGAGTTGCCCTGGTCGACCAGGCGGTGGAGCACTTCGAGGAGTTTGCGCACGTCTTCGAAGTGGAGGCCGGTGGTGGGCTCGTCGAGGATGTAAAGCGTCTGGCCGGTGGAGCGGCGGGCGAGTTCCTTGGCGAGTTTGACGCGCTGCGCCTCGCCGCCGGACAAGGTGGTAGCCTGCTGGCCGACCTTGACGTAGCCAAGGCCCACTTCGTTGAGCATGTGCATCCGGTCGCGGATGGGGGGGACGGCCTTGAAGAATTCTTCGGCGTCCTCGATCGTCATGTCGAGCACGTCGGCGATGGAGTGGCCCTTGAACTTCACTTCCAGCGTTTCGCGGTTGTAGCGCTTGCCGTGGCATTCCTCGCACGTGACGTAGACGTCCGGCAGGAAGTGCATCTCGATCTTGATGAGGCCGTCGCCGTGGCACGCCTCGCAGCGTCCGCCCTTGACGTTGAAGCTGAAGCGCCCGGCCTTGTAGCCGCGCTCGGCGCTTTCGGGCAGGCCGGCGAACCAATCGCGGATCAGGGTGAAGGCGCCGGTGTAGGTGGCCGGGTTGGAGCGCGGGGTGCGGCCGATGGGGGACTGGTCGATCTCGATCACCTTGTCGCACTTGTCGAGACCGGTGATGCGATCGTGCGCGCCGGCGACGACGCGGGCGCCGTTGAGCAGGCGGCTGGCGCCGGCCTGCAGCGTATCGATGGTGAGCGAGGACTTGCCCGAGCCAGAGACCCCGGTGACGCAGCAGAAGGTGCCGAGCGGGAACTTGGCGGTGACCCCGGTGAGGTTGTTGGCGCGCGCGTTTTCGACCACGATCTTGTGGCCGTTGCCCTTGCGGCGCTTTTTCGGAACCTCGATCCGGCGTTCCCCGGTGAGGTACTGGGCGGTGAGGCTGGTCTTGCTTTTGAGCACTTCCTCCAGCGTGCCTTCGGCGACGATCTCGCCGCCGTGGACGCCGGCGCCGGGGCCGAGATCGACCAAGTAGTCGGCGGTGCGGATGGCGTCCTCGTCATGCTCGACGACGATCACGGTGTTGCCCAGATCGCGCAGGCGCTTGAGCGTTTCGAGCAGCATGTCGTTGTCGCGCTGGTGGAGGCCGATGCTGGGCTCGTCCAGCACGTACAGCACGCCCGAAAGGCCCGAGCCGATCTGGCTGGCGAGGCGGATGCGCTGGCTCTCGCCGCCCGAAAGGGTGCCGCTGGTGCGATCGAGGTTGAGGTAATCGAGCCCGACGTTGTTGAGGAAGCCGAGGCGCTCGTTGATTTCCTTGAGGATGGCCTTGGCGATCTGGCTTTGCTGGTTGGTCAGCCTGGCATCCAACGCGCCGAACCATTCATAGGCATCGGACACCGAGAGGTGCGCGGCGGTGGCAATGTCGCTGTCGGCGATCCTGACCGACAGCGCCTCGGGCTTGAGGCGCTTGCCGTGGCAGGTCTCGCACGGCTGCGCGGTCTGGAACTTGGCCAGCTCCTCGCGCATCCAGGCGCTGTCGGTTTGGACCATGCGGCGATTGAGGTTGCCGATCACGCCCTCGAACGCCTTGGTGACGGTGTATTCCTTGCGCCCGTCCTTGAAGGTGAGCGGCACCGGCTTGCCGCCAGTTCCGTACAGGATCACCAATTGCACTTCGCCCGGCAGTTCCTCCCACGGCGTCGTCAGCGCAAAGCCGAAGTGCTTGGCGAGGCTGGAAAGCACTTGCATGTAGTAAGGCGACGGCGGGTTGGACTTGGCCCACGGCACCAGCGCGCCTTGCTTGAGGCTGAGGTTTTCGTTGGGGACCACAAGCTGTGGATCGAACAGCAGCTTCTCGCCCAAGCCATCGCAGGCCGGGCACGCGCCTTGCGGGGCGTTGAAGCTGAACAGACGCGGCTCGATTTCCTCGATCGTAAAGCCACTGACGGGGCAGGCGAACTTCTCGGAAAAGACGATGCGGTTGGCGGGCAGGCCGGTGTTCTTCATGCCCGAGGTGGCCGCGCGGGCCGGGGTTGGCGCGGGAGTGTCGGCCGCCTCGGCCTGGGCGGCGGCGGCTTTGGACTTCTTCGGCTTGGCCTTCGTTTCGGCCACGACGGCCGGACCACCCGTCAGTTCCGCCAGCGTCGTATCCGCCAGATCGACATAAGCCAGCCCCTCGGCCAGCTTGAGCGCTTGCTCAAAGCTGTCGGCCAGGCGCGTCTCGATGCCAGGCTTCACCGCGATGCGATCGACCACCACTTCGATGTCGTGCTTGTACTTCTTGTCGAGCGCCGGGGCGTCCTCGATCTCGTAGAATTCGCCGTCGATCCGCACGCGGGTGTAACCGGCGCGCTGCCATTCGGCCAATTCCTTGCGGTATTCACCTTTGCGACCGCGCACCACCGGGGCCAGCAGGAACAGGCGCGTGCCCTCTGGCAGGGCCATCACCCGGTCGACCATGTTAGACACCGTCTGCGCCTCGATCGGCAGGCCAGTCGCGGGCGAGTACGGCACCCCCACGCGCGCCCACAGCAAGCGCATGTAATCCCAGATCTCGGTCACCGTGGCGACGGTTGAGCGCGGGTTGCGACTGGTGGTCTTCTGCTCGATCGAGATCGCGGGGCTGAGCCCGTCGATATGCTCGACATCGGGCTTTTGCATCATCTCCAGGAACTGGCGCGCATAGGCCGAGAGGCTCTCGACATAGCGGCGCTGCCCTTCGGCATAAATCGTGTCGAACGCCAGGCTCGACTTGCCCGACCCCGAAAGCCCGGTGATGACGATCAGCTTCTCACGCGGGAGCGCGATGTCGAAGCCCTTGAGATTATGCTCGCGCGCACCGCGCACCGTGATGTGGGTGAGACTCATGGAGGTAGTATGTTCCAGATTTGTTCACGTCCATCAAGGGGGCGTGCATGGTTGCCTGCTCAAGTGGGGTCGGCGAGGCGGATTGCAATATTGCAACCGCATTGCTCCGTGCGCGGCGGTCGGGCGAACAATCCAGGCGGGATACTATCCAGGCAAGACAAGCGGTTCATCGCAGGTCGCTTTCGCAGCAGGCGGTAATGCGGCACTATCGGCAGTACGGGCGACACGGGTTCAAGGGGTTTTATACAATGAGGATCGTGCGCGGATATGCCGGGCTGGCGCCCATGGCGCTGGCGCTTTCGATGGGGTTCACGGCGGCGCCTGCGCTGGCTGACGATCCCCTCGACGCGACGATGACGCCAGAAGCGCTCGCCCGTGACCGTGAGCAGATCCGCCGCCTCAACGCCGATCAACTCGCCTACGTGCAGCAGCGCGACACGCAGTACGCGCAAGGCTGGCGGGAATATGCCGGGGCGAGCCGGGCCGACGCGGGCCGGGCCGACGCCAGGCAGAACGACACGCGCGCACCTGCCGCGTCCTCCAGCCAACGCGATTACGCTCAAGCCCAGCGTGAGTACGCCGCGGCGCAGCGCGAATATCAGCGCGATCTTGCCCAGTGGCGCGAAGATGTCGCCGCGTGCCGCGCGGGCTATTACGAGCACTGCGCGCGCTGAGGCGCAGGGTTCTGAGTTGGCCGACGGGAACGTACCGGCGGCGATAGCAGTTCCTGGAGTAACGAGGAGAGTTGCCATGTTGAATGGAGCCGAAATCCCCTTTCGCCGTAGCCGCCATGCGCGGGCTACCGGATCATTGATCTTCGATCGCCAACATGAAGAACGCCTGCGCGAGACCCGCGACGGCGGACCTTCCGAGCCGATGCGCATCTGGGAAAAGGGTCATTTCGTCCAGGCGTGATCGTTTGGGCTGACGCCGATCCGCGAAGGTGGCGGGACACTTAACTGTCCCCACCTTCGCCTCTCCGCACCCATCGGCGCTGCTGCGGACGACGAGGAGCATCCCTCGGCTCAAACTGAGGACCTTGTTGGGTTCCAGCCTTCGCCGGGATGACCAACAGGCTGGGATGACGAACTACGTGACATGCGTGGGCGGCAGACAATGCTTCCAACCCCGTACCCCACGCAAGATCATTACCCCAAACCAGCCCACGCCGCTCCGTCACGCCTCTAACGCCGGCCGTTTCTGAAACCGGCGTAACCCCCTCTTGCGCCCTGGAATTTGCGCGGCATGACTACGCATGTGCCCCTCCAGGAGACCCTTCTTTCATGTCCCGCAAGCTCGCCCGGCTCCATGCCGCGCCCCTCATCACCCAGTTCGCGCTCGCCGCGATCCTGGTCCCGGCAGCCACCATCGCAGGAGCCGCCGGCGTGAGCGCCCAGACCGTCCCCTCTGCTGCCGGCCCCGCCACCGCCGGTCCCTTCGCGCAGCCGAGCACCCTGCCCTTCCACGCGCCGGACTTCACCAAGATCAAGGACAGCGACTGGCAGCCCGCGATCGAGGCGGGCATTGCCGCCAAGCGCGCCGAGACCGAGGCGATCAGCGCCAGCACCGCTAAGCCGACGTTCGCGAACACCATCGTCGCGCTGGATAAGACCGGCACCATGCTGGACCGCGTGTATAACGTGTTCAGCCAATTGACGTCGGCCAACACCAACGACACGCTCGATGCAGTCGATACCGCCACCAGCCCGCTCATCACTGCGCTCGATGACGAAAAATACCTCGATCCGCGCTTGTTCGCCCGCGTGAAGGCGGTGTTCGACAGCAAGGCCGGCAAGGCGCTGACCGGCGAAGACGCCATGCTGCTGCAGACGACGTACGCCCGGTTCGTCCACTACGGCGCACTGCTGACGGCGGCGCAGAAGGTCGAACTCAAGACGATCAACACCCGGATTGCGACGCTGGAAACACAGTATTCGCAAGTGCTGACCAACGGCACTGCCGCCCATGCCGTCACCTTCGACAATGCCGCGCAACTGGCGGGCCTGTCCGATGCCGATATCGCCGCTGCCGCCAAGCGCGCTGCCGACAAGGGGCTGGCCGGCAAGTATGTGCTGGCGCTGGGCAACACCACGCAACAGGCCGCCTTCCTCCAATTGTCCAACCGCGACAGCCGCCGCAAGCTGTGGGACGCCAGCGTCAATCGCGCTTCGTCCGGCGATGCGTTCGACACCACCAAGATCACCAGCGAACTGGCGGTGCTGCGCGCGCGCAAGGCCAAGCTGCTGGGCGTGGCCGATTTCGCCACGTTCCAGATGTACGATCGCATGATCCGCACCCCCGAAAAGGCCAAGGCGTTCATGCGCGGCTTCGTCCCCCCGCTGGCCGCGACGCAAGACCGCGAGGCCAAGCTGCTGGCCGATGCCGCCAAGGCCGATGGCCTCACCGGCGCGCTGCAGCCTTGGGACTGGGCCTATTACGCCGAGAAGGTGCGCCGCGCGAAGTATGCGGTCGATGACGCTGCGATCAAGCCCTACTTCGAAGTGTGGAAGGTGCTGGAAGACGGCGTGTTCTATGCCGCCAACAAGACTTACGGCCTGACTTTCAAGCGCCGCACCGACCTGCCGGTCTATCACCCGACAATGCGGGTCTATTCGGTGTTCGACACGGACGGCACCGAGATCGCGCTGTTCTATTACGATCCCTTTGCCCGCCCCAACAAGCGCGGCGGGGCGTGGATGAACAACTTCGTCGAGCAATCCAGCTTGCTGGGCGACAAGCCGGTCGTCGTGAACACGCTGAACATTGCCCCACCCGCCGAGGGCCAGCCGCCGCTGGCAAGCTGGGACGACGTGCGCACCATGTTCCACGAATTCGGGCACGCGCTGCATGGCATGTTCGCCTCGCAGAAGTACCCCTCGCTATCGGGCACCAACGTGGCGCGCGATTTCGTGGAGTTCCCCAGCCAGTTCAACGAGAACTTCGCGACGGTGCCCGAAGTGCTGGCGCATTACGCCAAGCACTACCAGACCGGCGCGGCCTTCCCGCCCGAAATGCTCGACCGGATCAATGCGGCCGAGAAGTTCAACCAGAGCCTGAGCTTTGGCGAGACGCTGGAAGCGGCGATGCTCGACATGGACTGGCACACGCTGAGCCCGGAAAAGGCCGCGACGCCACCGACGACGTTCGAGGGAGAGGCGCTGGGCCAGACCGGCCTGCGCACCGATCTGATCCCGCCGCGTTACAAGACGCCGTACTTCCGCCATATCTGGGAAGGCGGCTATGCGGCGGGCTATTACGCCTACATCTGGACCGAAGTGCTGGCGCATGACGGCTGGGACTGGGTAGAAAAGAACGGCGGCATGACCCGCGCCAACGGCGACCACATCCGCAAGTCGTTCCTGGGCCAAGGCCACACCAAGGACTACGAAGTGCTGTACCGCGACTTCACCGGGCATGAGCCCAAGCTGGAACCGATGCTCGAAGCGCGCGGACTGGCTGACGGAACGCCTAAAAAGTAGGGCGTTTCGGACGCATACACTGATCTTCGTCGGCTAATCCTCGTCATTGCGAGACGCCGCAGGCCGGGCGGCAATCCAGGGTGGCTTACGGCGCCCTGGATTGCTTCACCCTTCCGGGTTCGCAATGACGAAATTGGGGGTGTGAGACGAAGTGGGGAGTGGGTCGCGTCTAACCCCAAACGTTCAGTCTTACCCCAACGTTCAAGGGCCGATTCGTATTCGGCCCCCCAGCATCAAACGATCGCGAGCGCGCGTTGGCCGGGATCGCCCAGCCAGCGCGCCTCGCAGCCCCAGACGCGGGCGATCACGTCTTGCGCCAGCGCCTTGAACGGCTCGCTATCGGCGGCAACGCGGCCACGGTCGAGCACGATCACGCGGTCGGCATGGTTCATCGCCGTCGCCAAATCGTGCAGCACCAGGACCACGCCGCGCCCTTCGCGCGCTTGCGTTTTCATCCGGCGTACCAGGGTGGCGGCATGGGCGAGGTCGAGGTTGGCGAGCGGCTCGTCGGCCAGCAGCCACTTGGGCTGGGTCGCCAGCACGCGCGCCATCAGCGCCCGCGCCCGCTCGCCGCCGGAAAGCTGGGAGACCGGGCGGTGGCGCAAGGCCTCCAGGTCCATCGCCGCGATCACTTCGTCCACGGCGGCACGCCCGCTCGGCGCGCCTTCGTCGCCCCAGGGGAGTCGGCCCAGCGTCACCAGCACGTCGACGTTGACGTCCCAGGCGATTTCGGGGGTCTGCGGCAGGAAGCCGATTTTCTGCGCCCGCGTCTTGGGAGGCAGTTTCGCAAGGTCGCCGTCCGCCAGCGTCACAAGGCCCGAGCCCGGCGCGACCAGACCGGCCAGGCACGTCAACAAGGTGGACTTGCCGGCGCCGTTGGGACCGCAGATGGCCGTCACTTCGCCGGTGTGGAGCTTCACGGTAACGTCGCCCAGCCGGCCCGGCAGCGACAGGCCGAGGGTCGCTAGGCTGTCGAACTCGCCCCTCACGCCAGCCCCCGCCGCATGCGCAGCAGCAAGTGCAGGAAGAAGGGCGCGCCCATCAGGCTGAGTGCCACGCCGACGCGCAATTCGCTGCCCGCCAGCGGCACCACCCGACATGCCATGTCCGCCAACAGCAGCAACAGTGCGCCGGCCAGGGCACTGGGCACCAGTAGCGAGGACGGACGGCGGTCGGTCAAGGGACGGATCAAGTGCGGCACCATCAGCCCGACGAAGCCGATGACCCCGGCAACGGCCACCCCCGCGCCCACCGTCAGCCCCACGCCCAGGATCACCATTGCCTGCAGCCGGCGCGGCTCCATGCCAAGCGAGCGCGCCGCCGCCTCGCCCAGGGTCAGCGCATCCAGCCCGCGCCCGGCGCGCGTCAACACAGCGATCCCGGCCAGGGTGAACGGCGTCGCGATCCACACCTCGTGCCACGAACGGTCGGCCAGCGCGCCCATCAGCCAGGTGACGATCTCGCTCATCGCGAACGGCGTGGGCGAAAGGCTGATCGCCAGGCTCGTCAGCGCGCCGGTGAGACTGGAGATCATCAACCCCGCCAGCGTGAACACGGTCACCCCGCCCTCGCGCCCGGCGATCAGTGCCAGCAACGCCATCGCGCCGCCTGCGCCGATCAGCGCGAAGAGGGGCAGGAAATAAGCCGATGCGGCATAGCCGGTCCAGAAACTCAGCACCGCGCCCAATGCCGCACCGGGAGCCACGCCGAACAAGCCGGGGTCAGCCAGCGGGTTGCGCAAATACCCCTGCATCGCCGCGCCCGCAGCGCCCAGCCCTGCGCCCAGCACCAAGGCGAGGACCGCACGTGGCAGGCGCAGTTCGAACAGGATCAGCATGGCGTTACGCGTGGTCGGGACGAAGGGGTCGATCCACACGCGGCCAGCCAGCAGCGACAGCGGCACCAGCAGCGCGAGGGCAAGCAGGAGATAGGGGACGAGGCGGCGGTTCACGTGGCCTTGCCCAACCCCGCACGTACTTGCGCCAGTCTTTCCAACGCGCGCGGGATCGTCGGGCCGCCGCACCATAGCAGCGAGCCATCCAGCGGAGCCCGCGTGGTGCCGGTCAATGCGGCGAGAGCGGGGTGGCGCAAGGATCGGTCTTCCTCCGCCGCCGGGCTGCCCACCGCGAAGATCACGCGCGGAGGCTGGGCAATCACGCGCTCAAGCGGGAGGTAGCTTGCCTGCGCCAGCCCACGCGCGGCAGCGGCGTTGACGAAGCCGGTGCGCAAGAGGAGGTCGGCGATCAGGGTGTCGTTCCCGGCAACGATGCCACCGCTTTCCCACACCAGCGCCGGGATTGAGCGACTGCCGACCGGCGGACGAGCGCGAGCCAGGGCGCGGTCGATCCGCTCGATCATCTCTTCGCCCGCCGCCGGCTCTCCCGCGGCCATCGCCAGATCGCGCACTTGCTGCTCTGCCTGCGCCACGTTGGCGGCGATCGGCAGAGTGACGACCTTGATCCCGAGCCGGCTCAGTGCATGGGCCGTCGCCGGATCGAGGTAGGCGCCAGCGACCACCATGTCGGGCGCCAGCGCCGCGATTTCCTCGACCGTGCCTGTGGTCGTCGCGAAGCGGGCCGCTTCGTTCAGGTCCATCGAGGTCGATGCTGGGTCCTGGCTGTAGTGCGAGATTGCCAGCAGTTGTCCCGGCGCGGCAACTTGCGCCAGCACCGCGTCGGAACAGGGGTTGAGCGAAACGATCGTGGGATGCGTGCGGGCTGCCAGGGCCTGCTCATGCGGAACGCAAGCGGCGAGACCCAGTGTGAGACCCAGCGCAAACGAGGCGGGGCCCCACCCTGCCGTAAATCTCACCACCAGCCCGCCCTAGAGCCGGCCGCCAAGCCGCCCCCCGTCCCCCATGCTTCGGCCAAAGCCCCAACCCCGAATCCGGCGCCATGCGCCGTGCTCGAAAGGAGGCCCCGCTTCACCTGAAAGGACGAGGGTTTACAGGCTTGTGTCACATCTTCACGCGCACACCGGCATAGGCGCCGCGACCCGGCGTGCCATAGCGGCGCACCACTTCGTAATGTTCGTCGAACAAGTTCTCGATCCGGCCATAGACCTCGACATTGCGCGTCACCGCCATCGCGGCGCGCACGTTGACGACGACGCTGCCGTCCAGCCAGTAGGCATTGGCCGCATCATCATAGCGACCGCCACCCACACGCAAGTCCGCGCCCAGCTTCAGCCCGCCGAACTCGTTGACCTTGATCGCGCGGTCCAGGCTGGCGGTGAAGTTGTTCTTGGGCCGCCGCGCCAGTTGCGCGCCGGTGTCCTCGTTGGTGGCTTCCAGATAAGTATAGGCAAGGTTCAGGTCGAAGCCCTGCCAATCCGCCACCTGCATGCCCAGTTCCAGCCCCTTCGATCGCGCGCGTCCGACGTTGTAGTAGTTATATTCCGCGTAGTCGTAGTCGATCAGGTTCTTCGTCTTGCGATCGAAGACCGTGACCGTGAAGTGCCCCTGCCCCAGGGCGAACGGGATGTCCGCGCCCAGATCCCAGCCCTTCGACGTCTCGGGCTTGAGTGCACGATAGCCGCCATTGGTATACAGTTGGTAAAGCGAAGGCGCCTTAAATCCCTCGCCGTAGCTGGCGCGGATGACGATGCCATTGACGCCCGACCCCAGCACCCAGGCGCCGTTGGCGGCGAAGGTGGTCTTGTCACCGAAATCGGCGTGATCGTCGTAGCGAACGCCGCCATTCAGCGTCAGCGACTGGAGCGGGCGCACGGTCAGGTTGGCGAACACGCTGTCGAGCGACGTGCTGTCGCGCGAACCATAGTTGTCAGAGAACTTCTGCTTTTCGGTCTCGGCGCCCAGCAGCACGCTGGCCTGCTCGATCGGGGCGTAAGACACTTGTCCTTCGAAGCGCTCGGTGCGGCCGTTGGTGGTATAGGGACCATAAACGGCATCGTCGGAAATGCGGTGGCTGTCGGTCAGGCCATAGCCGAGCCGAGCGTTCAGCTTGCCGTCGAGCCCGACGTAGCGAAGGTTCGCATAGCCCAGCGCATCGCGCTTCAGGCCCTCGTTCAGCGCGTCGGCGCCGGTGTTGTCGTAGCCGTAGTTGGCCTTGGTCCAATAGCCGCCGGCATCCACTGTCAGGCCCGAAACCAGCTCCACTTCGGCGCGGGCATTGGCCGACTTGCTTTCGTAGCCGTCCTTTTCCTTGCCGCCCAAGCGCTCGTCGAAGGCGGAATAGCCATCGCTTTTCAGCCAATTGCCGCCCAGCGTCAGGCCGACCGGGCCGACTTTGCCCGAAGCCGAGCCGCCAACCTGGCGGCTATTGCGCCAGCCGTATTCGGCCTGCGCGCGCGCGTGCCATTCGTCGGTCGGGCGCTGGGTGATGAAGTTGATGACGCCGCCGATCGCCCGGCTGCCCCACAACACCCCAGACGATCCGCGCACCACCTCGATGCGATCGAACTGGCCGATCGTCAGCGCGCCGAAATCGAAACCGCCGCCGACATCGCCCGGATCGTTGATCCGCACGCCGTCGATCAAGACCAGGCTTTGCGCATTGTCGGCGCCGCGAATGAACACGCTGGAGGGCTGGCCGAAGCCGCCCGAACTGGACACCGAGACGCCCGGCAGGCGGGCCAGCATGTCAGTGGCGGCGATCGGCTGGATGCGATCGATGTCCTCGCGCGTCACTACGCTGACCGACTGGCCAACTTGGGTGATCGGGGTAGGCTGGCGATTGGCGGTGACGACGATAGGCGTCGGGCGCGCTTCGTCAGACGTAGTTTCGGATGACGTTGCGGCGTCCTGCGCCATAGCGGGGACAGCAGCGAGCGATGCCGCGACGAGCGCGGTGCCGATGAGAAACGGGTACTTCACGTGATAAACCTCCAACCTGAACGACAAAATGCCGTCCATGGCCGAGGGCGCACGCGGGCCCTTCTGCGGGATTCCACGCGCGTCTCGCTGCATTTCCGGTACACCCCGCCCGGCGCGGAACGACTGTCACAGGCAGGTCTCCTGGCTCCCGGATCGCCGCCCGCCCCGCCTTCCCAGCCTTAAAGGCCAGTGGCATCGTGGAAACGGGCTCCCCGGTCACAGTTGCGGGGGCAGCGCCGGAATGAAACCGGCTTCCCTCTTAGGTCCGGCAAGCCGAACACCCATGACGTGCGACGGGCCGTTAGAGACTAGCGACCAGATTGGCAAGCGCAGCGCCCTGGCGCCACGGTCGCACCCGCTTCTTCAAGGCTTTAGGACTAAGCGCCCCGCCCGTCCCGCTACGGGACGGCGCGCAATGCGCAGGTGCCACAACGCGCCGCGCAAGTTAGGCGGCTGATTGCAGATGTGCGTGCTCCATCAATCTGCCACCACCGAAAGGACCACAGTGACCGCTGCCTTCGCCTTCCTGCTCCCGGACCATGGGGAAGCGGTCGACGTCGAGGCACGTCCGCGTGACTTTTCGGGACGGTTCCCCCGCCGCGCCCGCGCGCTGGGCGGTCGGCGCGGCGCCAGCCGGCGTTGGACGCTGGGAACCCTGGCGCTGGCGGTGGTCGCCCTGCCCGCGTTCGCCGCTCCCGGCGGCTGGGATCGCTTCGCCATCGCCGATGCTTCGGCCCAGGACGGCAACGCGCGGGCCATGCCGTTCGAGCAGCCAGGTGCAAGCTTTCCGGGATCGGCGTTCTACTACCTCAACGCGGATGAACCCATCACCCGCATTGGGGAGGGCATCCATTCCGACGCCGACGATGCCGCCTCCGGCCCAACGCTGGGCAACGGGCCGATCGCAAGGGCGCTGCGAATCGACAACTCAGGCATCGATCGCAGCCGCGCCGAACAATGCCTTGCCGCCGCGATCTACTATGAAGCAGCCAGCGAGCCGGACGCCGGCCAGCGCGCGGTCGCGCAAGTGGTGCTCAACCGCGTCGCCCATCCGGCCTATCCCAAGACGGTGTGCGGGGTGGTGTACGAAGGGTCGGAGCGTCCGACCGGCTGCCAGTTCTCGTTCGCCTGCGACGGATCGCTGGCGCGCCGACCCCAGCGCTTGTTCTGGGACCGGGCGATGAACGTCGCGCGTTCGGCGCTGGCGGGCAACGTCTATGCCCCGGTCGGGCTGGCGACGCATTACCACACCGTCGCCATCCATCCGTACTGGGCGGACAGCCTCAATTATCTGGGCACGATCGGTGCGCATCGGTTCTATTCGTTCCGGGGCGGCGCCGGCAGCCCGGCGACCTTCCGCTACGCGTACCTGGGCGGTGAGCCCATGGCTGCGCCCCATCGCCGCGACGACACCGCAGCGATCGCGGCTTCGGCCGCCGTGCTCGATCCGGTGGCAGTGCAAGCCGCGTTCAGTGCGGGCAAGGTGGCGATGGCCTCCCCCACCCCGGCGGCGGCCCCTGCCATAGCGGCCCCCGCCGCAGCGGCCCCAGCCTACACCCAGGAGCTGCGCGATCGCGGCGGCGATGCCGTCTACCGCGCGCAGAACCTGCCGCAAGCTTATGGGATCCGCGCAGAGTATGCGAACACCGGTCGCTGGATCGCGCAGCCCGGCGCCTAGGGCGCTGCTCCGCCGCACTCCGATCGCGGCCCTCCAACCGCATCCCTCCAACCATCGCATTCCAGGCTATGTCCATCGCATGGTCGCGACCGAATCAACCTTTGAGCAACCAAGTTGTCACAGGAAGGCTTAGCGGGTCGCACGTTAGAAGGGTGCAACCCCAGCCCATCTTCGAACGAGGCGCCGCACCCATGACGATCCGCTTTTCCGCCGCCAGAGGCGGGACGACTCCGGCGATCGACCGCGCCTTGTGTCCTTGCGCGACGCTCGATGCAGCGAACGACAATGCTCGTGCCGCCCCCCCCGTTCCGGTTCCGGGCCGAGTCTCAGCCGCAGTCTCAGCCCAAGCCCTTGGCCGCCGCGCCCGCGATGTCGCTTACGACGCCCCGATCCTGCCTGATGCGCTCCGCCACTTCGCCCGCCACGGCCTTTCCGCCGCCCTGCAAGCCAGCCTCAAAGCCGAGGCCGCGATGGCGGCGGGCGATAAGATTTCCTGCACGCGCTGGCTGTCTATCTGCCGCCAGTTTGACCGCCGCATGGCCGAGGCCACGGCACGATCGCTCGACCGCCAGCGCTGAAACCTTGGTCGGAATTACATTTTTCCTTTTATTGCAATTGCGAACCATTATCATATAATTGTTTGAGACTATGGCTTTAACGGCCTTTTGGCGGTTGCAATGTCCTGCACACAGGGGTAGTGGCCGACCCCACACCCGGCGCCTGCCGTTAGCGGGATGACGTAGGCCGCCTTTTCAAGTCCGGACAATCCCGCCTTGGGAAAGGACTCGCACGGAATGGCTCGTAAGAAGATTGCCCTCATTGGCGCAGGCAACATCGGCGGCACGCTCGCCCACCTCGCTGCGCAAAAGGAACTGGGCGATATCGTCCTGTTCGACATCGCCGAGGGCATCCCCCAGGGCAAGGCACTCGACCTTGCACAGTGCGGCCCCGTCGAAGGCTTCGACGCCAAGATCACCGGCACCAACGACTATGCCGATATCGCAGGCGCTGACGTCGTCATCGTCACTGCCGGCGTCCCCCGCAAGACCGGCATGAGCCGCGACGACTTGCTGGGCATCAACCTCAAGGTCATGAAGGCCGTGGGCGAAGGCCTCAAGCAGTACGCGCCTGACGCGTTCGTGATCTGCATCACCAACCCGCTCGACGCGATGGTCTGGGCGCTGCGCGAATTCTCGGGCCTGCCCGCGAACAAGGTCGTCGGCATGGCCGGCGTGCTCGATTCGGCACGCTTCAGCACCTTCCTCGCCTGGGAATTCGGCGTTTCGGTGCGCGACGTGAACACCTTCGTGCTCGGCGGCCACGGCGACACCATGGTTCCGGTCGTCCAGTACTCGACCGTCAACGGCATCCCCGTTCCCGATCTCATCAAGATGGGCCTCACCACCCAGGAAAAGATCGACGCGATCGTCCAGCGCACCCGTTCGGGCGGCGGCGAGATCGTCGGCCTGCTCAAGACCGGCTCGGCCTTCTATGCCCCCGCCGCCTCGGCGATCGCGATGGCCGAAGCCTACCTCAACGACCAGAAGCGCATCCTGCCCGTCGCGGCCTATGTCGATGGCCAGTATGGCGTTGACGGCCTCTACGTCGGCGTGCCCGCGCTGATCGGTGCCGGCGGCATCGAGAAGGTCGTCGAGATCGAACTGGAAGGCGACGCCAAGTCCAACTTCCAGGTCTCGGTCGATGCGGTCAAGGAACTGCTGGTCGCCTGCAAGGCGATCGACGGCTCGCTGGCTTAACGACATTTAATCAACATCCCCCGTCATCCCGGCGCAGGCCGGGACCCAGTTAACGAAAATGCCGCGAAGCGACGTTATTGATTGAACTGGGCCCCGGCCTTCGCCGGGGTGACGAAACCGGGGGACGCAAGATTTGGAGAAACACGGCGCCGTCTACATCATGGCCAGCAAACGCAACGGAACGCTCTACATCGGCGTGACCAGCGATCTGAAAGCCAGGGTATGGCAGCACAAGGAAGGCACGTTCGACGGTTTCACGAAGCAATACGGTTGCAAGACGCTGGTCTGGTATGCCGTGTTCGATCGCGTTGAAGATGCCATCCGCCGTGAGAAGCAAATGAAAGAATGGCGGCGCGCCTGGAAACTGCGCGTCATCGAAGAAATAAACCCCGACTGGGACGACCTGTTCAAGTCGATTTTGTAACTGAGTTCCAGCTTCGGCTGGGACACCGATTAAGGGCAGGAATCGATGTCGATCCTCATTGACAAGAACACCAAGGTCATCACCCAGGGGATGACGGGTGCCACCGGCACCTTCCACACCGAGCAAGCGCTCGCGTATGGCACGCAGATGGTTGGCGGCGTCACCCCCGGCAAGGGCGGCACGACCCACATCGGCCTGCCCAACTTCAACACCGTCGCCGAGGCGAAAGCTGCGACCGGCGCGACTGCATCGTGCATCTACGTGCCGCCGCCGTTCGCCGCCGATTCGATCCTGGAAGCGATCGACGCGCAGATCGAGCTGATCGTGTGCATCACCGAAGGCATCCCGGTGCTCGACATGGTCCGCGTCAAGCGCGCGCTGTCGGGCTCCAAGTCGCGGCTGATCGGCCCGAACTGCCCCGGCCTGCTGACGCCCGGCGAATGCAAGATCGGCATCATGCCTGGCTCGATCTTCTCGAAGGGTTCGGTCGGCGTCGTCTCGCGCTCGGGCACGCTGACGTATGAAGCGGTGTTCCAGACCACCAACGCCGGCCTCGGCCAGACCACTGCGGTCGGCATCGGCGGCGATCCGGTCAACGGCACCAACTTCATCGACGTGCTGGAACTGTTCCTGGCCGACGACGAGACCAAGTCGATCATCATGATCGGCGAAATCGGCGGCAGCGCCGAAGAAGAAGCGGCGCAGTTCCTCAAGGACGAAGCCAAGCGCGGTCGCAAGAAGCCGATGGCCGGCTTTATCGCAGGCCGCACGGCGCCTCCGGGCCGCCGCATGGGCCACGCCGGCGCGATCGTCTCGGGCGGCCAGGGCGGCGCCGAAGACAAGATCGCGGCGATGGAAGAAGCGGGCATCCGCGTCTCCCCCTCGCCGTCGCTGCTGGGCGAAACCCTGGTCGAGGTTCTCAAAGAACTCGCCTGATCCTATATGGAAGACGCGCTTTTCGGAATATTTCCGGGGGGCGCGTCTTCAGTAACGATACACAAACGAGCGCGCTAAACGCGTCGTTCTTATACCGACTGCCATCCGCCCCTCTCCTGGGATCATGCGCCTGGCTTATTTTTGAGTGCTTGATGGCGTCGGAAATATGCATCCGACGGAAAGGTGCGTTCCGATGGGCAACGAGAATTTAGACTTTACCCCCGACATGGCTTCCGAAGAGCCGCAGGCGGGACCGACCTGGAAGCGCGGCAACTGGCCGCTGGTCGGCGCCGAGTTCGAGGATGACTGGACCCAGGGGCTCGATCCCACCGCCCTCAAGGCTCAAGTCGAAAAGGCCGCCAAGAGCGCGCCCGGCGGCGGCAAGGTCGATCAGGCCCGCATCGACGAAGCGGCGGCGGATGCCTTCCGCGTCATGAACCTGATCCGCACCTACCGTGTGCGCGGCCACCTCGCCGCCGATCTCGATCCGCTGGGCCTCAACAACCGCAAGCAGCCCGCAGACCTCACGCCTGAATACCATGGTTTCACCGGCGCCGCGCTGGACCGCAAGGTCTATGTCGGCGGCGAGCTGGGCCTGGAATGGGCGACCGTGCGCGAAATCGTACAGATCCTGCGCGCCAACTACTGCGGCAAGGTCGGCCTGGAATACATGCACATCTCCGACCTGGAGGAGCGCAAGTTCCTGCAGGAGCGGATGGAAGGCGCCAACAAGGAAATCGAGTTCACCCCCGAGGGCAAGAAGGCGATCCTTCAGGCTGTCGTGCGCGGCGAACAGTACGAGAAGTTCCTGGGCAAGAAGTACGTCGGCACCAAGCGCTTCGGCCTGGACGGCGGCGAATCCATGATCCCCGCGCTCGAAGCCGTCATCAAGTATGGCGGTTCGCTCGGCGTCAAGGAAATCGTCTATGGCATGGCCCACCGTGGCCGCCTGAACGTCCTCGCCAACGTGCTGGCCAAGCCCTACAAGGTCATCTTCCACGAATTCTCGGGCGGCACCGCCAACCCGGAAGACGTGGGCGGATCGGGCGACGTGAAGTACCACCTGGGTACGTCCGCCGACCGTGAGTTCGACGGCATCAAGGTCCACATGAGCCTGATGCCCAACCCTTCGCACCTCGAAACCGTCGATCCGGTGGTGCTGGGCAAAGTGCGCGCCTATCAGGTGCTTAACGACGACATCGGCGACGATGTCGGCCCTGGTGCCAAGCACAAGGAAGTGCTGCCCGTACTGATCCACGGCGACGCTGCGTTTGCCGGCCAGGGCATCATCTGGGAGTGCTTCGGCCTCTCGGGCGTCAAGGGCTACAACACCGGCGGCTGCGTCCACTTCATCATCAACAACCAGATCGGCTTCACGACGAGCCCGCAGTTCGCGCGCAACTCGCCGTATCCGTCCGACGTCGCCAAGGGCGTCCAGGCGCCGATCCTGCACGTCAACGGTGATGATCCGGCAGCGGTGACCTTCGCTTGCAAGCTGGCGATCGATTATCGCCAGACTTTCGGCCGCGACATCGTGATCGACATGTGGTGCTATCGCCGCTTCGGCCACAACGAGGGCGACGAGCCTGGTTTCACGCAGCCGCTGATGTACGCCAAGATCCGCCAGCACCCGCCGGTCAGCACGATCTATGCCGAGCGCCTGAAGAAGGAAGGCGTGATCGACGACAGCTTCCTGCCCACCACCGAGGCTGCGTTCACTGCGCATCTGGAAGAGCAGTTCGAGGCCGCCAAGACCTACAAGGCCAACCAGGCCGACTGGTTCGGCGGTCGATGGAGCGGCTTCCACAAGCCTGCCGACCAGGAAAGCGCGCGTCGCAACGTGGCGACCGGGATCGAGAACAAGCTGTTCGAGAGCTTGGGCCGCACGCTGACGACGGTGCCCGAGGGCTTGACGGTCCACAAGACGCTCTCGCGCGTCCTCGCCGCCAAGGAAGAGATGTTCAAGGCCGGCGACGGCTTTGACTGGGCCACGGCGGAGGCGCTCGCCTTCGGCAGCCTCGTCACCGAAGGCTATGGCGTGCGTCTGTCCGGCCAGGATTGCGGACGCGGCACTTTCAGCCAGCGTCACGCCGTCTGGACCGACCAAGGCACCGAGAACAAGTACGTCCCGCTTTCGACCCTGCCGCACGGCAACTTCGAAGTGTTGGACTCGACGCTTTCGGAATATGGCGTGCTGGGCTTCGAATACGGCTACGCCAGCGCCGATCCCAAGACGCTGGTGCTGTGGGAAGCGCAGTTCGGCGATTTCGCCAACGGTGCGCAGATCATCATCGATCAGTACATCGCCTCGTCGGAATCGAAATGGCTGCGCGCCAACGGCCTCGTGCTGCTGTTGCCCCATGGCTACGAAGGCCAGGGACCGGAGCACTCGTCGGCTCGCCTGGAACGCTACCTGCAGCTTTGTGCGCAGGACAACATCCAGGTGTGCAACATCACCAGCCCGGCCAACTACTTCCACGTGCTGCGCCGGCAGATGCACCGCTCGTTCCGCAAGCCGCTGATCATCATGACGCCAAAGTCGCTGCTGCGCCACCCGCTGGCCAAGAGCAAGGCGTCCGACTTCACCACCGAGGGCCACTTCCGCCGCATCCTGTCCGACCCCACCCCGGCGGCGGATCAGGACACCAAGCGCGTGATCCTATGCTCGGGCAAGGTGTTCTACGATATCCTCGAAGCCCGCGACGCCGCAGGCATCGAAGATGTGCAGATCATCCGTCTGGAGCAGCTCTATCCCTTCCCCGGCGAGCCGCTGACCCAGCGCTTGTCGCGTATGCCCAACCTGGAAGAGATCGTGTGGTGCCAGGAAGAGCCCAAGAACAACGGTTCTTGGTTCTTCGTCGATCCGTTGATCGAAGACGCCGCCAAGGAGGCCGGCATCGCGGCGCCGCGTCCTCGCTATGCCGGTCGCAATGCCTCGGCCTCTCCGGCTACGGGCCTCGCCAAGCGCCACACCGCCGAGCAGGCGGCTCTGGTCGCCGATGCGCTCGGCCTCTCCGTCCGTTCAGAACTCCGCCGCAAGCAGAAGGCTTGAGATAAATCATGTCCACCGAAGTCAAGGTCCCCACGCTCGGCGAGTCCGTCTCCGAGGCCACCATCGGCCAGTGGCTGAAGCAGCCAGGTGAAGCGGTTGCCGCCGACGAGCCCATTGTCAGCCTCGAAACCGACAAAGTCGCGATCGACGTGATGGCGCCGCATGCCGGCGTCATGGGTCAGCAAATCGCCAAGGAAGGCGACACCGTCGTCGTCGGCGCGCTGATCGCCACGATCGAGGCTGGTTCGGGCGCTGCCCCTGCCCCTGCTCCCGCTGCAGCCCCGGCTGCCGCGCCTGCACCGGCTGCGGCTACTGCCCCCGCTCCAGCCCCGGCACCTGCTGCCGCGGCTACCGATGACACCGCCGGCGGTCCGTCGGTGCTTTCCCCCGCTGTGCGCCGCGCGGTCCTGGAATACGGGATCGATCCCGCGACCATCAAGGGCACCGGCAAGGACGGCCGCATCACCAAGGACGATGTGGTCGAAGCGGCCAAGAACAAGCCCGCCGCAGCACCTGCTTCGCCGGCTGCTCCGGCTGCCGCGCCTGCATCGGGCCGCAACCAAGAGCGCGTGAAGATGACGCGCCTGCGCCAGACGATCGCCAAGCGGCTCAAGAGCGCGCAGGACAACGCGGCGCTGCTCACCACCTTCAACGACGTCGACATGTCCGCCGTCATCGCCGCACGCGATAAGTACAAGGACATCTTCCAGAAGAAGCACGGCATCAAGCTGGGCTTCATGTCGTTCTTCGCCAAGGCTTCGGTCCTGGCACTCAAGGACATCCCTGCGGTCAACGCCCAGATCGACGGCGACGAGATCCTCTACCACGACTACGTGGACATCTCGATCGCGGTTTCGGCCCCCAACGGTCTCGTCGTCCCGGTCGTCAAGGACTGCGACAAGCTGGGCTTCGCCGGCATCGAGCAGGCGATCGCCGGCTTCGGCAAGAAGGCCAAGGAAGGCACGCTGACCATGGCCGACATGGCCGGCGGCACCTTCACCATCTCGAACGGTGGCGTCTTCGGCGGCCTGATGTCGACCCCGATCATCAACCCGCCGCAGTCCGCCGTGCTGGGCCTTCACCGCATCGAGGACCGCCCGGTGGTCCGCAACGGCGAGATCGTGATCCGTCCGATGATGTACATCGCATTGTCGTACGATCACCGTATCATTGATGGCCGCGAGGCAGTGACTGCGCTCAAGACCATCAAGGAAGCGATCGAAGATCCCACTCGTCTGCTGATCGACCTTTAAGGCTGGTGTCGTCCCGGGTTAGGCGCGGGACCGCTGGCCGGCGGGCGCTGCATCACGGCGGCTCGCGATCCCGGAACCGGGATGACGGAGAAAAGAAAAATGGCTGAATACGACTACGACGTCCTTGTCATCGGTTCCGGTCCCGGCGGTTACGTCGCGGCGATCCGCGCTGCACAACTGGGCCTCAAGACCGCTTGCGCCGAAGGGCGCGAAACGCTGGGCGGCACTTGCCTCAACGTGGGCTGCATTCCCTCCAAGGCCTTGCTCCACGCCTCGGAATACTTCGATGCGGCCAAGGGCGGCATGATGGCCTCGATGGGCATCAAGGTGAACCCCGAGCTTGATCTCGACACCATGCATGGCCAGCGCAAGGACGCCGTCAAGGGCCTGACCGGCGGCATCGAGTTCCTGTTCAAGAAGAACAAGGTCGAATGGCTCAAGGGCTATGCGCAGTTCAAGGACGCGCACAGCGTCGAAGTGGCCGGCAAGACCGTCACTGCCAAGAACATCGTCATCGCCACCGGCTCGTCGGTCACCCCGCTTCCGGGCGTCGCAATCGACAATGACGGCGGCGTCGTGGTCGATAGCACCGGCGCGCTGGAACTGGCCACCGTTCCCAAGAAGATGATCGTCATCGGTGGCGGCGTGATCGGCCTGGAACTGGGATCGGTATGGCGTCGCCTCGGCGCCGAAGTCACGGTCGTGGAATTCCTCGATCAGTTGCTGCCCGGCATGGACGGCGATGTGCGCCGCGAAGCCGCCAAGATCTTCAAGAAGCAGGGCATGGTCCTCAAGCTGGGCACCAAGGTGACCGGCGTTACGGTCGAGGGCAAGACCGCCAAGGTCACTGTCGAGCCGTCCAAGGGCGGTGAGCCCGAAGTGCTGGAAGCCGACGTCGTGCTCGTCTCGATCGGCCGCCGCCCCAACACCGAAGGCCTCGGCCTCGACAAGATCGGCCTGGAACTCAACCAGCGCGGGCAGATCGAAACCGACCACGAATTCGGCACCAAGGTCGCCGGCGTGTGGGCGATCGGTGACTGCATCCCCGGCCCGATGCTCGCGCACAAGGCCGAGGACGAAGGCATTGCGGTGGCCGAGAACATCGCCGGCCTGACCGGCATCGTAAACCACGACCTCATCCCCGGCGTCGTCTACACCCAGCCCGAATTCGCTGGCGTTGGTCTGACTGAGGAAGCCGCCAAGGAGCGCGGCGCGGTGAAGGTCGGCAAGTTCCCGATGCTCGCCAACTCGCGCGCCAAGACCAACCACGAGCCCGACGGCTTCGTGAAGATCATCGCCGATGCCGAAACCGACCGCGTGCTTGGCGTGTGGTGCATCGCCTCGGTCGCCGGCACGATGATCGCCCAGGCGACCCAGGCCATGGAATTCGGCGCCACCAGCGAAGACATCGCCTACACCTGCCACGCCCACCCGACGCACTCCGAGGCGATCAAGGAAGCGGCAATGGCCGTCACCGGCAAACCGATCCACATCTGATCGGACTGACCGAACGAACGAAAAAGCCGGCGTGAAAGCGCCGGCTTTTTTTGTTAAGCTATGTTCGCTCGGCAATAGCTACGAGGCATCATGTACCGTTTCGTCCGCCCCCCTCTCTGGCTCCTTGTCACTATCGGCTTCATGATACTTCAAGTCTTGCTGCTGTGTTTGAGCTTTGAGGCGTTACCGCAGCTCTCAGTGATCTGCGCCGCGTCCCATTCCGAACCTTTCAGAACTTTGGGTTACGTCCATTTTCTCTATTTCGGACTTATCATTTTTGGGCTCGTCTCGCTGTTCTGGCCCCAAGGCAGGCCGATCTACACAGCGTTGATTGTTCTTTCGCTGCTGGCTTTGCCGGTGCAAGCCTACCTGGTCCGTAGCGGTCAGATGTACTGCGATGCTCCCTGATCCTTCGACTGTGAGCGTAACCATCTAAATGGCCCGATCTTTCTAGGTAGAACACGGCCCTTTGGCATTCCTCCTCGTCATTGCGAGCGCAGCGAAGCAATCCAGGGTTGAGTAGACCGCCCTGGATTGCTTCGCTGCGCTCGCAATGACGAAGGAAAGGGGCGGACCGGACAGGAGAGGTCGATAGCGCGGTTGCGAGTTTCCCAAACAAGGCCGCCAGGGAACCGCGCAACGCTTTGTGTTTTTCTGCACACATGCGATCCATGCCCCGCGCCCTTCTGGTCTCCGCCCTTGCCGCCACCGTCATGTTGGCCGGCTGCAACCGCCAGACGAACCAAGGCGCCCCGCCGCGCGCGCATGATGCGTTCAAGATCGCGCCGCAGCCCTCGCTGGTCACGGTGCCGGTTCGCGCCGACTTGACCGAACTGGCCGCGGCGCTGGATCGCCAGGTGCCGCGCACCTTGTGGACGATCGACAAGCCCGACCAGACTTGCGTGGCGGCCAAGCAAGTGGACCTGGGCATCGCCAAGGTGAAGACGCCGGCGCTCAAGTGCAGCATCGTCGGCGAAGTCACGCGCGGGCCGATGGAATTCGCCGGCAAGGGTAAGGACATCATCCTGACGATGCCACTTCACGCGGTCGTCCACGCCGACGATATCGGCGGCCTACTCAAGCGCGAGACGGCAACGGCAGATGCCACCGCCCGCGCGGTGATCCACATCGATCTCAACCCGGACTGGAGTCCGCGCGGCACGGTGAAGATCCACTACGATTGGACCAACACGCCGCATATGGAGTTCCTGGGCCAGCGGATCGACTTCACCGAACAAGCCGAACAAAAACTTGCCCCCGTGATCGCCAAGCTGGAACGTGAGCTCCCCGGCCAGCTCGGCAAGTTGCAGGTCCGGCGCCAGGTTGAAAGAGCCTGGAATGCCTCGTTCACCACCCTCTCGCTCAACCGCGACAACCCGCCGGTGTGGATGCGGGTGACGCCCACCGAATTGCAGTACGGCGGGTACGAGCTGAACGGCAAGAGCATGGTCCTGCGCCTGGGCCTGCGTGCGACGACCGAAAGCTTTGTCGGCATTCGCCCGGCCGATCCCAAGCCCTCGCCGCTGCCGCCGCTCAAGCCGCTGGCGACGCAGGCCGGCAAGCTGTCGTTCTTCATCCCGGTCGTCGCCGACTACAAGGTGCTGGAGCCAGTGCTGATGCGCGCACTTGTCAAGCGTTCCGCACGCCCGTTCGAGGTGCCCGGCGTCGGCCCGGTGCGGGCGCAATTCCATGGCGCAACGATCTACGGCACCACTGGTGGACGCATCGCCGTGGGCGTCAACTTCACCGCGCGCGATGACGCCGGACGGATCGGGCCGACCAAGGGCACGGTGTGGATGACCGGCGTTCCCACCAATGCCGACAATTCCCGCCGCGTCGGCTTCGACAACTTCGAGGTCAGCGGCACTACCGACATGACCGGCGGCGATTTGGCGCTGCGCCTCGTCAATGCTGGCGGCGTCGGCCCGGTGATCGCCGCCGCCCTCGCCCAGAATTTCCAGAAGGACTACGATAAGCTGCTCGGCAAGATTGGCCGCGCCATCGAGGAAAAGCGCGAGGGCCAACTCGTTATCCGCGCGCAATTGACCAACAGCCGCACCGGGCGGATCAAGGCCGCCGGCCAGGGCCTTTACCTGCCGGTCTGGGCGGAAGGAACGGCCTCGATCGCCGTCGATAAGTAGCGCTCATAAGGTGCCAATTGCGCGGCGTCGCTCTATTGAGAGGCGATGATACCGCCCGTCCCCTCCCTGCCGCCCGCGCTGGACCTCGTCGGCATTGCCGTATTCGCGCTCAGCGGAGCCATGGTCGCAGCGCGTTTGCGGCAGACGTTCGTAACGATGGCGTTCTTCGCGCTGGTGACCGGCGTAGGCGGCGGCACCACGCGCGACTTACTGATCGGGGCGCCGGTGTTCTGGGTGCATGACCGCTTCGTCGCGCCGGTATGTCTGGGGGTGGCGTTGCTGGCGTGGTTCACCCCGATACGCTGGTGGCAGGGCCAGTTGTTGGAATGGGCGGACGCGGTAGGCTTGGCGGTCTATTCGGTGCTGGGCACGATCAAGGCGCTGGCCTGGGGGGTGCCGGTCGCCCCGGCGGTGATGATGGGCGTCATCACCGGCTGCGTCGGCGGCATCGTGCGCGACGTGCTGGCGGGGCGCCCCTCGATCCTGATGAGACCGGAGCTTTACGTGACCGCCGCAGCGCTCTCTGCCGGCCTGGCCGCCGCTGGCATTGCTTTAGGACTGTCGGCGCCGTTGGCATGGGCCCTGGCGGCAAGTGGCGGCTTCACCTTGCGCGGGGCCGCGATCCACTGGTCCCTCGGCCTCCCCGCACATCGCGGCGAGGAATAGCTTCAGAGCATCACGCGACCGTCCACCGCCACCGAGCGGATATGCCCCTCATCGTCGACGCTGCAGGCATACCCCCGCCCATCGTCGAGCTTGCCGGCGACGCTGAAGCGTCCGCCCATGCGGCGCACGTCATCGACGGAGCCGATGCGCTTGCCGCCCTGCGTCAGTTCATCCTCGCAGATGTCAACCGCCTCATCAAAGCTGTCACGCCGGCGCGGCGGGTTTTGATAGTCCTGATCGTAGGAGCGCTGGTCGTACTGCCCTTCGCTCTCGGATTGCTGCTCGTCCTGCGATCCTTCGCTCGACTGGCTCTGCGCGGGCTCCTGATAGACCGGGCGATCATCGTGCTCGGCGCTATAGTCACGCCCCGCCTCGGGGCCGCCTGGATAGCTCGTGCTTTGTGCGAAAGCCGGAGCAGCGCTCGTCGCTGCCAGGACGATAGCGGCGAGCGAGGTCACGCCACGCGAGTAAAAGATAGTCATCGCAGCACGATCTCCACAATGCCGGCTAAGCGCCCGCCGAACGAAGCGCTAAGCGTAAGGGGCTTTCGTCATGCTGAACCGGCCTAGGGGGTGGCCGGTTCCGTCGTTGCCGCCGCCGCGACAGTTTCGCCGCCCAGCGACAATCCCGGCAACGAAAGCCCGGTCCAGCGCGCCACGAACGCCAGGATATCCGCTCCTTCCTCGATCGCTTTGTCGGTCGGCTTGCCCGAGCCATGGCCGGCGCGCGTCTCGATGCGGATGAGGCGCGGCTTGGCACCCAAGTCCGCGTGCTGGAGCGCGGCGGCATACTTGAAGGAATGGCCCGGCACTACGCGGTCGTCGGTGTCCGCCGTGGTGACGAGGATCGCGGGATAGGCGCTGCCGTCGCGGATGTTGTGGTAGGGCGAATAGCCGCGCAGCACTTTGAAGTCGGCTTCGCGATCGGGATGGCCGTAATCGTCCACCCAATAGCGCCCGGCGGTGAAGCGATCGAAGCGCAGCATGTCCATGACGCCCACTTGCGCCACGGCGGCAGCGAACAAGTCCGGTCGCTGGTTGACCACCGCCCCCACCAGCAGCCCGCCGTTGGAGCCGCCCTGGATCGCCAGGCCGTCGCGCTTGGCGATGCCTTGGTCGATCAGGAATTCACCTGCCGCAATGAAATCGTCGAACACGTTCTGCTTGTTCGCCCCGCGCCCGGCATCGTGCCATTCGCGCCCGTACTCGCCGCCGCCGCGCAAGTTGGCGAGGGCAAAGGCGCCGCCCGCCTCCAGCCAGGCCATGCGGGTGGCGGAGAAGCCTGGCGTCAGCGACACGTCGAAGCCGCCATAGCCATACAGTAGCGTCGGCACCGGCTTGCCTGCCTTGGCCACCGCGCGGCTGCGCACGATGAACATCGGCACCCGCGTTCCGTCCTTCGAGGTGAAGAAGCGCTGCTCGACCTGATACGCGCCGGGATCGAAGCAGATCTTGGGCGTGGCGAACGGGGTAGTGGCGCCGCTCACTAGATCGAGGCGATAGATCGAGGCCGGGCAATTGAAGCTGGTGAAGGCATAGAACGTTTCGGCATCACCGGGCCGCCCGCGAAAGCCCGAGGCAGTGCCGATGCCGTTCAGCGTCAGCGCGCGCCCCGGTCGGCCGTCCAGCGCGATAATCTCGGCATGGCTGGCGGCATCGCGCATGTAGTTGAGCACAATCTGATCGCCGATGATCCCGGCGCGCTCCAGGATGTCGCTACGCTCGGCGACGAGTTGCGTCCACGCCGGCTGAGGCGAGCCCAGGTCGATCGACACCAGGCGATAGCGCGGCGCTTGCCAGTTGGTGACATACCACAGCTTGCGCCCGCTCCCCTCGACCAGCTTCCAGTCGTCGGTGAAGCCGGTGACCAGCGGCGTCACCTTCCAGCCATCGCGCTTGCGCTGCGCCAGGTCGATCACCCGCACTTCGTAGCGGGCATCGGTGCCGACGTGGCTGGTGATGAGCGCCAGGCGGCCATCGTGGGTCACTTGCGCGGTGTGGCCGTAGTCCGGGTGGTCGGGCGTCGCATAGACCAGCTCGTCGGTGTCCTGCGCCGTGCCGAGGCGGTGGAAATAGACCGCCTGGTTATAGTTGCGCCCCTGGAAGGCGGCATTTTCGTCTGGCGCAGGGAAGCGCGAATAGAGGAAGCCTTGCTCCCCCACCCAGGCAAGGCCCGTGAACTTGGCCCAGCGAATCTCGTCGGCCAGCGGCTCGCCCGTCTTCACGTCGAGCACGCGCAGCACCCGCCAGTCGCTGCCGCCGTCCTGCACGCTGTACAGCAGATAGCGGCCCTCGTCGGAGGGCTCCCAACTGTCGAGCGCGGTGGCGCCATCCTTGGCCCAGGCATTGGGATCGAGGAGCAGTCTCGACTCGCCCGAAAGCCCCTGGCGCACGAACAATTGCGCCTGGTTCTGCAAACCACTGTTGCGGGTGTAGAAGTAACGACCGCCGGCCTTCACCGGCAGGCCGAAGCGTTCGTAGTCCATGAAAGCGCGGATGCGGCGCGCGAACGGCGCCCGCTCGGGCAGGCCTTCGAGGTAGCTTTCGGTCAGCCCATTTTCCCGCGCCACCCAGTCCGCCACTTCGAGCGCGTGGCGAACGTCGGCTTCGAGCCAGCGGTAAGGATCGGCGACGGGCTCCCCAAACAAGGTTTCGACGAGCGGATCGCGGCGAGTATCGGGATATGTGATGTCGGGCATGGATTGAGCGAAGATGGGCGTGGCGCCTACGATCGACAAGGCCAAACACAGCGCCAGCGAGACCGCCGGCGACAAGCGTGCCCTAAGCCCCCAGAGGCAATGCATTGCTGGCGTCCTCTCCATGGGATCGTGTTTTTATCGGTTCGATTGTAACAGGCTCTTAGGGAAAACACATCCGGGCGTTGCGGCTCCAGCCATCCCATGAGATTAATTGGGACATGGATGCCAGAAAACCAATTAGTCGCATTTGGGCTTCAATCGCGCTGGCAGTTACAATCACGATCACCTTGAGCCTGGTTTTCGGCCCGAGAGGCCTTGCCTTCGGGGTGGTCACGTCATTTCTGATGTTGTCGTGGCGCCACGACAACAGCGCCGGCTTACTGTTCCCACTAGCCATGCTCGTGGCCATAACGATCGGCGTGTTACTCTTGCTAATGTACCTGATGGCCCGCGTACATTCATGATCCAGGGCACAATGGGCTGTCGGTGACATGGGGCTGTCGGTGACGTGGCTCCAACCGTCATCCAGTCGCGATTATAGGCTCGGCATTGCCTGGCTCCCCATAACGCCGCTCATGCCGAGCTTATCAAAGCCGACGCGCAAGCAAAAGCGGCCGCGAACCGAAGTTCGCGACCGCTTTGGTGTTCCGTCAGGAAGCGTCGAGGCTCAGGCCTCGGCGTATTCCTCGGCTTCGTTGTTGACCGGACCTGAATCCTGGCCCTTGGCGTCGGTGTCGCGGTCGACCAGCTCGATGATCGCGATCGGGGCGGCGTCCGAAGCGCGGATGCCGGCCTTGATGATGCGGGTGTAGCCACCGTTGCGACCAGCGTAGCGCTCAGCCAGAACTTCGAACAGCTTCTTTTCCTGCGTCTCGTCCATCAGGCGCGCGTGGGCCAGACGACGGTTCGACAGGCCGCCGTGCTTGGCGAGCGTGATGAGCTTTTCGACGTAAGGGCGCAGTTCCTTGGCCTTTGAAACCGTGGTCTGGATCTGCTCGTGCTTGAGGAGCGAGGCTGCCAGGTTGCGCAGCAGCGCAGTACGGTGAGCCGAGGCGCGCTGCAGTTTGCGCTGACCATGTCTATGACGCATATTCGTTACTCCGTTCGTAGGGGGCCCGTGTCAGGTAGCCCGATCCTGGCAGCCGCTTGAGGGGGACTGCCTTGCCCTTAAACCATCGCCGTCCCGACTTTCGCCGGGACGGCGTGATGGGGTTTAGCCCAGAAGTTCTTGCTCGAGCTTCTTGGCCATCTCTTCGATGTTCTCAGGCGGCCAGCCCGGGATGTCCATGCCGAGGCGCAGACCCATAGAGGAGAGAACTTCCTTGATCTCGTTGAGCGACTTGCGGCCGAAGTTCGGCGTGCGCAGCATCTCGGCTTCGGTCTTCTGAACCAGATCGCCGATGTAGATGATGTTGTCGTTCTTGAGGCAGTTGGCCGAACGCACCGACAGTTCCAACTCGTCCACCTTCTTGAGAAGGTAGCGGTTGAGCTGGTTGGTGTCGCCCTCGTCCGAAGCGGTCGAACCGCCAGAGGCCATTCCGATCATCGGCGAAGCGCCGACCGGAGCGATGTCCTCGAAGTGGACGAACAGCGCGAGCTGGTCCTGAAGAATGCGGCTGGCGTACGCCACGGCATCTTCGGGGGACACGGTGCCGTCGGTCTCGACCGTCAGGCTCAGCTTGTCGTAGTCGAGCTCCTGGCCGATACGAGCGTTCTCGACCTTGTAGCTGACCTGGCGGACCGGCGAATAGAGCGAGTCAACCGGGATAAGCCCGATCGGCGCGTCAATCGGCCGGTTGGACACGGCAGGGACGTAGCCCTTGCCGGTGTCGGCGGTCAGTTCCATGTTGAGCGTGGCGCCCTCGTCGAGGTGGCAGATCACGAGGTTCTTGTTCATCACCTCGATGTCGCCGCTGACGGCGATGTCGCCCGCTTTGACCTCAGCCGGACCAGTCGCCGAGAGCTGAAGGCGCTTCGGCCCTTCGCCCTGCATGCGCAGTGCGATCTGCTTGACGTTCAGAACCATGTCCGTCACGTCTTCGCGAACGCCGGCGAGCGACGAGAATTCGTGGAGCACGTTCTCGATCTTGATCGAGGTAATCGCCGCGCCTTGCAGAGAAGACAGCAGCACGCGACGAAGCGCGTTACCCAGCGTCAGGCCGAAGCCGCGCTCAAGGGGTTCGGCGACGAACGTCACCTTCAATTTGGGGTCGGGTCCCGGCTTGATCTCAAGGCCGTTCGGCTTCTTGAGTTCCTGCCAGTTCTTGATGTTGACAGTCATGGACTTCCCCTGGGAGTGATGGCGGTTACTTCCGAAAGCCTGGTGGAGAGGCTCCGAAGGTTCCGAATAGTGGGCGACGACCGGTCAGCCGCCCGCAGTAGCTCGATCAGACGCGGCGACGCTTGGAGGGGCGGACGCCATTGTGCGGGATCGGGGTCACGTCGCGGATCGAGGTGATGGTGAAGCCGACTGCCGCGAGAGCGCGCAGGGCGCTTTCACGACCCGAACCAGGGCCCTTGACCTCGACTTCGAGGGTGCGGACGCCGTGCTCGGCTGCCTTCTTGCCGGCATCGTCTGCGGCCACCTGGGCAGCATACGGGGTCGACTTACGGCTACCCTTGAAGCCCATCGCGCCTGCCGAGGACCAGCTAATCGCATTGCCCTGGGCGTCGGTGATGGTCACCATGGTGTTGTTGAAGCTGGCATTGACGTGAGCGATGCCGCTGGTGATGTTCTTGCGCTCGCGGCGCTTAACGCGCTGTGGTTCGCGTGCCATGATCGTATATCCTGTCGATGAATCGCTGCGGGAAACCGGGGAGCGAGGACCGCTCCGCCCAGCTTACTTCTTCTTGCCGGCGATCGGCTTGGCCTTACCCTTGCGGGTACGCGCGTTGGTGTGCGTGCGCTGACCGCGGACCGGAAGGCCCTTGCGGTGGCGCAGGCCACGGTAGCATGCGAGGTCCATCAGACGCTTGATGTTCATCGCGGTGTCGCGACGAAGGTCACCCTCGACCATATGGTCGGCGTCGATGGTTTCGCGGATCTGGAGCACTTCGGCGTCCGAGAGATCCTGCACGCGGCGGCTGTGATCGATCCCGAGCTTGTCGGCGATTTCGAGAGCCTTGGTACGACCAATGCCATGGATATACGTCAACGCGATGATTACGCGCTTGTTGGTGGGGATATTTACCCCGGCAATACGAGCCACTTAAATCTCCTGCTCCACAGGGACGCTAGTCGCAGCCCCCATCTCAACGCTGATCACCCGACCGGTTAAACGGCAAAAGCCCGGTTAGTGGAAACGTGTGCAAATGCACGCGGCCCTTTCCGGACTACCGTTATTGTCGAGTGAATGGCGCGCTTAGAACGATTCGCTGCCAGTGTCAACGCCCCGCGAGGCGTAAACACGGCTACCCGCGGGGCCACAGGCCGAGCGGGGTATTGGTTCCATCGTCGCATATACAGCGACCCTACCGCAATACGCACGCACAGTCAAAAAACCTTGATGCGGCCCTAAGCGCCACCCGCCGTCACCAATCGCCATTACCTACCGACGTTCTTGCCATCTGCGTCCTTCGGCTCGTCCGCCAGCGGCAACACACCGCCATCCGCCGGTAACGGGGTGATCTGCGCCGGCGGTTCTGCTGGTGGCCCCGCCGGCGGCCCCGCTTCCGGCACAGCGGCAGGGCCGGGAAACGCGGCGGAGAACGTGCCGCCCAGTTTTGCGGCGAGGCGCTGGAATTGTTCGCCGATCATCTCGTCCACCGCCGGTGCCAGCTTGTCGAACGGCGTCCGCGAATAGCCGCCGATCACGTATTCCACCAGCATCTGCGTGCCACCCCCGGCTTCGTCAGCCTTGAGCTGAACCGTCAGGGTGCCGACCTCGGCATCGGCCTGGAGCGGGCCAAGCGCACCACTCATCCGCAGGGCTCGGGGCTTCTCGACGTAGATCACCCGCATATGCTCGACCCCGCCACGCACCGGGGCCTTGGCATCCGCGCCCGGCAGCACTTCGCAGAAGCAACCGCCCGGACGCGCGTCGATCGAGAGATTGGCCGCATCTTGCGACCAGGTATGCGCCGCATCCCACCACACCGAGGGCTTGACCAGGACCGCCCAGGTCTCTTGCGGTGTGGCCGGCACTTTGACGACGTGCCGCACCACAAAGCCCCGGTCGGTCAAATCCGCGACTCTAGCCGAGGCTGGTGCAGCAAGCAGGGTGAGCGCCGCTAACGGAGCTAGCGCGAATGCGAAGGACTTCATCGGGAGAACCTGCCTGCCAAAACCCAAGCCGCGATCCTATCGCGCCCGGATGGCTAGCGCCAGCCCTCCCCTTCGAAGCGATCGCCTGCGGGCTAGCTTGCCAGAATGTCCTCGATGGCAGCGGTGACGTGGTTCATGTCGGCCATGCCGTCGACCTTGCTGACGATACCGCGCGCTTCGTAGAACGGCAGGATCGGAGCAGTCTTGGCGCGATATTCGGCCATCCGGGTGCGCACGGTTTCGGCGTTATCGTCCGGACGGCGCTTGAACTCGGTGCCACCGCACTTATCGCAAGTACCGGGTACACGCGGCTGCTGGTACTTGTCGTGGTAACCCGCACCGCACGTTGCGCACGTGAAGCGACCGGTAACGCGATCGACCAGGGCATTCTCGTTCACGTCCAGCTCGATCACATGGTCGAGCTTGCGGCCACGTTCCTCAAGGATCGCTTCGAGCGAAACCGCCTGCGCCTCGGTACGGGGATAGCCGTCGAAAATGGCGCCCGATTCGATACCCATGGCATCCAGTTCGTCACCAATCAGTGCCGAAACGATCTCGTCCGAGACCAGCTCGCCACGTTCCATCACCGCCTTGGCGGCCAGCCCGGTCGGCGTACCCGCCTTGACCGCTGCACGCAGCATGTCTCCGGTCGAAAGCTGGCGCATGCCCAACTTCTCGACGAGACGCTGGGCCTGGGTGCCCTTCCCCGCCCCCGGCGGCCCAAGCAGAATGATGTTCACGCCATACCCCTCGTAGTTTGTTGTCTTGATAGTCGGTCGTTCGATAACGGACCGCCCAGCCCTCTCGGCCTTAGCGGACACGTCCTTTCAGCTTCGCCTTCTTGATCAGGTCGCCATACTGGTGAGCCAGCAAGTGCGACTGGATCTGCGTGATCGTATCGACGGTCACGTTGACGACGATCAGCAAGCTGGTGCCCCCCATGAACAACAACGGCAAGCCGGTCATCGACATGAAGTACTCCGGCACCGTGCAAACGATGGTCAGGTACGCCGCGCCAACCACGGTGATGCGGGTCAGGACATAGTCCAGATATGTCGCGGTGTTCTTGCCCGGACGAATGCCAGGAATGAAGCCGCCGTTCTTCTTCAGATTGTCCGCCGTCTCTTCCGGATTGAAGACGACCGCGGTGTAGAAGAAGCAGAAGAAGATGATGCCGGCTGCGTAGAGCAGCATGTACAGCGGCTTGCCGTGACCCAAGTACTGGTTGAGCGTGACCACGGCCTTGCCCATCGTCGATTCCGGGTTGAGCGAATTGCCTGCGAACTGGGTAATCGTCAGCGGCAGCAGCAGGAGCGAGCTGGCGAAGATCGGCGGGATGACGCCGGCGGTGTTGAGCTTGAGCGGCAAGTGGCTGCGATCGGCGTGCATCATGCCGCGCTGGGTGGCGCGCTTGGGATACTGGATCAGCAGGCGACGCTGGGCGCGCTCAGCAAAGCAGATCATCAGGATCATCGCCACCACCAGCGCGATCAGCGCGACGATGAGGACCGAACCTGTATCACCGGCGCTATAGGCCTGGCCGACGTTGCTGGCGAAAGTCGGCATCTGGGCGACGATGCCGGCCATGATGATGAGCGATACGCCGTTGCCGATCCCGCGCGAGGTGATCTGTTCGCCCAGCCACAGCAGGAACATGGTGCCGCCAACGAGGCTGACGACCGCGCCGATGCGGAACATGATGCCCGGATCGACGACGGCGGGCAGGCCGTTCGACGCGCCATAGGCCTCCAGGCTCACTGCCAGGAAGTAACCCTGCAGCGCACACAGGCCAACGGTGCCATAGCGCGTGTACTGGTTCAGCTTCTTGCGGCCGGCCTCACCTTCCTTCTTCAACGCGACCAGCGCGGGATGGAGCGAGGCAGCCAACTGCACCACGATCGACGCGGTGATGTAGGGCATCACGCCTAGCGCGATCAGGCTCATGCGTGAGAGCGAGCCACCCGAGAAGGTGTTGAAGAGATCGAGGATGCCACCCTGCGTCTTGCTGTAGAGCTGGTTCAGGATCGTCGCGTTGACGCCCGGAAGCGGCACGAAGCTGAGGAACCGGAACACGATCAGCGAGCCGATGGTGAACCAGATGCGGTTCTTCAGCTCGGTGGCCTTGGAGAAGTTGGCCAGGCTGATCGTGCTGGCGATATTGTCGGCGCGGGATGCCATGACGTTCGGAATGCCTCGAAATGTCGCTTTTTCGGATTCGCCCTTAGCGGCTACTGCCTGCCTTGTCGAACCTCGAAGGAAACTGGCCGGGAAGGAACTGGGCATATAGCCATTCAGCGAATGTCTGAAAGCCCCGTCGCCGGCGAAATAGGGTTATCGTCCGGCGCTGTACCCCGATTGTTGCACTAAAGCTACAGCGCCAACAGCAAGAGAGGGCGAAGCGCCTGGCGCCCGCCCTCCCGAAATGCTGGTGCTATCGCGCCGGGACTCAGGCCGCGGCCTCTTCCTTGGCGGGAAGGATCACCGAACCGCCAAGCTTCTCGACTGCCGAGACGGCACCGGCGGAAGCACCAGCGACGTTGAATTCGACCTTCGAAGTCAACTCACCCTTGGCGAGCAGGCGCACGCCGTGCTTGCCGCCACGAGCCAGGCCAGCAGCCTTGAGCGCGGCGTGATCGACAACCGCCGACACGTCGAGCTTGCCAGCTTCGATCGCCAACTGAACCATGCCCAGGTTGACGATCGCATAGTCCTTGGCGAACTTCTTGTTGCTGAAGCCGCGCTTAGGCAGACGCATGTGGAGCGGCATCTGGCCGCCTTCGAAGCCGGCGATGGAAACGCCCGAACGCGCCTTGGCGCCCTTCTGGCCACGTCCTGCGGTCTTGCCCTTGCCCGAGCCGATGCCACGGCCAACGCGCATGCGGCGATGGCGTGAACCGGCGTTGTCGCGGATGTCATTCAGTTTCATGGTGTGCACTCGCTTTCGCTTTAGTCGCGCTTGATAGGAAGTGCGCGCCGTTAGCGGATGCAAGCGCGGATGTCACGCCCTGATTTTGGCGAAGAGCGCCGTCAGTTGGCCCCGCCGAAACCGACCACCAGCTTGGCGGTCTCGGGCACGCGGGTGCCGAAGGCGTCGCGCGCCGGAGTCCAGCGGACGATCTCGACCGCCAGCCCGCACAGTTCCTTGTCGAACGCCGGCGATTCCGACCCCGGGTCCATCCGGCAACTGGTGATGGCGCCGTCGGTATCGACGTCGAAGTTCATTTCGTGCTTGGCGAAACGCTGGCGGCTCAGTTCGTCCTCGTAGCGCTCCTTGAGTTCGCTGAAGGCATGGTTGAACTCGTTGAGGCTCGCATCCTGCCAGCGCGGCTTCTGCCGCAAGCTGGCGAACTGCTCTTCGGTCACCAGCGGCCGCATCGCCCGGATCACCCCGTTCCACCGCATCACCCGCGCCACCTGCAAAGGCGATTCGCGATCGATCGCGCTCTGGCAAGCCGCACCGATCGGGCTTGCCTTGGCACGCAGCAGCGCTTGGGCGGCGGGCCAGCGATGATAGGCGATTGCCCAGGCCAACGGCGTCAGGCCGAACAAGTCCGGCGCGTTGACGTCCTGCTTGTCGCGACTGATCAGGGTGCCGATGTCGGACACCGACCCGCGCCGCGCCGCCGCGCCCAACCCATGGGCCATTCGCGCGGTGCCCAGTTGCACGAAGCCGTAAGGCTGATCGACGCCGGCGTCGGTATCAGGTGCGGTCTCGGGCTTGGCCCCTGCCTTGTCGATCGGGCGGCAGACGTCGGCATAAGGGTAGCGCTTGTCGGCAAGCAGCACCGCGTTGTATCGGCGGCCAAAGCCCGTCGCGCCGCTCGCCAGGTCATTGCTCGTTGGAACCGCGCCGGGTGGCAGGAACGCCAACGCCCGCACGGTCCAGGGCTGCAGGCCGCCCAGCACCCGGCACTGGACCCCGTAGGCCTCGGTATTGATGCCTTCGGCCGTGGTGGCAGCGGCGAGGCGGAAGTCCCCCGCATCGAGCGCGCGGTACGCTTCCGTGATGGCATTGGCCTCGCTGGCGGCCAGCAAGCGGCGCAGGCGATCGTCGGACTTGCGCAAGGCCTTCAGCCGCGCCTGGTCCGCCCGTTGATCGCCGCATGCGGCCAGGCTTTCGCCCTCGACCATCACGCTGCCTGCCGGTTCTTCCTTGCACGCGGCAAGGCTCACGAGCGCGACGCACAGCAGCGAAGCTGCAAACCGGCGACCGCGCACCACCGTTCCGAAAGAATGTCCAAAGCGCATCATGAGGCCGCCGCAAATAGCACGGTCGTCCGCTAGGGAAAGCGCAATATTGCCTGCGATCCGCGCATCAAAAGCGAAAGGCCCCGACGTTTCCGCCGGGGCCTCTCAAATTCAGCGTAAACTCAACCCGTAAAGGTTCAGTCGACGATAGCCACCATGTGCGGGAGCTTTGCGATGGCACCGCGCACTTCGGCGGTGTCTTCGCGCTCGACGACGCGGTGCATCTTGCCCAGGCCAAGACCGATGAGGATCTTCTTCTGGCTTTCGGGGCGACGGATCGGCGAGCCGATCTGCTTGATCTTGATCTTCGCCATGTCGATTACTCCACGATGGCTTCGGCGGAGGCCTCAGCCTCTACTTCAGAAGCGCCACCACGACCCAGAAGGTCAGCGACCTTCTTGCCGCGACGCTGCGCCACCGACTTCGGCGAAGTCTGCGTGGTCAAAGCGTCAAAAGTGGCGCGGATCATGTTGTACGGGTTCGAGGTGCCGACCGACTTGGTCACGACGTCATGGACGCCCAGGCTCTCGAACACGGCGCGCATCGGACCACCGGCGATGATGCCCGTACCGGCCGGAGCGGTACGCACGTTCACGCGACCGGCGCCGAAGTGGCCCTTACCGTCGTGGTGAAGCGTGCGGCCTTCCTTGAGCGGAACGCGGATCATCTTCTTCTTGGCCGAGGCAGTCGCCTTGGTGATCGCCTCAGGCACTTCGCGTGCCTTGGAGTGACCGAAGCCGACGCGACCCTTGCCGTCGCCCACGACGACCAGTGCTGCAAAGCCGAAGCGCTTGCCGCCCTTAACCGTCTTGGAAACGCGGTTGATGTGGACGAGCTTCTCGATGAGCTCCTCGCCCTGGTCCTCGTCGTTGCGGTTGCCACCGCGACGGTCGTCACGACGACCGCCACCGCGGCCACCACGCTCGCCACCGCGATCGTTGCCGCCACGGCCACGACCACCGCCGCCACCACGACCGCCACGTCCACCGTCACGGGTTTCCTGTGGTGCGCCGCCCTGGGGGGCTTCAGCCGCGATGGGCTGCTCGTTGTTGTTTTCGTCTGCCATGATCAGAACTCCAGCCCGCCTTCGCGGGCGGCTTCGGCCAGCGCCTTGACGCGACCGTGGTACAGGAAGCCGCCGCGATCGAAGACGACCGAGGTGTAGCCCGCGTTCTTAGCGGCCTCGGCGAGTTCCTTGCCAACGCGGGTAGCGGCGTCGATGTCGGTGCCCTTGGCGCCCAGCGTGTTAGCCGCAGCAACCGTGTGACCCTGCGCATCGTCGATGAGCTGCGCATAGATGTGACGGCCAGTGCGATGCACGGACAGGCGAGCGCGGCCACCCGAACGCGCCTTGAGCGCGGTACGGACGCGGCGAGCGCGGCGTGCGAAGAGAGACAGCTTTGCCATTACTTCTTCTTCCCTTCCTTGCGGAAGATATACTCGCCGCGATACGCGATACCCTTGCCCTTGTAAGGCTCAGGCTTGCGCCAGCGACGAATCTCGGCCGCAATCTGGCCGACCTTCTGCTTGTCGATACCGGAAATCTCGATCGTGGTGTTGTCCGGCGTCTTGATCTCGATGCCTTCGGGCACGGCGATATCGACGTCGTGCGAATAACCGAGCTGCAGCTTCAGGTTCTTGCCCTGAGCGGCGGCACGGTAGCCGACGCCCTTGATGTCGAGAACCTTAGTGAAGCCGTTGGTCACGCCTTCCATCAGGTTCGACACCAGAGTGCGCTGAAGGCCCCAGTGGCTGCGCGACTGCTTGGTCTGGCCGACGGGCGAGACGGCGACGGAGCCGTCTTCGACCGCGTAGGTCACCAGGTCCGACAGACCCAGGGTCAGGGTGCCCTTGGGGCCCTTTACCGAAAGCGTGCCGTTGTCGATGGCGGCAGTGACCCCGTTGGGGATCGCTACCGGCTTCTTACCGATGCGGCTCATTAGAAGACCTCCGCAAGCACTTCGCCGCCGACGTTCTGCGAGCGTGCTTCGGCATCCGAGAGCACGCCACGCGGCGTCGAGACGATGGTGATGCCAAGGCCGTTGCGCACAACCGGGAGTTCCTTGGAACCCGAGTAGACGCGGCGGCCCGGCTTGGACACGCGAGCGATGTGCTTGATGGCGGGTTCGCCTTCGAAGTACTTCAGCTCGATGCGAAGCTGCGGATGCGCACCGGTTGCATCATCGGAGTAGCCACGGATGTAGCCCTCGCGCTGAAGCACCTCGAGCACACGGGCACGAAGCTTGGAGGCCGGCGACAGGATCGAATCCTTCTTCGCCTGCTGGCCGTTGCGGATGCGGGTGAGCATATCACCCAGGGGATCGGTCAATGCCATCTTCGTACCCTTACCAGCTCGACTTGGTCACGCCGGGGATCATGCCCTTGTTGGCAAGATCGCGCAGCTCGATGCGGCACAAGCCGAACTTGCGGTAGTAACCGCGCGGACGACCGGTCGTCGCGCAACGGTTGCGAACCCGGGTGGGGTTTGCATTGCGCGGGATCTCGGACAGCTTCAGGCGTGCAATGAGACGCTCGGTTTCTTCGAGCGAGTTATCATCGGCAACGGCCTTCAGGCGCGCGTACTTACCAGCATACTTCTTGACGAGGGCCTTACGACGCTCGTTCTTGTTCACGGAACTCAGTTTCGCCATGGACTTAAGCTCTCTTACTCAGGGGCGGCTCACGCCGCCTCCTGCTGTTCCGCCTCAGCGGGGAACGGGAAACCAAACAGACGCAGCAGCTCGCGCGCCTCGTCGTCGGTCTTCGCGGTGGTGGTGACGATGATGTCCATGCCACGCACCTTGTCGATCTTGTCGTAGCTGACCTCTGGGAAGATGATCTGCTCTTTAAGACCCATCGCGTAGTTGCCGCGACCGTCGAACGACTTCGGGTTCAGACCACGAAAGTCGCGGATGCGAGGCATTGCGATCGTGACGAGACGGTCGAGGAACTCGAACATCCTTTCACGACGCAGCGTCACCTTGCAGCCGATCGGCATGCCTTCGCGCAGCTTGAACTGTGCGATCGACTTGCGAGCCTTGGTGATGACGGGCTTCTGACCGGCGATGGCTTCCATTTCGGCCGCCGCGGTCTGGACCTTCTTCTTGTCTTGGCTCGCTTCGCCCACGCCCATGTTGAGGGTGATCTTTTCGATCTTGGGCACTTCCATCACGTTCTTGTAGCCGAACTTCTCGGTCATCGCCTTGACGATGTCCGCCTCGTACTTCGAACGCATACGGGGGATGTATTTCTCAACCATCGATGGTCTCCCCGGACTTCACGGCCACACGGACCTTCTTGCCGTCCTTGACTTCGAAGCGAACGCGGGTCGGCTTGCCGTCCTTGTCCGCAACGGCGACCTTGCAGATCGCCATCGGAGCCGGCGTACGGTCGATGCCACCCTGCGGGTTCGCTTGCGTTGGCTTGCGGTGACGGGTCGCGACGTTCACGCCCTCAACCACGACCTTGCCATCCTTGGGGATGACCTGGAGCACGGTGCCCGAGCGGCCCTTGTCCTTGCCGGACAGGACGACGACAGCGTCACCCTTCTTGATCTTCGCGGCAGCCATTACAGCACCTCCGGCGCGAGCGAGATGATCTTCATGAAACCGCGGCCGCGCAGTTCGCGCACCACGGGGCCGAAGATACGAGTGCCGATCGGCTCTTCGTTCTTGTTGATCAGCACGGCAGCATTGCTGTCGAAGCGGATCACGCTGCCATCGGTACGGCGCACGTCCTTGCGGGTGCGCACGATGACGGCGCGGTGAACGTCGCCCTTCTTGACGCGAGCACGGGGCTGCGCTTCCTTGATCGACACCACGATGATGTCGCCAACGCCTGCGGTACGACGCTTAGAGCCACCCAGCACCTTGATGCACTGGACGCGCTTGGCGCCGCTGTTGTCCGCGACGTCGAGATTGGATTGCATCTGGATCATCGATCCGGGTCCTTCTCAACTGGCTTGCCGGAACCAGTCCGGCAGTTCCTAAAAATACAGGCCCGCGAACGGACCTGAGTCGCCCCAGCGGGCGAAGTGCGGGCCTTTGCCGCAAATCCCCGCCAAGGTCAACTCGGCAGACTCAACGCTTCGAACGAGGTCTTAGACCTCGGCTTCGAGCGCCGTGCCCTTGCTTGCCTGAAGACGGTCAAGAACCTTCCAGCTCTTGGTCTTCGAATAAGGCGCCGTCTCCTCGATCCGGACGCGTTCGCCGGCCTTGAAGGCGTTGTCTTCATCGTGGGCATGGTACTTCTTCGAGCGGCGGATGATCTTCCCGTACAGCGGGTGCTTCACCTTACGCTCGACGAGCACGGTAACGGTTTTGTCGGTCTTGTCGGAAACGACGGTACCGGTCAGAATACGCTTGGGCATCGTGTTTCCTCCTTACGCCTTCGCCGACGCGTCATTACGCTCGGACTGGAGCGTCTTGATGCGGGCGATGTCGCGACGGACTTCCTTGATGCGTGCCGGGCGCTCGAGCTGGCTCGTGGCGGCCTGGAAACGCAGGTTGAACTGCTCACGCTTGAGGTCGGCGAGGTCAGCGGTAAGCTGATCGTCGGTCTTGGCGCGCAGGTCTTCGGTCTTGTTTGCCATGATTCGACTCCTTACTCGCCACCAAGGTGCGAAGTATCACCCAGGCGGGCGACGACCTTCGTCTTGATCGGCAGCTTCATCGCAGCGCGGCTGAAGGCTTCGGCGGCCAGCGGGCCGGCAACGCCGTCGAGCTCGAACAGGATGCGGCCCGGCTTCACGCGAGCGGCCCAGTATTCCACCGAACCCTTGCCCTTGCCCTGACGGACTTCGGCAGGCTTCTTCGAAACCGGCACGTCCGGGAAGATGCGAATCCAGAGGCGACCCTGGCGCTTGATGTGACGCGTGATCGCGCGGCGAGCCGCTTCGATCTGGCGGGCGGTGACGCGGTCCGGCTCGAGAGCCTTGAGGCCGTAGGAGCCGAAATTCAAGTCGGTGCCGCCTTTGGCGTCGCCCTTGATCCGGCCCTTGAAGGCCTTGCGGAACTTGGTCTTTTTGGGTTGCAGCATGGTGCTTACTCTATCCTAGGCTCAACGCGCGGGACGCACACCGGAGGTCTGAGCCTCCAGCATAAGGCGATCCTGCGCCGTCGGATCATGGCCGAGGATCTCACCCTTGAAGACCCAGACCTTGATACCGATGATACCGTAGGCGGTCAGCGCCTCGGCTTCGGCGTAGTCGATGTTGGCGCGCAGCGTGTGAAGCGGCACGCGGCCTTCACGGTACTGCTCGACGCGGGCGATTTCTGCACCGCCGAGACGGCCGCCGCACATGATCTTGACGCCTTCGGCGCCCAGACGCATCGCGGACTGCATCGCACGCTTCATCGCCCGGCGGAACGCCACGCGGCGGATCAGCTGGTCGGCAATGCCCTGAGCGACGAGCTTGGCGTCGATTTCCGGTTTGCGGATTTCGACGATGTTCAGCTTCACTTCGCTGCTGGTCATCGCGGCGAGCTGCTTGCGCAGCTTCTCGATGTCAGCGCCCTTCTTGCCGATGATCACACCGGGACGAGCGGCGTAGATCGAGATGCGGCAAAGCTTGGCGGGACGCTCGACCACCACCTTCGAGATCGCTGCCTGCGGCATGGTCTCGAAGATGAACTTGCGCAGCTTGAGGTCTTCCTCGAGCAGCTGGCGGTAATCGCGGCCTTCCGCGTACCAGCGGCTGTCCCAGGTGCGGTTGATCTGCAGGCGCAGACCGATCGGATTGGATTTATGACCCATGGATCAGGCCTCCTCGACTTCGCGGACGACGATCCGCAGCCCCGAGATGGGCTTGAGGATCTGGGTGGACTTGCCACGACCGCGGGCGTGGAAGCGCTTCATGGTGATCGACTTGCCGACCGACGCCTCGGCGACGACGAGAGCGTCGACGTCGAGGTTGTGGTTGTTCTCCGCATTGGCGATTGCCGATGCGAGGATCTTGCGGGCGTCAACGGCCATTGCCTTGGTCGAGAAGGCGAGGATGTTCATCGCATCCTCGACCCGCTTGCCACGGATCAGGGCAGCGACAAGGTTGAGCTTCTGCGCCGAACCACGAACCGTGGTGCCGACCGCAAGAGCTTCCTTATCGCCGACGCGGCGGGGTGCTGCTTGCTTGCTCACTTGCGCTTGCCCTTCTTGTCGGCGGCGTGGCCGGGGAACGAGCGGGTGGGCGCGAACTCACCGAGCTTGTGACCGACCATGTCCTCGTTGACCGAGACCGGGATGAACTTGTGCCCGTTGTAGACCGAGAAGGTCAGCCCAACGAACTGCGGGAGAATGGTGGAGCGACGCGACCAGGTCTTGATGGGACCAGAACGGTTGCTGGCATCCTGCGCGACCTCTGCCTTCTTGAGAAGGTACAGGTCGACGAAGGGGCCTTTCCAGACGGAACGTGCCATCGTGTCTTACCTCTTCTTCTTGGCGTGGCGCGAACGGATGATCAGCTTGTCCGTCTGCTTGTTGTTGCGGGTGCGGGCACCCTTGGTCGGCTTGCCCCACGGCGTGACCGGGTGACGGCCGCCCGAGGTCCGGCCTTCACCACCACCATGCGGGTGGTCGACCGGGTTCTTGGCGACACCACGCGTCAGCGGGCGACGGCCCATCCAACGCTTGCGACCGGCCTTGGCGAGGGTCTGGTTCGAGTTGTCGGGGTTCGACACCGCGCCAACCGTACCCATGCAATCGCCGCGCAGGTAACGCTGCTCGCCCGAGTTCAGGCGAACGATGACCATGCCGCGGTCACGACCGACGACCTGGACATACGTACCGGCGGAACGTGCGATCTGACCGCCCTTGCCGGGCTTCATCTCGACGTTGTGGCAGATCGTGCCGACCGGCATCTGTGCCAGCAACATCGCGTTGCCCGGCTTCACGTCGGTCTTCTCGCCAGCGACGACGACGTCGCCCACGGCCAGACGCTGCGGCGCGATGATGTAGGTCAGCTCGCCATCGGTGTACTTCACCAAAGCGATGAAAGCCGTGCGGTTGGGATCGTATTCGATCCGCTCCACGGTCGCTTCCATGTCCCACTTACGACGCTTGAAGTCGATGAAGCGGTACTTCTGCTTGTGACCACCGGCGATACCGCGCGAAGTCACGTGACCCTTGTTGTTACGGCCGCCGGTCTTGCTCTTACCTTCGGTAAGCGCCTTGAGCGGCTTGCCCTTCCAGAGCGACGATTTGTCGACCAGGACCAAGCCGCGGCGAGCGGGGCTGGTCGGGTTATATTTCTTGAGTGCCATCGGAATTAACCCCGCACGCCTTCGGTGATGTCAATCGACTGGCCTTCGGCCAGCGTGACAATCGCCTTCTTCACGTCGCTGCGACGGTACATCTTACCGCGCCAGCGCTTGGTCTTGCCCTTGGTGACCATGGTGTTCACACCGGTCACCTTGACCTCGAACAGCGCTTCAACGGCTGCCTTGATCTCAGGCTTGGTCGCCTTGTCAGCCACCTTGAACACGACCGCGTTATGCTCGGAGAGCATGGTCGCCTTCTCGGTGATGTGGGGCGAGAGGATCACGTCGTAATGACGGATGTCCACAGAGCTCTTAGCCATTGAAGCGAGCCTCCAGCTTCTCGACAGCGGCGCGGGTCAGCACCAGCGTATCATGCTTCAGGATGTCGTAGACGTTCGCGCCGATTGCGGGCAGCACGTTAACGCCGACGATGTTGCGGGCTGCGCGAGCGAAGTTGTCGTTCACTGCTTCGCCGTCGATCACGAGGATCTTCTTGCCGAAGTTCGCCTTGGCGAGCTGACCGACCAGAGCCTTGGTCTTGCCATCGACATCGAGCGAGTCGATGACGACCAGCTTGACGCCGGCTACACCCTGGGCCTTCGACGACAGAGCCATCTTCAGACCGAGCGCGCGGATCTTCTTGTTGAGCGACACGTCGAACTCGCGACGACGAGCGCCGTGAGCCTTACCACCGCCGATGAAGACGGGAGCTGCACGATCGCCGTGACGAGCCGTACCGCCGCCCTTCTGCTTGCCGAACTTCTTGCCGGTGCGGGCAACGTCCGAACGCTCGCGGGTGGCGCGGGCAATGCCGCGACGGTTCTCGAGCTGCCAGGTGACGACACGGTGCAGGATGTCCGCGCGCGGCTCGATGCCGAATACGTCATCCGACAATTCGATGTCGGCGTTGGCGTTGGAACCATCCAGGTTGAGGACTTGGACCTTCACGATTTAGCCCTCCTGGCCTTCGGTCGCTTCGGGAGCTGCGGTTTCCGCAGGCGTCTCGGCAACGGCCGGTTCATTGGTGTTGGCGGCGGTCTTGATGCCGGCCGGGTACGGAGCCTCGGCGTGGCGATCGACCTTGACTGCGTCGATGACGGTGAGCCAGCCATTCTTCGAACCAGGGACCGAGCCCTTGACGAAGATCAGGCCACGCTCGTCATCCACGCGGACGACTTCGAGGTTCTGCTGGGTGCGCTGGCGATCGCCCATGTGCCCGGCCATCTTCTTGTTCTTGAAGACTTTGCCCGGATCCTGGCGCTGACCGGTCGAACCGTGAGCACGGTGCGAGATCGAAACACCGTGGGTGGCGCGCATACCGCCGAAGCCCCAGCGCTTCATAGCGCCCTGGAAGCCCTTGCCCTGGGTGTGACCTGCGACGTCGACCAACTGGCCAGGCACGAAGTGCGAGGCAGCGATGGTGGAGCCGACTTCGAGAACCGCATCGTCGGCGACGCGGAATTCAGCGACGCGCATCTTGAGTGGCACTTGCGCCTTGGCGAAGTGCTCACGCTGCGGCTTGGCGACGTTCTTTTGTTTTGCTTCGCCCGAACCGAGCTGAACCGCGACGTAGCCGTCGAGTTCTTCGGTACGGATCGAGACGACTTGGCAGTCCTCCAGCGCCAGGACGGTGACGGGCACATGGCGGCCGTCCTCCTGGAACAGGCGGGTCATCCCGACTTTCTTTGCGATCACGCCGGTGCGCATGACCTATACTCCATACAGAGGCCTATGCGGACCCATTCCGCACAGGCGTGTCCAACCCTATTTGTGATACGAGCCCCGTCCGGGCTGGGTGTTTCCTGCAAGCCCCGTGGGCCTTGCGAAAACGAGACGGGGGACGCATTCCCGACGCTTGGCCCGAAGGCGGCGACGGAGGTATCCCTTGTGTCCCATCAGGTTTCCCATCCGGGCGCTGTCTGTGCGGGTTTCTCCCCGCAAAGTCGGCTCAGTGGCCAACAAGGTAATCAGGACGCAAAGTCCAAATTTCGCCTCGATCGTTTATAGTCCGATCGGAAAAGGACTCGGCGGAGCAGACTTGCGCCTACTCCGTAAAACCGGCTTAGGCCAGCTTAATCTCGACGTTCACGCCGGCAGCCAGGTCGAGCTTCATCAGCGCGTCGACGGTAGCGGCGTTGGGCTGAACGATGTCCAGCAAACGCTTGTAGGTGCGGACCTCGAACTGCTCACGCGACTTCTTGTCGATGTGCGGACCGCGGTTCACGGTGAACTTCTCGATCTTGGTCGGCAGCGGAATGGGGCCGCGAATCAGCGCGCCGGTGCGGCGGGCAGTGTCAGCGATCTCGCCAGTCGCCTGGTCGAGTACGCGATGGTCAAACGCCTTGAGGCGAATGCGAATGTTCTGAGCTTCCATGTCCAACTACCGATGAGAAAGAGCGTTCAAAAAAAGCAATCGCCCCATCCTCTCCTATTCCGGGAGAACGGGACGATTGTCTCGAAAAACCTGACCGCAGGGAGACGAATCTCCCTGCGGTGCGCGGCCTATATTACTTCGAGATCGAGCTGACAACCCCAGAACCGACGGTCCGGCCGCCTTCGCGAATTGCGAAGCGGAGACCCTCGTCCATGGCGATCGGCGCGATGAGCTTGATCGACAGGGTAACGTTGTCGCCAGGCATGACCATCTCGGTGCCCTCGGGAAGGATCACTTCGCCGGTCACGTCGGTGGTGCGGAAGTAGAACTGCGGACGATAGTTCGCGAAGAACGGGGTGTGACGACCGCCTTCTTCCTTCGACAGCACGTACACCTCAGCCGAGAACTCGGTGTGCGGCGTGACGGTGCCGGGCTTGGCCAGAACCTGGCCGCGCTCGACGTCTTCACGCTTCAGACCACGAACCAGCGCGCCGATGTTGTCGCCTGCACGACCTTCGTCGAGCAGCTTGCGGAACATTTCAACGCCGGTGACGACGGTCTTCTGGGTGTTGCGGATGCCGATGACTTCGACTTCCTCGCCAACCTTGACGATACCGGTCTCGACGCGACCGGTCACAACCGTACCACGACCCGAGATCGAGAACACGTCTTCGACCGGCATCAGGAAGGGCTTGTCGGTCGGGCGCGGCGGCTGCGGGATGTAGTCGTCCACGGCCTTCATCAGTTCGAGAACCGATTCCTTGCCGATGTTGTCGTCGCGACCTTCGAGAGCGGCCAGAGCCGAACCCTTGATGATAGGAATGTTGTCGCCGTCGAAGTCATACGACGAAAGCAGTTCGCGCACTTCGAGTTCGACGAGCTCGAGGAGCTCCTCGTCATCGACCTGGTCGACCTTGTTCATGTACACGACGAGCTGCGGCACGCCGACCTGGCGAGCGAGCAGGATGTGCTCGCGGGTCTGCGGCATCGGGCCGTCAGCAGCGTTCACGACCAGGATCGCGCCGTCCATCTGCGCAGCACCGGTGATCATGTTCTTCACGTAGTCAGCGTGACCCGGGCAGTCGACGTGAGCGTAGTGGCGCGCTTCGGTCTCATACTCGACGTGTGCGGTCGAGATGGTGATGCCGCGCTCGCGCTCTTCGGGAGCCTTGTCGATGTTGGCGAAGTCAACCGCGGTGCCGCCGAATGCTTCAGCCATGACCTTGGTGATGGCTGCGGTCAGGGTCGTCTTGCCATGGTCGACGTGACCGATGGTGCCGATGTTGCAGTGCGGCTTGTTCCGCTCGAATTTTGCCTTGGCCATCTTTCAAACCTTCTTTCGTCTTGAATAAGAATCTGCGGGTATTCGGAGCGGCTCCCGCTGAATCAGGCGCCGCCCCTAGAACCATTCTTGCCCTCAGGCAAGCTTCTCCTTGACTTCGGCAGCCACGTTGGCCGGCACTTCGTCATAGTGAGAGAACTGCATCGAGTAATTCGCCCGGCCCTGCGTAAACGAACGCAGGGTGTTGACGTAGCCGAACATGTTCGCAAGCGGCACGTTGGCTTCGACGATCTGAGCATTACCGCGGCTGTCGGTGCCCTGGATCTGGCCACGACGCGAGTTCAGGTCGCCGATGACGTCGCCCATGAACTCTTCCGGGGTGACGACTTCGACCTTCATGATCGGCTCGAGCAGCTTGATGCCTGCCTTCTGCGCGACTTCGCGCATCGCACCGCGACCGGCGATTTCGAACGCCAGGGCGGACGAGTCGACGTCGTGGTACGAACCGTCATACAGGACGATGTCGAAGTCGATGATCGGGAACCCGACCAGCGAACCCGAGGCTGCGGTTTCGCGCATACCCTTCTCGATCGCGGGGATATATTCCTTCGGAATGTTACCGCCCTTGATCTCGTCCTTGAAGTTGATGCCCGAACCACGCTCGCCCGGCGTGACCTTGATCTTCACGCGACCGAACTGACCCGTACCACCCGACTGCTTCTTGTGGGTGTAGTCCACATCCACCGGCTTGCCGAGGTATTCGCGGTAGGCCACCTGCGGGGCGCCGACGTTGGCTTCAACCTTGAACTCGCGACGCATGCGGTCGACGATGATGTCCAGGTGAAGCTCGCCCATGCCCTTGATGATGGTCTGGCCGGATTCGTGGTCGGTGCTGACGCGGAACGAAGGGTCTTCGGCCGAGAGACGATTGAGCGCGATGCCCATCTTCTCCTGGTCGGCCTTGGTCTTGGGCTCCACCGACAATTCGATAACCGGCTCGGGGAACTCCATGCGTTCGAGAACGATCGGCGCCTTTTCGGAGCAGAGCGTGTCGCCCGTGGTGGTTTCCCTCATGCCGGCCAGCGCGACGATGTCGCCTGCGAACGATTCGTCGATGTCCTTACGGTCGTTGGCGTGCATTTCGAGAATGCGGCCGACCTTTTCCTTCTTGCCCTTCACCGAGTTCAGGTACGTGCCCTTGGTGAGCGTACCCGAGTAGATGCGGATGAAGGTGAGCGAGCCCACGAACGGATCGTTCATGACCTTGAAGGCGAGTGCAGAGAACGGCGCGTCGTCGCGGGGCGGACGGCTGTCGGCCTCGTCGCTATCGACCTTGACGCCCTGGACGTCTTCGATGTCGAGCGGCGAAGGCAGGTAGTCGACCACGGCGTCGAGCAGGGGCTGAACGCCCTTGTTCTTGAATGCCGAACCGCAGACCACGGGCACGAATGCCTGAGCCAGCGTACCCTTGCGGATCAGCGCCTTTAGCGTGTCCACGTCAGGCTCGTTGCCTTCCAGGTATGCTTCCATCGCCTCGTCGTCCTGTTCGACGGCAAGTTCGATCAACTGGGTGCGATACAGTTCGGCCTCGTCGGCCAGGTCAGCCGGGATCTCTTCGTAGAAGAATTCGGCGCCCAGCGCTTCGTCCTTCCAGATGATCGCACGGTTGTGCACCAGATCAACCAGACCCTTGAGATCGGCTTCGATGCCGATGGGAAGATACAGCACCGCGGGCGTCGCGCCCAGGCGGTCGATGATCGACTGCACGCAGTACTTGAAGTTCGCACCGGTACGGTCGAGCTTGTTGATGAAGCACATGCGCGGCACGCCGTACTTGTCGGCCTGGCGCCACACCGTCTCAGACTGCGGCTCAACGCCGGCAACGCCGTCGAAGCACGCAACCGCGCCGTCAAGGACGCGCAGCGAACGCTCGACTTCAATCGTGAAGTCGACGTGGCCGGGAGTGTCGATGATGTTGATGCGGTGGTCGCCCCAGAAGCAGGTGGTCGCTGCCGAGGTGATCGTGATGCCGCGCTCTTGCTCCTGCTCCATCCAGTCCATGGTGGCAGCGCCGTCGTGCACTTCGCCGATCTTGTAGGACTTGCCGGTGTAATACAGAATACGCTCGGTGGTCGTCGTCTTGCCGGCGTCGATGTGCGCCATAATACCGATGTTACGGTACATATTGAGCGGATGGCTGCGTGCCATGAAGAAGAATCCTTGAGCGAGGGTGTCGGGAGCGAGTGCGGCCTTCAGATAAGACCAAGCGCCCTGAAATAAAAGTGTGACGCCCGAATGACCCTTATCCAAGGCCATTCGGGCTTCACCGTCATATTACCAGCGGTAGTGCGAGAAAGCGCGGTTCGCGTCCGCCATGCGGTGCGTGTCTTCGCGCTTCTTCACGGCGTTGCCGCGGTTGTTCGACGCGTCGAGCAGTTCGCCCGACAAGCGTGCCGCCATGGTGGTCTCCGGGCGGTTGCGCGCCGCAGTGATCAACCAGCGGATCGCCAGGGCCTGCGAACGCTCGGGACGAACTTCGACGGGAACCTGGTAGGTCGCACCACCGACGCGGCGCGAACGCACTTCGATCTGCGGCTTCACGTTGTTCAGCGCATCGTGGAACAACTGGATCGGGTCCGACTTCGCGCGGGCTTCCATGGTTTCCATGGCGCCATACACGATGGATTCCGCGACCGACTTCTTGCCGTCGTACATGAGGTTATTCATGAACTTGGACAGAATGAGATCTCCGAAACGGGGATCAGGCAGGATTTCCCGCTTCTCGGGACGACGACGACGTGACATTTTAGTAACTCCTTCGGAGTGCGGCGAGTCCATTCGGCCTCGCCGTGGCGGCTCCGGCCCTCTCCCCCACCCGGCCACCCAACGACAGTACCCTAAGGGTGGTCGGGTGGGGGAGAGGGCCGGAGCCGCTCACCGCGTGAAACGAAAACTCTTACTTCGGACGCTTGGCGCCGTACTTCGAGCGGCTCTGCTTGCGATCCTTGACGCCTTGCGTGTCGAGCACGCCGCGCAGGATGTGGTAGCGAACGCCGGGAAGATCGCGGACGCGGCCGCCGCGGATCAGCACAACCGAGTGCTCCTGCAGGTTGTGGCCTTCACCCGGGATGTAGGTGATTACTTCGCGCTGGTTGGTCAGGCGCACCTTGGCAACCTTGCGAAGCGCCGAGTTCGGCTTCTTCGGGGTCGTGGTGTACACGCGAGTGCAGACGCCGCGCTTCTGCGGGTTCTGCTCCATCGCTGGAACCTTGCTCTTGGCCTTCTGCGGCTCGCGGCCCTTGCGGACCAGCTGGTTGATCGTGGGCATTGATACGTTTCTCTCAAAATGGGAGTGCGATGGAACCGCCCCGAAGCGCTCCTCCACGTAGGAGGACATCGGCGCGGACCCGTCGCACCCCGGAAGGTCACCGGGCCGGGGGGTTCATGACCAAAGGAAGAGAGAAACAGCCTCACGGGGAGCGGAACACAAGACCGTTGCCACCAGCCCTGCCCCGGATTTTCCCGGAACCACTGGCATCTGGCAACAAGCCTGCCGCACCCATGAGCCGAAAACACTCCACCCGAGGCTGACGCCGCCGGATTACTTTGCCGCCCGCCCGTGTGCCTTTTTCCGATTCGGAAAAAGGCCTGCTCCCGCGAAAATCCCGCCCGGAAGCCAGTTCCTAGGCCAGAATTTCCCGCATGAGCGCCGGAACGGCAATGTTCAGCTCTATGCTTTCCCCACGAGCGAACCCGCAAGGGAAGCGCGCCCTTACGGGAACAGGGCTTCGGGGTCAAGCAAAGGAACGTGTAACCGCTCGGTGCGCAGCTAAAGGGCCCCGTTCGATTTGAGCGGGGCGCGTGTCATATCCAGGCAATGATACTCAGGACGATCGCAACCGACGCGGAACCGCCAGCGCCCCACAGCAGCCAGCGCCGCTGCGTCAACGCGCTGATCGAGGCCAGCGCGATCGCGACCTGAATGAAGGTCATCGCGATCGCCAGCTTGATGTGAGGAGACAGCGCGCGCCGAGATTCCGCGTCGGCTTCCTCCGATTTGCGATCGAAGCCTTCCGCCGTAGCGCGCAACGCTCGAGCTCGTTCGGCGTATTTCTGCGCATCTGTCGCCCCGTGCCCGCTTCCTCCCGGAGCGATAGCCGCGACCGTTTCGGCGAGATGGCGCTTGATGTCCTCTGCCTGGTAGTACGACCAAGTGTCGGACGCGCGCGCCTTCATCAGCACCGCCTCGTTTTTGTAGTACAGCGCATCGTTTTGCGTATGTCCGCCGAGGAAGCTGACGATGGCACCCAGCGTTGCCAGCACGGCCGAGAACAGCGCGATCTTCTGGCTCAGCGGCTCATGGTGTGCTCGTTCCTCCACCACCTCTTCATGCGCCCCGCGTATCTCGAAATCTTCTTCCGGCACGATCCTGTCTTCCTGTCTGCAAGCGATACCGGGTCCGGAACGGACCCAGATGCGATCGTGTGCAAGGTCGAAGATTACCCCCGTATGTCTGCCCGTATGTTCAAAGGCGTAAAGCCCGATGACCGGTTGCGCGCCGGGCATGCCCCGGACTTGCGGCAGATCGACGCAACCTCCACGGTCAGTGCACCGTCCGCCGCGTGCCGGCCATCGTCAGTCCTCCGAAACACCGCCGCCAGCGGCCTGAAACATCGCGACGGTGTCGCTCAACCGGGCGGCACGGGCCTGAATGAGTTGCCCGCGTGCTTGCGCATCGGCAGCCGTCGCGTTGAGCAAGGCCAGCGAGCCGACATCGCCCAGCGCCAACTGGCGACGGACGAAGCCGAGCGCGCGGCTCGAAGCATCGCTGGCGCGCGCCGCGGCATCGAGAGCATCGGCATCGGTGCGCAGGCCCGTCAGCGCGTCGGAAACATCGCCGAACGCCTGCAGCACTGCCGCGCGATATTGCGCCTTGGCGCCGTCCAGCGCCGCTTCCGCCGCGTGTTGCTGATGACGAAGGGCACCGCCGTGGAAAACTGGCTGGGTGATGCCGCCGATCAGCGTCCAGAACGGATTGCCGTCCTTGAACATATCGAACAAGTGCTGCGCCGTACCGCCGCCGCTGGCGCTGAGCTGGATGCTGGGCAAACGCGCCGCGATCGCCACTCCAACGTCAGCGCCTGCCCCTTCCAATTGCGCCTGTGCTGCGCGCACGTCCGGGCGCCGTGCCACAAGGTCGGACGGAAGCAGCAACGGCAGATCATGCGGCAAAGCCAGGGCAGCAAATGAGGGCAGCGGCGGCAAGTCCATCCCCGCCGCCCTGCCCAGCAGAGTGCCGATCACCACTCGCTGGTGCGCCTCGGCCCGGACCAACGCGGGGACTGCCGCCTCCGCCGTTCCCAGCGCGGTTTGCTGGGTCGCGATATCGACAGCGCCCACCGCGCCAAGCTGCTGGCGGCGGCGCTGGTCCTCCAGGATTTCACGGTTGACCTTGACGCTGGCTTGCGCCGCCTCGATCTGGTCCGCCAGCGACGCCCGCTGAATCACGGCCAGCACGAGGTTGGCCGCCACGGTACTGCGCGCGGCATCGAGCCGGTCGCGCGCGGCGGCGGCACCGGCTGCGGCCGACTTGATCTTGGCATGGGTGCCACCGAACAGATCAGGCGAATAGGCGACGGTGACTTGCGCGGTATGCAGCGAATAGAGGTACTGGTCGGAATCCGTCACTGCCGGTGCCAGCGCCTTGGATACGCGGGTCCGCTCCCCCTGATAGCTGACATCGACTTGCGGCAGCGCAGAGCCAGCCGTGGCCCGTGCCTGCTCGTGCGCCTGGCGTAAGGCGGCATCGGCGACGGAAATGTCGGTGGCGTGCGCCATGGCCTCTGCCACCAGCGCGTCCAGCTCGGGCGAACCGAAGGCGCGCCACCAGTCCGCAGCCACGGGCTGGTTACGCGTTACTTGCTCCGGCCCAGCCTTGGGGGCGAACTGCTGGGGCTGCGCGGGGGGCGGCAAGGCAGCGTGGGCATCGAGATCGTGCGGCCCTGATGCGCAGCCCGAGATGGCGCCCGAGATCGTCAGCGCGAGGAGCGAGAGCATCCGGCGGTTCATGCGGGCAGCTCCTCTTGATCCGGCCCCTGACCGGGCACGGGCGGCGGATGATGGCCGACATCGCGGCCATGCGCGCCGCGATCCTCTGGCGGAACCCGCTTGGAGAAGCGGTCGATCAGCACCGGCAGCACCAAGAGAATCAGAATCGGCGCCAGCGTCATCCCGCCGACCACCACCAGCGCGAGCGGCTTTTGCACCTGGCTGCCGATCCCGTTCGAAAGCGAGGCAGGCAGCAGCCCGATCGCGGCAACCAGGCACGTCATCACCACTGGGCGCAAGCTGTGCTGCACGGTCGTTGCCAAGGCGGTCGCTCGGGTGACGCCTTCGTCGATCGCATTGTTATAAGTCGTCACCACCAAGATGCCGTCCATCACCGCGATGCCGAACAAGGCGACGAAACCGATTGCCGACGAAATACTGAACGCCGTTCCCGTCAAGGCCAGCGCCAGCACGCCGCCCACGATCGCCATCGGGATCGCGGCGAAGGCCAGCAGGCTGTCGCGGATAGAACCGAAGTTGGCGTAAAGCAGGAGCAGGATCAGCAGGAGGCTGATCGGCACGACCACTTCCAGCCGGGCCACGGCGTTGTTGAGGTTATCGAGTTCGCCCGCCCATTCGAGATGATAGCCCGAGGGCAAGTGAATATCGCGCGCGATCCGCGCCCGCGCTTCCTCCACCGCACCGCCCAGATCGCGCCCGCGTACCGAGAACTTGATCGGGATGTAGCGTTCCTGATGCTCGCGGTAGATGAAGGACGCACCGGAGGTCAGTTTGACGTCCGCCACCTCGGACAACGGCACCTGGATCGTGCCGCTGCCGTTCGGCGCCGGCGCACCCACCGTGATGCGGCGGATCGCATCGACCGTATCGCGCTGTTCAGGGCGCAAGCGCACCACGATCGGGAAGTGGCGATCGGTGCCCTTCTCGTAGAGGTCAGCCGTAGATTGGCCGCCGATCGCTGCTGCAACCGTGGAATTGATGTCGTCCGGCGTCAGGCCATAGCGCGAGGCGCGGGCGCGATCGACGTCGATCCGAACGGTCGGCTGGCCGAGCGATTGGAACACGCCAAGATCCTCGATCCCGCGCACTTTGGCCATGTCGTCCTTGATCGCATCGGCATACTTTTCCAGCGTCTGGAGATCGGGCCCGAACAGCTTGATCGAGTTCGCACCCTTCACACCGGACGCGGCTTCCTCGACGTTATCCTCGATGTATTGCGAGAACGAGAAATCGACGCCGGGATACTTAGCCTGCAGCTTCTTCGACAGTTCGGCGGTCAGCGTCTCCTTGGTGACGCCCGAAGGCCAGGTATCGAAAGGCTTGAGCGGCACGAAGAACTCGGCGTTGAAGAAGCCGGTGGAGTCCGTCCCGTCATCCGGGCGGCCATGGGCCGAGAGTACCGATTCCACCTCCGGATAGCTCGCAATCATCCGCCGCACGCCGTTGACCACGGGCTGCCCGGCCTCCAGGCTGATCGAAGCCGGCAGGCTCGCGCGGATGTACATGTTGCCTTCTTCCAGGTGCGGCAGGAATTCGATGCCCAGCGAGCGTACGCCGACCACGGCAGCAGCCATCATCAGCAGCGCCCCGCCGATCGTCAGCACCCGGTTCGCGAGCGCAAACGCCGCCGCCGGCTCGTACCAGCCGCGCAGGCGCGCGACGACGCGGGTTTCCACCTCGGACAGCTTGTCGGGCAGCAGCATCGCCGCCAGCACGGGGGCGACGGTGAAGGTCGCGATCAGGCCGCCGCTGATGGCATAAGCATACGTCTTGGCCATCGGGCCGAAGATATGGCCTTCCACCCCGGTCAGCGTGAACAGCGGCAAGAAGCTGGCAATGATGATCGCGGCGGCGAAGAAGATGCCGCGGCTCACTTCGTGGCTGGCGCCCAGCACCGCCGAGAAGCGGCTGGCGAGCGTGTAGTGCCCGCGACCGCTTTCGACATGCGCGGATCGCTCGACCATGTGGCGGAACACGTTCTCCACCATGATCACGCTGGCATCGACCACCAGCCCGAAGTCGAGAGCGCCGACCGACAGCAGGTTCGCGCTTTCGCCTTGCAACACCAGGATCAGGATCGCGAAGGCAAGCGCGAAGGGGATCGTCGCAGCCACGATGATCGCACTGCGCAGATTGCCCAGGAACAGCCACTGCAGTGCGAAGATCAGCACGATGCCGACCAGCATGTTTTCCAGGACGGTGTGGATCGTCAGATGGATCAGGTCCGATCGGTCGTACACACGATCGAGATGAACGCCGGGCGGCAGGACGCCAGAGGCGTTGATATCGGCCACTTCCTTCTGCACCGCCTGGATCGTCGGCATCGACTGTGCGCCGCGCTGCATCAGCACGATGCCTTGGACGATGTCATCCTGGTCGTTGTACCCGGCAATGCCCAGGCGCGGTGAATTGCCGATCTTCACATGCGCCACGTCTTTGAGCAGGATCGGCTGACCATTGGCGGTGCCCACCAGCACGTTCTCGATTCCCGAGACCGACTGGATCAGCCCGACGCCGCGCACGATCGCGGCTTGCGAACCGAAATTGATCGTCTGCCCGCCGACGTTGCCGTCGCTTTTGCTCAGCGCGGTCAGCACTTGCGAGACCGTAACCCCGTGGGCCGCGAGGCGATCGTTGTCGATCACCACGTCATAGGCGCGCACCTTCCCGCCCCAGCCGGTGACGTCGATCACGCCGGGAATGCGCTTGAAGCGACGTTGCAGCACCCAGTCCTGGATGGTCTTGAGGTCCATCACCGAATAGCCGGGGGGCGCCGTCATCTTGTAGCGGAAGATTTCGCCTACCGGGCTGGTCGGCGACAAGGACGGCTGCGCGCCGCCGGCGAGCGGCGGCAATTGCGACAAGCGGTTGATAACCTGCTGTTTGGCGTCGTCATTGGTCAGGTCGTAACTGAACTGGATCTTGATGTCGGAAAGGCCGAACAACGATATCGCCCGGATCGCGGTCAGGTGCGGAATGCCCGCCATGCCCACTTCGATCGGAATCGTGACGTTGCGCTCCATCTCCTCGGCGGAGAGGCCTTGCGTCTGGGTGATGATCTCGACCATCGGCGGCACCGGGTCGGGATAGGCCTCGATGTTGAGGTTCCAGAAACCCACCCCGCCGGCCACCAGCATCGCGACGAAGACGCCAACGATCAGCAGCCGCTGGCGCAGCGCGAACTCGACGACGCGGTTCATTCGCCCAGCCCTGCCTCGTTTACGAACAGCGCCCCGGCAGTAACGATGCGCTCGCCGGACTTGAGCCCGGATACGACCACGACTTCCCCGTCCTGCTCGTCACCTGCAACGATGGTGCGGCCTTGCAACAGGCCATCGGGGCGGACCACCCAGACACGCGCGGTGTCTCCTTCGTGGATCACGGCGGTGGCGGGCACGCGCAGCGCCGATCCTTGCTGGGGGCGCTGGATCGAGAAGCTGGCGAACATTTCGGGCTTCAACGCCCCATCGGGATTGGCGATCGTCGCGCGCACCGGCAGGCGATGCGTCTGCGGATCGAGGCCGGCGCCCACCAGATTGATCGTCGCATGGAAGGTGCGCCCTGGCAGCGCCGGCGTCGTCACCGTTACGGCATCGCCGACATGCACCGCCGTCGCGTCACTTTCCGCGACTTGCGCGACCAGCCACACTTGCGACGGGTCGGTAATCGTCATCACCGGCTTGTCGCCGCCTTGCGAGACATATTGTCCCGCCGAGACATCGCGTGAGGCGATCAGCCCCGCAATCGGCGCGTGGAGCGTCGTCTGGTCATGGATTCCGGATACTTCGCCCACGCCTTCCAGCGCGCCGATCTCGCCCGGCGACTTGCCTAGGATCGCCAGCTTGTCGCGCGCGGCGCCTAGTGCCGCCGCAGCGGTGCGGGCTGTCGCTTGCGCGGCGATGAGATCGGTCTGCGCCTGCTGGTAATCCTTTTGCGCGCCACCGGCGGTCTCGAAAATCTGGCGCTGGCGTTCTGCGTTGCGCTGGGCGGTCGCCAATTGCGCTTGGGCGTTCTGCAAGGCGGCCCGCGCCGCGAACAGCCCGCTGCGCGCATCGACGAAGTCGCTCGTCTTGACCAGCAACAGCGGCTGGCCTGCCCGGACATATTGACCCGCATCGGCCAGCACCCGAACGACCTGCCCGGCATAGGGCATCAACACTGGCGTGCTGCGATCGCCATCGACCGTGATCGCTCCGCTCGCCAGGGTGCGCTCGTCGGACAATCCATAGCCGACCTGCATCGTCTTGAGCGCGGCCATCTGTTCGCTCGTCGGGCGGAAGGTGCCGGGCGGCGTGGGCTGCGGTGCCGCCGGTTCGTGGTGCGTCAACTTGGCGACCAACAGCCACAGCAGGACAATGCCGATCGCCCCCGCAGCAACGATCATAAGCCATCGCACTTGCGCATGGCGAGAGAGATTGCGCATCGGCGGCAGCGATGGAGTAGGTTGCGAGGCGTGCATCGTCGGCCCTGTTCCGGGTGGGGGCTGGCACCCCTAGGCGGGGTCGCTTACAGCGGGCTTACAAATGGCGTGCCACACGGTCGGCGCGCCACAAGGGTGCGAAAAGGTGCGATGCGGATACTGTTGATCGAGGACGAGGACGCCGTCGCAATACCGCTCGTCGATGCGCTGACCCGGCGTGGCCTCGCGGTCGACCGCGCGCGCGATAGCGGCGAGGCGGACGCCTATCTCGCGGCGATCGACTACGTGGCCGTGCTGCTCGACCTGGGCTTGCCCGATGACGACGGCATCGCGCTGCTCATGCGGATGCGGGCGCGCGGCGATACCCGCCCGGTGCTGGTGCTGACCGCGCGCGGCTCGGTCGATGCCCGCATTCTCGGGCTGAACGAAGGCGCCGACGAATACATGGTCAAGCCGTTCGACGTCGATGAACTGCACGCGCGCCTGCTCGCCGTTCTGCGCCGCCGCGACGGCTATATCGGCAAGTCGCTGCGTTGCGGCGCGCTGGAATTCCTGGTCGAGGCTCGCACCGCTTACGTCGAAGCCCAGCCGTTGACGTTGTCGGTGCGCGAAACCGAATTGCTCGAGCTGCTGCTGCGGCGCGCGGGCAAAGTCGTGCCCAAGCGCGTGGTCGAGGATCAATTGTTCGGGCTGGACGGTGATCTGGGATCGAATGCGGTCGAGGTCTATGTTCACCGCCTGCGCAAGCGGCTGGAGGACGGCGCGACGGGTGCGCGGATCGAGACCGTGCGGGGCGTCGGCTACATGATCGTCCCGGTGGCATGAGACTGGCCGCCCCGCGCTCGCTGCTCGGCCAGTTCATCGCGCTTCATCTCGCCGTGGCGCTGGCGGCCGCGATCATCCTGTTCTGGAGCGCCTCGGCCCTGCTGCACCAGACCAGCGGCCATTTTCAACGCAACCTGCTGCGCCAGCAAGCCGCGCTGTCGATCGCCGCCGCCGGGGCGGGGCGCCCTGCCCCACAAGTCACCATCCTATCGGGCGGCATGGCGGTCACCACCATCGGACCCGACCGCCGGGTACAACGATCGGACGGCCCTTCCCGCCCGGACATCCTGGCCGCCGCTCCGCTCGACCGGGCCGCGCATTTCTTCCGGCGCGGCGCGGTCCAGGGGTATAGCGTACCAGCGGGCGACGGCTGGGTGGTGGTATCGCAGGACGATGCGGATCCGGCAGTCGTCACCGACGATATCGTCCGCGCGTTCCTGCTGCGGTTCGCCCTGATCTGCCTGCCGATCGCGGCGCTCGCTCCGTTGATCGTCGTCCTGCTCGCCCGCCGGCTTATGCTGAGGATGCGCGCCGTCTCGACAATTGCGGCCACGATCGGGCCGCGCTCGCTCGAAACCCGATTGCCGTTGGGCCGCTTGCCGCTGGAAGCGGAACCGCTGGCCGAGGCGACCAATGCCGCGCTCGACCGGCTGGCCGCAGCGCTGCGCGTCCAGGCCGCGTTCGCCGCCGATGTCGCCCACGAATTGCGCACACCTCTCGCAGTCATCCGCTTGCGCGCCGATGCCTTGGCTGACCGGGACGTGCGCGATCCGATCATTGCCGCAGTTGATCGTGCGGCGCGGGTCATTGCGCAGTTGCTGGCGCTGGCCGATCTGGAACAGCCGCTGCATGAGGGCGGCACCCCGGTCGATCTCCATACCCTTGGCGAACGCGTCGTTGTAGATCGCGCGCCTGCAATCCTGGCATCCGGGCGTACGATTTCGCTGGAACGCTGCGGCGAGGCCCACCTCAACGGGCATCCCGAAGCGCTGACTTTAGCGCTGGAAAATCTGATCGATAATGCCGCGCGTCATACCGCCCCTGGAACCTCGATCGTCGTCAAAACCGGGCCTGGCCGGCAGATCTCGGTCAACGATGATGGCGTCCCGATAGCCGATGCGTCCCTGGCGAAATTGAAGCACCGGCTGTGGCGCGATGCAGGGGCGGACGTAGAAGGCACCGGCATCGGCCTTTCTATCGTAGAGCGGGTGGCAAATGCGCACGATGGCCGCTTGATCGTGCAGCGCGGCGCCGGCGGGCGAGGCCTGAATTTCATCCTGTCGATGAAGGACGACATTACCAATTAGTCACCCGGCATAACGGAACCAAGGCACATCGATCTGGGTTAGCCCTCCAAGACCACCGTCCGGCGGTCCTTACATGGAGATCAATCATGGGTGAATTCACTGACAAACTCGATGCCGCCGGCAACAAGATTGCGGGCAACATCAAGGAAGCCATCGGCAAGGCGACCGACAACGAAAAGCTGGTAGCCGAAGGCGAAGCGCAGCAGCTCAAGGGCACTGCACAAGACGTAAAGGGCAGCGTCAAGGGCGCGCTCGGCGACAAGATCTGATCAAGGCTTGAAGGGCGTACTGCTGCCGTGGACATGCCACGGCAGCAGCCGCCTGAGGATAGACAATGAAGTCGGTATTGATCGTCGAGGACGAAATCTTCATCGCCATGGAGATCGAGCGCATTCTCCAGGATGCGGGATATCGCGTGGTGGCGATCGCGGCCGATCAACACGAGGCGTTATCTGCTGCGGATGCTGCAGAATTTGCGTTCGTTGATCTCAACTTGCGCGATGGACCAACCGGGCCAGATATCGCCCGCGAATTGGCTTCCAAATTCGATGTGCGCGTCGTTTATGTGACGGCTAACCCGGCACAAATCGGCGAACCGGCGGCAACCGCGGTCGGCTGCATCCGCAAACCATTTACAGCCGATGCCATCCTGGCCGCGGCCGCCCTTGCTGGTGGCAACAACAGCCTGACGCACGAGGCGATTATTCGGGTTTAGCCTCTGTCGAAACGCGGTGCATTGCCGCCACGGGAATTTTCAGGCTGACCCTCAGCCCTTCTTCGTCCCAGACCCGTTCGATCACCCCGCCCATCTGACGCACGACGCTCAATTCGATCAGCTTGCTGCCAAAGCCGTAATCGGCAGGTTCCGAAACCTTGGGGCCTCCGCGTTCCTGCCAATCGAGGCGAATGAACGCCCCGTCTGACGCGCAGCTTATCAACACAGAGCCGCCGTGCGTGGAAAGCGCACCATATTTGGCAGCGTTCGTCGCAAGCTCATGGAAAAGCAGCGCCAGCGGCGTTGCCGAACGATCGTCGATAGCGATGTCATCGCCGGCTATGGTGACCCGTTCGGAATAAGCCGCGAGCAACTCGTCCAGCATGCCGGTCAAACTGTTCTGGCGTTTCTCGGGGCGAGACGCTTCGCTGTGAGGCCTGACGAAATCGTGCGCGCGGCCCAACGCCATGATACGGTTGCGCAAGTCCCCCGCTGCTTCGGCGATCTCGGGATGATGGCGGGTGGAAAAGCTGATCAGACCGCTGACCACTGAAAAGATGTTCTTGATCCTGTGGCTCAGTTCCTGAGCGATCATTTCGCGTTGGACCTGGATCATCTTGTGATCGTGAATGTCAGTACACGTCCCGAACCACCGAATGATCGCCCCGTCCTGATCGCGGATCGGCAAGGCCCGGCCCAGCGTCCAACGATACTCGCCATCGGCGTTTCGCAGGCGATATTCGATCTCGTACGGCTCGCCGGTTTCCAGAGATTGGCGCCAAACGTCCCACGCACGGACTTGATCGTCGGGGTGGAACATTCCGTTCCAGGCCTCTCCGTCGGTCGATCCCGACGGCACGCCGGTGAACTCGTACCAGCGAGCATTGTAGTAATCGTGGAACCCGTCCGGCAACGTCGACCACACCATCTGAGGCATCGTGTCCGCCAGAATGCGAAACTTGGATTCCTGCTCGTCAAGCTCGCGCGTGCTGCGATTATACGAACGGCGAAGGTTTAACTTCGCCATGATATTGGCTGCCAACACTTCAAGGCCCTGACGTTGCAAGGCAGTCAGATCATCGCGAGGCGCTCGGTCGATGACGCACAAGGCGCCGACTTGGACGCCATCGTCCGATACCAGCGGCGCGCCCGCATAAAAGCGAATGTGAGGCTCACCTTGTACCAGCGCATTGGACTGAAATCGGGGATCGCGCGTGGCATCTGGCACAACCATTACGCTATGCCCGCGCATCGCATGCGCGCAGAATGATGTCTCACGCGACGTTTCGCAAACATCCAGGCCAGTACGGGCCGGAAACCATTGCCGGTGGGTTTCCACGAAACTCACCAACGCAATCGGCGTCTCGCAAAGTGCTGCCGCGAAATCGGTAATGGCCTTGAGACCGGGATCGCCGTCGAGCGTGGGCAGATCGAAAATCTGCATTTTCTGAGTTCGCGTGAACTCATCACGGAGACCGGCTTGGACCGCTTCTGACATATCGTAAATTGCTTCCCGCCTCGGCCTTCGCCCAATTTAGCAACGACTTAGGGATTTACCATAGCCTGCCAACGAATGCGTAGCCACAGGGGCGATGATCTACTGGTCGTGTTCCCACACAATCAGCTCAGAGACTATGCCGGATCGATATTCCAAATTCCCGACGCGGTAGTTAGCGACCGCGTTTTCCGAGTCAGCAGGTGATTCCACCTGCTTCGAAAACGCTCTAAACAGCGACGACTTGTTCGACCTTATCGGCGCCATGCCAGACCGGCCGTCGGCATTTGCCCCCATCCGTCATGCAGCACTATGATCCATGATGCCCGCCCAGCAGCGCGTTGGCGTCCACGGTGAACTTGAACCCCAATACCACCGCGTCGGGAATGTCCTTGGTGCGGAACGGCACGGAGGTCTGGTCTGGGTGGATGATATACTGGATGTTGGGTGACAAGCGAACCGCCGGGCCGATCTGGGCGCCGTATGCCAGTTCCATCATGTACTGATGCCGCGCGATATCGCCGGTGCCGCCGGCAGAGACGCGAGCGGCGCGCATGCGTTCCATCGCCAGGTCGCTGAAGCGCTGGTCGTTGATCACGAAGCCCAGCGTGTCCTTGTCACGCCCGGCGAAAGTGCCGGTCTGAAGAAGGCCGAGTTCGAGGTAATGGCTCTCCTCCACATCGCCCGACAAGTTGGTCATCGCCACTCCGAACAAGCTCAAGCCGCGCTCGGAACGCGGATCGGGGCGAGTGAGCATCTGATCGAAGCGGAAGTAGATGCCCGAGCGCCCGTGACGCGTGGCGGCGGGACGACCGGTGAGGACGGCGATGCCTCCCTGATCGTCGCGTAGCGGATCGGAATAGTCGCCCCGATCGAACCATCCGCCCACGATGTAATGACGCGGCAGACGGTCGTTGGTGAAGTCCGTGCCGTAGCCCAGTTCCCACGGGACGATGACGCCAGTGGCGTTTTTGGTGCTGAGGTTGAAGCCATCGTCCGTCGCCCGTTTACGGTCAGGATTTACCTCAAAAACGCCTGCGTGGACCCAGACCTTGTCGGTGAGGCTGACCTTAGCACGCGCCATCCAGCTAGAGGCGGGGAAGTAGGTGAAGTTGCTGTTCTTGAACACGAACGTCGGGTTGCCGCAGGCAGAGTTGCTTTGAAAATTGCAGTAGAGCGGCGAATTGAGGAAGTAGATGTTCGCCTGGCTACGACCCGCTTCGATATCCAGCCGACCGTCCAGCAGCTTCTGCTCCCAGGTCAGGATCGCCAAGTGGGTATTCTGGGTGCCGTAGATTTCCTGGACCGAGGTGTTGTTGCCCAGAGCGATAGCGGACAAGCTTTGCCCGTGCCGGTTGGTGATCGCGGCGTGGATCGTTCCGCCCTCGATCCCGGCGATCGTGTTCATGTCCAAATCCGCGCCGACATAGACTTGCCCGGCATAGGCCGCATCCTTGCGCAAGCCACCCGTCACGTTGGTCGCCGCTTCTCCGGTGTAGCTGAGCGAGAGGGTGATGCCCTGGTCCGCCAGGGGCTGCCAGCTCGGGGCCTTAGCTGCAGGGGTCTCGGCAGGGAGTGCCTTGCCGCTAGCTGCGTCCGCTGGCGCGGTGGAGAGCGGGGCATCGGTGGCTGGATCAGCGGCCTCTTGTGCAAAGGCGGCGGGCGCGAAAGTGGTGACGCCGGCCCAGCAGGCGGCGCACAGAAGCAGGCTCTTCATGGTAAACTCCCTGTAGGCGCGTAAGATCAGATGGCGGGGGCGACGGTGGAAATGGGCCGCTTGAGCAGGCCGACCGCCAGCGCGGTGACCACGGTGCCCGCGACGATGGCGATGGCGTAGGCACCCAGATGCGTGACCGCGCCGGGGATCGGCAGGACGAACACCCCGCCGTGCGGCACCCGCAGTTCCACCCCGCTCGCCATCGAGATCGCACCTGCCACGGCAGAACCCGCCATCAGCGCCGGAATGACGCGGAACGGATCGCGCGCGGCGAACGGGATCGCGCCTTCGGTGACGAAGGCCAGGCCCAGCACCGCAGCGGCGCCGCTCGCCTCCAGTTCGTCGGTGGTGAAGCGGTTGCGGAACAGCCTGGTGGCGAGCGCTAGCCCCAGTGGCGGCACCATGCCCGCCGCCATCGTCGCCGCCATCGGCGTATAAACCTGGCTGGCGATCAGGCCGACCGAGAAGGCATAGCCCGCCTTGTTCACCGGCCCGCCCATGTCGAACGCGGACATCGCGCCCAAGATCAGGCCGAGCACGATAGCGCTGGAGCCTTGCATCGAGCGCAGGGCCTCGGTCATTGCCGCCAACGCCGCTGCCACTGGCGTGCCGACCGCGTAGATCATCAGCAAGCCCGTCAACGCGGAACCCAGCAGCGGCAGGATCAGCACCGGCTTGAGGCCCTGCAACGTGCGCGGCAGGCGGATGATGCGGTTGAGCCAATCCACCCCATAGCCAGCGATGAAGCCAGCGACGATGCCGCCCAGAAATCCCGCGCCCAGGCTGGAGGCGAGCATGCCGCCGATCATGCCGGGCGCGATGCCGGGGCGGTCGGCGATCGAAAAGGCAATGTAGCCCGCCAGCGCCGGAACGATCAGCGCAAAGCCGCCATTCGCGCCGATCTGGAACAGCGCGTGGGCCAGCGTGCCCTTGGCCGCATCGTCGTTGGCGTGAATGCCGCCGAGCGCAAAGGCGAGCGCGATCATCAACCCGCCCGCGACCACGAAGGGCAGCATGAACGATACGCCGGTCATCAAGTGCTTGTAAGGCCCGACACGCTCCTCGCGCTCGGGCTTGGCGGCGGCATCGGTGGCAACGCCGCCCTGGACTTTGGCTTCGGCCAGCGCGCGCTCGATCAGCTTGGCGCCGCCGGTGATGGCGGGCTTGGTGTTGCTGGCGAACACGCGCTTACCGGCGAAACGGCTGCGATCGACTTCACGGTCTGCCGCGATAATGACGAGATCGGCGGCAGCGATTTCCTCGGCAGTCAGCGCGTTACCGGCGCCGACCGAGCCTTGGGTCTCCACCCGCATCGGATAGCCGAGTTGGCGCGCGCCTTCCTGCAGGCCTTCGGCGGCCATGAAGGTGTGGGCAATACCGGTTGGGCACGACGTGACGGCGACGATGCTGGGCGCAGAGGAGGAGATCTGCGCCGTAGCATCGTCGCCGGCACTGCCCAGCGCGGCGGCCGGATCGGCCAGCACCGCGCCGAGATCGAGACGGCGGTGGGGGCGCCCTTGCATCACGCCATCATCGGCGGCGGCAGGGGCGACGAAAAGAAGCTGGTCGTCGGCACGCGGGCCTTCGCCGGGGTTCAGCACACCCAGGTCGGTATGCACTTCGACCGCGATATCCTGCCCGGCGGCTTGCGCGGCCTTGCGCAGCGCTTCGCCGGCCAAAACCCCGGTAACGCCGGATTCGCCGGCCTGGACGATGGCGAAAATCCTGCTCACTGGCCTTCTCCCGCGAAATTCGTGTCGATAGCGGCTTTGGCAGCCAGAGCCTCGATCGCATGCTTATTGGGCAGGTTCGGGCCTGCCAGCCCCAGCTTGCCGACCGCAAACGCGGTAGACAGCCGGGCGACCCGCTCCAGGTCGCCGCCTTCCACCAGCGCCGCCGCGATCCCGGCGACCATCGCATCCCCGGCGCCAACAGTGCTGGCGATCTCATTTGCCGCCAGCTTCGCGGTAAGCGCGCCCTCGTCGGACAGGAAGAACGCGCCGTCCTCGCCCAGCGAAATGGCGACGAGCTTCACACCGCGCTGGTGCAGTTGCGCTGCCGCCTGCCGAACTTCGGCGGAGGTGCTGACGGGCTGACCGAGCCACTCGGACAATTCATGGGCGTTGGGCTTCACCACATCGGGCAGCACATCGGCATCCAGCGCAGCACGCAAGGGTTCGCCGCTGGTGTCAAGAATGGTGGTTGCTCCGCTGCCGTGGAGGCGCGCGATGATCCGCGCATAGACGTCCGGCGGACAGCCTGGCGGCACGCTGCCCGCCAACACGACCAGCACGTCCTGCCCGGCCTCGGCCATCACTGCCGCGATCACCGCCTCGATTTGCTCAAGATCGACCGGGGCGCCATCCATGTTGATGTCGGTGGTGCCTGCCTGATCCACCAGCTTGAGGTTGATGCGCGTGGCTCCGGGCCGGCGCTCGAAGCGGTCGGCTATCGCTTTGTTCGCGAACAAGGCCTCGAACGGCGCGGCGTTGTCCGCGCCCAGCAAGCCGTAGGCCGAAACTTCGATACCCCAATCGGCCAGGCAACTGGCGACGTTCACCCCCTTGCCGCCTGCGTTCTGTAGCACCGAAGTGGCGCGGTGGACTTCGCCGGGCACGAGGTGCGGCAAAGTGACGGTCTGGTCGATCGCCGGATTGAAGGTGAGAGTGACGACGCGCGTCATGCCACATCGCCCATATCAAGCGCGCGGACCTCGGCGGCAGTGCCTGCATCGAGCGCCTTGGCCGCCAGCGCCTGCATCTGCGGCAGCGAGGAGGCCCGGATGCGCGCTTTCACCGCCGGAATGTCGCGCGGGGTCATCGACAATTCGCCCACGCCCAGCCCGGTCAACAGCGCCGCGCCGAACGGATCGCCGGCAATGCCGCCGCACACGCCGACCCAGCGATCGTGCTTCTTGGCACCCTCGACCGTCATCGCGATCAAGCGCAGCACGGCGGGGTGCAGACTGTCCGCCTCGCTGGCGAGTTCCGGGTTTTGGCGGTCGATCGCCAGGGCATATTGCGTCAGATCGTTGGTGCCGATCGAGAAGAAGTCCGCGTGCTGCGCCAGCACATGCGCCTGAACGGCGGCGGCAGGCACCTCGATCATGATGCCGACCGGCACGACCGGCGCGTCCAGTTCCGCACGGATCGCCTCGCAAATGCCGCGCAACGTCACCAGTTCGGAGACGGTGGTAATCATCGGGAACATGATCGACACATCGCCCCCGTCGCGCGCCGCCCGGTAGAGTGCGCGCAGTTGCGGCTCCAGCAAGTCTGGCCGGCGCAGCAGCAGGCGCGCGCCGCGCACGCCCAGGAACGGGTTCTCCTCACGCGGGAGGTCAAGGTGCGGCACTTGCTTGTCGCCGCCGATATCCAGCGCGCGCACGATCAGCGGACGGCCTTCCAGCGCGTCGATCATGGCGCGGTAGATCGCGTACTGCTCGTCCTCGGTCGGGCTGTCGCCGCGTTCCAGGAACAGGAACTCGGTCCGCATCAGGCCCACGCCCTCGCCGCCTTGTTCCACTGCGAAAGCGACTTGGTCGGACCGGTTGACGTTCGCGCCGATGGCGACGTCATGCCCGTCCTCGGTGCGCGCCGGGCGCGAGCGTTCGGACGCTTCTTCCGCGCGCTTGCGTGCGATCTCGTCGATCCAGGCGCGGGCAGAGGCAAGGTCTGCCTCCGACGGGTTGAGCCAGATCCGCCCACCATCGCCATCGACGATCGCGGTGGCGCCGGCGGAAAGCTTGAGCAAGTCCGCACCGCCCGCCACCATCGAGGGCAGGCCGAGCGTGCGCGCCAGGATCGCACTGTGCGACGTAGGCCCGCCCAGAGCCGTGGCAATGCCGGCAACCTTCTCGATATCGAGCATCGCAGTGTCGGAAGGCGACAAATCGGCCGCGACGAGGATGCTTGGCTCGTCGGGGAGGTCGGATAAGGTGCCGATGCCCAGCCCAGGATCGATCTGCGCGAGCACCCGGCGGCCCACGTCATGAAAGTCCGCCGCGCGCGCTGCCAGCACTGGGTTGCCCAGCGCCGAAAGCTGGCCCGCCATACGCTCGACCGCCTGATGCCACGACCACGCGACGCCGTGGCCTTCGACCATGATCTGGCACGTCAGGGTGATGAGGTCGGTATCGTCGAGTAGGGCGGCCTGCGCTTGGAAGATCGCGGCTTCGGACGCGCCCAGGCGGCGGGTGGTATCATCCACCAGCGCCTTCATCTGTGCGCGCGTCCGCACCAGCGCTTCGTCGAGCAGCGCGCCGCCGGTCGCCAAATCGACCGGCTGATCAGAAACGGTGAACTCGGTAGCGGCCAGGACGTGGACTTTACCGATGGCAAGGCCGGGGCTGGCGGCGACGCCGGCAATCATCGCGGTATCGCCTGCCGGCTTCCATCCACGCACGGGAACTGCGGCCTTTTCGGCAGCGCGGGCGGCATCGGCCTTCTCACGCGCGGAAAGCCGGCTCACCACTTGCACGAACTGATCGAGTGCGGCACGCGCGCCTTCGCCGGCGGCAGAGATCGTGACGGTATCACCTGCCTTGAGGCCAAGTTGGAGCAAGGCGACCAGGCTGCGCGGATCGGCGCTTTCATCGCCGTGGCGCACGCGCAGTTGCACGCGGCCAGCCTTGGCTGCCTCGCTCCACGCGGTAGCGGGACGGGCGTGCAGGCCAGTGGGATAGTCCAGCGTCCAATCGGTCGTCTCCGCCAGATCCTGCGCAGGGGCAGAAGCCACGGGGCGCGGCGCGTCATGCTGAAGCGCGGCGGAGATCAGTGCGGCGTCGTCCGTGGCGAACAGCGTTTCGAGCCGTGCCTCATCCTGGATCAGGCGGGTCAGGCGGCGCAGGATGGCGATGTGGCTGTCCGAACTGGCGGCGATGCCGACCACCAGATGCGCGCGCTGGCCGGGGTTCCATTCCACCCCGTCGCGCAGTTGCAGGATGACGATGCCGTCCTTGCGGACCAGGCCCTTGTCCTCACCCAGGCCATGCGGGATCGCCACGCCGCTGCCCAGGTACGTGTTCGCCACCGCCTCACGTCCGACCATGCTTTCTTCGTAGCCAGGGGCAACGCAACCAGCCGCGACCAGCAACTGGCCGGCCTGGCGAATCGCATCATGCTTATCCGACGCATGAGCGTCGATCCGCACAAGGTCTTCCAATCCCGCGAGATTGTGGGCGTCTGCAACCATCGAACAGCCTCTCCAAGTCTTGTTCTGCTCTATAGAAAACGTTTTCTCACAAAATTGTCAAGAGCCTTGCGTGATCGCGAGTGAATTGCGCATAAGCGACAAAACCGTGTGGAGAACGATTTCCCGATGGCGGTCGGAATCAAGGATGTTGCGAAAGTTGCGGACGTGTCGCCGGCCACGGTGTCGCGCGTGCTGGCGGGCCGCTCGGTCGACCCGGCTATGCGCGACCGGGTCATGGCCGCAGTCCAGTCTACCGGATACCGGCCCAACCTGGCGGCGCGCCGGCTGCGTTCGCGGCACAGCAACACCATCGGGCTGATCGTTGCCGACATCCGCAACCCCTTCTTCACTGCCGTTTCGCGCGTGGTCGAGGATGTCGCTTATGCGCGCGGCCTGCGCGTCATCCTGTGCAACACCGACGAAGACCCCGAGCGCGAGTCGATGTATCTGCAATTGATGCAGGAAGAGCGCGTGACCGGGGTGATCCTCGCCCCCTCGCGCGCCGGTTCGGACAGCGCGGCGCATTTCAGCACCGACTTTCCGATGGTCCTAATCGACCGCGCCGTTCCGGGGGCGACACGCGACTGCGTGGTGCTCGACAACGAGGCGATGGCCGCCGCGCTCGTCGCCCACTTGCACGAGGCCGGCCATGCGCGGGTAACCGGGCTGTTCGGCGCGCGCAGTGCTACCGGGCTGCAACGCCGGCTCGGCTTCGAGGCCGCCGCCGCGCAGCTTGGACTGAAGGCGCAAACGCTGTCCGTACCCCACGGTGCGGACGAGACGCAAAAAGCGGTGGCCGCCGTCATGTCCGCGCCGCAGCCGCCTACCGCGCTCGTCGCCAGCAACGGCGTCATGCTGATGGGCGCGCTGCGGGCGCTGGAGGCACAGGGCCTGTCGGTGCCCGGCGACGTGGCGCTGGTCGGGTTCGACAAGGAAGACTGGATGGACTTCGTGGGCGGCGGGCTTACCGTGATCCAGCAGCCGGTCGAGGAGATCGGCCGTGCCGCCATGACCATGCTGTTCGACCGGCTGGAGCGCCCCGACGCCGCCGCCCGCCGGATCGTGCTGGCGGGGCAGCTCGTGGCGCGCGGGTCCAGCGCATGCAATCAGGAGAAAGCCCAATGAAACCGCCGATCGGTCGCGACACCAAGCTGTGCATGTCGCTTTCCGCAAGACCGGGCAATGCCGGCTCGCTGCTGCATAACCGCCTCTATGAAATGCTCGGGCTAGACTTCGTCTATAAATCGTTCAGCACTACCGACCTTCCGGCAGCGGTCGGCGGTATCCGCGCATTGGGCATTCGCGGCAGCGCGATTTCGATGCCGTTCAAGGAAGCCGTGATCCCGCTGATCGACACGTTGGAGCCGTCCGCCAGCGCGATCGATAGCGTCAACACCATCGTCAACGACGATGGCCACCTGACCGGCTACAACACCGACTTTACCGCAGTGCGCGATCTGCTGGTATCGCACGCGATCGATCCGGCGATGCCCTTCATCGTGCGCGGCAGTGGGGGGATGGCGAAAGCCGTCGTCGCCGCGCTGCGCGATTGCGGGTTCGACCAAGGCACGGTCGTCGCCCGCAATGCCGGGGCCGGACAAGCGCTGGCCGCGCAGTACGGCTATCGCTGGGCAGCGGACCTGCCGGCGCCAGGCACGCCGATGCTGGTCAACGTCACCCCGCTTGGCATGGCCGGCGCCGACGAACACGCGCTCAGCTTCGATATGGCGCAGATCGCCGGGTGCGAGGTCGCCTTCGACGTGGTCGCTCAGCCCGCAGCTACCCCGTTCATGCGCGCCGCCCAAGCCGCTGACAAGGCGACCGTCTCGGGCGCGGAAGTGATCGTGCTGCAGGCCGTCGAGCAATTCGTACTCTACACCGGCATCCGTCCCACCCCGGAAATGATCCGCGACGCCGCCGTGTTCGCGCACGGACCGCAGATCGCCGAACGGCTATAGTTCCGCTCGGAAGTCCTACTCCCATCGGCTCCCCGGTTCCGGCAAAGAACGGCTCGACAACGACCGCAGCCTCTGGCCGAGGCTGGGTGTGCCCACCATGATTCCCATCTCCGGACAATTTGGTATTTCTCGTTGGGAACGAGCGATAAGTCATAAGAAGGCCGCAGAAACGCATGGAAAGCGTCGCGGGGAAACCTCCAGCCTGGGCGCCGGGCCGACGCCGCCGGCCTTCGCATCCGCCTCGGCCTTCTTCAGCACACCTGATCTTGCGTGAACCTCAATCGCTTCATCTGCCTGTCCGTCCTTCCATCGGGCCGGATTCTAACCACGCTTGGAAGAAAATCAGGACGCCGCAGGGCTCACAACACACGGGAGAGCGGACGCTTACAGCCACTCAGAGCGATGACGGTTATTAACCATTGATGATTTAGCAGACTGGGGCGAAAGGATCGTTTGATATGAGCGGCGCGATAGCATTGTTAATCGTTAACTCAGCGGTCGCGGGACTGTTTTCGCTCTGTTATTTCCTGATCGCCCTAATCAACCGCAGTGAACGCCCGGTGATTGTTTTCAGCATCAGCTATTTGATCGGAATGAGCTCGCCGATCAGCGAACTGATGGTGCACTTCAGCAACTATCCCGTGCCGTTCATGCTCTTGAGCTACTTCGGACTGGAATGCGGCTTCCTCGCTATGGCTGCCGCGCTTTCCGCGTTCGAGCGCAAACGCCCACTTTGGCCTGCCATTTTTGGAATTGCATGCTTAGCGGCGATCATGCGCTTTTTGATCTGGAATGGGCCGCGCGATGATCTCCTCTATGAAATCTGCTACCAATTGCCGCTGGCTCTTGCGCTGTTCCTATGCGTCGGCGTCGCTCTTTCCAATGCGCACAGACTGACTTTGTACTACACTCTTTCGGTCCTGTTCGGCGCCTGCGGGGCCAATTTCCTGATCAAACCTTTCGTCGCCGTAGCGATGGGGTCTGGAAGGACGGCCAAAGATTATGCCGGCAGCGCCTATGCTCTATACTCGCAGGCCAGCAACGGAATCCTGCTGACCGCCGCCGGCCTAGTCGTTCTTTTGGTTGTAATTCAGACCGCTATCCGAGAGCATCTCGAGACGTCGGATACAGACCACCTTTCAGGTTTGCTCAACCGCCGCGGCTTCGATCGTAGAGCGCAGGGGCTAGTCGGTTCTACCCTGCCAGAAGCCACGGACGTTTGCGTCGTGATGATCGACCTCGATCATTTCAAGAGCATCAACGACACATGGGGTCATGACACCGGCGATCGCGTGATACAGATTTTTTCCGAGATTCTTCGCAATGCCGCGCCGCAATCGGCATTGGCCGCCCGCACCGGGGGGGAAGAGTTCGTTTTGTTACTCCACCGCACGAAAATCGAAAGCGCGAGACTTCTCGCGGAACTCATCCGCCAGCAGACGACTGCCCACCAATATCCGGATATCCCCGCCTTCACCTTCAGTGCCGGCATCGCAAAGTTGATCCCCGGAGAGAGCCTTTCGCAACTGATCCGCCGCGCCGACCAGGCAACCTATCGCGCCAAGCTGGGCGGTCGCAACCGGAGCGAGCTCGATCTGACGGGGATCGCGGATTCCGACGATCATGCGCAAGATTGGAATGCTTGCAGTTGGCATGGCTGATTTTGACCGCGTAGATTCCCATCCCATGTTCGATGCCGGACTACGCCAGCAACAGTTCGTCGTACATCGCACCCGAACCACCCGCGCTCGTACCGGCTTCGGCGACATCGTTCATCTGTCGGCAATGCAAATCTGAACACGCAGACGCTCCATGCAATTGTTGGTGCAGAGCCATGCTGCACCTCACGACGCTGAATGGAGGGGGTTCTGGCTGTCGGTTACGCGTTTCATGCGGGCCACGGTCGGGTGAAAAGCTGCTGTTTGCAGGCCTCCTGGTCAAGTTTGAAGGAGTACCGCAATGAGTGTCGTTTCTAAACGTCCGAAAGTTCTTTTAGTGTTTGCCCTGCTTGCCGGGGCAGCGTCGGGCAGCGTGTCTGCGCAACCGCCGCAGGACGCGCCTGATCCGGAAGTCGGCGCGACCGTAACCGGCGAGCGCCCGGTTCAGGGGCCTGAGATCAAGGGCATCATTTCCGCCCGCAGCGGCGATCGGATGCAAGTCACTGCCGAGGACGGCACCAAGACCGTCATCACCATCGACGATACGACCAAGATTACCGCCAGCAAGGGTGTTTTCGGTATTGGTCGCAGCAAGCTGGCCGCCACCTCGCTGCTCAACGGCCTGCCGGTGACCGTCAAGACCATGCAGGCCGGAGAGACCCTGCTGGCGAGCCAGATCAACCTTCAGGGCAAGGATCTGAAGACCGCATCGATGATCCATAACGGCACCGACCAGCGCTTTGCCGAACAGACCGCTGCCACCGAGGCGCTGCGCGGTCGCATGGGCGATATCGACCAGTACAACGTCAAAAGCACGACGAACGTGAACTTCGACACTGGCAAGGCCGTGCTATCTCCGCAGGCGAAGGCCGATCTGTGCGCTGCGGCCACCACCGCCGAGGGCATGAGCAATGCCTTGCTGCTGGTCGTGGGCTATACCGACTCGACCGGAACTCCAGAATACAACCAGACCCTGAGCGAAAAGCGCGCCGGCAACGTCGTTAATTTCCTGCAGCAGGCCTGCCACTGGAAGCCTTATCGCATGCTGACCCCCACTGGCATGTCCGAAGCGGACCCCTTGGCGGACAACAACACACCCGAAGGCAAGGCGCAAAACCGCCGCGTCTCGGTGAACGTCCTGGTCAGCAAGGGCCTCGACGGCCTGTAAAGCTCGTGGGGTGGGCCTTAAAAGCCCACCCCATTTCCATACCCTACTTGCGAGCCCGAAGGACGAAGCAACGCGGGGCGGACCGGAATGACGTAGAGTAGCGCGTTCCGGGGTGGATTTCCGCCGTAAACCCCATAGACTGTCTTTGAACCTAATATTTCCAGGGATGGCGGTCTGAATGGACAAAGACATCGCTCGCATCGTCGCTACTGGCGCTGCAACAATTTCTCGCGAACTCGAGCGCCTTTTCCTCATTACAAAGCATCATCTGCCTGAGAGTTCTGATCTCCATAACGGCATCACAGACGTGCTCTCTGGGGTGGGCCTTCACATAATGCAGCCAGCATTCGATGCTTGTCCGGAGCTAGAGGCCGAGTTCGACCATCGGGTCGAACGATATGGCGTCATGACCTGAGTTCAGCTTTTAGGATAGGTTCGCAACGCCAGTTGCTGAGGTAGATTGCGGACAAACACCACTGGCACGGCTGGCCGAAATTTTCCAAGCAGCTTAGTGACTTAGCAACGAACTCAACCGACGACAGCAAGCGGTCCTGCCGCAAAGCTATCGCGGGTGATCTCGTAGATCACATGCTCGACCATAACACCGGAACGCTCGATGTGGCGGGTCCGGTCGGTCAGCAGGCCGCCGATGTTGGCCATGGCCTTGCGCGAAATGACGTTGTCGGCGCCGACCTGGAAGACCACCCGCTCGAAATGGGCAAGCGCATGGGCGATCAGCAGGCGCTTGAACTCGGCATTATAGCCGCCGCCCCAATAGGCGCGCGCGAGGAACGACCAGCCGATCTCGATCTCGTTCGGCGCTTCGGCTTCGGGCAGGCCATAGCGGCTCGATCCGATTATCGCACCGGTTTGCTTGTCGATGATCGCGAAGGCGCCGCCGCTGGCCATCGCCTCGTCGAAAAAGGCGCGAAACACCGGCTCTTGCCAACGGTCGTGCGCGGGATGGACCGCCCAAATCTGCGGGTCGGAAGCGAGCGCGTACAATGCTGCCCAATCGTCTGGGCGCAGGGGGCGAAGCGTCAGCCTGTCCCCTTCGAGAACCGGCTGACGATCCATGTCAGGCAGCCGGTTCGGTCTGGCCGGTCACTTTGGCGGTCGCGGCGATGAACTGATCGATGTTGCCCATCGTCAGCCCTGCCACGTTGATGCGGCCCGAACCGGCGAAGTAGATGCCGTGGTCAGTGCGCATTGCCATCACTTGCTCAGGCGTGAAGGGAATGATCGAGAACAAGCCGTTCTGGACGCCCACGGGCGTGAGATCGACACCGCCGGTCTTGCCGGCCGCGGCCAGGCGCGCGCGCACCTGCCGCATGCGATCGCGCATCTGGTCCAGCTCGTCGAGCCACTGCGCGGTCAGCACGGCATCGTCGAGGACGATACGCACGGCGGCAGCGCCATGGTCTGGCGGTTGCGACCAGTTGGCACGCGCCAGCGAGTGGCCGTTCGACATGACCTTCTTCAGATCCGCCGGATCAGCGACCAGCGCATACAGCGCACCGACGCGATCACGATAGAGACCGAAGTTCTTGTCGCACGAATAGCTGATCAACGCCTCGGGCACGGCGGCGAGCACGCGCCGCAGGCCATAAGCGTCCTCCTCCATGCCCAGGCCCAGGCCCTGGTAGGCAAGGTCGATGATCGGCAGCACCTTGGCATCGGCGACTAGGCCAGCGATCTCGTCCCACTGGGCATTCGAATAATCGATGCCGGTGGGGTTGTGGCAGCAGCCGTGCAGCAGGATCGCGTCGCCCTCACCGGCCTGCGCCAGCGCAGCGCGCAGCGCGTCCATGTCGGGCGTACCGTCGGCAGCGGCGTGGCTGAACTCGCTGACGGCGAGGCCCAGATCGGCGCAGATCTGGTTGTGGTTGGGCCAGCTCGGCTTGCCCACGATCACGCGGGTATAGCCGGCACGCTTGACCATGCCGAGTGCGAGGCGCAGCGAGCCAGTGCCGCCCGGCGTCTGCATGCCTTCGATGCGGCCGCCCAGGCTGGGGCCCGATTTGCCGAAGATATACGGCATCAGCGCCTCGACAAAGGCCATGTCGCCTTCGGGGCCGAGGTAGGCCTTTGAATCCTGCTCGTCGACCAGCTTGCGCTCAGCCGCCTTGATCGCGGCGAACACGGGCGTATCGCCCTGCCCGGTGCGATAGACACCGACGCCAAGGTCGATCTTGTCGCTACGCGGATCGTCGTTGTGGAGCTTGATGAGCGCGAGAAGCGCGTCGGCGGGCTGTTGCTGAAGGTTGCTAAGCATGGCGCGCGGCCCTTAACCCTACCGCTGCGCAAGCGCAACACAGTAGCTGTGAAAATCGATGTCGCTGCAATTTTAAAACACCGACCCCGGCAGGGACCGGTGTTTTCACATCACCTCAGAACGGCAGCCAGGTCTGCTTCTGAGTGAACTTCATGTACCCCACGTTCGCACCCACGCGAAGGCCAGCGCCCGCGCGGACCGGGATCAGCACAACGTTGCCCCGGCGCAAGTAACTGACGGTAAAGCCACCCACCAGATAGGCCTGCCCCTCGCCCGCGCCGAAGCGCTTGAACAAGTCCTGGCTGTCGTAGAGGTTATAGACCAGCACGAAAGCGCTGGCGGCATTGGCACCGGCATCGAAGCCGATCGACGGGCCAGTCCAGTACACCGGGCGCTCGCCCTCGATCTTGTGGTGCAACGTCCCCGATCCATAGCGCAGACCCACCGCAATCGCGCCGCCCGCCTCGCGCCCGACGATATACGCGTTGGGGTGGCCCTGCTTCTTGAGCAGGTCGCGAATGAGATCGGCTAAGCCCTTGGCACCCTTTCCAAACACACCCTCTGCCGCGCCGATCAGGTCGTCATCGCGGTAGGTCGAGGTGCTGTCAGCCGCCGCTGGCGGTGGCAGCGGGGGAGCCACGTTGGGCGGCGGTGCCCCATCCGCCGGCGGAGCGGGATAGGCGGATGGAGCGGAATATGGCGCAGCGCCGGAGGGCGCATCGACCGGTGTGCCGTTGCCCGGCCCATTGCTGGGCACGGTCTGCGGGTCGACAGCAGGCGGCGGGGTACGCGAAGACGTCGCCCCCCGTCCCAAGTCGGAATCGATCGCCGCGTCCGGGTCAACCGTGGTCATCTGCGCAAATGCGGGCGTAAGCGGCACGATCGCTGCGAGCAAAGCCGCGCCGATGGCCAGGAACGGGCGCGCAGTCCGGCCTTTCGCGGTTTGCTTCGACGGCTTGCAGACTGACATCATATGACCCTCCCTGTTCGACGGACCCGACGACGGATCGACTTGGCACCCCGCGCATCTCGTGATGTGCGCGTGACAAGAATGCACCACGCCTTGCCTCGCAATGAACGGTCGCCGGTGCGAGTCTATTTTGCGGCGAAACGAGTCAAAACGGAGCGGCGACGAGGCAGTGTGCGGCCCCGGGATACAAAAGTGCGAACCCCATGGATCACCCCTTGCCGCCCCGGAAACCCACCGCTATAGGGACCGCCCTGAGCCGCATCCGGAGACGTGGGTGAGTGGCTGAAACCAGCGGTTTGCTAAACCGTCGTGCCCTTAAGGGGGCACCCCGGGTTCGAATCCCGGCGTCTCCGCCATGTGGCCCTCTTCGGAGGGCCATGAGCGCCAGCCCGCAGCAACTTTTCTCCGCAAATACCGCGTAATTCGCGCGGTTCCGCACCAGCCCAATCCATCGGCGTCCGATTTGGAGCGCGGGAAGATCTGGCATGGAAAAACTGTCCGCAACGAGCGTGGCGGATCCCGACCGACAAGCGAGTGGATGCTGGCCGATGCCAATGGAACCGTTGCGCGCCGCTCCCGTTAAGCAATTGCCGCCCGATCGCATCCTAGTACTCCCGCATCGCCGCCCTTTTCGTAAACACGCGGACCGTGCCGGTGATAGATCAGCGCGCGGGAAAACGTTGGGGTCGGCGGCTCGACTTTGAGTGAATTTCAAGGACCATGCGGATGCACTCAGCGAACGACAATCAGGACCAGGCCCCATCAGGGTCAGCCAAGCTGCCACCTCTACCCTCGCCCGAGCGTGTGCAGGAGTTGCTGTTCGACGCTGCCAGGCTTGGGCGCGATGACATGGTCCCGATTCTGCTGGAAGCGGGCGCGGACATAGAGGCGACGGACGCCAAAGGGCACACTGCCCTCGTCTTGGCGAGCTATAACGGATTTGAAACCACCTCGGCGCTGCTGCTTGAGCATGGCGCAAATCCTAATGGCACGACAACCAGCGGCAGCCCCCTGATGGGAGTCGCGTTCAAGGGCCATCTCGCCATCGCCCAACGCCTGCTTGCCGCCGGTGCCGATCCGAACCTGCGAAACCGCGCCGGGCAGACCGCGATCATGATGAGCGCGCTGTTCGACCGGCGCGCGATCATCGAACTTTTGCTGGACGCCGGCGCCGATCTCAACGCCGCCGACGCCGCCGGGAACAACGCTGCCGACTTGGCTCGTGTCCAGGGGAACGCCGACCTCGCGCAATGGCTCATGGGACGCCGGGCGCCCGATCCTGACGCGCTGTGATGGCGGCAATTTCTTAGCCGGCGCGATCACTCCGGTCGGGCTACGCCCGCCCTGCAGGATGCACCTTGCGCCCGAACATAAATGAGTGCGGCGATAGCCGAAACGGCGGCGCTGGCCGGCGATTTGCCCGCATGGATTGCGAATGCATCATGGCGGTGCAAGCTCTTTGCGACGATCGAGTGAACTGCTCAATTCGGCGACCTGCCCAGCGCCTCCAGCCGGTCGTCGTACAATGACAGCCGCGCCGTTACGCCGTCGTTGACTCTGCATCCTCGGTATCGTGTAGAAGGGGCAAACATAATCGTCGGGCGGAGATGGCATGGAGTTGAGAGAGATCGGTTCACCCTACCCGAATGCGGTCGATCTAAGCACGGTCACCGGGCGGGCGAACGAGGACATCAAGCTTGCCCACAAGGTTGCGGTCATGCTGCAACATGAGATCATTTCAGAAGGACTGTGCGTCGGCCATTCCCTGGGAACTGCTGCGGAAATCCGTTCCCGTTACAGTGTCGGTCGGTGGGCTTTGCGCGAAGCGGTCGGAATCTTGGAACTGCGTGGCATCGCGCGGCTGAGAATAGGCCGAGGCGGCGGGCTCGTCGTGATGGAACCCAACTTCAGCGATCTGGTCAATCTGACCTTGCTGTATCTATATGCGAACCGCGGCGGAGCGCGCGAGATTAGCGAAGCCAGACGTTCGGTCATCACCGCGGTAGTGAAAAAGTTACTCGACTGCTCGCCGTCGTCGGCCGATCCGAAATGTTTGGGTGATGTCGATCAGGCTATCGACCTTCCTAGATTTCTAGCTGCCCAAACCGGAAACGGCGCGTTCGAGTTGGCCGTTGAGTTCGTGGAATGCGTCAGAGAGGCCTGTGCGCCTTCTCGATCCGCAACCGACGATTGGGAGAACTACGGGAAGAACCTGTGGCTTTTGATTTGTCGGAATGAGAAAGACGCAGCGTTAAGCAAACTCGACGAATTTCTGACTTCTGACGAGCAACGGATGGCCAAAACCTGGAAAGGCCTGCCGGAGCTTTCAAAGCGAAGCGGCGCCGGCAAATTGGCGTATCGGTTAGCACTGGAGATATTGAGGGACGTCGTCGAGAATCCTGATCGGTCCGACGACTTTTTCGGTTCTGAAGCCGACATCGGAATGCAGTTCGATGCGACTGCCGAGATCGTGCGGCAAGCTATTCGGCTGATCGAGGATTTAGGCGTCGTAGCTCCGCGGCGTGGACGGTATGGTGGGGTTATATTGCGCCCCCCCAATACGGCATCCATTGCAGCACTCATCCCGCACCTTCTCGCCCAAAAACATTTGTCGGTAGCTACGTGCTTCGAGGCAGCAAGCTTTCTGGGTGACGAAATAACGCGTCTAGCTGCGAGAAGGTTAAAAGAAACGGGTCCATCCAAAAACCGCAAGTCGCTTTTGGCCGAAGACTATACCGATGCCATGACGATAGATCGAAAAATTCAAGCTTACGCCGAAAATCCGCTGCTAATTAGTATCGAACGCGGCATGGGGTTCTATTCTTATACAATCGAACCACCCGTTTTCGCGAAACTCCTGCCAATGGAACGAGTGATAGCGATGTCGCGGCGCGTACTTGAGGCGGTCGAAGCCGGAGACGTGGAAGCAGCGAGTACGGCCACACGGGAGCGTTTCCAGTGGATGTCCGTCCGATTCACGACGCCAGGTCAGGCACCTCAATGAGATACGCCTCAGCGTCGGGCGGCTAGCCGATAAACAAGCCGCCACGGACTGGAGGCCTGTCCATGGCCCGGATACAGCGTTGGCCAACTATTATCGCCGGAATTGAGGATTTTAACCCCGTTCTGGGTAGCGGTATATGCCTTCAAGAGCCGTTAGCCGAACCAACGCTGCGCCCGCAAAGGCAGCGGCTAGAGCTATGTGCCCTAGCCGCTGAGGATTACTTGGCGTTGATGAAGGACTTGCGCTGGAGAATGCGCCACTCGCCGTTGCGCTTTTCCAGAATGTCCTCGTAGTGGCCCGGCCAACCGACCGCCGAGAGCCGCTTGTCCCTGGCCTGCAGGGTGGCGGCCGTCTTTTCCGGTAGCGGATAGACGCTCAGGAAATACTGGTAGTGCGTGGCGCGCGTCGGGCTGAGGAACTGGAAGGTGTCGGCAAACGGCATATGCCAGACGCTTCCTTCCGACTCGCCACCGGGAGTCCCTCCGGGGCCACCGGGAGGTCCGCCCATGCCGCCGGGAGGAGGTCCGCCCATGCCGCCGGGAGGAGGTCCGCCCATACCGCCAGGAGGAGGTCCACCCGGACCGCCCGGAGGGCCACCGGCCAAAAGCGGACCGCCCGCTCCTGGGCCCGGACCGGCCAGTCCCGGCGGTGGCGGCGCGGAAGGCGGGCTGCCGTCCAAGGGCATCTTGATTTCGACGCCCGGGGCGGGAACCGCGATGTTCTCCCCGTCCGGCCAGAACGCGCTTTCGAGCGCCTTGTGGTCGCCCTTCTCAACGCCGAGTCGATAGCGGTACATCAAGTCATTGACTGCCATCCATTCCGCCATCGTCGGCGTGTAACCAGGCGCAGCGGCCGGCGGCGCGGCTTGGGCGAAACACGGCGTGGCGCCGACCGCCAGCAAGGCGCAAGCCCCCATGACGGTCCGCGAAGCTCGTAAGAGCCGATCGTATCTAAGCACAAAAACTCTCCTGCGATCGTTCCAGCGAAATGGTCACTGGCCCTGCTTGTCCAGCATCTTGACCATCTCTTCGGGGTCTTTGTCCATATATGTATTGGTCGCCGGGTCGAAACTTGTGATCGACACGGTGCAGACCCACTCTTCCGGTTTGCCGTTGAACGGTCCGACTTCGCTTACGCCGTTTACGATCCGGTTGAACCGCCTTGTCTGGGCCACGAAAGGCACCTTCCACACGCTGTCGTCATACAGCGTGAGCTGCTGTTCCAGCGTATTGGCATCGACCAGGCGCAGGCGTTCGACCATGCGCATGTTCGGTCCCGGCGGCCCCCAGATCGCCTTCGACAAATTCATCTCCGGCGGCGGGCCTGCTGGGCCGCCACCCGGAGGTCCGCCCGGCCCACCCGGGGCGAGACCAGCCGGCGAACCACCGCCCGGCGGCAGCCCCGGACCGAACGTCCCCTCGGGTGGCAAGCCCTTGCCGATGCCGTACTGGAACGAGATGTCCTTGAGGAAGTCGGAGCTTTCGATGACCAGGGTATCGCCTTCCCAGTGGCCGACCGAATTGCCGTAATACTTGGGCGAGGTTTGCCCCAGCTTCTGGTTCATCTCGATGAAGCGGGTGTTCCCAACGCCTTGCATGTAGATGCTGATCAGGCCCGGCGTATAGGTGAACTTGATCGGCCCGGTACGCATCGCGATCGGCAGCCCCGGCGGCAGACAGCCTTCCTGGGCATAGGGGATATCGCGCTTGGGCTTGTAAGCATCGACAAACTTCTGCGCAGCCGGCGTGTAGGCGACGTTCGACTTTTCGTCGTTCTCGATCATCGAAGAGAACGTCATCCACATGCCGGTGAACACATCAGGCATCTTCGCGGCATCGCCCCAGGTGGACCCTAGCCCACTCGATGCGTTTGCCGGCTGGGGTGGCGGGGCGCCGCCCGGAGCTTGCGCCTGGGCTGCGGAAAAGGCCGACCCGGCAAGCAGGGCCGTAATGCACAGGGCCGTCTTGGAATATTTCATCATAGGCTTGGCTCCGCTGTCAGGAGATCAATAGGAAGGGCATGGAACAGGCTTGCGGGCGCCGCCCGGCGCGCCGCCCGGCACCGAACCCAGGGCCTCGGCCCCGCCGATCACGCGGCCGTCTGGCAGCACCAGCTTGCTCGACGACCCGGTGTGCCGGCCCGGCATACGGTTGACGTGCGCGGTTACCGTCACCTTGGTGCCGGTGGGGAAATCACTGGGGCGGAAGCCGGCGCGCGCTAGGCCCGAAACCGTGCCGAATTCGAAGCCCCACAACTCGTTGGTTCCGCCCGACTTAGAAACCTGGACGTAGATCCAGCTATGCGGGTTGGCCCAGGCCAACTGCCGAACCGTACCCTGGAACACGAAGCACTTGTTCGGATCGAAAGAACCGCCGCCATGATGAGCAGAGGCCGGCGTCACGCCGATGCTGGCGATGCCAAGCAGCGCAATCGCTGCTCGACCAAGCTTTGTATAAAAACCACGATTAGACATTATAGTACCTTCCGATGTTATCATGACCCTCACTGGAGTCATCGCCTTTTTAAAATCTTGCTGATGCGACGATGCCGAATATGCGAGGATCGATGTAATTCACGTCCATCGCATTGATATCCGCACCCACTACGTAGGTCGGGTACTTGGCATTGGTGAAGTTTCGCACGTAAGCCGTCAGCGAATAGCGCTTGTCTTCGGTCATGAACGTGACTTGCGCGTTGCCGACAAGCCGATCGCCGACGTGGACGTACCTTTCGAAATCGATGTCGATGAGATCAGCGTGCAGGTTCTGCGTCAGATGCGCGGATTCGAACTTGCCATCGATACGCGCCGCTATCGTGCCGCCGCCCGACACGTCGAACGTGTGCTGATAGCTTGCGGTTATCGTGTGCGGCGTGATCGCCCGTTTGGTTTCGGGCTGCGCCGCTGCAAAGTCCGCCGGCTTGTTGACCCAGCGTGACTGCAGATAATTGTAATTCAGCGTGAGACGGTCATGCGTGCTGGGTTGGTACAGCAGTTCCAGCTCGCCGCCGTAGTTACGCGCAGGCACCGTAGTCCGCACCGAGTTGGTGAAGGACGCATAGTCGGCTGGATTGTTGGGGTCGTTGATGTTGAACGTGGTCTGGAAACCCTCGTAGATGTAGTAAAATGCTGCAAAGTTGAATTGCAACGAGTTCCCCAGGAAGCGGTTCTTAGACCCGATTTCGAACGCAGTCAGCTTCTCGGCATCGACCGTTTTCGCCACACCTTGCGAAATGCCGGCATCGCCCGGCCTGAATCCCGTAGAGACCGAGGCATAGACCATGTTACGCAGCGACAAGTCATGCTCGATGCGCGCCTTGTAGTTGAAGTTATGGAAAGAGACCTTGTAGTTATCCAACGAACTGCCGGGAGGTGGCGCGACGTTGGCCTGCCCCGGTCCTGTGCAGACGACGCCTGCCGGCAGGTAGGCAAGGATGGAAAATTCTACCGCCGTGCCGCACAGGGAATACGCATTCTCGAACGAGTATTCGCTGACGGTAACCTTGGTGTAGTCGTAGCGAGCACCCAGGGTTACCCGTGTCGACGGGCTGAACTCGTACGTGCTCTCGGCAAAGACGCCAATGTTCTTGGTGTCTTTTTCATCGCTAGTCTCCGTCTGCAAAGCGATTTCGTTGTTGTTTGCATCAGCCAGGAAGTTGCGGTTGCTGGTGCGCAGCTTGTTGTCATAATAAAATGCGCCGAACTGCCATTTGAGCGCTGAGTCTCCGTTTGACGCAATACGCAGTTCTTGCGTGTGAAATGTATCCTTGGGTGTCTGAATGATCTGCTGCAACTGAGCGCCGCTGCCGATAAAATTGCCCGACTGCAGGTAATAGTCGTTCTGCGTCCAAGTACGGTAGGCCGGCAGATAGGTGACCAGGACCGGGCCCAGATCCCAGTTCACTTCAGCCCAGTACTGGTTCTGCTCCTTGCGACCTGGAAAGGTCGGTGAAGTGATGGTCGTGTACTGGTATTGTTGATTGGACGTCGTCTGGTTGCCGCCCGAGTTGGCCCGGTCTTTTTCGTAAGCGTAACCGAGCAGGACGGACAACTCATCCGTCGCCTGCCACAACAGCTTGGCTCGCGCGCTGGTGCGCTTGCGCATCCCACGGTCAGCTTCGCCGAAATAGCCCTCGCCCTGGTCGCGATAGTCCCCCGACACCCGCAGCGCCAAGGTGCTGCCGAGCGGAACATTCATGCCGGCTGTGTAGTGTTGCAGATCGTAGTTGCCGTATTCGAAGCTGCCGTTGGCGTCGAATTCTTCGAGCGTCGGATTGCGCGTGTGGAATGCCACCACTCCTGCCGTGGCGCTGCGCCCGTAAAGGGTGCCTTGTGGACCGCGCAGCACTTCGACCCGCCCCAGGTCGTAGGTGCTGCCTACGCCTTCGTAGACGCCGTCCACGTAGATCGCAGTCGGCGGCGTTGCCGAAATCTGGGTATTGCCCGCACCGGCCGCATCGCCAGGCGTGATCCCGCGGATGGTGATGTTGTTGCCCTGAACGTCCGAGCTACCGGTGTTGTTGGAGCGGTTTTCGGTGGCGACCACGCCCGGAATATCATCCAGAACCTGGCGGAGCAGATATTTTCCTTGCGCTGCAAGTTCGTTGCCGCTGCGCACGCTTACCGCCGCGGCCGTATTTTGGACGTCGTTCGCGCGCCGCTCGGCCGTGACGATGATTTCCTGAATGCCGCGCGTTCTCGCGTCGGCCTCCGGGCTACCACTTTCGGTCGTTTGTGTGGAATCAGCGGTTTGCGCAACCGCCGCAGCGGGAACCACAAAGTAAGCGGCGCTGGCAAGCGCACGCGCGACAGCTCTTTGGCCGTATGGCATTTTAACCTCCCCGTTTTGGACTTTTTGAAAAGCCTCTTCGAGTCGGGATATCGAAAAAACACCCACAATGTAACTGTCTAATTCATACGTGCGCCTTTTTATTTCAACCTTATCTAAGATTGACAGCTATCTTTAGAGGTGATTACCATTCACCACTGTTGGGAGCAGGTGAGAGGACCAGAATGAATTTTCTCGAGACGATT
>NZ_AKFJ01000009.1 GCF_000272475.1 Novosphingobium sp. Rr 2-17
TGGATTGCTTCGCTGCGCTCGTAATGACGACGTTCGGGGGTAAGGTTTCGCCTATTGTTAGTAGCTCGGCGTGCCTGGGCTACCCAATACTTTTCCTCCCAACAGCGCACAAAAAAGGGGCCGGAGCGGCTGGCTCCGGCCCTTCATAGTTTGTGTTCGCAGGAGGAACATCGGCTGGCCAGGGCAGGCGGGAGGAGAGGAAAGAAGCCCGCCCTGACCAAACTCGTGGATTACATATTGTAGGCGCGTTCGCCGTGGCTCGAGATGTCGAGGCCCTGATTTTCGTCCTCGACGCTCGGACGAAGACCGATGGTCTTGTCGATGACGAAGAAGAGCACTGCGGAGATCACGCCGGAGTAAGCCAGGGTGAACAGCACGGCCTTGATCTGGATGATCACCTGGCTCGAGATCGAGTAGGACGTAGCATCGAACGCGGCCGGGAACTTGGTGTAGTCGAACACGCCCTGGCCGCCGAGCGACGGAGCCGCGACGATGCCGGTGGCGATGGCGCCGACGATACCGCCGATGCAGTGGACGCCGAACACGTCCAGGCTGTCGTCATAACCCAGTGCGTTCTTCACCTTGGCGACGAAGAGGTAGCAGATGGGCGAAACGATCAGGCCCAGCACGATCGAGGTCATCGGCGCGCCGTAGCCGGCAGCCGGGGTGATCGCGACGAGGCCGGCGACGGCACCCGTCACGGCGCCCAGCATGCTGGCCTTGCCGTGGTGCAACTGTTCGACGAGCGACCAGCTAACGGCAGCGGCGCAAGTGGCGAGCATGGTGTTGATGAAGGCGACCGCGGTGACGCCGTTGGCTTCGAGGTTGGAACCGGCGTTGAAGCCGAACCAGCCCACCCACAGCAGCGAGGCGCCGATCATGGTCATGACCAGCGAGTGCGGCGGCATCGGCTCCTTGGGGTAGCCCGTGCGCTTGCCGATGATGAGGCAGCCGACCAGGCCAGCGATACCGGCGTTGATATGGACGACGGTGCCGCCTGCAAAGTCCAGCGCGCCCCAGCTCCACAGCAGACCAGCGTCGGTCGGAGCGTCGATCAGGAAGTCTGGGCCAGCCCAGTACCAAACCATGTGGGCCATCGGGTAATAGACCAGGATTGACCACAGGACGACGAACACGAGCAGCGCCGAGAACTTCACGCGCTCGGCGAAGGCGCCGACGATGAGAGCAGGCGTGATCATGGCGAAGGTCATCTGGAAGACGACGAACGACAGTTCGGGGATGTAGACATTGTTGCTGAACGTAGCGCCCATCGTGGTGCCGTCCACGCCTCTCAGCAGCGCCTTGGAGAGGCCGCCGAAGAAGTGGTTCTCACCACCGGAGGTGAAGGCGATCGAGTAGCCGACGGTGGCAAACAGCAGGCCCGCGACCGAGACGATCATGAACACCTGCATGCAGACGCTGAGCATGTTCTTGGCGCGCACGAGGCCGCCGTAGAACAGCGCGAGGCCCGGGATCGACATCATCAGCACCAGGGCGGCGCTGATCAGCATCCAGGTGGTGTCACCCTTGTTGACCATGGTGGCCATTTGCGCGGCTGTCGGCGCCTTGATCGGCGCAGCGGCCTGGGCAAAGGCGGCGGTGGAGACGGCGAGGGACGCGATCATCGCGCCGGCGCCGCCAAGAAGCTTGCGGTTCATCATGAAATCCCCCTCAGAGCGCGGTATCGCCGGCTTCGCCGGTGCGGATTCGCACAGCCGAAGCGAGGTCAAGGACGAAGATCTTACCATCGCCGATGGCTTCGGTGCTCGCGACCTGCTGGATCGTCTCGACGATCTTGGGTGCCAGATCGTCGGGCGCAGCCACTTCGATCTTCACCTTCGGCAGCATGTTGGTGGAATATTCCGCCCCGCGATAGATTTCCGTCTGGCCCTTCTGACGACCGAAGCCTTTGACTTCGGAAACGGTCATGCCGGCGACGCCGATGGCGCCAAGCGCCTCGCGGACTTCGTCCAGCTTGAAGGGCTTGATGATGGCGATGATAAATTTCATGCCGATCCCCTGTTAACCCACCGACCCAGCGCCGGCTGTGAGTTAGTTAAGCAAGGGCTGTGCCAATTTTTGAATCAATAAGATTCAAGGCGCTCCGGGTAACAGGTCGGCGCACATAACTACCACCCTCGCCCGATTCATAAGCAGTTGCCTATTTTTTGGGCAGATCGAGCGAAGCGAAAACCGGCAGATGGTCAGAACCTATCGCGGATAATGGGCTGTGGTGAACATTGGTTCCCAGCACCCCCCACTCGCGCGAAACAATAATACGATCGAGCTGAGCGATGGGCCTGCGGGAGGGAAAGCTCCGCCCCGGCGTCAACACGCGCCACTGGCTGTCGAAGGCACGAAAACAGCCGCCGCGCGGTGCCCATTCGTTCAAATCGCCCATCAACACCGTGGGCATTGAGGCCGCACATCCGGCACAGTGGGCCACCACACTATCGATCTGGTGCCGGCGCCTGAGGCCCGACAAGTCGAGGTGCATGCCGATCACGCGAAACCTGTAGCCCCCGGCATCCAGGTCGGCGCGGATGGCGCCGCGTGGTTCCAGTACGGGCAGCGGCACCGGCGCGGCCTCGACCAGCGCGATCCCCTTGCGCACCAGCAAGGCATTGCCGTGCCAGCCCAGGCTATCGGGCTTCATCGACAAGGGAACCGGCACGTAATCGGTGCTGGCCTGGATCGCATCGAGCGGCAGCACCGCCATGCGCCGTCCGAAGCGACGATCGCACTCCTGCAACGCCACCACGTCGGCGTCGATTTCCTTCAACACCGTCAGGATGCGGTCGGGATCGCGACGTCGATCAAGCCCGACGGCCTTGTGGATGTTGTAGCTGGCGACCTTGATGTGCACGCTTTGTGGTTCCTGTGAAGGCCCAAGGCGGGCGCGTGGTGCAATCCGCCGAGGCGGCTCAGGTTCCGTGCGGTCCGGTTAGCCGCCGGCTTAGCCTTGCCAAAGCCTCAGCGCTCCTTGGTGGCGCTGAACGCCAGGCCGGGGTGGCGTTCCTGCTGGTAATTGACGTCCCAGGCCGAGCGGGCGAGGAACACCGGGTCGCCGTCACGGTCCTTGGCGAGGCTCGATTTGTTGAAGTCGGTGAAGTCGCGCAGCGCCTTGTCGTCGCCCTTGATCCAGCGCGCGGTATCGAACGGCGCGCCTTCGAGGACCGCCTCGACCTTATATTCCGCCTCCAGCCGGCTGATCAGCACGTCGAGCTGGAGCTGGCCGACGACGCCGACGATCCATTGCGAGCCGATCTCCGGGTAGAACACCTGGATCACCCCTTCTTCAGACAAGTCGTCGAGCGCCTTGCGCAACTGCTTGGTCTTGGTCGGGTCTTTCAGCGCGACGCGGCGTAGGATTTCCGGCGCAAAGTTGGGCAGGCCGGTGAAGCGCACGTCGTTCTTTTCGGACAGCGTATCGCCCACGCGCAGGGTGCCGTGGTTGGGGATGCCGATGATGTCGCCCGGCTCGGCGCTGTCGGCGATCTCGCGATCCTGCGCGAAGAACAGGATCGGCGAATGAACCGCGATCGGCTTGCCCAGGCCCGACGGGGTCAATTTCATGCCGCGACGGAACGTGCCCGAGACCAGCCGCATGAAGGCGATCCGGTCGCGGTGCATCGGGTCCATGTTGGCCTGCACCTTGAAGATGAAGCCGGTGACCTCGGGGTTTTCGGGCTGGATCACCCCTTGCTCGCTGGGCTGCGGGCGCGGCGGCGGCGCATACCGGGAAATCGCGTCGATCAGTTCGGCGATGCCGAAGTTCTTGAGCGCGGAGCCGAAGTACACCGGCGTCAGATCGCCGGCGCGATAGGCTTCGAGGTCAAAATCAGCGTACCCGGCTTGCGCCAGTTCCAGTTCGTCCGCGACTTCGGTGGGCAGCGCGGCGTCCTGGTCGACTTTGCCGAGGAACTCCTTGCTCGGTCCTTCGGGGCGAGTGACGGCGCCGGTCGCCAGGTTGCGGATGCCTTGGAACTGGCCGCCCATGCCGACCGGCCAAGACATCGGGCACACGTCGAGCGCCAGCGCATCGGCCACTTCGTCGAGCAAGTCGAAGCAAGGCCGGCCTTCGCGGTCCACTTTGTTGATGAAGGTGATGATCGGCACCGAACGCAGGCGGCACACCTCGAACAGCTTGCGCGTCTGCGGCTCGATACCCTTGGCCGCGTCGATCACCATGATCGCCGAATCGACCGCGGTCAGCGTGCGATAGGTGTCTTCCGAGAAGTCCTCGTGCCCCGGCGTATCCAGCAGGTTGAAGGTGATGCCGTCGCGCTCGAAGGTCATCACCGAGCTGGTTACCGAAATGCCGCGCTGCTGTTCGATCTTCATCCAGTCCGACCGGGCACGACGCGCGGCGCCCCGCGCCTTGACTTGCCCGGCCAAGTGGATCGCGCCGCCTTGCAGCAGCAGCTTTTCGGTCAGGGTGGTCTTACCGGCGTCCGGGTGCGAGATGATCGCGAAAGTGCGGCGATTGTTGGTCATCGCCGCGCCTTAGTGGGGGGCGAGGCCAGTCGCAACAAAAGAGAGAAATGCAGGCGCCCTGCCCTCACCCCTCGCGCGATACCTGGAAGCCCGCGAACGACTGGCTGACCGGCATCAGTTCCAGGGTGTTGATGTTGAGGTGCGCGGGCAGGCTGGCGACCCACAGCACCGTCTGCGCGATATCCTCGCCAGTCATCGGGTTGGCGCCGCCGTAGAGCGCGTCGGAGGCCTGCTGGTTGCCCTGGGTGCGCACCAGGGTGAACTCGGTCTCGACCATGCCCGGCTCGATCGAGGTGACGCGCACGCCGGTGCCGGCAAGGTCGGAGCGCAGGCCCAGTGAGAACTGGTGCACGAACGCCTTGGTGCCGCCATAGACGTTGCCGCCGGTATAGGGATAGGTCGCCGCCACCGAGGACAAGTTCACGATCGCCCCCTTGCGCGCGATCAGCCCCGGCAGCAGCGCGTGGGTGAGCGAGACCAGCGCGGTGACGTTGGTGTCGATCATCGTTTTCCACGCATCGAGCGAGGCGCGCTGCGCCGGCTCGGTGCCGAGCGCGAGGCCGGCGTTGTTGACCAGGCAATCGATCTGCGGAAACGCTGCCAAGGCCGCATCGCGCGCCGCTTCGTCGCGCACGTCGAAGACCGCGGGGTGGAAGACGTCCGCGCCCAGTTCGTCCGCCAGCGCCGCCAGCCGATCGGCGCGGCGGCCAGTGCCAACGATGCGCCAGCCGGCAGCCGCGAACGCGCGGGCGCAAGCCTCGCCGATGCCGGAAGTGGCGCCGGTGACGAGTACGGTCTTCATCGGGAACTCTCCTTAATCAGCCGGCCTTAGTCGGCCGCCAGCACGGCCACGTCCATGCGGAACCCGCGCGCTTCGCCGGGGGCCAGCGATATGATGCCGGGCTTGTCGCGCAGATCGCCGCAGAAGCCAAGCGGATCGGCGATGCCTTGCCACGGCTCGATGCACAAATACGCAGCGCCCGGCTTTTGCCAGATGCCCAGCATCGGACTGTCGGGGAAGGCGATCGCCAGTTGCCCCGCGCCCGGCGTGCCGAAGGTGACCGAGCGGCTGGCGAGATGGTCCCAGATCAGCGCGTCGGCCTCGAACAACGATGCGTCGGGGCTGAGCAGATGGCCTTCGACCGGGGTGGCGAACGGCTCGGGCAGCACCAAGCCGCTCGCCGGCTCGATGCGGCGGATCGGTTGCGGCTCGGGCTGCTCGAAGGCGACAACATGGTCCGCCTTCGCCGCGCCGCCTGGCAGCGGCCAGGCGAACGCAGGGTGGAAGCCGAAGCTGAACGGCAGCGCCGCCTCGCCCGGATTGGCCACGCTCGCCTCGACATGCAGGCACGCCGCCTCCAGCCGGAAGTGGAGTTCGAGCACGAAGGCGAACGGGTAATGCGCGCGGGTCGCGTCGCTATCGGTAAGGCGGAAGGTGGCGCGATCGTCCTGCGCGTCGACCACCTCGAACGTACTGTGACGCGCAAAGCCGTGCTTGGACAGCTCGTATTCCGCGCCCTCGTAGCGATAGCGATTGCCGTTCACGCAGCCGACGATCGGGAACAGCACCGGGGCATGGCCGGTCCAGAACGCCGGATCGGCGTCCGTCATGTACTCGCGCCCCCGCCGGTCGGTGAGCGACCACAGCTCCGCGCCCAGCGGATTGATCCGGGCTGTGAGATCGCCAGACGTGATGGTCACGAGATCTGGGTTGGTCACCGGCGGCATCCTTTCAATGGCAGGCCACGTTTCAACACAAGCCGCGCAAGGAGGCGCCTTCCGGCCCCGGATTGCGAGTGGCTTCGCCACTCGCAATTACCTGTTGTGAATATGGTATGGAGGGCGATCCATTGACAATGCCTGGTATAGGGTGCCCCCCTATACCAGGCCCGGGCAGCCGGGCCGTCTCGCAATCGGACTGTAACGCCCGTATTCATCTCGGTCGGCTGCCTGCTTCTTGCAAACGCTTATTTAGTTGCCAGGGCCGCTCGTTGTACGCCAGCAGAAAATCGCAAGCCCGGCCAGGATAGACGATCATGCTCGATTCCAACAAGAGCCTGCCGCATGTGATCGGCTGCCATGTCGCCAAGAATACCAGCAGGCTGGCAACTACCTCGGCTCCGTCCACATCGTCTCAATCGCCTGTGGACACGCCAATTTTTCAACCCGTCCTAGACAAGCGTCTTTTAATTCGCAGCGTTTCCGATACTGACAACAGAAAAGGCCGTCGATGAAATCACGTTGACAAATTTCTGGATATCTATGAGCGGCGCATTTGACACATAAAGAATGTCACCGTTCTGAATATGAAAGCCTTGTGCTACGAAAAACGCGGAAGGATTAGACATATCAACCCGATAGATAACTGGGATCTTATTATCGGGGGTCAACCTTGTCGTTGAAGTCACTAAGTTGCCCAAACTCAATGGGTCTTCGAGCCTGAAGATAAATACGCCCTTAACATTTGCGCGGTTATCTTGAAGGCCACCAATCCGCCCTAGTGCTTGGGCCAAAGTGAGGCCGGTGGCTTCGAAATTAACTTCTGCATTGGTATTAAAAGCTCCTAATGCCTGAAAGCTATAAGCTTGGTAAAGCGCAGTGACCACGTCGTTAGGCTGCAGGACAATATTTTCCTGCGGCTTACCAATCACATCAGCAAGTGGCTGCGAGGCGACAACTCCTCCCCGCGAGACTTGAATGGTCACCTTATTGACTTGCTGCTTCACTCCCCCAGCGCTTGCTATTGCATCAAGTAAGCGCTCGCCCTTGGTAGTAATGGGCATAAGACCGCTCTTACTTACTTCGCCTACCACGGTCACATTTGCCGCTTGGTTGGTAGAAATACGGACAATTACTTGTGGGTCATGAGCCTTACCCGCGAGACGAGAAGCGATCTCGCTCGCGATAGCACGAGGTGTGCGACCGACTGCGAGAACAGATCCGACAAACGGAACGACAATCTGGCCTGAGCTATCTACCATTTGCTCGGGAATACTGGCCGAACGAGCGTTGGCCGGAGCGGAGGTTGTACCTGTTGTTGTCAACCGGCTGTCCATCGAGGAGATACCGAAAAGAGCTGCGGGAGGCGCTTCCCATATGCCCACGTCAATAACATCCCCAGCTCCGACGAGTTGCTCGCCAGCCGCCTTGTTCCCGAAAATCTGCGCGAACGTATGTTGCCTCCGGTTCTGGAAGACTTGACGAGCCACTTGGTCGTTCAGGTCCACGAGCATGATCCCCGAGGCATCGCCCCCAACCTTTTTGATCGAGCGTCCCGAAGGACCGGAAGCGCCTAACGACGAGCAGCCTGCCAGAAGGAGCGAAGCGGTAAGCAGCGCGATCCTTGTAACCCAGCGACGATTTACCATGCAGTTCAAGTCATTTCTCTCCGGCCCAATTCCTGGGCTATAAGCCATCGGCCAGACCAGGACCAGTCGTTTGCTTCAGGCTTCGCGCAAGCCCGCGTGGTTTTCTAAGAACCAGCGGTAAGTCTGACGAACGCCTTGATCGAGCGATATGGAGGCTTTCCAGCCCATCGCCTCAAGGCGGCTAATGTCCATAAGTTTGCGCATAGTTCCGTCAGGCTTTCCAGAATCGAAGCGGATGCGCCCCTGAAAGCCGACGACGTTAGCGATAAGATGCGCCAATTCGTTGATTGTCACGTCTTCGCCATAGCCGACGTTGATATGGCTAAGCATCGGATCGGTGTTTGCCATGTAAGTATGCTTGTCCAGATCCAAGACAAATAACGAGCCTGCTGCCATATCCTCGACGTGCAGAAATTCGCGCCGCGGCGTTCCGCTGCCCCAGATGATCACGTCCTCTAGCCCCTCCCGGACTGCTTCGTGAAAACGACGTAGCAAGGCCGGAAGTACGTGGGAGTTTTCCCGGTGGAAGTTGTCGCCCGGACCATAGAGGTTGGTCGGCATCACGCTGCGATAGTCTGTGCCGTACTGCCGGTTGTAACTTTCGCACAGCTTGATACCGGCGATCTTAGCAACAGCGTAAGGTTCATTAGTCGCTTCCAGCGTACCGGTCAGCAAAGAATCTTCACGTATGGGTTGTGCTGCCTCGCGTGGGTAGATGCACGAGGAGCCGAGGAACAGCAGACGCTCCACCCCAGCGCTGTAAGCTTCATGCACCACGTTGCATTCCATCATCAAGTTCTCGAAGACGAACTGCGCTGGATATGTGTTGTTCGCGTGTATCCCGCCGACTTTTGCGGCGGCCAGGATGACGGCATCCGGGCGTTCGGATGCCATGAAGGCGCGCACACCTGCTTGATCGAGCAAGTCCAATTCAGCGCGCGTGCGCGTCACTACGTCATCGCCACGCGCAACGAGTTGGCGCGCAATCTCGCCGCCAACCATGCCTCTATGGCCGGCAACGAATACTTTCAGGGCCACGCCTCAGACTTCCGAAGCGAGAGCGACATCAAGGCCGTGTTGCTTCAGCAGTGCGTGGCGCTTGGCTGCCTTGTGATCCTCAGCTACCATCTCAGCGCACATATCTTGTACCGTAATTTCCGGAACCCAGCCCAGCTCTTCTTTGGCCTTCGTCGGATCGCCCAGAAGGGTTTCTACTTCGGCGGGCCTGAAGTAACGCGGGTCGATGCGCACGATGACATCTCCCACCTTGAGCCCCGTCGTCTTATCGCCCTCTATAGCGGTGACGGTGCCTATCTCGTCAACTCCAGCGCCTTCGAAGGACAGCGTTAGACCCAGTTCAGCTGCAGACCATTCAATGAACTGGCGCACAGAATATTGTACCCCGGTAGCGATCACGAAATCGTCGGCCACTTCTTGCTGCAACATCATCCATTGCATACGAACATAGTCCTTGGCATGCCCCCAGTCCCGCAAGGCATCAATGTTGCCCATGTAGAGGCACCGCTCAAGGCCTTGGCTGATGTTAGCCAAACCACGCGTAATCTTGCGCGTCACGAAAGTCTCACCACGGCGAGGGCTCTCGTGATTGAACAGTACACCATTGCAAGCATACATCCCGTAAGCTTCACGGTAGTTTACTGTGATCCAGTAAGCGTAGAGCTTGGCGACCGCGTAAGGTGAGCGTGGGTAGAACGGGGTTGTCTCCCGTTGAGGAATTTCTTGGACTAATCCGTAGAGCTCAGAAGTTGAGGCTTGATAGAAGCGGGTCTTCCGCTCCATTCCTAAGAAGCGAATTGCCTCCAACAGACGTAAGGTCCCGATCGCATCAACGTCAGCAGTATATTCGGGCGCCTCAAAGCTGACTGCTACGTGGCTCTGGGCGCCCAGATTATAAACTTCATCTGGCTCGATTTCGGCGATCAAACGAGTGAGATTCGATGTGTCACTCAGGTCACCATAATGAAGCTGGAATCGTGCAGGCCCTAGATGAGAGTCTGCATAAATATGATCAATGCGTTGCGTATTGAACGAGGACGCGCGACGCTTGATCCCGTGGACCTCATAACCTTTTTCCAACAGAAATTCAGCGAGATAGGAACCATCCTGCCCAGTAGCCCCCGTGATGAGAGCCTTCTTTTGTGTCATGGTAAAACCCGTCCGATGTATTTAAAGAGTGATTATGGCGGCATATCGACATCGCAGGACGCATGCCAACTTGCTCGTCAAAGTAGATGGCTACCCGGGAGAAAAATCAAAATGTTTGAAGCATACCGACAGCGCACGGCTGTCAGTTGGAAGCGTCGTTGCTTTGTCAAAACAGAGAACAAGGTGATTCTCATCCTGTAGCAAGTCCGCATCGAACACAAAGCGGTAGTGAGACCAATCTGGCGTAACGCGCCCGTCGAAGACCACCTTGCCGTTAAGGAGGATAGTGCATTGCACCCACCGCCCCAAATTTCGCAGCGATGACGCTATGAAATGCCCCTTAATGCGGCCTTGGATAATATCAAGGCCTGCAAAGTAAAGTTCCGAGCGATAGCCCAATGCCCATCGCCAATCTGGCTCCGCGTTGCTCCATCCCTTACCGATAAAGCGATCGTCTTCGCGCGTCAGGTCCAAAAGTCCATCTGCGTCCAACTCACAATCACGTAAAGTGGATAAAAGTGCTATCGGCTGGGGTTGCGCGTCTCCAATTACGTCGAGTAGCTTATCAAAATGCAAGTCGGTAATCTGGCTAAGCAAGGCAAGATTGCGGCTAAGAAATAAAACATATTCATCTAATGAAGCATAATAGCTGAACCACAAATCCTTAAAAAAGGACGCATAGTTCATTTCGATCGCGGCACCCGCCTCGGTCTGATCAACCCATTCGAGAATGGCGGGGCGGGCGGCGACCCACTGCTTATGGCCTTCCACCACTGTACGCCAGCCGAGGCGAGCCATCTGCGCTGCAGCCCCCCGGATCGAGATCGGACTAACTTGATCCTTGTTAAACAAGATGCCATTAGACCAATTGCTAATATATTCGCTATTTGTCGGAGCGCTGTGAGCAAGGACTAACTTCCCATTAGCCATTGCTTCGAGAAGCGCCATTCCGATGCCCTCCGCGACTCGAGGAGCAACGAATACATTGGCTCGCCTGACGAATTGTGCGTATTCTGACTTATTTTTGAACCATGTGCTTTGTGAGAATTTGTAAGGTGCGTTGAGGTGCGGCGTAGGAGTGAAATTACCCTTGATGTCCGCGACATTGTGGACATGCAGACTATCTAATTCCTGCCCGATTAGAGTATCGACCATCTTGAAGTCGATCCCGTGATCAGGCCGGCGCTGCCAAAAAAATGCATGGAGCTCATCGAAGCGAGGAAGGTCATCCTCGTCGGCTGGTTCAGGAAAATAGCGCAGCAGCATCGTCTCGCACCCGGCCATCCGAACACGTTCGTTAAGCACGAGACAGAAATTGAAGAAGCGAGCTTTGTGCGCGAACATCCAATGAATATCAGGCATGCCGCCTGATCCGTCGAACATCGGAATGACGATCACTGGTTTGCCCATAGATAGGAAGACGGGCGCAAGAAAATCCATTTGCCATAGCACTACGACATCGACAGCCCCCGCCGCAGCGAGGACGCCGGTATCCGGCTGGTCCTCCGGCGAAAGATAATAGATTTCGACGCAAAATCCAGTTCGAAGGATATCAACAAAAAAATCTGCTGACCGCGTTTTTTTGTGAAAATGGTGATCAACGAAGAGTATCTTCTTCATCTTAAGCCACCCAGTCCCGATAACTTGACGAAAGATCTCGAACGAACCTGTCTCTTGCCTGACGAGCTCTGGCCTCACGCTTCCCTGGCGTTTCTTTACTAAAGGTAATAATCTTATCCGCCATGTCCGCAATACTTGAGCAAGCAGTGCCACCACCGAAGTAACGCATCTGGTCAACGAACGCGGAACCGTCTAATGCTAGGCAATGACGCCCACTGCACATCGCTTCGATTAACACAGCCGAACCGCGGAACTGATATACATCATGGGCATAAGGCAAAAGTACAAGATCGGCTTTTTCATACATTGTAACAAGCTCTTCTGCCGGCAATTGAGAAGACAGAATTGTTGTGCCGGGAATAGAGTATAGGGTTATCAAATAATCAAGTTGATGCTTAAGGTCGCGATCCGGCAAGATTTGCGTTCGAAAGCGGATACGCATTTCAGGATCGCGTTGACGAACACTATTAAACAGATCAGCTAGTGTAAGAAAACCTTTGTCGTAACGTGCCGAGCCAGGGCAAATGACAGTGAAATTTTCACCCCCTGCTATAGGCACTTGTTCGCGCAGTTCAATGTTAGCGGCGACGGCCACCGACCGCTCGAGCTGTATTGCTAGGTATTCTGCATAACGCGGAGTCTCAGCGGCAAGTTTGATATCAAGCCCTGCCTCGCAAAGCCGATTGATCAGGGCCAGCGCTACACTTAGAGGTTTTGCATATTGAGCAGATGAAGCCGTTTCCATCACGCCGATCAACCGAATAAGAAGCTTAGGGCTACCAGCGGCACGCAGTTCGTCGATGGCATCAGCAAGGGCCAGCAACGAGTAAAAGTCAATTGACGGGTAACACAGTGTGTCCGCTGGCCCCACCTTTAGTCGCTTTAAGAGCCGCGTTAAATCTTCTTTCGCCGCTTTTGCCTTTTGCCCATGCGTATGCAGGATCGTGGTGTCCATATCGGACTTCGGCAGCGGCATAGCATCATTGTAGTAGTAATCGAAGAACCTCTCAATGCCATTTCTAGCAGAGATAGTCTCAGAGAGGCGCCTGCCCCCCAAACAAACGACTTCGTCGTAATAACACCCAATGAATTTTCTGAAATTTTCCATCGCGGCAACATTATGCCCATAAGGGAAAATGCAAACCGGGTCACATATCAGTAATCTGGAAGGCGATGATGCAGCAGGACTTTTAATCAAGGGCAGTCTTTCAGAGCGTTATAATTCAGAACTTCAATTCAATATTTTAAGCCTATACCAGGGCAACTTTACATTTATGAAAGCTATTTTGATGGGGCTTTCGCAATTGCAGCATGCAATAGCCGTTCACCTTACAGACTCGCAAGGAAAAAATATGGCCGACGACCTATCCCACCTAGTAGGGTGCGCCTCAAACCGAAACAGCATGATCGTACCAAACATCGACACATTGCTTAACGATTTCGCTCTGGCTTTTTCGGCGGCATCCTATAATCTGTCTCGCGCGTTGTGATTTATGAATCCTGAGGGACGGATCGATAGGCTCCAGCACGCCATCAAGCGAGCCGCTTAATAATTGTCACTTTCTGAACGTGGAATTAGCGATGGTGCAATCATTGAAAAGCTGTACACCTCGAAAAGCTGGTGGCGATTGGCAGCGTGAGATGATTCACTGCCCGGGCGCGACAGCGAAGCGCTGATGTGCTCCCCTAAAATGTGACCGATTTTGAGTAGAGTCCGACGCAAAGAAGTCGGGCGATTATGAAGCGGAGCAGGTTCAGCGAAGAGCAGATCATTGCGATCTTGAAGGAGCAGGAAGCCGGGATGGCGACGGCGGACGTATGTCGCCGCCATGGGGTCAGCTCGGCAACGTTCTACAAGTGGAAGTCGAAGTATGGCGGCCTGGAGGTGTCGAGGCACGGCGCCTGCGCGCGCTCGAGGATGAGAACGCGAAGCTGAAGAAGCGTCTGGCCGAGGCGATCCTGGACAACGTGGTGCTGAAGGATCTGGCATCAAAAAAATGGTAACGCCCGGCGCTAAGCGGGAAGCCGTCGCTCATGCTCGTGAACACGACGGGCTGAGCGAGCGTCGGGCATGCAACCTGGTCGGCGTGATCCGGTACCGGTCGTCGCGGCCAGACGATGGTCTGCTGCGGGAGCGTCTGCGTGAGCTGGCGGCGGAGCGTCGTCGGTTTGGCTATCGACGTCTGGGCTATCTGTTGGCGCGCGAGGGCATGACGCCCAACCACAAGAAGCTGGACACCTCGAAGAACCGG
>NZ_AKFJ01000010.1 GCF_000272475.1 Novosphingobium sp. Rr 2-17
GCCGCCGCCGCCGGTGGTCGTCATTCCGCCGATGCCGACCCCGCCGATGAACGCGCCGCTCGAAATGACGGTGCCGCCACTCGACGCCGCCGGGGTGCGCCATACCGTCAACTACGGCATCTCAACGTCGCAGGTGGTGTGGAATTTGCGCTCGGCCTACAACGTGGCCGCGCTCAATTGCGTTGAGGTGCAGTTCAACCCGGTCCTCGACGGCTACAAGCGCTTCCTCAAGGTTTATTCCAAGCAATTGGACAAGGCGAGCAAGGAAATCGACGCCAGCTTCCGCACCCAACATACCGGGCGTGCCGCCACGGTGGCGCGGGAAAGCTACCAGACACAGGTCTACAACTTCTTCTCGCTGCCCCCGGTCGATGCCGGTTTTTGCAAGGCGGCGATGGAATTGAGCACGGAATTGCAGGCCGTCGATGCCTCTCAGTTCGAGGCTTATTCGTATACCGGGCTGGCCAAGCTGGAAGCGCCGTTCAAGGAATTCTTCGCGGTGTACGAGCAGTACAAAGCTGATCTTGCCGCTTGGCAGGCGCGCTACGGCGGCAAGGCCATCGTCGTGCGCCCCACGGCCGAGCAGTCCGCAACCATCGGTGCGTCTCCCCCCGTGCCGCCGGCCGGGTCGCCCGCCGCATTCCCGACCGCCTTGCCGCCGCTCCCGACCTCGCAGACGGGCACCGTGCAGTAAGGGAATATCCTCGACTAGAATTTTGCGCTTTCACGGGGGCGGCGTCTTCGCTAAGGGGACGCTCCCTATGTGGCCGAAGTCATGACGCCGCTGCCGGGACGATACTGGAACGGGGCCGTAGCTCAGCTGGGAGAGCGCGTCGTTCGCAATGACGAGGTCAGGGGTTCGATCCCCCTCGGCTCCACCAGTACCGACAATCTGACGCGATCCGGGCCTGCCGGATCTACCCCGGTCCCAAGCGCTGAGCGCGACACGGCCGGGTTTTTTGTTTATCTGCGATGGACGGCGCCCGCCGCCCTCGCCTTGTCTTTGAAGACGCCGGAACCTTTGCGATGCACTTTCTCGACCAAGCCAAGATCTACATCCGCTCTGGCGGCGGCGGACCCGGCGCGGTCAGCTTCCGGCGCGAAAAGTATGTCGAGTACGGCGGCCCCGATGGCGGCAACGGCGGCAAAGGCGGCGACATCATCTTCGAGGCGGTGGCGGGGCTGAACACCCTGATCGATTTCCGCTATACCCAGCACTTCAAGGCCCCGCGCGGCAGCCATGGCATGGGCAAGAACCGCAATGGCGCGGCGGGCAAGGACTTGGTCATCAAGGTGCCGGTGGGCACCCAGGTCATCGCCGACGACGAAGATCGTGAGACCATTCTGGTCGATTTGACCGAGGCGGGCCAACGCGTAACGTTCATGGAAGGCGGCCTGGGCGGTCGCGGCAACGCCAGCTACAAGACCAGCACCAATCGCGCCCCGCGCCAGCACCAGCCGGGCATCGCCCCGCAGGAACTGTGGGTCTGGCTGCGGCTGAAACTGCTGGCCGACGTCGGCCTGGTCGGCATGCCCAACGCCGGCAAGTCCACTTTCATCAACAAGCTGTCCAACGCCAAGGCCAAAGTGGGCGACTATGCCTTCACCACCCTGCGCCCGCAATTGGGCGTGGTCCTGCACAAGAACCGCGAGTTCGTGCTGGCTGACATTCCCGGCCTGATCGCCGGGGCGGCTGACGGTGCGGGCATCGGCGATCGGTTCCTGGGCCATATCGAGCGTTGCCGCGTGCTGGTCCACCTGATCGACATTTCCAGCACCGACCCGGTCGAGGCGATGCAGGTGGTGGAAGAGGAACTGGACGCTTACGGCGGCGGCCTGGATGGCAAGCCGCGGCTGGTTGCGCTCAACAAGGTCGATCTGGTCGATGATGCGCTGGCGGACGCCTATGCCAAGGAACTCATCAAGGCAGGCGCGCACGAGGTGTTCGCGATTTCCGGCGCTACCGGCAAGGGCATGTCGCGCTTGCTGGATGCGGTGATCGACTATCTGCCCGCCGCGACCTCCACTGAGCGCCCCGAAGGCGAGCGCGAGGAAACCGACGAAACGCCATGGTCGCCGGTCTGATCGACTGACGTTTCCCGAGCGACCGGGGCCCGAGCGACCGGGCCGATCTCCGTTCGCGACGGGCGGGATTTCGCTTCCGACCACTCGCCTCTGATCGTCGAACCTCGCGCTTCCCGACTCCTGTCATTTACCCTAGAGGCTGGCCTCCCATGCCGATCTCCCGCCTTTCCGATCTTGCCGATAGCGCCTGCGCGCCCCGCCTTGTCATCAAGGTGGGCTCGGCGCTGCTGGTCGGGCCGCAAGGCGCGCGCCGGGCGTGGCTGTCCGGCCTGGTCGCGGAAATCGCCGAGGCACGGGCGCGCGGGCAGCAAGTCATCGTCGTCTCCTCGGGCGCGATCGCGCTGGGTGCGGCGACGCTGGGACTGGAAAAGGGCGGGCGCGGCAGCCTTGCCGATGCGCAGGCCGCCGCCGCTGTCGGCCAGATTGCGCTGTCCGGGCTGTGGGCCGAGCTTCTGGGCAGCCACGGACTTACCGCCGCGCAGATCCTGCTGACGCTGGAGGATCTGGAGGATCGACGCCGCTATCTCAACGTCACCGCCACCCTGGGTCGGCTGCTCGATGCAGGCGCGGTGCCGGTCATCAACGAGAACGATTCGGTCGCGACTCAGGAAATCCGCTTCGGCGACAACGACCGGCTTGCCGCGCGAGTAGCGCAGGCCGCGCAAGCCAGCGCGGTCGTGCTGCTGTCCGACATCGACGGCCTCTACGATCGTCATCCGAAGCTGCCCGGCGCCCAGATGATTCCGGTGGTGGACGGCGTGACAGCCGAAATCCACGCGATGGCGAGCGTCGAATCGAACTCCGGCATGGGATCGGGGGGCATGGTGTCCAAGCTGCAGGCGGCGGAAATCGCCGGTCTGGCAGGCATCTGCCTCGTCATTGGCAACGGCCAGCACGACCGCCCCCTGGCACGTATTCTTCAGGAGGGCATTGGCACCTTGTTCTGCCCCCCAACAGGCGGTTCGCGCCATGCCGGCGCGCGCAAGGCGTGGCTCGGCGGGCGCTTGCGGCTCAAAGGCGTGCTGCTGGTGGATGCAGGGGCCGCTGCGGCACTGCTGCGCGGGTCAAGCTTGCTGGCCAAGGGCATGACCGGCGTGGAAGGGGTGTTCGCGCGTGGCGATCCAGTGGCGATCACCGACCCCGATGGCCGCGTGATTGCGCACGGCTTGTCCGAATACGATGCCGCCGAATGTGCCGCGCTCAGTGGATTGCATTCCAGCGAGCAAGCCGACGTGCTGGGTTATTCTCCCCGTTCTTCCGTGGTCCATCGCGACCAGATGGTGCTGAAGGTCCGCTCGCTGTGATCATTTCCGACCTCCCCGTCATCGCCCTGACCGGCGCGACCGGCTTCCTGGGTAGTGCCACGCTGGATGCCGCGCTGGCCGCCGGCTACGTCGTGCGCGCCTTGACGCGCCGCGACCAGCCCGAGCGCGCGGACGTACAGTGGGTGCGCGGTGACTTGTCCGACATCGCGGCGCTGGCCGAACTGGTGCGGGGAGCAGAAGCGATCGTCCACGTCGCGGGCGTCGTCAATGCGCCCGACGCTGCCGGTTTCGAAGAAGGCAACGTTACTGGAACGCTCAACCTGATCGAGACGGTGATCGCAAAGGGCATCAACCGGTTCGTCTATGTCTCGTCGCTTTCGGCGCGCGAGCCCGACCTTTCCGACTATGGCGCGTCCAAGGCGAAGGCCGAAAAGTTGGTCATGGCCAGCCCCCTCGATTGGACGATCGTGCGCCCGCCGGCGATCTATGGCCCGCGCGACAAGGACATGTTCGAGTTGTTCCGCTCGGCGCGCTGGGGGGTGCTCCCGATGCCGCGCGAGGGACGGGCCTCGATGATCCATGTCGAGGATCTCGCCCGGCTGCTGGTGGCGCTGGTGCCGCCGGGTGAAGCCGGCGCTGGCCCGGACCGCGTGATCGGTCGTGTGTTCGAGCCGGACGACGGCAAACCGCAAGGCTGGGAATATTACGAAATGGCCCGTGCGGTCGGCTGGGCCATGGGCCGGCGGCCGTGGGTTCTGAGTCTATCGCCGGCGATGCTGGCGCGTGTGGCGCGGGCGGACAAATTTTTGCGCGGTGACAGCGCAAAAATGACGCTCGACCGTGCCGCTTACTTGAGCCATCCCGATTGGGTGGTGTCGCCAGAAGCATCGGTTCCGACCGGCCTGTGGCAGCCCCGCATCGAGACGCGCGCGGGGCTGGCGGCCACTGCGCGGTGGTACAAGGACAACAAGTGGCTGTGACCGGGCTTTTGGCGGAGTGCCGACTGGAACGCGGGGCATGATGCGCCTGCTCAAGCGGCTGAACATCGATCCGTACCTGCTGCTGCTGCTCAGCACGGTGGGTCTGGCCTCGGTATTGCCGGCGCGCGGGATATGGGCGGACATTGCCGGCTGGGTCGCCGATGCCGCCATTGCGCTGCTGTTCTTCCTCCACGGCGCCAAGCTGTCGCGTCAGGCGATCCTCGATGGCGCGCGCGCCTGGAAGCTGCATTTGACGGTGGCGGCCATGACCTTCGTGCTGTTCCCCGCGGTCGGCCTGGGCGTCCGAGCCATCCCTGGGCTGGAGCCTTCGTTGGCGACCGGGGTGTTGTTCCTGACGCTGCTGCCATCGACCGTGCAGTCCTCGATCGCGTTCACCGCGATCGCCGGAGGCAACGTGGCGGCGGCGGTATGCAGTGCCTCGTTCTCCAACCTGGCGGGTATCTTTATTACTCCCGTTTTGGCGGCGCTGTTCATTACCGGCAACAGTCAGGGCTTTTCGACCGACCCGATCATTACGATCGCCACGCAACTGCTGCTGCCGTTCCTGGCCGGGCATTTCCTGCGCCCCTGGATCGGCGGCTTCGTGGGCAAGCACAAGAAAGTGCTGGGCTACGTCGATCGCGGCTCGATCCTGATGGTGGTCTACACCGCGTTCGGTGCCGCCGTGCTAGAAGGGCTGTGGCAAAAGGTAACGGCAACCGAACTGGCGCTGATCGCGGCGATCTCGCTGGGGGTGCTGGCGGTGGTGATGGTCATCGCCTCGGTGGTCGGCAAGCTGCTGGGCTTTTCGCGCGAGGATCGGATCGTGCTGCTGTTCTGCGGCTCGAAAAAGAGCCTGGCGACGGGCGTGCCGCTGGCAGGCGTGCTGTTTCCCGCCGCCCAAGTGGGCGCGATCATCCTGCCGCTGATGTTCTTCCACCAGATCCAGTTGATGGTCTGCGCCGTCCTCGCCCGCCGCTTCGCCGCTCAGGCCGAGCGAGATGCGGAGGCAAATACCGACGAAGCGATTGTCGAAGGCGAGGTTACCCGCGCGCCGGCGTGATCGTGCCCCGGCATTCGCCCAAGCCGATCGCGCGATAGCCTTCTGCTTCGAAGCGCCCGGTCAACACGATCTCGTCGCCGTCCTCCAGGAACGTGCGCGTCTCGCCCGAAGGTAGCGCTATCGCATTGCGAGCGTTGCGGGTGATTTCCATCAAGCTGCCCTGGCTGCCATCGTCCGGGCCGGAGATCGTGCCCGATCCCATCAGGTCGCCCGGCATCAGCGCGCAACCGTTGGAGGCGTGGTGTGTCACCATCTGCGCCAGCGTCCAGTACATGTTCGTCGCCGGGCCACTGCTGAGGCGGTGGGGCGCCAAGCCTGCATCGCGCATGGCGGCGGTGGACAAGTGAACTTCCAGCGTCAGCGACAGCGCCCCGCTCGCCTGGTCGCCCTCGTCCCACAAGTAGGGCAGGGCGCGCGGATCGTTTTCCGGACGGGGCGGCTGGGCCCGGCGGAACGGCGACAGCGCTTCCATCGTCACCAGCCACGGCGACACGGTCGTGACGAAGTTTTTCGCCAGAAACGGCCCGAGCGGCTGGTACTCCCACGCCTGCACATCGCGCGCAGACCAATCGTTGAGCAGGGACAGCCCGGCGACGTGGTCCAGCGCCTCGGCGATCGGGATCGTTGAGCCCAGTTCGTTGCCGGTCGCGATCCACAGGCCCAGTTCCAGTTCGTGGTCCAGCCGCCGCGCCGGGCCGAAGCTGGGCACATCGGCATCGGGCGCCTTGGTCTGGCCCAGCGGCCGGATCACTGCCGTACCGCTTGGGCGCACGGTGGAGGCGCGGCCATGGTAGCCGATCGGCACATGCTTGTAGTTGGGCAGCAGCGGATTTTCGGGCCGGAAGATCGCGCCGATGTTGGCGGCGTGGTGAATGCCGACATAGAAATCGGTGTAGTCGCCGATACGGGCGGGCAAGTGCATCTCCGCCTCCGCCATTGGCACCAGCAATGGTTCTATGGCTGTGCGTTCGCCGGCACCTTCGCGCAGCAGCGCGGACAAACGACGGCGCAAAGCGCGGCGGGTTGCTGTTCCCAGCGCCAGCAGCGGGTTCAGGGCAGGGCCGCTAGCTGCCTCGGCAGCGGCCAGCGCCTCGCCTTCCAGCAGCCCGGACCCGGCGAGGGCGGCCAGATCGACGATGTACCTACCGATCGCGACACCGCCGCGCGGCGCTTCGCCAGCGCGGCAGAATATCCCGAGCGGCAGGTTCTGGATCGGGAAGTCCACGCAATCGCGTTCGCTTTGCACCCATGACCGCAAGGCGGGATCGTGCGTTTCGTCGATGATGGGCGCGTTGGCGCTCATGGCAGCCTCTCCTGTTGGCGACTTTGGTTCGTGTCCTATCCGCTTCCAGGCAGCGGGTCACGGCGATCGTGGCCGGTGGAGAGGTTTTGCGTTGGTGTACGGGGTGCTGGTCAGTTCCCGAAGCGGCGGCGCTCGGTCACGTCCACTTGCATCAGCTTGCCGTCATGCACCGTCAACTGGATCACGCCGAAGCGCAGCCGCTGCAACGCTTCGATCACATGTTGCACGCCTTCGTTCAGAAGCGGGTGATCCTGGGCAGGGGCGTCGGTGGTCTTGGTGGCAATGTGCATGGCTTTTCCTCCATCTGGTGCCCCGGCGAACCGTTGGACCAATCCGACCTCCATATTCTCAACCTATGAAGTTGACAATAAGGTCGGTGTGAAGGAAACCTTTTGGCGGCAATAGTGAGCCCGCTATTCGGCGGCCTCTTTGCCGTCTGCGTCGCCGTAACCTTCGCCAAGGTCACCGGCAGGCTCCTCGATCTCTGCCTCCGCGCCGGCAGCCGGCACCAGGTCGATCGGGTCGGACAAACGGATGCCATCGAGCAAGGTGGCGGTGGCATCGCGGACCTGCAGCATCAGGGCGCGGGTGCGGCAGTCTTTTTCTTCGAGGCAGTTCTTGCACGTCTCATGCGCGAAACGGCTGGCGCAGGGCACCAGCGCCAGCGAGCCGCGCATGACGCGGATGAGATCGCCATACGTGATGTCGATCGGTGAGATCGACAGCCAGTACCCGCCGTCCTTGCCACGCTGCGCATCGACGATGCCAAAGCGCGACAGTTCCGACAGGATGACGGTCAGGAATTTGGCAGGGATGTTTTGCTTGGTCGCGATCTCGGTCAAGGGGATCGGGCCCTGGCCGTACCGATCCGCCAGGTGCTGCATGGCCCGGATCGCATAGCGGGTTTTCTGCGAAAGCATGGTGGACCGGTAACTCGCGGTAACGTCTGGTATGCCATGCGCCCTTCGTCACGGCTTCGTCAACCCGCACGGTCCAGCTTTCCCCTGCGGTCAAGCGTGGCAGGCGGGCGATCGAGTGCCCGCGCCTGGCGTTATTGCGTGTCGGGCGGGAAGTACCACCCATGGGTCTCGACCATGATCGACGGCACCGGATGCCCCTGCAGGTCCTTAGAGGGGCGGAAGCGAAAGCGCTCGGTGATGAGGCGGCAGGTCGTTGCGTCCAGTTCCGGCCTTCCGCTGGACGCAAGGACGCGGCAATCGCTGACCCGGCCATCCACGCCGATGCGGTATTGCAGCTTGAGTTCGCCGCCGGTCTTGGCCTCGCGCAGGTCGGGCGGCAGGTCGGAGAAATGCAACCGGCCCTTGATCTGCCGGGGCCGGGTTACGGCATCGTCGTAGTCTTCGCCATTGCCATCCCCACTGCCGCCACCGCCCAGGCCATCGCCGGTGCCGCCGGCGCCTTGTCCCGGGCCCGGTCTTGTGGATGCGCCATTCGAGGTAGCCGCCCCGGTCCCGGCGCGCGGGGCGGTGACGACAGGCGGCGGCACGATCAGCGGCGGCAGCATCGCGATCGGCGCGACGATCTGGGTGGCCTTGTTGCGCAAGTTGGCAGGCGCAGGGCGGCCTTTGGCAGCGGTGGAATGCGCCTTGGCCGGCGTCTCGCGCGGGCGAGGTACGGGCGGCGGCGTTCGGGCGATCGAAATGGAAACCAGGGCGGCGTCTCGCTGCCGAGATGGCATTTGTGCGGCCAGCCCGATGATCAGCCCGGCGATCCCGCCGCCAACGATCAAAAGCGAGGCCGTTGCGGATAAGGCGCGATCTCGGGCCGAAGTATCCACTTAGCATATCTCCTTGCCAGCAAAACCCGGTCCAGGCCGGAATGGTTTCGTCGACTTGAGATCATGTGGTTCGGCAGCCGGCTGCCGGCACTCGAACCGGGTTCATCGATGACCACAAATGCGGAGCCGCAAAAGCGCCCTTTTCAGCCGGTCGCATCCTTTGTCCGACACATCGCGAGCAACCTTATGAAGAGATTTGCGAAATAATGCGGAACCTTGCGTAAAATCCGCCGTTTACCTCGCAACTATGTAACACTGGAGACGGCTCAATGACACTTCTTCTCATTCTTCTGGTAGGTGGCATCATCGGCTGGCTTGCCTCGCTCGTGATGCGCACTGACGCTCAGCAGGGCGTTTTTCTCAACATCGTCGTCGGTATCGTGGGCGCCGTGATCGCGGGCTTCGTTATCACTCCGCTGATCGGCGGCGCGCCGATCACCAGCGGTTCGTTCGATCTCATGTCGCTGTTCGCCTCGTTCCTGGGTGCGGTTGTTCTGCTGGCGATCGTGAACCTCTTCCGTCGCGGTTCGATGCGCTAAGCGCGAAGATTTACAAATGGCCCGGCCCCGCAATGGGTCGGGCCATCTGTGTGGGGTTTTCGCGTCCTCACGTTTTTTCAAAACGCGATTGTTACAACAGGGAAAGGAATTCCAATGAAAGCCATCACCATGCCGCGCATCGCCATGATCGCGCTCGCAGCCGGTTCGCTCGGTCTTGCCGCGTGCAACAACCCGGCTGACGACGCCAGCGAGAAGGCTGCCGACGCTGTCGAGACGTCTTCGGACAACGCGGCTGATGCGCTGGAATCGCAGGCAGCAGAAACCACAGGTGTGGCTTCGGAAGCGCTTGAGAACAAGGCTGACGCCGTCGAAAAGGCCGGTGAGGCCAAGTCCGACGCCCTGGAAAACCAGGCTGACGCGATCAAGAAGGCGAACTGAGCGCAACGCGCTCCGGCCCCGTTCCCCTGGGGCTGACTTCATGCGAACCTTAAAAGGAAGGACGGCGGCAGCGAACCGCCGTCCTTCTTTCGTTTCGTGGCTGCGTTTCGCCCCTGCAAGTATTTCTGCGCGCGCTAGGCTATTCAAAGCGCCCGTAGAGCATTTTGAACGCTTGAATTGTCAGGCCGGAGCGCTGACATAGCGACCGGGCCTTGTGGAAGCGCGCCTGTCTTTGCGCAGGCATCCAGCGCGCCCGCGCCGAATTTCGATGATAACTGAACAGGAAATCGCCATGACCATTCCCTTGATGCCGCTGCCCTACGCCCACGACGCGCTTGAGCCGCACATCTCCAGCAAGACTCTCGAAATCCACCACGGCGCGCACCACAAGACGTACGTCGACAAGCTGAACGCAGCGATCGAAGGCACGGAAAATGCCGACAAGACGCTGGAAGAGATCGTCAAGTCGGCTTCCGGCCCGCTGTTCAACAACTCGGCCCAGACCTATAACCACGGGTTCTACTGGCACTCGCTGAGCCCGGAAAAGTCCGCGCCGAGCGAAAGCCTTCTGGCTGCGATCAATGCTGACTTCGGCTCGCTCGACGCGCTGCTGGAACAGCTTTCGAACGAAGCAGTGAACCACTTCGCCAGCGGTTGGGCCTGGCTGGTGGTCGATGGCGGCAAGCTCAAGGTCATCTCGACCCATGACGCCGGCACCGCGATCACCGCCGACGTCAACCCGCTGCTGACCGTCGATGTGTGGGAGCATGCCTACTACATCGACCAGCAGAACAAGCGCCCGGTCTACGTCAAGACCGTGCTCGACAACCTGCTGAACTGGAAGTTCGCGTCCGACAACTTCGATCGCGGCACTGCCTGGGTCTACCCGGTCTAAGCGCTCCGCCGATCAGGCACTGAAAAACCCCGCTTCCGGCAAGGGAGGCGGGGTTTTTCTATGGCACTGCAAGGCTGGCGCGTTCCGGCAGATCGAAGTCCGGCTCAGCAGTCCGGTTCAGCAACTTGGGCCTCGCCCTCTTGACCGGTGCCCGCTGCACCTGCGAAATGGGTGGATGGACACAGGGCGGCAGAAAAATCAGCGCAAGTTCGTAACGCTCGGCCTTGTCGTCGCCAGTACGACCGTAGGGCTGATGGGCACCGACCTGGTGTTGCCTGCAGTACCAAGTCTGCCCGAGGCGCTGGGCAGTCATGCCGGATCAGCGCAACTCGTGCTGGCGGCCTATGTCGGGGGCTCGTGTCTGGGGCTCATCCTTTACGGTATGCTGGGTGACCTGGCGGCGACCACGCGGTTGTTCGTCGGCTCCTTGCTGGCAACCGCGTTGGTATCATTCGCGTGCAGCCGGGCGCCGACGATCGAGGCGCTGATCGCCTTGCGGATCGTACAAGGCATCGTCTCTGCTGGCCCTGCCGTATTCGCCCCTGGAATCGTCAAGGCGATGTTCACGGGAAGCGGCGTGGTGCGTGCGATGGGCGCGCTTGGCAGCATCGAGGCGCTGGCGCCGGCGCTTGCGCCGATCGTGGGCGCGGCGCTGGTGGTGCTGGGCGGGTGGCAACTCTCGTTCGAATTGATGGCCGCGATGTCCTTGGTAATCGCCGCTCTGATCTGGCTGCTGGGCGGCGTACCGCAGTTGGTCGGCCGGGCCCATGGCAGCTTCCTGGCACTCCTGCGCGATCCGGTATTCCTGCGCTACGCGCTAAGCCAGGCTGCGGTGCTCGGCGGATTGCTTGTCTTCGTGTTTGGCATGCCCACCGTAATCGTGCGCGTATTCGGCGGTTCGCTGACCCAATTCGTCGCGATGCAACTCACCGGGATCGCGGTTTTCATGGTCGCTGCAAACCTGGCCCCCCGCGCGGTCGCACAGTTCGGAGCGGAAAAAGTCATCACGCTTGGAACCTGGTTGGCAGCCGCTGGCGCTGCCGCACAGTTCGTCTACGCGCTGACTGACGGCACCTCGATGGTGGCGATTTCGGTGATGATGGTTCCGGTCAACGCAGGGCTTGGCTTGCGTGGCCCCGCCGGGTTCTTTCGCGCGATCGTTGCCAGCCGGGGCGACGATGCGCGGGGCAGCGCGCTCGTCATCCTGGGCATCCTGGGGTCGGTAACGCTGGGAACCGCGCTCGTATCACCCTGGATCGAATACGGCAGCGCACCGATCGCCGGGGCTGCCCTGGCGTTTCACCTCGTCGCGGTGTTGAGTTTGGCGATGTTGCCCAAGCTTGAATGCGAAGAGGAAGCGGATGGGCTGCAGGGCGAAGGTGGGCGGCCTGGCGAAGGTGGGCTACAGGGCGGGGGGCAAGCCGCCGCGCTCAGCCCGCCTTCCGTTTCTTGACCTCGATGGCCGCAGGCGTGGCGTCGCCAGGCTCACTTTCCAGCAGGCGCGCCAGTTCGGCCCGAGCGCGGGCGACCCGGCTTTTCATCGTGCCGATCGGGCATTCCGCGATCTCGGCGGCCTCTTCGTAGCTGAAACCGGATGCGCCGACGAGGAGCACGGCTTCTCGCCGCTCGGGCGCCAGCTTTTGCAGCGCGGTCTCCATGTCGTCGAGATGAAGCGGACCTTCCTGGTCGGCTTCCATCACCAGCAGTCGTTCGACCGCGCTGTCGTCCATATCGGTTTGTCGGCGCGAACGGCGCAGTTCGGACAAATAGTGGTTGCGCAGGATCGCGAAAGTCCAGGCACGCATGTTGGTGCCGGCCTGATAACGCTCGCGCGCAGTCCATGCTTTGATGGCCGCTTCCTGGACGAGATCGTCTGCGAAATCCGAACGGCCCGAGAGGCCGCGCGCAAAGGCGCGCAAGTGGGGGAGGACACCAAGCAGTTCCTTGCGGAAGCTTTCGTCAGCGGGGTTGGCCTGGGTGCGTTCAGCCATTGTCGCCGTCATCCAGCTTCTTCAGGAGATCCTTGAAGCTGTCTGGCAGCGGCTCTTCGACCACGGAGTTGTAGAGTTTCCGCAGGCCACCCGCCCAGCCGGGCTCACCGCCCGGTTCCCCAACGCGGGGGCCTCCGGCACGATGCTTAGGTGGCGGTCCGAGACCATTCCCCGGTCCGCCAGATCCTTTGGGCTGACTCAACACAAACTCCCTTTCCCTGCACACTTGCGGCTAGACCGGGAGGCGGTCAAGCCTAGCATGCGGCAGTATTCGGCACGCCTACCAGCACTGGTGTCGCCCGAGCCATCGCGGGCGCTCGCTTTGGTGCTATTCATTCCATGGAACATTCGAGGTGGAGCATGGTTCCCCCCATAGCAAAGTGTTGGCATAGGGTGCTTTCCGCAGTCGCGAACGATGGCGGCTGGACTGAATTTACGAGGAACTGCGGGTGATAGACCAGGCTCTGCTTGACAGGGTTCAGAAGCAGGCGTGGTTCCATCGCTACCCGCGTGGGTGGCCGATCCTGCTGTTCCTGATCGCCAGTATCACGACGGCGGTTTCGGTGATGGCGATCGAGCGCGCCGACCGGCAAACGCGCCGGGTCGAGCTGGATCGCAATCTTACCGAAATATCCTCTGCGCTCCAGCGCCGTGTGACCGAAAACATCGCCCTGCTGCGGGCAGGCGGCGCTCTGTTCGCTACCCAGCCGCCGGGAACGGCGGGCGGGGTGACCCGGACCCAGTTCGCTGAGTTTGCGCAAGATCTCCAAGGCAACGGCAAGATTTACGGCTCATTGGGGGTGGGTTGGGCGCCTTTGATCCCGGTCGAGCGGCTTGCCGATGCGGAAGTGGCGATCCAGGATGAGGGGCAGACCGACTTCATCGTGTTTCCACGCCCCGCGCCTGGCCAGCGTGCCGTGGCGCCGGTGCGCTATATTCTTCCGCAGACTACGGAAAACCAGTCGGTCATCGCCTATGACATGTTCTCCGAAAGCGTCCGGCGCGAAGCGATGGAAAAGGCGATCCGGCTGGGCGGCCCGGTTGCTTCGGGCAAAGTTCACTTGATGCAAGATTCTGACACCAAGGCCAGTGGCGGCTTCATGATCTATATGCCGGTCATGGTGCCCCAGGGCGGACGGCGCAGCGCCATCGGGTTTGTCTATAGTCCGTTCCGTGCCAAGGACTTCCTCGCGTCCGCCAGCGAACTCTATCGTAACGACCAGATCGACGTTGCCATCTACGACGATCACATCGCCCCTGAAACGCTGTTGGCCGAGCAGCGGTCTGACGGGGTTCCCGGCCCGGCGATGGAGCGCCGCATCGACGTGGGCAACCATTCCTGGGTGGTGCAGATCAGCGATAAGAAGGCAGGCGTCCTGACGACGCTGTCGCGGATCGTGCTGTTCTTTGGCGTCATTGCCTCGCTGACGGTGATGGGTATCAGCCGCTTCATCACCAAGCGCGCGGCCGAGGATCGCCGCGTTCTGGAATGGCTGACCAGCCAGGCCTCGATCCGCAATTCGCTCACGCGTGAACTGAACCACCGGGTGAAGAACACCCTGGCCAACGTGCTTTCGATCGCGGCCCTGACCAGAAGACGGTCACGCGATATCGATGATTTCACCGATAGCCTGACCGCGCGCATCAGGGCGCTATCGGCCACGCACGATCTGCTTTCGCAATCCGACTGGGGTTATGCTGCGCTGGGTGACATCGTGCGGTCCGAGCTGGCCCCCTACATGGAAGGCGAGGACAGCCACGTGGTCATGTCCGGCCCGGACATCAAGCTGGCGCCCAATGACGCGATGTCGCTGGGGCTGGCGATCCACGAACTGGCAACCAACGCTGCCAAGTACGGCGCGCTCAGCACCATCGAGGGGCGTATCCACGTCTATTGGGTGCTCATCTCGCCAGACCTTGCGGAGATTTCGTGGCGCGAAGAGGGCGGCCCATCCGTCACGCCGCCATCGCAGCGCGGTTTTGGGCGCGACCTGATCGAAAAGATCGTGGCGCACGAGTTGAAATCCGAAGTGGATCTTCAGTTCAAGCCCAGTGGGGTGGAATGTCGCCTCAAGGTGCCGGTACGGGCCGCACGTGAGTTCATGCTGCGGGCAGGGCATCGACCGGCTTAATCCGGCATCGCCCCAAATCCTCGCGCCCCGAATCGTCCTGCCCTGCCGCCGCGGCTTTCCACGAGCTTAGGTTGTCCGGCTAAGGGGAAGATGCGTGATGGACCGAATCAGTCCAGCCATCCCGGCCTTACGCTAACCCGCTTTCGCGGAACCCACGCGCAATCGGCGCTATAGGTTCCGCGAAGCTGGGCGCCCGGCTTATCGCAGGGGGCGGCTCGAGCCGAAGAACAGCGCCTGGCTGATCGCGGCGCGCACGGTGGCTTCCTGGAAAGGCTTGGTGACGAGATAGGTCGGCTCGGGGCGTTCGCCCGTCAGCAGGCGCTCGGGATAGGCTGTGATGAAGATCACCGGTACGTCGCCGAACTTCAGCAGGTCTTCCACCGCATCGATACCCGAGCTGCCATCGGCGAGCTGGATGTCCGCCAGCACCAGGCCAGCCGGCTCGCGCTCGAAAATGTCCAGCGCTTGCTGGTGGGTGGCAGCGGTGCCGACGACGGTATGGCCAAGATCTGTGACCAGGCCTTCCAATTGCATCGAGATCAGCGGTTCGTCTTCGATGATGAGAACGCGCGTTGCGCTTTCGCCTTCGATTTCGGCAATCGCTTGTGACACCAGCGAATCGACTTCTTCCACCGACTCATCAAGGATGCGGGCGGTTTCCTCGCGAGAGAATTCCTCGACGGTGGTCAGCAGCAGCGCCTGGCGATGCGTTGGGGCGATCAGGGTCAGACGCTCCTGCGCTGCCTGCTCATGGCCGCCGTCGCTGCCGATAAGGTCATGCTCTTCCACATGGCTGGTTGCCCAGATGCGGGTGAAGGCAGCGTAAAGCGCGGTCCGGCTGCGGGCGATTTCGTCACGAAGGGCGCGATCGGCCAGCGCAGCCTCCAGCGTGGCGCGAACATAAGCGTCGCCGGAGTGCTGCGAGCCCGTCAGTGCGCGGGCGTAGCGGCGCAGGTAGGGCAACTGGATGGCGATCTGGTCAGATACGGACATTGATGTTCCTTGGGCCTGGGCGAAGTATTGCCCTTATTGCAGCGGCTGGTGCCGGTTGGTTATGATTTATGATCGGACGGCCTTTTGCGCTTCCTGCAGCACTCAATGATCTGACTCCACCCCCGTTGCAGGGCAACCTGAAAATTTTTTGCGTCGAACCGCATTTCTGGGAACTGAACGGCGGGCACTCACGTTCAGCATGTATCACCACTGGCTCCCCCACCCCCCCGCAATCCAGTGGTGACCCGATCCCAGAGGCCTTCGTTCACCATTGCGTGGACGGAGGCCTCAAAGGTTTCAGGGGTACCTAAGTTCCCGTCTGTCAGCAAAACCTTGCAGGCAATCCGGCGCCAGTCGGAGAAAACCTGGCCGGCGCCAGTCGGAGAAACCCTGGAAATTCCTAAACATTTTGAATGTCTACCATGTGTCTCGTTCGTAATCCGGGAACTTTTGTCCGCCCCACTTGTTTGGGGCTTGTCTGACATTCCACGGAGGGAAGCGTAATGTCTGAAGCCATCGATGCAGGGGTTCGCCCCGTCGCCAACGAAACGCCGGCTGTAACGGCATTGAGCGATCGGGATTTCAAACGGGCTCTTGCCGAGGTTGCGCCCCATCTTCGTGCCTTTGCGCGTGGCCTCAGCGGCTGCCGCGATCGTGCTGACGATCTCGCTCAGGAAGCCATGTTGCGGGCATGGGCAGCGCGTGAGCGCTATGCTGCCGGCACCAACTTCAAGGCATGGACGTTCACAATCCTTCGCAACCACTTCTATTCAGAAGCGCGTCGCGCTCGCTTTCATGGCGATTACGATGAAGTCGCTGCCGAGCGCATCCTGTGTGCCGAAGCGAGCCAGGAAAGCGCCATCGAACTGGCCGACGTTCTTCGTGCGTTGACTGCAATTCCCGAAACCTATCGCGAAGCGCTGGTCTTGGTTGCTGCGGGCAATCTCTCTTACGAAGAGATCGCGGATATCTGCGGGATTGCCCTTGGCACCGTGAAGAGCCGGATTTGCCGCGCACGGGCCATGCTCACCAAGATCATCGAATCGGGCCAGCTTCCCGATTTCCGCCACAACTTCGTTCTTTCGGGTGAGGCCATCGACGCATTCTTTGCGGAACTGGGCAAGATCGCGAATAGCGATATGCGCCTGCGTCTTGCAGCCTGACCGATCGATTATCGTGAACCTGGCCGCCTGGAGGCGGCCAGTCACGTCCCAGGATTATTCAACTTGGATGCGATGACCTCGAGCTTCGGGAAAGTCCTCATCGTCGAAGATGAGTTTCTCGTGGCTTTGCAGCTTGAGGATATTCTGGCTGACGGCGGACACGCCGTGTTGGGCACAGTGGCCGATCAGGCATCGCTCCAAATCGTCCACGAGGCGCCTGACGTGGCGCTGGTGGACCTCAACTTGCGCGACGGGCTCACCGGTCCCGCAATCGCGCGGGATCTGGCTCTAAGATACGGCTCTCGCGTGATCTACGTCACGGCCAACCCCGGCCAGATCGATGCTCCCGCAACGACGGCGATCGGGGTTGTCCAAAAGCCGTTTACGCGTCAGGCCATCCTGGCAGCGATCGCTTACGCCTTGGCCGGCTGCCCCGAAACCGCGCGCCCCCCCGAACTGGAGCCGTTGCGAGTAATCGCTCTCTAGACTCTTGTTTCGCCGCATTTTCCGAGTCAGCAGGTGATTCGACTTGCCTCGAAGACGCTCTAATCCATACGACAGCTTACGACAGGACAGATGCGCCGCTGCGGGAAACCGGGGCGGCTTTTTTAGGCGACCTCAAGTTTGGAGCGGTAGCAGCGGCGGCTATTCCGACATATTAACCCATGCAGTTATGCGGGCACGCAAAAGGGGCGCGGAGACCTTCCCTCCGCGCCCCTCCCATGCGCCGCTGACGTGGTCTGTGAGGGGTCAGACCGCGCCGAGCGCGTGTTCGCCGGCTTCGCTGGGTTCTATCTTCTTGCCGGTGAGCAGCTTGAAGGCACCTTTGAGGCCAAGATCGGACGTCCAGACTTCGCCATCCTCAATGTCGAAACGCATCATCTTCACAGCCGGGTCCGTCTTGCCGTTGGGGAACCAGGCTTCGATCGCATTATTCCAGTGTGCGTCACGCACGGCAGCGTCGGTTTCCTCGGCCAGCGTGCCCGAAATGCATGCAAAGACATCATGGCCCTTCGTCGCGACCTGACCCATCGCCTTGCCGCCCGGAGCGATGCGGTTTTTCTGGTTGAGGAAAAACCACACCGCGTGATGCGCGTCCTTGTCCAGCAGCGCGGTCATCGGCTCCGCATGCTCGCTCGATCCCTCCAGCCTCATCATGATAAACGGACTGGAGCTGAACGACTTCCAGAACGTCTCGCGAATGTCTTTGTCCATTATAGGCTCCTGATTGTGCTTGCGGTGCAAACGCGCCGCACATTGGGGACGTTCCCTGCCGGGCGGCTGCGATCAGTCGCGTTCGTCGCCCGGCTTGTCCTGCTCGGCGATCGCGTATTCTTCGGGCTTACGCTCCTCGAACACGTCGGCCATTTTCTTCTCGGTGCTCTTGGACAGGATGTCGCCGGCTTTGGGGAACATCTCCTCTTCCTCCTCGTCGATGTGGTGGAGGTAGCGGTGGCGCATCTTTTCGAAGGTCTTGAGCCAGTTGGACGAACTCATCTCGGTATCGAGCAGCTCACCCAGGAAATCGTCGATCTCCTTGTGCTCCGAAACCGAATGCCGCGCGTCGTCGCGCAAGGGCGGCGTGGCCAGCATCGTGGCGTAGAGCGATTCTTCCTCAGCCGCTGCGTGCGCTTGCAATTCCTTGCGCAGCGCCTCGAACTGGGTACGCCGCTCTTCGCTGTCGCCTTTGGTTTCTGCCAGCTGGGCCAGCATTTCGCGGTGGCGATCGTGGTCGGCTTTCAAATCTTCGAATATACGTGCGTCGGCCATGGGAGCCTCCTGTTTGGGATTATTTCCCAACCAACGGCGCTGGAGCGCGATGGTTTCCAAAGCCAACAACCTCAGGCGCACTTGCGCGTTGATCCAGGCATCCCCCTTTGCCGAGAAAGACAACAAGGATGCCCCGGCTCAAGTTCTCAGACGATACCGGACCCGGTATCACCCGCCGCCCGGCGAGAAAGCGGGAGGGGCACGTCCAGTGGGCCTATTTCGACCCGTCCGGCGCGCGCATCACCGATCGCGATGAGATCGACCGACTGAACCGGATCGCCTTGCCCCCGGCTTACGAGCGCTGCTGGTTCTCACCCGATGCGAACGTTCACTTGCTTGCCACCGGCTACGATGCGCGGGGCCGCAAGCAATACCGCTATCACCCGGACTGGCGGGCCGACCGCGAAGCGACCAAGTTCGGCTTGTGCCCGGCCTTTGGTGAGGCGCTGCCCCGGCTGCGCCAGCGGGTGGAGAAAGACCTTGAGGGCCGTGGCCTCAAGCGTGAACGGGCGATCGCCTCGGTGGTGGCGCTGCTCGATACCGGCGCGATTCGCGTGGGTAACGAGGCATACGCGCGTGCCAACAAGAGCTTCGGCGCAACCACTTTGCGCAACCGTCATGCCAAGATCGAGCACGGCACGTTGCGGCTGCGGTTCAAGGGCAAGAGCGGCAAGTTGCACGAGATCGACTGTGACGATGCCGCCCTGGTGCGCTGCGTGCGCAAGATGCAGGATTTGCCCGGGCAGAACGTGTTTCAATATGTGGACGAGGACGGCCATGCCGTGCCGGTCGATAGCCACGATGTGAACGAGTACTTGGCCGAGACGATGCGTAAGGGGGAGGCCAAGGACGAGGGCGGCGATTGCTTCACGGCCAAGCATTTTCGCACATGGCACGCCAGCGCGCTGGCGTTCGCGCGGCTTCAAGGGGATCGCGCGCTACCCTTGAAGGCGCTGCTGGAGGATGTGGCGCAGCGGCTGGGCAATACCCCGGCCATCGCCCGCAAATCGTATGTTCACCCCCTCATCATCGCGGCAGCGCGGGGGGACAAAGGTGCGCCCGAGCTGCCCGATCGCTTGCCGGCCGCCACCAAATGGCTCACCCGCGAGGAGCGGGGGCTGCTGGCGTTCCTCGAAGCCGCCCACCGCTAAGGACGCTGGCCGCACGCGGCGCAAGGCGGGTGAGGGCTGCTGCCAGCAACAAGGTTGCCCCCAACACCAGCACCGGCTGAAGCACGAGGTAGATCGGATAGAGCGGCGAGCCGAGCGGCCCGGTCAATTGCCCGATCATCGGCCCGAACAGCCAGATCAGGATCAAGTGCGCGCAGAACAGCAGGAAGGCGCACGGCTCTATCCGCAGCACACCATCTCGCAAGGGGCTGGCGGCCAGCACCCAGCTCAAACGCCATAACGCGACCGCCGCCGCCAGCCGCTGGGCGAGATCGAGGGCGGCGCCGGTAGGCGTGGTGAGGAATGCGGCGCCGCGCGTCTCGGCCACGATTTTTACGGCCAGCAACAGCGTGAAGGGCACAAGCGCGACGATAAGCGGCAAGGCGGCCACGCGTTCGGCCATCTCGGTTCGGCGGGCCAGGATGCCGAGCGTGAAGAACGCCAGGATCGCCGGTCGCAGCAGCACCGGCCAGCCCAGGGCGAAGATCTGGACCAGCACTGCCAGTGCCGCCACCCCCAGCAATGCGGGAGAGGGCGCACGCACCAAGATCGGGGCGGCCACCATGCACACGAACAAGTCGCGCAGGAACGGCATCTGCACATTGATGTCGGGGTTGCGGGTGAGGACGAAGAGTTCCTCCACCACCCACCAGGCGGATTGCGGCAAGGGTGCCTTGAGATCGAACAGCACCGCCGCGCTGCAGACCAGCAGTAGCGCGATCGCGTTCCACAAGACCATCGGCAGCAGGATCGTGCGCGCCTTGCGCCCAATGTGTTCGCGCCAATCGCGGATGCGCGAGGAACCGGCGACCAGCCAGCCCGAAATGACGCCCAGCAAGGGGACCGCGCTGCGCCCGAACACTTCCATCAGCACCCAGCGCAAGTCGTCCTGCCAGGTTCCGCGTATCGCATCCAGTTGAGGGCCGGTCAGCCCCGTCCAGGCATGGACGTAGACGACACCCAGAATGCCGACCACGCGTGCGACGCGCACGGCATCCGAACGGCGATCCGCAGACACAGTTATTTTAAACGCAGGGCGCGACCGATCGCGAAGCGGACGTCGCTTTCGTCATAAGGTTTGGTTACTGCCGGCACGTCCTTGAACGGCCCTCCTTGGACATCGCGATCACCATAGCCGCTGGCAAAGATGAACGGAATGCCGCGCTCGCGCAAGGCCATCGCGATCGGCTCACTGGTTTCGTTGCCCAGATTGACGTCGAGCAGTGCGAACGAGACGTCCGCCTTGCGCAACACGTCCATCGCGCCGTCGACCGTGCCGGTGACACGGCAATCGCTAAAGCCGTAGCCCTGGAGTAAGTCCTCGGCTTCCATAGCGATCAGGATATTGTCCTCGACGATGAGGGCAGCGCCGCTGGCCAGACGGGCAAAGGCTTCCCCATCCTCGAGCGTGTCGCGGGGGTTTGGCGCGGCTTCGAGCAACACCGCGCTGGGCGTCTCGAACGAGGAGATGTGGTTGGCCGGGATCAGGAACGCGGCGTGAAGGCCGCTTTCGGGGAAGATCGTCGAAGCAGTGCCGCCCAGTTCGTGGGGAATGGTGCGTTCGATGATCGTCGATCCGAAGCCACGCCGGGTGGGCGACTTGACGGGGGGACCATCGCTTTCGCGCCAGTCGATCTCCAGCCCGCCATCGTCCGCGCGATCGAGGCAGATCGTCACACGGCCGCGCGAATCCGATAGCGCGCCGTACTTGCACGAATTCGTCATCAGTTCGTGGATGACGAGGGCGAGGGTCGTGAAGGCACCTGGCGCGACCAGCGCATCGCGGCCTTCGATCTGCACCCGGTCCGCGCGACTGTTGGCGTAAGCGGCGGCCTCGGTCTGGATCAGTTCGTACAGCGAAGCCGGTGCCCAGTCCTTGCGCGTCACCTGATCGTGCGCGCGGGCGAGGGCATGGATGCGGCTGCCGACGATTTCGGCGAAGTGGTCGATCGTCGCCGCGCCTTCCTTGCTCTGGGTGACCAGGGCCCGGATCAGGTTCAGGATGTTGCGCACGCGGTGGTTCAGCTCGGCGATCAGCACGTCTTGCTGCTTGCTCGCCTGCTCGCGCTCGGCATGGGCCGCCTCGGACAAGCGCAGCACCACGTCCAGCAAAGTGATGCGCAGCGATTCCGCTGCCGATATTTCCTCTGCCAACCACGGACGGGAATAGCCGTACCGCTCTTCCTTCCACAGCTCGAAGCTTTTGCGCGGTGTAAGGCGCGGGCCGAGAGGCCCCGGCGTGGATATTTTCTCGGGCTTGCCCGCCCAGTTCAGCGCACGCACCTGCTCGCCGCGAAACAGGACCACATAGTCGCGCGGCGATCGGCTGACCGGAAGCGCCAGCAGGCCAGCGGCTTTGTCTGCCCATTCGCTGGCGGGGGGATAGACCGCCGCGGCGTTGTCGGTGGCCCACGCAGCGCTGGCGCCCGCGGTATCGAGGAAGCGGGCAAGCTGGGCGAATTGCGCCTCGTTCGGCGTCGATCCCTGGCTGACGAAGCGGCCATCGACCCAGCCAACGACGCCGTCGAATGGGATGACCTCGGCGATCGTCTCGGTAAATCCGCCGAAGGTTTCCAACAGCGATTCGCCGCCCGCGACACGGGCCATGATCTTGTCATGCAGGCGCAGCGATTCGGTGCGCACTTCCAGCGCGCGATCGCCCTCTTTCTGTTCCAGCAGATAGGAGAAGAACTCGCCGAACAGCTCGCTGGCCGTCCGCATGGCATAAGACAGCACCATCGGCGCGTAGTGGTGGCAGGCGATCAATCCCCACAGCTTGCCCCGGCGCACGATCGAGACCGACATTGAGGCATTGACCCCCATGTTGCGCAGATACTCGATGTGGATCGGGGATACCGCACGCAGGCCGGACATGGACAGATCGAGCGGGTCGCCGTTCGGGCCGGTGGTGGGATAGACCGGCACCGTGGGGTCATCGACATCGCTGATGATGCGCAACAGATTGCGGATGTAGAGCTTGCGCGCCTGCGCCGGAATGTCGGTGGCGGGAAACCGGTGGCCTTTGAAGCTTTCGACCCCGCCATTGACGCTCTCGGCGATGACTTCGCCGGCGCCGTCATCATCGAAGCGGTAGATCATCACCCGGTCGAAGCCAGTGAGCCCGCGCATGTGCCGCGCGGCGCCGGTGCATAGTTGCTCCACGCTGGGCGACTGGCGTAGCCGTTCGATCATCGGACGCACATAGGACACGTAGTCGCGCTGGCGCGGCTCGTGCCGTTCCAATTCGAGTACGTAGGACCGGCCCGAGGCATGGACGGCCACGTCGAACAGTCGCCCATCGCCCAGAAGGTCCACCCCGAACACCCGTTCGACGCTGCCGGACGATCCCACTATCTGCAGGCGCGAGCGCACGTCGTGCAAGGCATCTTCGGCCAGGTATTCGTTTGCGTGCAGGCCGATCAAGTCGCTTGGATCGCCACCGAACAATTCGCCGACATTAAGCGAGACGTGGTTGAACAGCCAGTCGCTCGAAAACGACAGCAGCCAGCCGAAGCTCTGGATGCGACCGATCACGTGGATCGGTTCGAGATCGCAAGTGGAAAGGTCCACCACAGTCGTGTCCTCAGCCATGGGCGTCCTGCCGTGCAATATCGTCGGCGGCGCTGGCGGCGAAAGCGCGTGCGAAGATGTCGAAAGATTCAAGGGCGGCGGCACGGGCACCATCGCGTTCGGAAGGGTCATCGCCGCGCGCGCGCAGCCAGGGGACCAGCGCCTTCCAGCCGGCGCGTTCGGCTCCGTCCTCCATATAGGCGGAGCGGAAGCCCTCGGCCTCACCCCAATAGCCGCGCTGGCGGATGACGGTGAGGCCCAGGCGCGATCCGGTGACGACGTAGCTTATGCCGGCCGCCGCGCCCGTTTCGTCCTGCTTCAGGGAAACATCGCCCGCGTCTAGCTCCGGCTCGCCCAGCGCATCCAGATCGGCGCGCAGCATCGCTGGATAATCGGGGCAAATCAGACCCAGCTCGCGTCGCATGAAGTCCCGAACCGGCGGGTAGAGTTGGGCCATGCCGATCGCATGGGCGCGCAGGAACCGCGCGATGCCGTCGCGCTGGTTCAACGCCAACGCACCGAACGCATCGTCCAGTCGTGCGTGGGATGGCGCCGTCGCTTCGCGCAGAACGCTCAGCAAATCAGGCGCATGCGGCAATGGAGCGTCCAGGAGCATCGCACTTTCGTAAAGGGAACACTGCCAACACAAGCGCGGGGGCACCTGTTCGGCCATATTCAACACATACAACCCCGGTATGTTCCTTAGTAACATAGCAAAGCCCGGGACGGTAGTCTGTTCACTAGTGGCCGGACTTTGAGGGAACTCGTCGCAGTTCCGCGCATTAAAGCACGATACGGTTTGTTCAAGGCGCGAGCCGCCCACAAGAGGCCTTCATGACGCTCAGTCCAGACGACCTACATAGTGACCTACTAAAAGCCCTGAATTCTGCCGATCGTGCATCGCTTGAACCTTTGTTCTCGGATTGCCGCATGCGTTCAGGCGAAATCATCTATCAACCAGGCGACAACGTCGAATATTGCTACTTTCCGCTAGGCCCGGCCATGTGCTCCTACTTCGTCGAGTTGGAAGACGGCACGGCGGTGGAGACTATTCTGGTCGGCCGTGAAGGCGCGCTGGGGGGCATCGTCAGTTCCGGCAACTTGCCAGCCTATGCGCGTGCGACCGTCCTCCATGAAGGGCGGTTCCTGCGTATCCCCGTGCGCGAATTGGAAGCGATCAAGCGGCGCACGCCGGTGATCGACCATCTGTTCGCGCGCTATGCGGACTGCATGATGGCGCAAGTGTTCCAGTCGATCGCGTGCAACGCCGTCCACACTATCGAGCAGCGCGCTGCCAAATGGTTGTCTGCGGCCGTCGATCGGATTGGCCGCAACGATGTGACGATGACGCAGGAGCAACTCGCGTCGATGATGGGGATCGGTCGCAGTTATGCCAGCCGGGTACTGCAACGCTTCAAGCGCGACGGTCTGGTCCGAACCCGGCGCGGCGGCATCGAGGTGCTCGACCGTGATGGCCTGCGTGAACGAGCCTGCGCTTGCAACGACCAAGTGACGGCTCATTTCCAACGTGTGCTCGCCGATGTGTATCCTCAGGATGCCTGAACGGTGCCCTTTGCAAAGCGGTGCGTGACACGTGATTGAAAGATCATAGTCGCAAAATTGCCACCGAAACGCCACTAAACTGGCGTTTTCACGTCATGAAACACCCCTAGCAGTCGCCCTGGCAAACAACAGGGGCGTCCACCATGACTTATGAAGATTCTGCCGCCGGTTATACCGACGGTGGCCTGGATACGAACGATTCCACCCAGCCCACGCTGGAGAGTCTCGCCGCGCAACGCTACTCGCGTCGCCAGGCGATGTTCCGGGGCGCCGGCGCCAGCACGATGGCGTTCATGGGCACCAGCCTGCTCGCCGCTTGCGGTTCGGACGATGAGGACTCCGGGTCGGGCGTTACCGTCTCGGCAGGCTCCAGCGTCGCCACCAGCTCTGGCCGTGTCGTCACGCTGACGGGTTCGCCGGAGAACGGCTCTTCCGGCTACACCACCGTATGGACGCAAAGCAGCGGCACCGATGTTGGCATGACCACCTCGGGCAGCACCGCGACCTTCATCGCGCCTGCGGTTGCGACCGCTACCGATTTCAACTTCACCTTCACCGCTACCTCGGCCTTCGGCGTGGTCAAGACCGCCACCACCACCGTGCGCGTCTCACCGGCAGCGCTGGGCTTTACCGCCGTGCCGCACAGCCTGACCGACATCGTGACGGTGCCGTCGGGCTATTCGGTCACCGTGATGACCCGCCTGGGCGATCCGCTCACCTCCACGACTTCCGCCTATGCCAACAACGGCACCGACAGCGACTTTGCCAACCGCATCGGCGACCATGGCGACGCGCTGCATTTCTTCGGTGTCTCGGCCAGCGGCACGCCTGATGCGAACAGCTCGACGCGCGGCCTGATGGTGCAGAACCACGAGAACATCACCCAGACCTATCTCCATGCCTCCGGCCCCACCAGCGGCACCCGCCCGCTGGCCGAAGCGCTCAAAGAGATCGAAGCGCACGGCGTATCGGTTTCGGAATACCAGGATTCGGGCAACCGCACCTGGGCCTATGTCCAGAACAGCAGCTTCAACCGCCGCATCACCCCCAATACGGTGATGGCGTTCAATGGCCCGGCGGCTGGCTCGTCGATGCTGGTCACGGCCTATTCGAAAGACGGCAAGGCTGGCCGGGGCACGATCAACAACTGCGCCAACGGCATCACCGGCTGGAACACCAACCTGACGTGCGAGGAAAACTACGCCGGCTACTTCCGCCGTGACGCGGCAGACGATGCCAAGCGTACGGCGGCGGAACTCGACAGCCTCCAGCGCAACGGCATCACCAGCCGCAGCGGCAACTACTCGTGGTCCACCGCGTCCACCACCGACGATCGCATCACCCGCTGGAACGCGACGATCAGCGGCACCGGCCCCACGACCGACTTCCGTTACGAGCCCAACCAGTTCGGCTGGGTGGTCGAGATCGATCCGTACTCGCCCACTTCAACGCCGCGCAAGCGCACCGCGCTGGGTCGCTTCGGCCACGAAGGTGCGTTCGTCCGCATTGCCACCGGCCAGAAGCTGGGCGTCTACATGGGCGACGATTCGCGCGGCGAGTATCTCTACAAGTTCGTCTCCTCCACCACCTGGGACGCGGCCGACGCCAATGCCTCGAACCGATTGGCGACGGGCGACAAGTATCTGGATTCCGGCACGCTCTACGTCGCGCGCTTCGATGCGGACGGCACCGGCAAGTGGCTGCCGCTGGTGTTCGGCAGCGTGCCCGATCGTCCGGCTTCGGGCACGTACCGGACCTACAAGTTCGCCGATCAGGCCGACATTCTGGTCAACACCCGCTTTGCCGCCGATGCGGTGGGCGCAACCCCGATGGACCGTCCCGAATGGACCGCCGGCAACCCGGTGAACGGTGAGATCTACCTCACCCTTACCAACAACTCGGGCCGTACCTCGTCCACCACCAACGCCGCCAACCCGCGCGCCTATAACGACCCCAAGGGTTCTTCCAACACCGCGCAGAACGGCAACCCCAACGGCCACATCATCCGCCTGCGCGAAGATGGCGACACCACCTCGGCCACCTCGTTCAAGTGGGACATCTACTTGTTCGGTGCCGATGCCACCGATGCGGACGCCACCAACGTCAACATCTCGGGCCTGACGGTGGACAACGATCTGTCCAGCCCGGACGGCTTGTACTTCTCGCGCGCCACCAACCCGGCGGGCCAGATCAATCCGGTGCTGTGGATCGAGACCGACGATGGCGCGATGACCGATCGCACCAACTGCATGTTGCTCGCCGCGCTTCCGGGCAAAGTGGGTGACGGCGGCGCCAAGACCATCACCAATACGGTGGGCGGCTCGGCCACCCAGGCAACGTACGTGGGCGCCAAGGCGACCGCAGCCACGCTGCGCCGCTTCCTGGTCGGCCCGGTCGATTGCGAGATCACCGGCATCGACATGACCCCGGACGGCAAGACGCTGTTCGTCGGCATCCAGCACCCGGGCGAAGGCGGCACGTACGCCTCGCCGACCAGCCACTGGCCGACCAGCCAGACGACCACTGCCGGCGCCACGGTTCGCCCGCGCTCGGCGATCGTCGCGATCACCAAGACCGACGGCGGCATCATCGCGCTGTAACGCGCTCTAAGCCAGCCTGAGTAAAACGAGGGGTGGGAGCGCTTTTACGAGCGCTTCCTCCCCTCTTGGTTTCGCCACGAAGGGTAGTGAGGGAGTTGGAGTTTCTGCTGTTGGTGGAAGGCGGTCATCCCAATTTCGTCATTGCGAGCGCAGCGAAGCAATCCAGGGCATCGAGCCACGACGCCCTGGATTGCCGTGGACCTACGGTCCTCGCAATGACGAAGGATGGTGGGACGCGGACGTTTGCTCTAAGCCTTCGATGGCCAATCGGTGGTATCATAATCCGGGTGCTGGAATGAGACGATGCTTGCCAAGTGGGCAACGGCTCGTGGCTCATCCGTTGGATGTTCCGGCAAATTTGCTAACGCCTCGAAATCAGCGATGCGGTCCGGCGAGGCAAGCTGCTCACTAAGATGAAGCACGGGCGGCTTGTCCATGGCGCCAAGCGCGAAACTTATGTGTCCCTCACCGTACTCGAACGTGAGAGGCGTGCCGCAATCCTTGCAAAACCCACGACGCACCTTGTTGGAACTCTGAAAATAATGGGGCTGACCTCTGGTCCAGATCACTGCATCGAATGGCGCTCCGACGTAAGGGCCGAAGAGCCCACCCGTTGCCTTCTGGCACATTCGGCAATGGCAGATGGACGCTTCCCCGAGCTCACCCTCGATCCGGAAGCGCACCGCTCCGCACTGACATCCTCCAGTACTGGTCGTCATCGTAAAAGCGTCTCATATTTACGGAACGTCTGCAACAGGGCGACTGCCGACAGGCCGCTTGGTCGCGGGTAGGAATGGCTTGGCCTGGTGGAAGGCGGTCATCCCAATTTCGTCATTGCGAGCGCGGCGAAGCAATCCAGGGCATCGAGCCACGACGCCCTGGATTGCCACGGACCTACGGTCCTCGCAATGACGAAGGATGGTGGGTAGCCGCCGTCAGTTCAAGCGGAGCCAACGCCAAAGTCGCTCCCGCCACGAGGGCTGATCCTTTGGATGGCTTGCTGCGCCACCCAGGCGGGCAGAAGGCTGACCTTTGAATAAAATGTTGAGCATACCCCTGCTCAGTCCTTCTGGAACCGAAATGGCAGCCGAAGCGGAATCCTGAAGCACGTCGTCGATGAAAACCTGCACGATTGTCGCACTCGCCCAGATGACGATGTGGTCCGATGCCCACTCGATGTCGCCAATTTCCCGCGCCTCAGCCCTGCCTGAAGCTTTCAACGCGACAGTGGATCGCACCGGAACCACGAACTCCTCGGCCCATGGCTCAAGCCAAACCATCAACTGGTCAGGTCCGGGATTGGAAAGGCCCCAATCGTAGTCGATCTTGGTCATCTAGGTCAGCATCCCAGAAGGTGCGGTTGTCCGCAACTGAGCGGAATCTGCCGAAACGACACTCCCCAGAAGGATCGAGTTTCGGGAATGGCCGAGTCAGGGTGGTCAGCGGACGTTGCGCGATGCACGACCAGCTAGGAAGCTAGCTGTAAAATGACTCGCGAGGAACGCGATTGGCGTGGCTACCGCAAGGAAGATCAAACTGCCGATCATCACATTGCCGGGCGCTGGGTCATCCGCTTCCATCGTCATCATCCAACAGGCAAGTAAAGCGCACAGTAGGATAGGTATCGCTAGCGTGCCTGACACCAACGACAATGTTTTGCTATCAGTGAGAAGACGAAAAATAGCAGTCACCGTGCCCGCAATTAGCGAAACACCCGCTATGACACCGACGAAGACGAGGGACGTGATCAGCATCTGGTGATCATGCGGGCGCTTTCGAATGTCCGCAAGTGGGCCGAATCCGGAAATTCCATCTAACCCGTTACCCCACAAAGCCGGGAATGGCGCAACGCGGCGCTTGCGTATAAAGGCGGGCCGATGTTGCGCCTGAACGATCTTGCTCTCCCCCTCGACCATACGACTGCCGACCTCGAACACGCGGTGTGCGCGCGGCTGGGCATTGCGCCGGATGAGATCGAGCGGTTGACCGTCGTGCGGCGCGGCAATGATGCGCGGCGCAAGAATGCGATCAAGCTCGTCTACATGCTCGATCTAGCGTTGACGGACGAGGCGGGCGTCCTCGCTCGGCATCCCAACGATCCGCACCTGCGGCCCACGCCCGATACCGCGTACAAGTTCGTCACCCGCGCGCCCGAAGGCTATGCCGGACCGCGCCCGGTGGTGATCGGCGCGGGCCCGTGCGGCCTCGTGGCGGCGTTGATCTTGGCGCAAATGGGCCTGCGTCCGATCATCATCGAGCGGGGCAAGGCCGTGCGCGAGCGGACCCGCGACACTTGGGGGCTGTGGCGAAAGTCGGTGCTGGATACCGAAAGCAACGTCCAATACGGCGAGGGCGGGGCAGGCACGTTCTCCGACGGCAAGCTCTACAGCCGGATCAAGGACCCGCGCCACCTCAGCCGCAAGGTGTTGTCCGAATTCGTCAAGGCCGGCGCACCCGAGGACATCCTGACCGAGGCGCATCCGCACATCGGCACCTTCCGCCTCGTCACCATGGTGATGAGCATGCGCGAGACGATCGAGGCGCTGGGCGGCGAATATCGCTTCGGCACCCGCGTCGACGATTTCGCGATCGAGGAAGGCCCCGATGGCGAGCGCCATCTGACCGGGCTGCACTTGTCCAACGGCGAACTGCTGGAGACCCGCCACGTCATCATGGCGGTGGGCCATTCGGCGCGCGACACCTTCGAAGTGCTGCACGAGCGCGGCGTGTTCATCGAGGCCAAGCCCTTCGCCATCGGCGTGCGGATCGAGCATCCGCAAAGCTGGATCGATACCGCGCGCTATGGCGCCTGCGCCGGTAATCCGATCCTGGGCGCGGCGGCTTATTCCACCTCGTACAAGGCCAGCAACGGGCGCACCGTCTATTCCTTCTGCATGTGTCCGGGCGGAAAGGTGGTGGCGGCATCGAGCGAGGAAGGCGGCGTCGTCACCAACGGCATGAGCCAGTATTCGCGCGCCGAATTCAACGCCAATTCCGGCCTGGTGGTGGACATCACGCCCGAGCGGGACTTCCCCGGCCATCCGCTGGCGGGCCTCGCCTTGCAGCGGCGGCTGGAAAAGCTGGCGTTCGTGGCCGGCGGATCGAACTACAAGGCGCCCGCACAGAAGCTGGGCGATTTCCTGGCGGATCGCCCCTCTACCGAACTGGGCGAGGTCATCCCCAGCTATCAGCCCGGCGTGCATCTGACCGACCTGAAGGAATGCCTTCCCGATTTCGTGGTCGAGGCGATCCGCGAGGCGCTGCCGGTGTTTGGCCGCCAGGTGCCGGGCTACGATCACCCCGACGTGGTGATGACCGGGGTGGAGACGCGCACGTCCTCGCCCTTGCGGATCACGCGGGGCAAGGACTTCCAGAGCCTCAACACCCGCGGGTTGTATCCGGCGGGCGAGGGGGCTGGCTATGCGGGCGGCATCCTGTCTGCCGCAGTGGACGGCATCCGGGTGGCCGAGGCGATGGCGCTCGATCTGGTGCCGAACCCAGCATGACCGACACATACGACGCCATCGTCCTGGGTGCCGGCGCGGCGGGCCTGTTCTGCGCCGCGACCGCCGGCCAGCGCGGCGCTAAGGTGCTGCTGATCGACCATTCGCCCGAGCCGGGGCGCAAGATCCTGATCTCTGGCGGCGGCCGGTGCAATTTCACCAACCTGCACACCGCGCCCGATCGCTATTTGTCGAACAACCCGCATTTCGCAAAATCGGCGCTCAGCCGCTACACGGCGGCGGACTTCGTCGAACTGGTGAACAGCCACGGCATTGCCTGGCACGAAAAGACGCTGGGGCAATTGTTCTGCGATGGCAGCGCCAAGGCGGTGCTGGCGATGCTGCTCGACGAATGCGACAAAGGCGGCGTCGAACTGGCCTGTGGCGAGGCGGTTGGGGATGTCAGCCACGAAGGCGCGCGTTTCACGGTCACGTTCGGATCGCGCGTAGCGAGTGCGGCGGCTTTGGTTATCGCCACGGGCGGTCCTTCAATTCCGAAGATCGGCGCCACCGGCTTTGCCTATGACCTCGCCCGCCAATTCGGCCTCAAGGTGGTGCAACCGCGCCCGGCGCTGGTGCCGCTGACCTTGCCCACCGACGAGACGCTGTTTCGCGAACTCTCAGGCGTTTCCACCGAAGTCGTCGCGCGGTGCGGCAAGGGCGCGTTCCGTGAGGCGGCGCTGTTTACCCATCGCGGTTTGTCCGGCCCGGCGATCCTGCAGGTGTCCAGCTACTGGCAGCGCGGGCAGACGGTGACGACGCAGTTCCTGCCCGATCGCCCCGAAGGCTGGCTGCGCGCCCTCAAGCGCGAACGCCCGCGCCTCGCCGCGCGCAAGGCCTTGGCCGATGGCTTGCCGGAGCGGCTGGCGGATGCCTTGTGCGAGCGGCTGGGGCTGGCCGGCGAATTGGTCACTTTGACGGACAAGACGCTGATTGCGGCGGAGACGAAGCTGGCGCGCTGGCCGTTCGAGCCGGACGGGTCCGAAGGCTTTGCCAAAGCCGAAGTCACGGTGGGCGGCATCGACACCGATGGCTTGTCGTCCAAAACGATGGAAGCCAAGCGCGTGCCTGGCCTCTACGCCATCGGCGAGGCCGTGGACGTCACCGGCTGGCTGGGCGGATACAACTTTCAATGGGCCTGGGCCAGCGCCCGCGCCGCCGGCGAGGCCATCGCGGCGGGAGCGGTTTGATCAGGCTGGGTTGCTGGGAGCCGACACCCCTTTTTTCGTCATTGCGAGCGCAGCGAAGCAATCCAGGGCAGTTCAGTGCCGCCCTGGATTGCTTCACTACGTTCGCAATGACGAGGGTATGGGTCTGTATTTCACGAGGTTTGTGGCGTTAGCCCCGCCCCCTAGCCAGCCTTGTAAAGCGAGGGGTAGCTCGTCTTCAGCGCCGCGATCTTGGGTTTGTCGTAGCGGTTGGTGTAGCCGTTGTCCGGGTTCTTGCGCATGAAGTCCTGGTGATACGGCTCTGCGGGGAAGAAGTTACCGTTCTCCACCTTCGTCACCACTGGCTTGCCGAACACGTTGCCCTTGTTCAGCGTGCCGATATAGGCGGCGGCGACTTGGCGCTGCTCAGGCGTTTGCGGGAAAATCGCCGAGCGATAGCTGGTGCCGCTATCGGGGAACTGGCGGTTGAGCTGGGTCGGGTCATGCGCGACCGAGAAGTAGATCTTCAGCAAAGTGCCGTAGCTGACTTGCGCGGGATCGTAGACCACGCGCACCGCCTCTGCATGGTTGGTGCGCTCGCTGGAAACCGCTGCGTAGTTGGCGTCCGCCTTGGTGCCGCCGGCATAGCCTGCCGTCACCGACTTCACGCCCTTCACATGGTCGAACACGCCTTCCATGCCCCAGAAGCAGCCGCCAGCCAGCACCGCGACTTGATCGCCGCGAGGGGCGACTTTCTCGGCAGGCGGCGCGGGAAAGCGCGCGGGAACGGCGGCAGTACCAGCGGTGGGCATAGCGGCGACAGCCAGCAAGGCAGCAGCGCTGGCGCCAAGGGCCAGCAGCGCGGGAGTACGGATCGACATAAACGACTCTCCAATTATCGCTCCTAATATGGAGTGCCGCCCCCGCCCGCACCAGAGGGGCGATCGACCGTCACGCGCAAAAAACATGCGCGCCATCGCGTCTGTGCCGCCTAACACCGTGAGGGATGGAACCTTCACGGTGTTTCTTCGATTGCACCTCGACCGCGAAATCGCCACCCTTGGAAGAGGACTGCGGCGCGTTTTCTGTCAGGCGCGGCCAATTGAACGGGTGATACCATGCACAAGCTGGCCGGGATCGAACTGGGCGGAACCAAGACCGTGGTTTCGCTGGGACAAGCAGGCCGCATCCACGAGCGGATTGAATTCCCCACCACCGACGCGCACGAAACCCTGTCGCGTGCGCTCGAGGTGATCGAGGGCTGGCGCGAGGACAAGCCGATCGACGCGGTCGGCATCGCCAGCTTCGGCCCGGTGCGCGTCACGCGCGAGGCCGGCGATTACGGCTTCATGCTCGATACGCCCAAGCCCGGTTGGGCCGGCGCCGACATACTCGCGCCGTTCGCTGATGCGCTGGCGTGCCCGATTGCCATCGATACCGACGTCAACGCCGCTGCCCTGGCCGAGCATCGCCTGGGCGCGGGGCGCGGATGCTCCAGTCTGGTCTACCTTACGATCGGCACCGGCCTTGGCGGCGGAGTGGTGGTCGAAGGGGTGCCGATCCATGGCGATCTTCACCCGGAGATCGGCCACGTTCGCTTGCGCCGCATGGCCGGAGACGGCTTTGCGGGGACATGCGCCTTCCACGGCGATTGCGCCGAAGGGCTGCTGGCGGGGCCCGCGTTGGCCGCGCGGCTGGGCACGCATCCCTCGCGGGTGCCGCCCGAGGACGAGCGGTGGCTTGGCGTGGCGCAAGACCTGGCGGAGCTGCTCTCCATGCTGGTGCTCACCCTCTCGCCGCAGCGGATCGTGGTGGGCGGCGGGGTTGCCAACAAGCAACCGCACTTACTGCCGGCGGCGGTCGCGCGGATGCCGGCGATCCTGGGCGGCTACTTGCGCGACTGCACTCGTGAACACTTGGCGGGCATGGTTACGCTTCCGGAACTGGGCGATGATGCCGGTCCGATGGGATCGTTGCTGGTTGCGGCCAGAGCGCTGGACAGATCGCTGGCCAGATCACTGGAAGGCCCATCGCCCACGGGATTAATCTGAAGGCTATTGGGCTCTGAAATGGGTTGGCATTTCTTGCGAACACATGAAATAATATTGCGCTGTCTTCGTGCGGTGATACAACGCCAGCACGTCGTCGGCGCATCTGATTATGGGCGATCGGCAGGTGTCGTGCCGGCTGGATCGGCCTATATATATGGTTGCGGCACGGCTGGGCCTACGGCGGCCCTGGATCGCGGAGAGAACGATGAGCGCAAGTGAACTCGCTGTTTCGGGGCGCTCGCGCCCGGCCAAGAAGGCCGCTTCGAAAAAGATGCTCGAAACGGGCCTTGTCGAACGGCTGCGCGACACTCTCCTGCCGGGCGATATCCCGGCGGATGGCAACTGGCTGCAGGAAGCTGCACGCTTCCTGCTGGCTGCAGCGGCGCAGCGGACGCCCGCCGAACCCACGATCGAACTGGTCACGGCCAGTATGCAAGCCAACGACGAACGCCGTATCCTGCGCATCGCCATCGTCAATGACGACATGCCGTTTCTGGTCGATTCGGTCGCGTCCGCCATCGCCGCTGCCGGGTTGGTGGTGGACCGCCTGGTGCATCCGGTGCTGGGCGTGGCACGTGACGAGGCAGGCAAGCTGCTCGACCTGACCGAAGATGCCGCCACTGGCCGCGAATCGATGATCTACATCGAAACCGCGCGGGTCGATGGCCGCCAGCGCCGCGAACTGCTGCATTCACTGGAAGTGACTCTCGCCGATGTCCGCATTGCCGTCGCCGACTGGCCGCGCGCGGTAGAGGCGATGCGCGCCGATGCCGATACCGTGGCCGAGGCGGACCCGGAAGGGGCAGCGCTGCTCCACTGGTTCGCCGATGGCATGCTGACCCAGTTGGGCCACGTCACCCGCAAGCGCGACGGCAGCCATTCGCAACTGCTCGGCGTCTGTCGGCGCGGGGCGAAGGACATCCTGTCCGATGCCAGCTACGCGCGCGCTTTTGAGGTTTTCGATGCTGATCGGGCTTCCGGCAAGCTGGAGGCGCCGCTGGTCATCAAGGCCAATTGGATGGCGACAGTCCACCGCCGGGTGCCGATGGACTTGTTCCTGGTGCCGGTGATCGAAAAAGGGAGCGTCGTCGCGCTGTCGGTCCATGCCGGGATATGGACCAGCGCCGCGCTGGCCTCCCCGCCGGACCGGGTGCCGCGCCTGCGTCGGATTCTCAGCGGCTTTGGCGACAAGCTGGGGCTCGACCCGGTCAGCCACACCGGCAAGGCGCTGGTCCACGCGCTGACGAGCCTGCCGCATGACCTGGTACTGGGACTGAGTATCGAAGAGGTGGAGCGGCTGGCGACGACGATGACCGGCCTGGTCGATCGCCCGCGCCCGCGCTTGCTCATCACCCGCGCACCGCTGATGCGCCACTTGTTCGCGTTCGTCTGGCTGCCGCGCGATACGCTCTCCACTCAGATGCGCACCCGCATCCAGGGCATGCTGGAGGAAGCCGCGCAGGCGCCGACGCTGGATTGGAGCTTGCACGTCGAGGCCGGCAACCTCGCGATGTTGCGCTACACCCTCGACATTCGCGAAGGCGTGCACGAGCCGGACGAAGCTGAGCTGGACCATAGCCTGCAAGTCATACTGCGCGGCTGGCCCGAAGCCGTCGCGGCGGCGCTGGCCCAAACGCTGGAACCGGGCCGCGCCGCCGCCATCGCCGGGCGCTACGCCGAGGCTTTTCCGATGGGCTACCGCAGTGCCTACGGCGCGTCCGAGGCCGCGATCGACATTTCGCATCTGCGCCGGATCGTCGTGGGCGAGGCTGCCGATGCCGAGCGCCCCCAGGGCCAGCGCGATGTTCGTTTCCATGTTCGCGAGGGCGAGGAAGCCGCCCATCTCCACCTCAAAATCTACCAGGCCGAAGGTAGCCTCGCGTTGTCGGACGCGGTGCCGGCGCTGGAGAACTTCGGCTTCCGGGTGCTGGGCGAAATGCCCACCGCGCTCGACAATGGCCGGCTGGGCACCATCCACGACTTCGTGCTGACGTCGCTCGACGGGCGCGAAGGCAGCGCGGTCATGGGCTTGTCCGCCCTCATCGAAGACGCATTGCGCGATGTGCTTAATGGCAGCAGCGAGAACGATGCCTTCAACCGCCTCGTCCCCGCGCTGGGCCTGGGCAAGCGCGAGACGAACTGGCTGCGCGCCTGGTATCGCTACTTGCGGCAGGCCGGCACCCATTTCGGTATCTCCACCGTGGTCGATGCGCTGCTGGTCGCCCCGTCCGTCACCCTGGCGATCGTTGCGCTGTTCGGCGCGCTTCACGATCCGGCGTTCGAAGGCGATCGCAAGGCTGCGCGGCGCGATGCGGAAGACGCGATCCGCACGGGCCTGGCGGGCGTCGGCGCAATCAACGACGACCGCCTGCTGCGCGCCTATCGCGATATCGTGCTGGCGATGCTGCGCACCAATGCGTTCGCGCCGGCGGGCCAGGTGGCGCTGGCGTTCAAGTTCGATTCCGCGCTCGTCCCCGGCTTGCCTCGGCCCGTGCCGTGGCGCGAAATCTTTATCTATTCGCGCCGGGTGGAAGGCATCCACTTGCGCGCCGGCCCGGTCGCGCGCGGTGGCCTGCGCTGGTCCGATCGCCGCGACGATTTCCGCACCGAAGTGCTGGGCCTGATGAAGGCGCAGCGCGTCAAGAACGCGGTGATCGTGCCGACCGGGGCAAAGGGCGGCTTCTATCCCAAGCAATTGCCCGACCCGCAGCGTGACCGCGCGGCCTGGGCCGCCGAAGGGCAGGCCAGCTACGAAGTCTTCGTCGATACCTTGCTGTCGATCACCGACAACATCGTCGCCGACAAGGTGGTCCATCCGCAAGGCATCGTCGTGCTCGATGGGGCCGACCCGTACTTCGTGGTCGCGGCGGACAAAGGCACGGCCAAGTTCTCCGACGTTGCCAACGGCATCGCCGAACGCCGCGATTTCTGGCTGGACGATGCTTTCGCCAGCGGCGGCTCGAACGGGTACGACCACAAGGCGATGGGCATCACCGCCAAGGGCGCCTGGCTTTCGGTCCAGCGCCACTTCCTGGAAATGGGCATCGACGTGCAAGCGGACCCGGTGCAAGTCGTCGGCTGCGGGGATATGTCCGGCGATGTGTTCGGCAACGGCATGTTGCTGTCCAAGAGCCTAAAGCTGGTCGCCGCGTTCGATCATCGCCATGTCTTCCTCGATCCCGATCCCGATCCGGCGAAAAGCTGGCAGGAACGCAGCCGTTTGTTCGACCTGCCGGTTTCAAGCTGGGCGGACTATGACAAGGCGCTGATCTCGACCGGGGGCGGCATCTATCCGCGCAGCCTCAAGTCGATCCCGCTCAGCGCCGAAATCCGCGAAGTGCTGGGCATCGAAGCCAGCGAGATCGACCCAGATACGTTGATATCGGCGATCCTGTGCGCGCCGGTGGACTTGCTGTGGTTCGGCGGCATCGGCACCTATGTGAAGGCGTCTGCCGAAAACAACGTGGCAGTGGGTGATTTCGCCAACGACGGCTTGCGCGTCAGCGGCAGCGAAGTGCGCGCGCATGTGATCGGCGAAGGCGCGAACCTGGGCGTGACGCAAGCCGGACGTATCGAATACGCGCTGCGCGGCGGGCGCATCAATGCTGACTTCATCGACAATTCGGCCGGCGTCGATTGTTCGGACAACGAGGTCAACATCAAGATCGCCCTGGCCGCCGCCAAGCGCGCCAACAAGCTGACCGAGCGCAAGCGCGTCGACGTACTGCGTAGCATGACCGACGATGTCGCCGCCCTGGTGCTGGAGGACAACCGCCTCCAGGCCTTGGCGCTCTCGATCGCGGAGAAGGGCGGGGCGTCCGCGATCCCGTCGCAGTTGCGGCTGATCGAAACGATGGAGGAAGGCGGCTACCTCGATCGCAAGACCGAGGGGCTGGCGGAGAACGAAGTGCTGGCGCGCCGCGCCCAGGACGGGCGCGGGCTGACCCGGCCCGAGCTTGCGGTGCTGCTCTCCAGCGGCAAGCTGCTGTTGCAAGAAGCGATCGAGCATAGCGAATTGGCCGCTGATCCGCTGCTGGAGCCGCTGCTGCTCGATGCCTTCCCGGCAGCGATGCAGGACAAGTTCGGTCGGTTCATCAAGGGCCACCGCCTGGCGAAGGAAATCATCGCCACCAAGCTGGCCAACCGCATCATCAACCGGCTGGGCATCGTCCACCCCTTTGAGCTGGCCGAGGAAGAAGGCGCCGACATGGCGCAGATCGCCGCTGCCTTTGCGCTGGCGGACAAGCTGTTCGGCCTCGAAGCCTTGTGGGATCGGCTGGAGACGGCTGCGATGCCCGAGCCGGTGCGGTTGTTGTTGTTCGACCGTGTCGCCGCCACCGTGCGCAGCCACATGGCCGATCTGCTGCGGGCGGGGGCAGGGCATGTCTCGCCATCCGACCTCATCAAGCGGTTGTCGAAGGGCATCGCGGCTTTGTCCACCGACACTGTCGAGCTTCTGGGCGAACGCACCTTGGCCCATTCCCGCACGCTCAAGGCCGGGATGCTCGAAGCCGGCGCGCCGGACGAACTGGCGGGGGAAGTGGGCAACTTGTTCGACCTGGACGGCGCGGTGGGCATTGCCGACCTTGCCGCCGAAACCGGGATCGCCCCGCGTCGCCTGGTCGCCGCGTTCACCCGCGTTGGGTCGGGCCTTGGCTTGGACTGGGCGCAAAGCACGGCGGCGATGATGAGCCCGTCCGATCCGTGGGAGCGTTTGCTGGTCGCCGGGCTAGCGCGCGATTTCCAGCAGATGCGGCTGGACTTCCTCAAGCGCCTGGCAACCACCAAGGCCGCGCGCAACGATCTGGTCGCCGCCGCCGAGGACTGGGGCCGTCGCCACGCCAGCGCCATGACCGCGTTTCGCGCCATGGTTCACCGGGCGGAAAAGACCTTGCCGATCACCCCGGCGATGCTGGCCCAGATCGCCAGCCAGGCGCGCAACTTGCTGGGACGCTGATGGGAGAGGGGCCGGCTTGCTGGCCCCTCAATCCAGCGGCAGTTCGCGGCTCTGCTTGATCGTCTCCAGCACCACGATCGATTTCACGTCGCGCACGCCGGGAATGCGCAGCAGCGTCTTGAGAGTGATTTGCGAGAGATGCTCGACGTTGCGGGCAATGACGTGGACAAGATAGTCCATGTCGCCCGTTACTGCGTGGCAGGCGATGACGTGGGGGTTCTCCACGATCGCGGTTTCGAAAGTCAGGATGTTCTCGTCGCTGTGGGCGACGAGGTTGATGAGCACGTAGGCCTCCAGCTCGAACCCCAGCTTGCGCGGGTCCAGCACCGGCGCGTAGCCCAGGATGACCCCATCGTCCTCCAACCGCTTGATCCGCCGGCTGACCGGCGTGGCCGACAGCGCCGTGCGATCGGCGACTTGCGCCACCGGCATCCGGGCATCTTCCTGCAAGGCAGCGATGATCTGGCGATCAAATTCGTCGAGCGACATGGATTCTCTAAATACAACGAAGTTTTTAGCGTTTTCCACTAATATCACGCAGTTGCGGATTTGCAATCGCACGGAAACTGCGCGGGCTCCGTGATAGTTCTATGACTATGAAGAAGCCGCAAACCCAGACATCCGGCAGTGGCCTTCGCGGGGAGTACGAAGGCGCCGCTGACGACTATACCGTCGGGCAGGATTGGCATGCCTATACCCCGGCGATGCACGATCGCTGGCGTCGGCTTTATGCGCGCCAGTCGGCCTTGGTCGAAACCCACGCCTGCGCTTCCTACCGCGCCGGGCTTGCCAAGCTGAATTGCGCCCAGGGTATTCCGCAGTTCGGCGATGCCAACGCCGTGCTGTCGGCCGAAACCGGCTGGCGGCTGGTGGCGGTCCCCGGCTTCATCCCCGACGCGGTGTTCTTCGATCACCTCGCCCATCGCCGCTTCCCCGTCACCCGCTGGCTGCGCGAGGAGCACGAGCTGGATTATCTGGCCGAGCCGGACGTCTTCCACGATTTCTTCGGCCATGTGCCGATGTTGCTGACCCCCGCCATCGCCGATTTTCTGGAGCTGTATGGCAAGGCCGGCGCCCGGGCGATCGAGATGGGCGCGCTTGATCTGCTGGCCCGGCTGTACTGGTATACGATCGAGTTCGGCCTCGTGCGGGAGGACGGGGAATTGCGGGTGTTCGGCGCCGGCATCCTGTCCTCCGCCGCCGAAACCCGCTTCGCCATCGAGGACCGCGATGTCCTGCGGCTGCCGTTCGACCCGGTCCGGGTGATGCGGACGGGCTATATGATCGATGCGTTCCAAAAGACGTATTTCGTGCTCGAAAGCCTGCCGCAACTGATCGATGACCTGGTGGGGATGGATTTCGCGCCGCTCTACCGCACCTGGCGCAATGATGCGCCGCTTCCCGCCGGCGAATTGCTGCCGGGCGAAAAACCCCTCGGAGTGATCGCATGACCGACTTGTTCGACAATCCCATCGGTCTCGACGGCTTCGAGTTCGTCGAGTTTTCGGCGCCGGAAAAGGGCTTGCTGGAGCCGGTGTTCGCAGGGATGGGCTTCACCAAGGTCGCGCGCCATCGCAGCAAGGATGTGGAGCTGTGGCGGCAAGGCGAGATCAACTTCATCACCAATTACGAACCGCGCAGCCCCGCCTGGTTCTTCGCGCGTGAGCATGGGCCCAGCGCGTGCGGCATGGGCTTTCGCGTGGAAGACGCGCGGCGCGCCTATGCGCAATTGCTGGCGCTGGACGCCGAGCCGGTCGAGGTTTCCACTGGCCCGATGGAACTGCGCCTGCCGGGTATACGCGGCATCGGCGGCTCGATCATCTACTTGATCGACCGTTACGAACGCCTGCTCGAAGACGGCACCGGCGACGGCGCGCTCAGCATCTACGACATCGATTTCGATTATCTGCCCGGCGTCGATCGCCACCCGGTGGGCGCCGGGCTCAAGCGGATCGATCACTTGACGCACAACGTCTACGGCGGGCGGATGGCCTACTGGGCCGACTATTACGAGAAGCTCTTCAACTTTCGCGAGCTGCGCTATTTTGATATCAAGGGCGAGTACACCGGCCTCACCAGCAAGGCGCTGACCGCGCCCGACGGCAAGATCCGCATCCCCCTCAACGAAGAAGGCGATGGCGGCAAAGGCCAGATCGACGAATTCCTGCGCCAGTTCAATGGCGAGGGCATCCAGCACATCGCGCTGATCGGCGACGATCTGCTAACTACCTGGGACCGTCTGAAGCAATCGGGCACCCCGTTCATGACCCCGCCGCCGCCAGCCTATTACGAGATGCTGGAGGAGCGCTTGCCCGGCCACGGCCAGCCGGTGGAGCAATTGCGCTCACGTGGCATCCTGCTCGATGGCTCGACGGACGGCGGCCAGCCCCGGCTGCTGCTGCAGATCTTCGCCGAGGCGCAAGTCGGCCCGGTGTTCTTCGAATTCATCCAGCGCAGCGGCGACGAAGGGTTCGGCGAAGGCAACTTCAAGGCCCTGTTCGAAAGCATGGAACGCGACCAGGTGCGGCGCGGCGTGCTGAAGGTGGAGCCTGTGGAATAAGGTTAAATCGGCCGGGGAGGCACGGCAAAAGCCACCTCTGCCGGCTTGTAACAAGAACGGGAGAGACACGATGACTGATGGTCCAAGCCTGGGCGGTATCCACCACGTCGCCTACCGATGCCGCGATGCCGCGCAGACGGTGCATTTCTATCGCGACGTGCTGGGCATGGATTTCATGCTGGCGATCGCGGAAGACACGGTGCCGTCCACCGGCGAGCCCGACCCATACATGCACGTCTTCCTCGATTGCGGCGGCGGCAACGTGATCGCTTTCTTCGAACTGCCCAACGCCCCCGAAATGGGTCGCGATGATGCGACCCCGGCCTGGGTGCAACACATCGCCTTCAAGGTGGATAGCGAAGAGGCGCTGCTGAGCGCCAAGGCGCGCGCACAGGCAGCCGGGCTCGACGTGATCGGGCCGACCCATCACGGAATATTCAAGTCGATTTACTTCTTCGATCCCAACGGCCACCGGCTGGAACTGGCCTGGCAGTTCGGAACCGCCGACCAGATGGCGAGCTTAAAGGCTGTGGCCGACGACATGCTCGAAGAATGGGCCCGCACCCGCAAGGCCCCCCGCCATGCCGCCTGGCTGCACGAAAAGATCGCGGCGGAAAGCTGATCGAACCTCATCCCCCGTCGTCATTGCGAGGCGCCGAAGGCGGCGCGGCAATCCAGGGCGGTTTGCGACGCTCTGGATTGCTTCGCCCTTCGGGCTCGCAAAGACGAGACGAGAGGGGGAGAGCCGTCTCTCTCAAAATTCGGGTAGTGCCCAGCTTCAGCGCTAGTCGGTTCAAGGCCTATCGCGGTCGAGTTTTTCCAGCCCCAGTTCGCCACACAAGGCCGAGCGTGCAGCCAGGCAGCGTTCCCATAGTGCCGGGTTATTGAGGTCTTCCACCGCGATCCGCTCGGGCCACCACTGCGCCACCAGCGTCTCGATCCGGTCCAGCAGAGCAGGGGTCGCTATAAAGCGCGGGTCCACCGTGGCGGGATCGGCGACGACGCGCAGGCGTAGGCACGCCGGGCCGCCGCCGTTCGCCATCGATTCGCGCAAGTCGTGGACGAACAAATGGCGGATCGGGCCATTGCCGGCGACATGCGCTTCCAGCCAGCGCCACACCGATGGCGTTTCGCGCGCCTCAGCCGGCAGCACCAGCGCTGCCTCACCGGAAGGCAGCGTCACCAATTGGGCGTTGAACAGATAGGACCGGATCGCGTCTTCCAGGCTTACCGCGCTGGCGGGAACCTCAACGATCTCGACTTCGGGTAAGGCATCGCGAAGGCTGGCATAGAGGCCCTGCTTGTCCGCAAAGGCGAGTTCGTGCGCGAACAGCACGCGCTCGTTGGCGACGGCGACAACGTCGTTATGAAATGCCCCTGCCGCAATCGCTTCGGCGGATTGCCGGGCAAAGATCGTGCGCGCGGGATCGAGGCCATGAATGCGCGCGATCGCTTCCGACGCCGCGCGATGCTGACGCGCGGGGAACGGGCCGAGCGCTTCGGCGCCCCCCGCATTGCCGTACACGAACACTTCGACGCCCGGCGCATCGTGGCGGGCGCACAGCCGCATGTGGTTGGCTGCGCCTTCGTCTCCGAACGGGGGTGGCACCGGAGCATGGACGGCAAAGCGCGCGGCATCGGCGAAGGCGAGTTGCAACTGCGCCAGGGTTTCCGCCCACTCATGGCTGCGATGGGGCATGGTCATCAGGTTGGCGACCGTCAGGTGGCAGCGCCCATCCTCGCAGTCTGCAGCGGGGGAAACGGTGGCCGCGTTGGCGGCCCACATCGATGACGCTGACATCGCATTGGCGCGCAAGCTGGGTGCAGCCTGCGCTACGGTGGTGCCAAGTTGCGCGAGCCAGTCCGCGTTCGGGCGGTGCTGGGGCAGGAAGAAGCCTTGGGCCAGGCCGCGCTCCAGGTTCGCCCGCATTTTCGCCAACCCCTGCAACGCTGCGGCGCGCGGGGCGGACGCTCTGCCGAAGTTGCGGGCAGAAGCGAGGTTGCCGAGGCTCAGCCCGGCATAGTTGTGGCTGGGGCCGACGATGCCGTCGAAGTTGATCTCGGTAAGCATGAAGCCGAGCCTAATGCCTGACTGGCGACAGGGGAAGCAATCTTGGCGGTAGTAAAGCGGCAATAAGCGCGCAACCTTTGGTTGTGTCGCGGCTTGTCCGTGTCGGTCGGCTTTCGCGTGTTCAGCGCCGGGCCGCCGATGAGGAGATGTTCATGCAGTTTAAAATCAAGTCGCTGGCCGCGATGATCGGTGCAGCGATCGTGCTGACCGCCATGCCCGCCGATGCCCAGCCGGGTCCGCCGCCGCCGCCCCGGGCTGAAGGACCTGGTCGCGAAGCTGGCCCGCCGCCACCGCCGCCGCCTCGCCATCGCGCTCGCACGCGTACCGTGTGCAAGAAGGTGTGGCGTCATGGCGAGCCGCGTCGGGTTTGCCGCAAGGTCCGCCGCTAAACCTCTAACGGCGCGTTAAGCGCACCTTATCGACACCTTGTTGCAGTCCTGGGCTCGGCTTCATGCCGGGCCCAGGACTTTGCATATCAGGCTGGCGCGTATGTCACGGCGTCGCCCACGCCAACGCCCATAAGCTCTGCGGCAGCCGCATCGAGCGAGACGCCGCCCTCCACTTGGCCGACATTCGCGAGGCAAGCCCGGAAGTCCGCCAACCGTCCTGCCGCCACCAAGTGCCCGTTTTCTAAGCATTTTTCCGGCGCCGTGATAGCGGCAATGGTTGCCACCCGCGCATCGCGAATGGTGCGTATGTCATCGGTGCGCGCGATCATGGTCGGCCCGCCGTCGAAGATATCGACGTAGTTCTGATACGTGAAACCCTCGCTTTCCAGCATCCGCATCGCAGGACGACCCGAGTAATGTGGCTGGCCCATGACCTGCCGTGCCGCTTCGGAAAGTAATGCCATATAAATGGGGTGCTTGGGCATCAGGTCGGCAATGAACTGATTGCCATGCTTGGCGTTGAATTCATCCGCATCGCGAAAACTCATGTCGAAGAAGCGGCCAGCGAGGCCGTCCCAGAACGGCGAGTTACCGGCATCATCTATTGCACCGCGTAATTCCGCCAAGGTTTTATCGCCAAAGCGCGCACGGTGCTTGGCGATGAATAAGTAACGGCTGCGCGCCAGCAATTTTCCCACGCCGGCTGACCGCTCACCGGCATCGAGATACAGCCCGCCCACCTCGCTCGCGCCATCGAGATCGGTGCAGAGCGTCAGCATTTCGGCGCGGAAAGTGCGGTCCAACTCCTTGGAATGCTGGGTAATCCTGCCGATGCGATAAGAATAGAACGGCAGTTCGGTGCCCACTTGCGAAAACGCCTGGCAAGTGCCGATGATCTTGCCGGTGCTGACATCCTCCAGGATGAAGACGAACAAATCATTGGCAACCTGGTCATCATCGCGCGCGAAACTGCGGGCCGTTCGCTCCAACTTGGATCGCAACGTGGGCTTGTCGGGCGGCAAGTTGGTGAAGCCGCCGCCGGTGCCCTTGGCCATGCGGTAAAGCGCCTCCAGATCCTGGGCGCGCGCGGTACGGAGCAGGAAAGTCATGCAGGCACTCCGTTGCGGTCAAGGCGGTGCATGACCAGCGCGGTGAGCCGCGCGCGGTCTGCCAGCGAGGGAACGAGGAGGAACTCGTCGGGCGAATGGATCGCCCCGCCCAGCGCGCCCATCGTGTCGAGTACTGGCACGCCGCACGCCGCGATGTTGTTGCCATCGCACACCCCTCCGGTGTCCTTCCAAGTCATCGGCTGCCCGAGGTCGGCGGCTGCAGTCCCAACGAGGTTGTATAAACTTTGCGTGCCTGGCGAGATTGGCTTGGGCGGCCGCGAAACATGGCCGTGGATGTGGATCTGAACATCGTGTTTGGCGCCGATATTTGCCACGATTTGATCGACCAATCCCTGCGCCTCGGCTGCCAGTTCCGGCGTGCGCGGGCGCAGGTTAAAATGGAGAATGGCAAGGTCCGGCACCGTGTTGTTGGGCCCGCCGCCCTCGATCCGCGCAGGATTGATCGTCAGGCCGTCCCGCACCGCAGCGGCGAGGCGCATGGCCAAGTCTCCCGCCGCGACGATCGCGTTGCGCCCGTCCTGCGGGTTGCGCCCAGCATGGGCGGAGCGGCCCCGGATGACGGCGGCATAGTTGCCAGAGCCTGGCCGCGCGCGGGCCATACCGCCATCGGGCAGCGCGGGTTCGTACGTCAGCGCCGCGATCTTGCCCGCTGCCAACTGCGCGATCAGCGCGGCGGAGGAAAGCGATCCGGTCTCCTCGTCGCTATTGATGAGGACATCGTAGCCCAGTGTCGGTGTGGCGGTTTCGTAAGCGACAAGGCCCGCGAGCATCAGCGCGAGGCCGCCCTTCATGTCCGCCGTGCCGGGGCCGCGCAGGGTTGTCTGGTCGATCCAGTCGCACGCCTGGAACGGGTGTTCGCGTGAATAGACGGTATCCATGTGGCCGGTCAGGATCACGCGTCGGTCGGCCTGGGGGCGCACCGACAGGACTAAGTGCTGGCCATGCGGCTCTTCTCGCAAGGAGCCCAGGCCATCGACTTTCTCGACAGGCGCGGGATCGACCAAGCGCAATTCGCCGGGCAGTTGTGCGAAGGCGTCGGCAAGAGTTGCGGCCATCCTTGCCAGCCCGTCGAGGTTGGCAGTGCCGCTGTTGATCGCGGCCCAGTCCAGTGTGCGCGCCAAGATTGGGGCGCCTTCCACGGCCCCCAACAGATCATGTTCTAGCGAGGTAAGCCCACTCATTCCGGCACTTGCGCGCGTAGCTTGCCAACGAGTGCTCCCGCATTGCCCGCTGCGCCTGATGCCTCGAAGCTGGCGACGGGATAGGCGCAGTAATCGGCTGCATAATAAGCGCTGGGCCGATGGTTGCCGCTCTCGCCCAGGCCTCCGAACGGCATCGACCCGGCAGCGCCGGTGGTCGGGCGGTTGCGGTTGACGACACCGGCGCGGCCCTCGATCAGCACGCGCTGCCAAAGCGCATCGTCGGCACTGACGAGCCCAGCGGAAAGCCCGAAGCGAGTGTTGTTGGCGGCCTTGATCGCTGCATCAAAATCGGGAACGCGGCTGATCTGAAGGACGGGCGCGAAAATCTCCTCGTCGGGAACGAACGTGCCGGTTACGTCAAGCATGGCGGGCGTCACGAAAGCGGCGGAGCGGCCTTCTACGCTGCGCAGAGGCTGGATCACGCGCGCACCTTGCTCGATCAGCGCGGCGACTTGCACCCTGGCGCCGTTGGCGGCGTTTTCGCTGATGAGGGGCCCGATCCATGGCTCGGGCGTATCGTTCCACGCGCCGATGACGATGCGGTCTGCCATTGCCGCGACTGCCTCGACCAGCGCCGAGCCGAACGCAGTGTTCGGCACGATCAGCCGCCGTGCGCACGAGCAGCGTTGCCCGGTGGTAATGAAGGCGGACTGGACCACGATCGCTGCGGCTTCCTCCACGTCCGGTGCATCCCAGGCGATCAGCGGATTGTTGCCGCCTAGTTCCAGCGCCAGGATCACTTCGGGCCTATCGGCGAAGATGCGCCGGAAATGTGCGCCGGCACCCGCCGATCCCGTAAACAGCAGGCCGTCGATGTGCCCCGCGACCAGCGCTTCCCCGGTAGTCCGGTCGCCTTGCACGCACTGGAAGACGCCGGACGGCAGGCCGGCCTCGTCCCACGCATCGGCCATCGCAGCGCCCGTCGCGGGGGTCATCTCGGACGGTTTGAAAACGACCGTGTTGCCGGCCAGCAGCGCAGGGACGATGTGGCCATTGGGCAAGTGTCCGGGGAAGTTGAACGGGCCGAGCACAGCCATGACCCCGTGCGGACGATGACGCAGCACTGCTTCGCCGAATGGCATTGCGTTGCGCTTTTCACCCGCACGTTCCGCTTGCGCCGCGATCGAAAGGCCGACTTTGCCGATCATCGAGGCAAGTTCGGCGCGGGTTTCCCATAAGGGCTTGCCGGTTTCGCGCGAGATGATCGTCGCAATCGTCTCCTTGCGCGCCTCCAGGACCGCGCGGTAGCGTTCCGCAGCGGCAACGCGTTCTTCGACGGAAAGCGAGGCCCAGTCGGGAAACGCGGCGCGCGCGCGGTGCAGGGCGGCGGCAACGGCGGCGGGGCTGGCGCTCTCCCCTTCCCAGACGATCTCCTGGGTGACGGGATCGAACGATTGCAGCACCGTCAGTTCGCCCGGGTCACGGCGAAGATGCCGGTGGCGTTGCCGCTATCGAACGTCAGGTCGAGCGCGTCGGTGCCAGGCACAATGTCGCGGGTGATGAATTCGTAGAACGAGCCCGGCACTTGCTCGGTGATTTCGCTGCCATCCTCCCGCCTGAAAGGCCGGGAGACTTTGTCGGCCAGGAATGCGGTTTGGCGGACGCGACCGTTCTTTGAGATTTCGACTTCGGGCTTGAGCGGATAGCCTTTGGTTTTCAAGGTCTCGGACAACGCCTGGACATCGGGCACCCGCGTCGTTGCGTGGTTGAAAGCATTGCCTTCGGTCGCGATCCACGCCCCTTCCTTGCTGTGGGCCAGCAGCGCTTGGTAATCCGCCAGGGTTGGTGCGATGTGCTGGCGTCCGAAGGCGGCAAGTGCGCCATTGAGGATGGTCACGGCGTCCTCGATCGAGCATTCGCCAGTTGCGTCGAGCGCTGCAAGCGCCCGCCATTCCGCATCGCCCAGCGGATCGCGTGACATGCCGAAGATCGCTTCGGCTGGTCGGCTTGCCGCTTCCGGCAGTTGCGCGATGTGCAATTCCGAAACGAAGAACTGCGGTACGCTCTGTGGCAGGTCGCGGTGAACGTAAGCGCGTCCGGTCATGGTCAGTTGGGGCAGGGGGTAGAGCCCACCCACGTCGTAGCCCAGGGGGCGCAGGAACCGTCCGAATGCTTCGTGGCCCGAAGGCAGCGCGCCGGTGGTGCCGTCGATCGTGCGCAGGGCGCCGTGGTCGAGCACGATGCTCTCGCCGCTTGCTCGTGCCTCTGAGACATACCGCGCGGCGGTGGGTACGCGATCCAGCAAGTCCAGGAACAGCGCGGCGTGGAGCGCCATCGCGATTTGCGCGCGGCTTGCCGATGGTCCGTTCGGATAAGCTAGCGCCGGGTCGAGCCACAAGATCGCCAACGCGGCGTCGGCGGCTTCCTTGCCCACGATGGGCAAGAGCAGGCGGGCTATGGCGAAATGGACGGAATCCTCGCGGTGCTTGAGAGCTTCCATCGCAATTCCCTTGTTCGATTATTACCGATATGCGAAACCATAGAAAGGGCCGAGCCGGAAGTCCATGCCTGCGCCAAAGCGCACCTGGACCCGCCTACAAAACTCGAAGCCCGATGCTAGCCGTCGCCCAGGAAAGTCCAACACACCATTTGGCGTGATATGGACCCGTATCATCCTGAATGGTCTTATTTTTGCAATGCAGCGGGAAACCGGACGGCCCCTTTGCCGTTTGTGTTCTAGTAACACAGCGATCACGCTGCTGACCTTTCGCTAACGGGGTGTCTATGAACCATCTGACGCGCTCCGGTGAATTTCAAATTCGCCGGGAATCAGCGGAAGTCCGCTCAATCTTTGACACGGCTGTATTGGCTGAAGGCCCCCCCTTGTCGTTGGCGCTGATCGGCAATTTCGCTCCTCGCAAGTGCGGCATCGCGACTTTTACGACGGACATCTATGAGCAACTAGGCCAGCACCATCCTGAGCTTTCGGTAGATGTTTACGCGCTTAATGATTCGAGAGCGCCGTTGGTTTACGAAGGTGTGGCCGGCACAATCAACCATGACGATATCGAAAGCTACGTCAGCGCGGCTCGCCAAATCAACGAGTCCGGTGTGGATGTGGTCTGGCTCCAACACGAATACGGCATCTTTGGGGGCCCCGACGGCGAACTGGTCCTGGATTTCGTCGATCGCCTTGCCGCGCCGCTCGTGGTTACGTTGCACACGGTGCTCAGCGAGCCGTCCGGTCGGCAAGAAGCGATCTTGCGCCACCTGATGACCCGCGCGTCAAAGATTATGGTTATGTCGCGGCATTCGCGCACAATATTGATCGAGCGCTACGGAGCACGGGCCGAAGTGGTGGAGGTGATCGAGCATGGCGCTCCTGATCGCCCGTTTGGTCGACAGGAGGAATTTAAGGCCAGCCTCGGGCTCGCTGGTCGCAAGGTTTTGATGACCTTTGGCCTCATCGGTCCCGGTAAAGGGCTGGAAAATGCCATTGCCGCGCTGCCTGCGATCGTCTCGCGCCACCCCGAAGCAGTCTATCGCATCGTCGGCGCGTCTCATCCCAACCTGGTCGCGCGCGATGGCGAAGCCTATCGCGAAAAGCTGGTCGCCCTGGCTGCGGAACTTGGCGTTGCGGACCATGTCATGTGGGACAACCGGTTTCTCGATACCCCCGAATTGCTCGACCAGCTCGAAGCGTGTGACATCTATCTCACGCCTTACCCAAACCTGCAGCAATCCACGTCTGGCACGCTGAGCTATGCCGTTGCTTTGGGCAAAGCGGTGATCGCCACGCCTTATGTTCATGCGCGCGAACTGCTCGCCAGCGATGTCGGGCGGTTGATCGAGCCAGATTCAAGCACGGCCATCGCCGATGCCGTCAATGGTTTGCTGGACTCCCCCCATGAACTCGCGGCCATGCAGCGGCGTGCCTATGCACGCGGTCGTGAGACCATCTGGCCTCGCTTTGCTGAGTCCTCGGCGCGGCTAGCGGCAGGTGCCGTTCCCCCCAACCGAAAAATGCCGCCGATAAGTGCTATTCCTGGCCTTTCAGCGGTGTTGGCGATGAGCGATGCGACGGGCATGCTCCAGCATTCGGTGGGCGTCGTACCCGATCGCCGGCATGGCTACTGTTTGGACGATAACGCCCGCGCGCTGATGCTGATGAACGTGGCCAAGGGTCTAGGTGCGTCCGACCGCATGAAGTGGAGCAGTGCCTACGCGGCCTTCGTCCAATTTGCCTGGAATCCAGACCTGGGCCGTTTCCGGAATTTCATGCGCTTTGACCGCTCATGGTGTGAGGACGAAGGATCGGAAGATTCAAACGGACGTGCGGTTTGGTCGTTGGGGCACACCTTCGAGCGCGCCACCGATCCGGGTTTGCGTGAATGGGCTCTGCACTTGTACGATGAGGTCTTGCCTTGCGTCGGAACTGTAACTTCGCCCCGGGCCGTAGCGTTCGCTATGCTGGGTGCATGTGCGGTCCTGCGTTGTGACCCCGATCATTCGGCATCACGCGATGTGGTAGCTGACGGCGGCGATTTCCTGATGCGTCTTTTGGGCGAAGGCCGCCGGCCGGATTGGGCGTGGTTCGAAGCCGTTCTCGGTTATGACAATCCTCGCTTGTCGCAGGCATTGATCGAGGCGGGCGTAACGTTGGGGCGTGAAGACTGGACCGATGCCGGGCTTGAGACGCTGGCCTGGATTTGTCGCCAGCAAGTCTCCGCCAAAGGTCAATTCCGCCCGATCGGATCGGAAAGCTTCTATCGGCCCCATAGCTACCTGCCGTTCGATCAGCAGCCTTTGGAAGCCCAAGCCGCCATCGAAGCAGCAGTGTCGGCGTGGCGGGCGACGCATGACGAAAAATGGGTGGAACACGCCCACACTGCTTGGCGCTGGTTCTTCGGCGACAATGATCGCGGGGCCGTTCTTGCAGAGATTGCGACAGGTCGTTGCCGGGATGGGGTGACTCCCCGCGGAGCGAATGCAAATACGGGGGCAGAATCAATCCTGGCCTTCCAGTTGTCTCATTATGCGCTTATGGAAATGACCCTTGCGACGCCTCTCTCGGAGGATGGAGGAATGCTTGAACCGACCCGAGAACGTCTGGTCTGACCCACTTCGTATTTTCGAAACGCGCCTCCATGCCGATCCGGCGCGTGTTGTTTTGCGTCCGTTTCATCTTGGCTGGCAGTCGAAAAACGCGCCCGGCAGTAGAGCCATGCGTCTCGTCGAGGACGTGGCTGGCCTAACCGATGAACGAGCCGAAATCGAATATGAACGCGTTCTGCGCGACTTCAACGAGCGGCACTGGCAGACCGAGCGTATTTTCGCCAACCGCTTTGCAGAGGTGGCAGAGAACCTTGAGCTGGATGCGGGTTCGTTCTCGGAAACCAAGCAGCGGCTGATCGGCGCGTACTTCTGTCACGAATATACGTTCGCAGCAGCCGCGCTGATGAACCCCTCGATCGTGCCTTCGCCTGACCAGTCAGGCATGCAGGACGGGTGTGTGCGTTTCATCATGAGCTTGCGCGCTGTAGGCGAGGGGCACATCAGTTCGATTGCCTTTCGCGAAGGCATTGCCGAGCCGGATGGCTCGTTCAGCCTTTGGCCGCAAGCCGCCTTCGCCACCTCGGTAGAGCTGGAAGAGGAGAGCATGTTCGATTCGGACGATGCCGTCATCGTCCACCGCAACGCTGAATCGAGCCTTTCCAATACCGTGATCTTCCCCATCACCGAGCAACAGCGCGGGGGCTTGGAAGACTTGCGGCTGGTTCAGTTCGATCATGGCGGCGGCGATTACGAGTGGATCGGCACGTACACGGCCTACTCTGGCAGCTCGATCCGCAGCGAATTGCTGCGCACGCGCGATTTCCGGGCATTTGGTCTGGAACCGATCCTAGGCCGCGCGGGGCGTAACAAAGGCATGGCGCTGTTCCCCGAGAAGATCGGCGGAAAATACGCCATGGTCGGGCGGCAGGACGGCAAGAACCTGTTCCTGATTTACTCCGACCATCTTGATAACTGGGACGATGACGGTGTCCTGCTGATGGAGCCCAAGTACCCTTGGGAATTTATCCAGATCGGTAACTGCGGCAGTCCGATCCGCACAGATGCCGGCTGGCTGCTTTTGACCCACGGCGTGGGCGCCATGCGCAAGTACGCGCTAGGCTGCGCGCTGCTCGACCTGGAAGATCCCAGCAAGGTTATCGCTCGTACCGTCGAGCCAGTGCTGACTGCAGAGAATGCCGATCGTTCCGGCTACGTGCCCAACGTGGTCTACACCTGCGGCGCGCTAAAGGTCGGCGAGCAATTGCTGATCCCTTACGGCATTTCGGACAGCACCGTCGGCTTCGCCAGTTGCTCGATCGAGGGTATCCTGGGCCTGATGGCTTAAGGCGCCGCAGCCGGAGTTCGGTCAAGCTGCTCCTGATCCGCGCGGCGGATCAGGAGCATGAGCCCAACTCCTGCTACCCGTGTGCACCAAACTCGTTCGCCAGCGCCGTGGTGATCCGCAGGCTGAGAGCATAGGATCGCGCGATCGGGTCGATGTAGTCCTCGTGGATGCCCGCGTACCCTGTCGCGCTGGAGTCGGGATAGTCGCTTGGCGCTTCCACGTTGAAATCGTCGATCGAGGGGAAGTGGACGGGGAAGGCGCGGCGCAGTTGCGCCAGGCCATCGTCCACGCGCAGGGTAAAGAACATCTCCAGCACGTCGTCTCGGCTGATGTCGTTGGCGCGGCTGAACGAGGGAACCTGCACCGTGCGCAGGAACATGTGCTGGAACAGCGCGATGCGGATGGCGTGCAGGGTGCCGATGGAGCGGCGGGTCTGTTCTCGGTCCGACAGCGGACGCTCGTCCGGGATCAGATCGAGCAAGCGGTAAAGCTTCATCGCATCGACCCGGAGGCGCGAGGCGAGGCGGCGGAATACGCCGGCGCGATCGTCCTTGGTGAGATATTCGGCTAAGGCGAGGCAGGCATCGGAAATGTGCTGCTCGTCGCCGCGATAGGGGCGGCTGGCCCAGTAGGCGGAGTTGAACAACTCGCCGTACGCTGCCACCGTCTTGATCGAGGCTAGCGCATTGCCGGCTCGCGCCAGGCGGATCAATTGCCTGCCACGCGCGCTTTCGCGCAGCATCTCGGCGATTTCCTCGCGGTTGCCGTCCGCCGCGGTGCCGATGCCCGCGATCACGTTCACCGGGTAGCCCAACTGCTGCAAAATAGCGTTGTGCGGGATTGCCCGGATTTGTCGCAGGCTCATCGAGCGATCGGAGGCGAGGTCTGACTGGCGGCGCGCCTTGCGGCTGCCGGTGTCGTTCAGCAAGCCCAGGCCGAACGCGGTGATCGCGCGGCTATAGGTCCGGCTGACAAGGTGCTCGTGCTGGACACCACGAATGGCACGGTAGAAATCCAGGCTGAGGTCGGTGCGGCGATAGAACGGATCGGTCGGCGCGTTGACATCCGCGTCCCACAAGGGCCGTTCGGCCATGCGGGTGATCGTGGCCAGTGCGAGTTCGTCCGAGCCGAACCAGAGATAACCGTCGCCGCCCTGGAAGCTGACTTCGGGCTCCAGGCGGATGTTCGCGCGCAGAAACCGGCGGCGCGCCCAAGGTGACATCTGCCAATCGAAGCGATCGTCGATGCTGGACGGGTGGCAGCCGCGACCCATCGATTCTCCGCCGGTGTTGAAGATCAACGCGGAAACGTCTGACAAACCGTTCGCAGCCATCGCTTCGGCCAGGCGTCCTTGCAGGCGCTCGATCGCGAGGGCGGCGGGGACCTGGCCGACGAACCGCCCGGCATCGGAAAAGCCGGTCTGGATCGCCACGCGCCCGCGCTTCTTGGCATAGTCGCGATAGGCCGGCTCGGCGAGCACTGCCTCCAGGAAGCGGCCACCGTGCTCCAGTGCGCTTTCGGTTTCGAACAAGGGCGAGACGTCCACCTTGTCCTCGATCCCGAACATACGCGCGAAATAGAGCGCGGCGAGGATCGTGGTCGGCTCCTCGCACTCGGCGACCAACATGCGAATCGGCGCATCGGCGTCGATATGGGCGAGGATCTGCGCCATGGCGAGGAACTGGCGCACGGCAGTGCTGTTCTCGATCGCCAGCGCCGCAAAGTTGGAGCGCAGCGGTTTCACTTCGGCCAGCAGTTCGCGCATGCGCACCAACGCCGCCTGGCTGGCGAGGTTAAGCTTGCCGTCCGGGTCGATTCGGCGACGGATCGCGTTCTGGAGCTGGGACGAGTTCACCCGGAAGTGGATACCGCCCATGCCCAGGCCATCCGCGCGCATGGCGGCGGCGGTCACGAGGAGGGTGCGCGTCTGATCCTCGTCGGAATGGCGCGCTTCGTCTTCCAGCCGGGTGATAACGGGCTCGAGGCTGGTCAGTTTGTCAGGGTGATCCGCAGTCAGGCCATTGGCGGCGGCGGAAAGTTGCTCTGGTAGCGTCAGGTCCTGCGCGAAAGCATCGGCAAGCTGCGCCGTATGCGCTTGCGCGCGGGTCAGTTGCGCGGCGATCTGGGGTGCGGCTTTTTCGAGACTAGCGGCGTAGCTGGCAAGGCGCTCTGCCTTTTCCATCAAGCGATAACGGATCGATGTCGACCACGAGATGTCGGTGCGGCCATCCATATCGTACCCGACCCAGTGGGCGAAGCGCACCGGCATCGGTTGGAGGCTGCGCCAGCGCTTGGGCCATCGCTTCGCCGCGATGTCAAACAACTGGCCGACGATATCGTCGCGCGCCTTCTGCCCGCGCGCGATTGCCGCCATCGCGGCATCGTGTTCGTAGTCGAGGGTGATGGTGTCGCGCTCGGCCGGGGCCACGCAGACGGAGGCTTCGGACAAGTCCCCGCGTGAGGCGGAATCCGCGACGGCTTCGGACTGTGCAGCGCTCAGCAGGAAGGTGGGGTGTGCCGTAAAGACGATGTGAGCGGCAGGGCGCTGCCAGCGCACCGCGAACGTGGTAAAGTCGTCCTCGTCGCCACCGCTGCCCGCAACTTTGGCGAGCGCCTTGCGATTGCCCTCAATCGCGACAGTGCCCAGAATGCGGTCGAGCCGAGCGGCGCGGGCGCGTAACCCCTCGCACTCCATTTCGGCGACGAGGCTTTCGATGTGATCGAGGCTCATCTCGCCGTTTTCCAACATCCGCGACAATTCCAGGCCGACCTGGAATACCGGGTTGTAGAGGGGCGTCTGCGAAGTGAGCTTGTGCAACTCGCCGAGGCGGGCGTCGATCGCGGCGATGCTGCCCAAGCCCCCGTTCATCGGCCCGGCGGTCATCGGCCAAGGCCCGCAGCCGCGCGCGCGGCCGCTTCGATCTGGGCGACGTCTGGCGGGCCCTTGGGAACCATCCAACTGCCGCCCACGCACAGCACCGCGTCGAGGGCGAGCCACTCGGGCGCGTTTTGCGGGGTGATGCCGCCGGTGGGGCAGAACTTCGCCGCCGTCAGCGGGGCCCAGATCGCCTTCAATGCGTTGGGGCCGCCGGCTGCCATGGCGGGGAAGAACTTCAGCCGATCGAACCCGCATTCCAGCGCGAACATCACGTCGCTGGCGTTGGCCGTGCCCGGAAGGAACGGAATACCGCTCTTGATGGCAGCCTCGGCAAGGCGCGGGGTGAGGCCGGGGGAGACGATGAATTCGGCACCCGCATCGATCGCGCGTTGCAGATCGTCTGGCGTCAGCACCGTGCCGGCGCCCACGACCGCGCCGGGGACTTGTTTCATCACCTTGATCGCCTCGATCGCGCAAGGCGTGCGCAAAGTCACTTCCAGGGCGGGGAGGCCACCTGCGACCAGCGCTTCGGCGATCGGCAGCGCGTGCTCGATGTCCTCGATCACCAGCACGGGAATGACCGGGGCGAGGCGCATGACCTTTTCGACAGCTTCGGACACGGTGGTCATCGGTTCAGGTGCTCCCTTGCGAATGCGGCGGCAGCCCCGAACAGGCCGGGCTGCGGATGAGTGATGAGTTTGACAGGAATTTTGGCCATCATGGCGGCAAAGCGCCCCTTGGCGGTAAAGCGCCCAGCAAAGCCGGACGCTAGAATGGTGTCGCGGATGCGATAACCAAGTCCGCCCGCGATAACGACGCCGCTTGCCCCATGGGCTAGCGCATAGTCGCCGGCCGCTGCTCCGAGCGCGAGGCAGAAGCGATCCACAGCCGCGGCTGCCAAGCTGTCGCTGCCATCCATGCCTGCCGTCCAAATCTCGACGTCGGACATTTCGTGGATCGCCTTGTGCTCCATCGCGGCGAGCGTGGCGTAGATATCGACGATGCCGGGGCCGGACACCACGCGTTCCACCGAGACTCGGGTGTGGCGCTTCCTCATTCGGGCGAGGATCGCGTCCTCGATCGCATCGAGTGGGGCGTAGTCGATGTGGCCGCCTTCGGTCGCTTGAACGTGGTAAAACCCCGTGCCCCCGGTGCCCCCCGTGCCATCCCGCCACAAGTGAGCGACGCCAAGGCCGGTGCCAGGCCCCAGCACGCTGAGCGTTCCGGTTGCGGGCAAGGGCATGTCCGGCCCGGCAAGGTGAATGAAGTCCTCTTCGCCGGCTCGCGCCACGGCATGGCCGACTGCGGCGAAGTCGTTGACGATGGTGTGGCGGCTCGCTCCCAGCTTTTCTTCGATCAGCGCGGGGCGAATGATCCAGGGGTTGTTGGTGAACTTGATGACGTCCGCGCCCACTGGCCCCGCCACCGACATGGCGACGGCGTTGGGCAAAGTGCCGCCCTGGCTATCGCGGAAAGCCTGCCAGGCAAGTTGGAAGCTGCCATGGTCCCGCGTGTGCAGCGTCGCCGGCTCGCCCAAGCTGATGGCGCCGTCCGACGCCACCGTGGCAATGGCGAAGCGGGCGTGGGTGCCGCCGATGTCGACCGCGACGAGTGTGACCGGATCGCTCACAGGCCCGCCAGCTCCAGCATGGACGAAGCGCCTTGCTCCGCCCCGCTGGCATTCAGGCGGAACATCGCGAACAGCTCACGGCCCATTCCCGAAGCAGGGGGCGGGGTCGGCGCAGGCTCACGGCCCGACAAGTCAGCGGTTGTGGATAGAGTGCCGTCGTCTGCGCTCAGGCGCACGATATCGCCGTCTTGCAGGAAGGCCAGCGGCCCGCCTGCGAAAGCCTCCGGCGTGACGTGGATCGCTGCGGGCACTTTGCCGCTGGCGCCCGACATGCGGCCATCGGTGACGAGGGCGACTTTGTGCCCCCGATCCTGCAGGACGCCGAGCGGCGGGGTCAGCTTGTGCAACTCAGGCATGCCGTTGGCACGCGGTCCCTGGAACCGTACGACGACGACGACGTCACGATCCAGCTCACCGGCCTTGAACGCCTGTGCGACGCCTTCCTGCGTATCGAACACGCGGCAGGGTGCTTCGATCGTCCAGCGTTCGGCGTCCACGGCGCTGGTCTTGAAGGTGGCGCGCCCCAGGTTGCCTTCTACCAGGCGCATGCCGCCATCGGGCAGGAACGGGTCGGAGACGGGCTTGAGCATCGTTTCGTCGCCGCTGACCTTGGGGGCCGGGCGCCATTCCACCGTATCGCCGGACAGGACCGGCTCGGTGGCATAAGCGTCCATGCCACCCTCGGCGATGGTCAGCACGTCGCCATGGGCAAGACCTGCACCTAGCAGCTCGCTTGCGATCCAGGCCATGCCGCCAGCAGCATGGAAGTGGTTCACGTCGCCCGAGCCGTTGGGATAGACGCGTGCGATCAGTGGGACCACTGAAGACAATTCGTCGAAGTCCTCCCAATTGATGAGGACGCCGGCGGCACGCGCCATCGCCGGCAAGTGGATCGCATGGTTGGTCGATCCGCCCGTGGCGAGCAGGCCGCAGATCGCATTGACGATCGCCTTTTCGTCCACGACATGGGCCATCGGTCGATAGTCCTGCCCCTTGCGGGTGATTTCGGCCAGGCGATGGGTCGCTTTGCGCGTCAGCGCTTGGCGCAGCGGGGTGTTGGGTGGCACAAAGGCAGAGCCAGGCACGTGCAGACCCATCATCTCCATCATCATCTGGTTGGAGTTGGCGGTGCCATAGAACGTGCAAGTGCCTGCCGCATGATAGCTGGCGCTTTCGCTCGCCAGCAGTTCCTCGCGACCGACCTTGCCCTCGGCGTAGAGCTGGCGAACCTTTTGCTTGTCCTTATTGGAGATGCCGCTGGGCATCGGCCCGGCCGGCACGAAAACGGCAGGTAAGTGCCCGAACCGCAGCGCACCGATCACCAGGCCGGGGACGATCTTGTCGCAGATGCCCAGCAGCGCCATGCCGTCGAACATCGCGTGGCTGAGCGCGATCGCGGTGGACAGCGCGATCGTGTCGCGGCTGAACAGCGATAGCTCCATGCCATCGAACCCTTGGGTCACGCCGTCGCACATCGCCGGAACGCCACTGGCGACTTGTGCCGTGGCCCCCACTTCGCGGGCGAACAGCTTCATCTGCTCCGGGTAGCGACCATAAGGCTGATGAGCGCTGAGCATGTCGTTGTAGGCAGTGACGATGCCTAGGTTGACGGCCTTGCTGCCGGAAAGGGCAGGCTTGTCCTCGCCAGAGGCCGCGAAGCCGTGCGCCAGGTTGGAGCACGAGAGAAAACTGCGGTCGGAATGGCGGTCCGTCTCGCGCTCAACGAGATCGAGGTAGCGCTTGCGGCTTTCGCCGGAGCGCTGGATGATCCGATCGGTAACGCGGGCGACCACCGGGTGAATGCCCGGATGAAAGTTGGCCATGGTGCACTCCTGAATCGTTATGTTTTGGGCGGCTCTGCACAGCGGCAGAGTCCGTAGTCAGGTAGGAATGAGGTCGGAACGATGTCCGTCCGACTTCATTCGTGCCAGGTGGCTCCGTCCCGCTCGGCAAGCGCAATCGCTGCTGACGGTCCCCAGCTACCGGCACTATAAGTCTTGGCTTCCAGTTGCTGTTCCACCCACCCCGCGCGGATCGCATCGATCCAGTCCCACTGGGCTTCCACTTCGTCGCGTCTGACGAACAATGTCTGGTCGCCTTCGATCAGATCGAGCAGCAGACGTTCGTAGGCGATGCGCCGCTGCGGGCCGGCAAAGGCATCAGGCGTGGTGATCGCCAGCGGCACCGAGCGCAGTCCGTAACCGTTGCGATCGAGCCCCGGAACTTTCGCCATCAGCGAAAGCGTGATGTTTTCTTCGGGCTGGATGCCGATCACCAGTCGGTTCGGCACTGTCTTTGCGCCACGACCCGTGAAGATCGAGTGCGGTACGTTGCGGAATTGAACGACGATCTCAGTCGTGCGCTTGGGCAGACGTTTGCCGGTACGCAGGTAAAACGGCACACCTTGCCAGCGCCAGTTATCGATATGGGCCTTGATCGCGACGAACGTCTCGGTGTTGGAATCCTTGCCCAGTTCTTCATCATAGCCGGGCACGGCCTGCGACCCGATGGCACCGGCCCGGTACTGGCCGATCACCGACTCGTTCTGTTTCACCCGGCGCAGTGAGCGCAGAACTTTGACCTTTTCGTCGCGCACATTGGTGGCGTCGTACGAAACGGGCGGCTCCATTGCCACCAGCGCCAGCAACTGGAGGATATGGTTCTGCACCATGTCCCGCAACGCGCCGGAATCGTCATAATAGCCGACGCGCGATTCCAGGCCCACGGTTTCGGCCACGGTAATCTGCACGTGGTCAATATGTGCTGCGTTCCACAGCGGTTCGAACATCAGGTTGGCAAAGCGCAGCGCCAACAAGTTCTGCACCGTCTCTTTGCCGAGGTAATGGTCGATCCGGTAAATCCGGTCCTCGGGGAAGGCGTGAGCGACGGCATCGTTGATGATCTTGCTGGTCGCGAGATCGCTGCCGAGCGGCTTTTCCAGGCCGATTCGCACGCGCTCGCCCGCCAGCCCACTTTTGGCCAAGCCGTGGATGGTCGGTTCGAACAAACTGGGCGCGGTCGACAGGAAGATCGACAGACCTTCCGCCGGCGTGCCGACCTTATCTGCCAGCGCCTGAAAATTGTCCACATCGTTGGCGTCCAGCGCTTGGTAGCTCAGCCGATTGAGGAACGTCGCCATCCCACCGCGCCGGTTGGCGGGCAGGAACTGTTCCAGGGCTTCGCGCGCAAAGTTGCGGAATGCCTGATCGTCCATGTCAGAGCGCGCCGTTCCGACTATCTCGATCTTGGGATCGAGCAGCCCTTCGGCGTCAAGCGCGCACAGCGATGGGAGCAGCATTCGACGAGAGAGATCACCTGTGGCGCCGAAGAGGAGCAGGCGATCGGATGTGAATCTTGTCACGTTATCCTTTCCAATCGGACGGCGGCGCTCCTCCACGCCTACGTCGATTTGCGCGCCGACATTCCGACTGCGCGAACGCAGCATAACAAGGTGAACTTGTGAACGCTAGGGTGGCTGCACAGACTCATGAAAACTACTGTCCTGCGGCACAGGCCAGTGTCACAGGCCAGTGACACAGGAATGTCTCGGAAACGTGACAAGTGAAGCGTAAGCGTCGATGGCCCATTCGCGCACGATCACTGCGTCTCACGCAGCTCAGGACGACGAACCGAAATGAAAATTCCCGACGGTGTGCAACTTCTCGAACACCTGCAGACCCCCGCCTTGATGATATCGCGTGGGCAAGTGAAGTTCGCCAACACCGCTGCCACGGCCTTGCTGGGAGCGCATATCGTGGGTCAGGACGTGCGGATCGCCATTCGCGATCCGCGCGCCGTGGCCGCCATCCTTAACGAGCACGGCGGGGCCGCACGCGTGTCTGGCCTGTCCACCGGCGGCTCCGTTTGGGAGGTCGATTGCCGGGTGATCGGACCACACGAGCGGATCGTCAGCTTGTACGATTTGTCCGAGCGAATCAGCGTGGCCAAGGCGCACGCCGACTTCGTCGCCAACGCCAGCCACGAATTGCGCACGCCGCTGGCGAATGTGCTGGGCTATGTAGAGACGCTGATGAACCCCAAGGCGGGCGGCGACGAAGCATTGAGGGGGCGTTTTCTGGGCACCATCCGCCACGAGGCGCAGCGGATGCAGGCGCTGATCTCTGATCTTATGTCGCTTTCGCGAATCGAGGCGGTGAAGCACGAAGTTCCGGTCGATTCGATCGACGTGGTGGCGCTGGCCCATGAAGTATCGGGCGAGTTCCGCAACGGCGCGCATGTCTCGGTCCAGGCCAATGGGGACAGTGCGGTGGTGGCGGGCGATCGTGGCCAGCTCTCGCAAGTCTTGCGTAATCTGATCGACAATGCGCTGAAGTACGGCAAACCTGGCGGCAAGGTCTATGTCGCGCTGGAAGCCGCGCGCACGGGCTGGGTGCTGGTGACGGTGCGCGACGAAGGCGATGGCATCCCGCCCGAACACTTGCCGCGCCTGACCGAGCGTTTCTACCGCGCCGACACCAGCCGCAGCCGCGCCGTGGGCGGAACCGGCCTTGGGCTTTCCATCGTCAAGCACATCGTCGAGCGCCATCGTGGTCGATTCGACATCGACAGCCGCCCCGGACAAGGGACTACGGCATCATTGATGCTGCCATTGAAAGACGGGTGAGACCTTCCTGACGAATATCAGCTGCCGAATCACGACCACGCGTTTCTTGCCTGTTTCTTTGTCGCAACGAATCATGTCCGGTGAAGTGTCACTGAAATGTAACTTAGTCGTCATACGGGCGTCGTAAGTGCCGACAAGGTTCAAGGAAGGAACCGTTGCTTGAGAACCATCGCTCATATCTCGACCGCTGCGCTAGCCGTTTCGGCTGGTTGGGCGCTACCATCTCAGGCCTACGCCGCAGATCGTGCATCGGTTGAGGAGCAACTGGCCGCGATGCGAGATCAGATGCAGGCTATGGCAAACCGAATCGATACGCTGGAAGGCGAGTTGGCCGAAGCAAAAGCTAAGACGCAAGCCGCCACAGAGGTAGCGCAAAACGCTACGCAATCGGCGCAAGCCGCTACGGTCACGGCACAGGCCGCCACGCAAACCGCGACGGCCGCTCAGGTCGCGGCGGCCAAGACGCCGCAAGTGGAAGTATCGTGGAAAGGCGCGCCTGAACTCAAAAGCGACAACGGCTGGAGCTTCAAGCCGCGCGGGCGTGTGCAAATCGATGTGGGCCACGTCAGTGGGCCTTCGGGCCTGACTGAGAGCGAGAAGGCCCACTTGGGGACTAGCGTGGAACTGCGCCGCGCCTTCCTGGGTGTCGAAGGCACGATGCCGGGCGGGTTCGGCTATCGCTCCGAGATCGACGTGTCCGGATCGAGCGTCGTCATCAACGACATGTACCTGACTTACAAAGCCAACAAAGACGTGACTTTGGTGCTGGGCAACCAGAAGCCGAACTGGGGGCTGGAAGAGCTGACCAGCGACTTGTTCACCAGCTTCATGGAACGATCGGACTTTTCGCAGGCGTTCGGTTTCGAGCGGCGCGTGGGCCTCAACGCGCAGTATTCGGGGAAGCTGCTGGTAGCACAACTGGGTGTCTTCACCGACGATGCCAACTCGCTAGGAAGCGACAGCGACAAGTCGTGGAGCGTCGATGGGCGCTTGGTAGCGATGCCGCAGGTTGCGGGTGGTACGCTGCACCTGGGCGGCTCGATCCACTACCGCGAACTTGGTAATTCGATCACTTCGGTAACGTACCAGACGCGACCCTTGGTCCACACCAGCGATGTACGATTTCTCTCGGCCAGTATCACCGGGGCTACCAGCGAGTTGGGGATCGGGGCGGAGGGTGCTTACGTCAACGGGCGCTTCCACGCCACGGCTGAGAACTACTGGCAGACGGTCGGCCGCGCCGGCTACGCCAATCCCACATTCCAGGGCGGTTACGTCGAGGTCGGCTATATGCTGACTAAGGACGAGACAGCCTACAAGGCGGGCGTTTATGAGCGCATCCGTCCCAAGCATGGCTTCGACAAGGGCGGCATCGGCGCGATCCAGGTCAATGCGCGCTACAACTGGCTCGATCTCGAGGATGCCGGCATCAAGGGTGGGCGGGAGCAGACGGCGGCGCTTTCGGCGATCTGGATACCCATGGACTACGTGCGTTTCATCCTCGACTACGGCCATATCTGGGTGAAGGACTCCCCCGTAACAGCCAATGGCCGCGCCAATTATGGCGTCGATTCCTTAGGTTTGCGGACCCAAATCGACTTTTAAATTCCGAGCAACTTTCGCCTAAAACTGCCCAACGGAGTCGATGTCACCTTTTCGTCATGGAAGTGTCATCGTACCCCAATAGGGGCATCCCAAGAGTAACGCCCAAGGGGTAACGCTAATGTTTTCGTCGCAATCGACCAAGACCGTGATCTTCGCTGCCGCCTCCGTCCTCGCGCTCAGCGCGTGTGGCGGTTCGGGCGGATCGTCCGCTGGTGCCTCGCGTGATTACGTCACTGGCGTTGGCTCATCCACGGTCTACCCCTTCGCTACGGCCGTTGCCGAGGCTTACGCCAAGACCGGCGTGAAAAGCCCCGTCATCGAATCGACCGGAACCGGCGCGGGCATGAAGCTGTTCTGCGCGGGCGTCGGCGCCCAGCACCCTGACGTCGAAGACGCCTCGCGCCGGATCAAGAAGTCCGAATACGACGAGTGCGTGAAGAACGGCGTCAAGGAAATCGTCGAAATCCAGGTCGGCATCGACGGCATCGCGTTTGCCGAATCCAAGAAGGGTCCAGGCTTCAAGCTGACCCCAACCGATATCTATAAGGCGCTGGCCGCCAACCCGTTCGGCAAGCCCAACACGGCCAAGACCTGGAAGGACGTGAACCCGTCGCTCCCGAACGAGCCGATCCTGGTTTACGGCCCGCCGTCGACCTCGGGCACGCGCGATGCGCTCAAGGAGCTGATCCTCGAAGCCGGTTGCAAGACCGATGCGAGCGTCAAGGCGCTAAAGGACACCGACAAGAACAAGTACGAGGCGATCTGCCACGACATCCGCGAGGACGGCCCTTATGTGGACGCCGGCGAGAACGACAACCTGATCGTCCAGAAGATCTCGCAAAATCCCAAGGCGATGGGCATCTTTGGCTATTCGTTCCTGGAAGAGAACCCCGACAGCCTGACCGGCATTCCGATGTCGGGCGTAACGCCGACCTACCAGACCATCTCGGACTACACCTATCCCGGCGCTCGCCCGCTTTACATCTACGTGAAGAAGCAGCACCTTGCTCCGATCAAGTCGCTTCAGGGCTATGTCGATACCTGGGTGAAGTCATGGGGGGATAACGGCTTGCTCAAGCAGAAGGGAATGGTCATCGCGCCGGCCGACGTTCGCGCCAAGAGCGCTGACATCGCCTCGAAGATGACCCCGCTCGATCCCTCGGGCCTGAAGTAAGCCAAAGCGAAGCGAAGGCGGCGAACCTACCGACATGATCCTGACCATCGTCCTGATCGCGGTCCTGGCCCTCGGCCTGGCCGGATGGTTCGTCGCGCGAGCCAAGGCGAGCGCGCTCTATTCGGGGCGCGGCTCGCTGCACTCGATGCCGGCCTATCATGGCTGGCACATGGCGCTGTGGATCCTGGTCCCCGGGCTGATCGCCTGGGGTGCCTGGACCGCGATCCAGCCCGGCCTGGTAGAAAACGCCGTCATGGCCGACCCTGTCGCGGCGGGGTTGACCAACGACCCGATGCAACGTGGCGCGATCCTCGCCGAAGCCAAGACTCTGGCGTCAGACCCGTCCGCCGCTGCCTTCAATCCAGAGGCGCAAGCGTTGGTCGAACCGATCCGCGCCGCCCAAAGCCGGTTCAGCCTGATCGGTGCGCTGATCATCGCCATCTCCGCGCTGGCGGGTGCCGGCTACGGCTACACCCGCGTGCGGCCCGCCTTCCGTGCCCGCACCCAGGTTGAGCGCGCGGTGCTGGCCCTGCTGCTGGGCGCATCGCTGCTCGCGATCCTCACCACCTTCGGCATCGTTGCTTCGCTGGTGTTCGAGGCGGGGATGTTCTTCAAGGACGTCTCGCCAATCGCCTTCCTCACCGGCACCCACTGGTCGCCGGCGAGTTCGATGGGCGCGAACATCAACGGCAACTTCGGTGCGGTGCCGCTGTTCTGGGGCACGATCTACATCGGCGCGATCATCGCCATGGCCGTCGCCATCCCACTCGGCCTGATGAGCGCGGTCTACCTCACCCAGTACGCCACGTTGCGGGCGCGCAAGTGGATCAAGCCGCTGCTCGAAATCCTCGCGGGCATTCCCACGGTGGTCTACGGCTACTTCGCCGCGCTGACGGTGGCGCCGCTGATCCGCGATTTCGCCGCTTCGATCGGCATGCAGAACCCTTCGACCGAGAGCGCGCTTGCCGCTGGCCTCGTGATGGGCGTCATGATCATACCGTTCGTGTCTTCGATGGCGGACGATGCCCTGGCCGCCGTCCCCCGCGCAATGAGTGATGGCTCGCTGGCCTTGGGCGCGACCAAGTCCGAAACGATCCGCATGGTTCTGCTGCCAGCGGCGCTGCCGGGCATCGTTGCCGGCGTGATGCTGGCGATCAGCCGCGCGATCGGTGAGACCATGATCGTGGTGATGGCCGCCGGCGCTGCCGCCAACTTGTCCGCCAATCCTTTCGCCTCGATGACCACGGTGACGTTCCAGATCGTCCAGATGCTCACCGGCGATCAGGAGTTCAACAGCCCCAAGACCTTGTCCGCCTTTGCGCTGGGCCTGGTGCTGTTCATCGTCACCCTCATTCTCAACATCGTCGCCTTGCGCGTCGTAAAGCGGTTCCGCGAAGCCTATGAGTAAGCTCGACTGGCACTCGCCCGAAGCGGCCAAGCGTCTCAACAAACGCCACGCTTCGGAGCGCCGCTTCAAATTCCTCGGTATGGGTGCCGTCATCCTGTCGCTGGGGTTCCTGGCGTTCCTGATGATCATCATGCTCAAGGACGGTCTGGGCGGTCTCGACTGGCGCTTCCTGTCCGGCTCGGATTCAACCGATGCGTCGGTCGCCGGCGTCTGGGGGGCTGCTAAAGGCTCGCTCCTGACGATGGGCGTCACTTTGCTGCTCAGCTTCCCGATGGGCGTGCTGGCGGCGATCTACCTCGAAGAATTCGCCCCGCGCAGCCGCTGGATCGAATGGGTCGAAGTGTCGATCAACAACCTTGCGGCCGTGCCCTCGATCATTTTCGGCCTGCTGGGCCTGGCGGTGTTCATCAACACCTTTCATATGCCGCGCTCCTCGCCGCTGGTGGGGGGCTTGACCCTGGCGCTGATGACGATGCCGGTCATCGTCATTTCCGGACGCAACGCGATCAAGGCCGTGCCGCCCTCGATCCGTGACGCCGCGCTGGCCGTGGGCGCCAGCCGGGTGCAGACCGTGTTCCACCATGTCCTGCCGCTGGCGCTGCCCGGCATCCTCACCGGCACCATCATCGGCATGGCCCGCGCCCTGGGTGAGACGGCGCCATTGCTGATGATCGGCATGCGCGCCTTCGTCGCCACCCCGCCCGACGGCCTCACGTCGCCGTCCAGTGTGTTGCCGATGCAGATTTTTCTGTGGTCCGACGAAATCGACAAGGCTTTCGTCCGGAACACATCCGCCGCCATCATCGTGTTGCTGGTCTTCCTGCTCGCCATGAATGGTATTGCGATCTATCTTCGAAACAAATTCGAAGTCCGCTGGTAGGGACATGCTCGAAACAAAGCTCACAGCCCGCAATGTCGACGTCTTCTACGGTCCGAAGAAGGCGATCAGCGACGTATCCATCGACATCGGCAACGGCGTCGTCACCGCTTTCATCGGCCCCTCGGGCTGCGGCAAGTCCACGTTCCTGCGCACCCTCAACCGGATGAACGACACCATCGCCGGTGCTCGCGTCGCTGGCCAGATCCTGCTCGATGGCGAGGATATCTACGCCTCCGAGATGGACCCGGTCGCCCTGCGCGCCCGCGTCGGCATGGTGTTTCAGAAGCCCAATCCGTTTCCGAAGTCGATCTTCGAGAACGTGGCCTATGGCCCGCGCATCCATGGTCTGGCCTCTTCCAAGTCGGAAATGGACACGATCGTCGAAAAGGCGCTGACCAAGGCGGGCTTGTGGGACGAAGTGAAGGACCGCCTGACCGACCCCGGCACTGCCCTTTCGGGCGGCCAGCAACAGCGCTTGTGCATCGCGCGCGCCATTGCCGTCAGCCCCGAAGTCATCCTGATGGACGAGCCGTGTTCCGCGCTCGACCCGATCGCCACTGCGCGCATCGAGGAACTGATCGACGAGCTTAAAGACAACTACGCGATCGTCATCGTCACTCACTCGATGCAGCAGGCCGCGCGCGTGTCGCAACGCACCGCGTTTTTCCACCTGGGGCATCTGGTGGAATACGGCGATACCGATCAGATATTCACCAATCCGCGCGAAGTGCGCACCAAGGACTACATCACCGGCCGTTACGGCTGAGTGATCGCAAGGCACAGGAACCACGCCATGGTCGATCATACCGTCAAGGCCTTCGACAGCGAGATCGGGCAGCTTCGCGGCCTTGTCGCCGAGATGGGCGGGCTTGCCGAAGTCGCGATCCGCGACGCTATCACTGCGCTCGTCCAGCATGACGAGGCGTTGGCCGCGCAAGTCGTCGCTGCCGATGCCAAGCTGGATGCGCTCGAAGCCGAAGTCGATCGCCTCGCCGTGCGGACGATCGCCTTGCGCGCGCCGATGGCCGACGATCTGCGTGATGTCATCGCCGCGCTCAAAATCTCGGGCGTGATCGAGCGTATCGGCGATTACGCCAAGAACATCGCCAAGCGCGCCGCGACGCTCGAGGGGCGCAACAAGATCGAACCAGTCACGCTGGTGCCGGCGATGGCCGATATCGCAGAATCGATGGTGCGCGATGTTCTCAACGCCTACGGATCGCGCGATGCGCCGCTGGCGGTCGAGGTCATCCGCCGCGACCAGAAGCTGGATCAGTTCTACAACACGTTGTTCCGCTCGCTGCTGACCCACATGATGGAGAACCCGGCGACGATCACCAGCGCCGCGCAATTGCTGTTCATCGCCCGCAACCTCGAACGCATCGGCGATCACGCCACCAACGTGGCGGAAATCGTCTATTACGCTGCGACCGGCGAATATTGCACCGAGCGCGATTCGCTGACCGACGATACCGGCCTGGGGATCAAGGCATGAACGCTGCCTCGGTCCTCGTCGTCGAAGACGATGCCGCTCTGTGCGAATTGCTCACCTGGAACCTCTCGGCAGAGGGCTACAATGTGCGGTCCACCGGCGACGGTGAGGAAGCGCTGGTCATGGTGCGCGAGCAAATGCCTGATGCGATCGTCCTCGACTGGATGATCGAGCAAGTGCCCGGCATCGAAGTGTGCCGCCAGTTGCGCAAGGACAAGGAAACCGCGCAGATCCCGATCATCATGGTCACCGCGCGCGGCGAGGAAGAGGACATGATCCGCGGCCTCAAGACCGGGGCGGACGATTACGTCACCAAGCCGTTCTCGCCCCGCGAACTGCTCGCCCGGATCGAGGCGCTGCTACGCCGTGCCCGTCCATCGCTGACCGGCAGCGTCCTGCAATGGGGCGATATCGAACTCGACGCCGCCAGCCACCGCGTCCGCCGGGCCGGCGAGCCGTTGCACTTGGGGCCGACGGAGTTCCGCCTGCTGCGCTACTTCATGGAACGCCCCAACCGGGTGGTATCGCGCCAGCAGATCCTTGACGGTGTGTGGGGCATGGATTCCGACATCGACGAGCGCACCGTGGACGTCCACATCCGCCGGTTGCGCAAAGCCATCAACCGCGCCACCGATACCGACCCGATCCGCACCGTGCGCGCGGCGGGTTATGCGATGGATGTGGCTTAAGGCCCTAACTTAGGTACGCTTGGTGGCGGGAAAGCCTTAGCCGTCCCGCCACAGCATTCGCTAAGCTGCGATTTGTAACAGGGTGCCGTCGAGCGCAGTTGCGATAGCGGTCTGGAACTGGTCCGTCGCACGTTCCCACGAATAGAGCGAACCCAACGTAGCGGCATCCTCACGCCGGCAAGCGAGAGCGCTGGCCACTGCTTCGGCTAGATCGTTAGAAAGGGCGCCGGCGCCTTCCGCAACACGATGGTCCACGCCACGACCATCTGCGCCCAGGATGTCGATTGGGCCAGTGACGGGAAAGGCCGCGACGGGCACGCCGCAAGCCAGCGCTTCGATCATGACTAAGCCGAAGGTGTCGGTCAGGCTCGGGAAGACGAAGCAGTCGGCGGCACGATAGGCACTTGCCAGCGCTTCGCCCGAAAGCGGGCCGAGGAACAGCGCTTGTGGGTAACGTCGCCGCAGCACGGGCAGATCGGGACCATCGCCGACGACTACTTTGGTACCGGGCACGTCGAGGCCGAGGAAGGCTTCCAGGTTCTTCTCAGGCGCGACGCGACCGACGTTGAGCAGTACCGGACCTGCCAGATCGGTCAGGGCAGGATGCTTATCGCCGTCCGGTCGGAACAGCGCGTGGTCGATGCCCCGTCCCCACGGAAAAATTGGCCCAATGCCGCGCTGTTCCAGCTCTTGGGCAAAGCTGCGGGTAGAAACCATGATCGCGCTGCTGGGTGCATGAAAGCGTTGCAGTAGCGGCCAGAACCGCTCGGCCGAAAGGCGGGTGCGGACGGCGGCATATTCGGCAAAGCGCGTGTGGAAGGCACTGGTGAATGGCACCCCGCGTGACAGGCACCAACCGCGCGCGGCCCAGCCGATCGGGCCTTCGGTGGCGATGTGGACTACGTCTGGTGCGGATTTGTCGAGCATGCGCCGCAAGCGCGGACGCGGCGCCACGGCCAGCCGGATCGAGCCATAGCCAGGCATCGGCACAGTCAGGAAACGGTCTGGCGAGATCACGTCCACCGCAACGTCGCGGCGCGACAATTCGCTGATCGTTTCGGCCAGCGAGCGGACGACGCCGTTGACTTGCGGCATCCAGGCGTCGGTCGCCAGGGCAAGTTTCACGCAGCAACCTCTGCTGTTTGTTCGAGGCGAGCATCACGACCGGCAGCTTCGGCCACCCAATCGATGATCGCCATATGGCCTTCGAAGTCCTCGGACAGCGCGGTGCAGCTTTCCACCCAATCGCCGTCGTTGTAGTACGTGATGCCGCTGAACTCCCGGATTTCGGCGCAGTGGATGTGGCCGCACACCACGCCGTCAAACCCGCGCGAGATGGCTTCGCTGGCAACCGCCTCTTCGTAGCTGCCGATGAATTGGACTGCGTTCTTGACCTTCTTCTTCAGATAGGCGGAAAGTGACCAGTAGGGCATCTTCAAGCGGCGGCGCACAGCGTTAAAGGCGATATTGGCGCGCAGCAGCACGCTGTAGGCCGTATCCCCCAGGAAGGCGAGCCAGCGAGCGTAAAGCACCACGCCATCGAAGGCATCGCCGTGCGTCACTAGCAGCCGGCGCCCATCGACGGTTTCGTGCACCGCCTCCAGGACCAGTTCCACGCCGCCGAAGGTCATGCCGGCATAGTCGCGCAGCATCTCGTCATGGTTGCCGGCGATGAAGACCACGCGCGTACCGCGATGCGCCATCTTCAAAATGCGGCGTACGACTTCGTTGTGGGCATCGGGCCAATACCAGCCCTTGCGCAGCCGCCAGCCATCAACGATGTCGCCAACAAGATAGAGCGTCTCACATTCGATCGCGCGCAGGAAATCGACCAGCATCGCCGCATTGCAGCCGCGCGTGCCAAGATGGATGTCGGATATCCAGATGGTCCGATATTTGCGCTTGGGCCGAAAGCCCTTGGGATCGGGCAAATCCAGCCAGGCTGGAATGGACATACCCGTCGCCGGTCCGGTCAGTCGTTCGAGAAGGGTGTCCGCAGGTTCCCGCATCGGTCTGGCTCCCTGTTTCAGCTATTTGCCCAATGTCACTGGTGCGTTGCGCGGTAGTGACGGTTGCGCGTCGTTTCGGTGACAATCGACGGGCCTGAACCAGCATTTCACGACCGTGTCGCCGATATGTCACCTCTTCGTCATACTCGCCCGGCAGAGAACCGGCGGACGGCAGCGAGGGGCGGGGCCGTCAAGGGAAGGCTCGGGCAAACGGGGCGATGCGGCGAATAGACATATTGCTGGCGAGCGAACTTAGCGGCGGGCTCGTTCCCTTCCGACACGACGGTTTAGAAGTCATGTTTCATCGCTGGAACGATATTTCCGAGCTACCATTAATCGAGGGTGCGCTCTGGATTTTTGTGGACTGGGTGCTGCCCGAGATGTCGGGGTTGGAGCTGTGCCGCCGGCTGCGCGCCGACGCCTTGACGGCCTATGCTCACGTCACAATGGTGTTGGAAGAAGACGCGATCGAGGACCGCAAGCGCGCGCTGCGCATGGGGGCGGACGATTACATGGTCGGCCCGCTGACTCGCACTGCGCTGCTCGACCGCGTGCTGGGATCAAGCGTGTCCGAGCAGGACAGCGGCGGCGTTCGCGCGGTGACGCAAGGCGAATTGATGGTCGATGTCGCCGCGTTCCAGGCGCGCTTCCAGGGCAAACCGATCTCCCTGATGCCCAACGAACTGCGCTTGCTGCGGTATTTTATCGAACATCCCGGTCGCGTCTTCAGCCGCCACCAGTTGATCGCCGCACTCGGCAAGCAGGAGCCGCCGGTGGACGAACGCACCGTCGACGTCTGGATCGGTCGCCTGCGCCGCGCGCTCAAGGGTGTTGGGGCAGGCAATCCCCTGCGCACGGTGCGCTCGCTGGGGTATGTGTTCGATACGGTTTGAGACTGTGAAAGCTGACGGAGGCGATTGCGCTGGTTTCGGCAGCCCGCCAATATTCGCTTAGCTGTGGAAAACCAACGGTCAGTCTTTTATCCGCAACATGTAAGGCGCGGCATATAAAATGATGGCGCCTGCTACAGTCTTTGCATAGCTTTCCATTATGAGAGGGCTGTCATTCTTGTTTGGCGCTGCCATCCTTTTATCTGGATGCCATCGCGAACGAACCTATGCTGATGGTTGTGGCGCGATGCCATCGAACTGGATCACGCCCAGGCAGGGGCGCGGGGTGCTTTCGGTGCTCAGTATCATTGACGTTTCCGGTGATGGCACGATCAAATGGAACAGGGCCAAAATTTCGGAAACCCAGTTTCGCGATGGTCTAAAGCCGCTTGCGCGAATGAATCCGTTACCGGTCACACAAATCAAGTTTGCCACAGACGTTCCGTGCGAAACCGTTGTTCGATTAAGAAAGGCGATATCCACCAATTTGGACTGCCAATACGGCCTTTGCGCCGAGGGCAACGGTCGATGGTGGATTATTGGCGATGTCGGGCCGCCTTTTATTGCTTTCGACCCACATCCAGAATTACCGCAAGACAGTGAATAGCGGAGTTTTGCGCGCCAAGTAATCGACAGTGCCTCACCGCGCCTTCATCGTGCTGCTTGCGAGACGCGCGAGCAGCGGGGTTAGGCCCGGATAGTTCGCGCGGCTGTAGGTCGAGGTTTCGCCCAAGTTCTCTTGCAAGCGGCGGTGGCACTCGGCGAGCGAGTGGTAAGGCATCGAGGGCAGGAGGTGGTGTAGCGCGTGGTAGCGCAGGCCCACCGGCGCCCATAGCCCGGAGAAGCGCGCGGGCGGGGGCACGTTCACCGAATCGAGGTACTGCGCCGTCACGGTCATCGCCTCGCCGTCGTTTTCCCACAAATGGGCGACGAGGGTGCGGACCTGGTTGAGGAATGCCGTGAACGAAACCACGCACAGCGCGATCAGTAGCGGTCGCCATCCCCAGGCAAAGCTGGCGGCCAGCACCGCGATCGCCCATGCCGAGCAAGCCAGTTCCTGCCAGAATACCATGCGTGCAAAGGCGCCTTCGGGCATGCGGCGGCGGTAGCTTGGGTTGATCGCAAGGGCCGAGGCGCGTTCCCACACCATGCGGCGCAGCGGCGGAATGACGAGGCCCAGCGGCACCAGCAGGGCCGAGCGGATCAGCAGGCCGATGGGTAGCAGCAATGCGGTGAGAGCGAAGACCGGCAGGCTCCAAGGCTTCATCAATGCCAGCGGCAGATATTCGGGGTCTTCCACGGTGCCGTAACGGGTGCGGGCATGATGCTGGGTGTGGACGCCTTCATACATGAACGAAGGGATCAGCAGCGGCACGCCGACGAGCGCGTTCCAGCCCAGGCGGAAGCCGGGCAGGGCATCCTTGTGGATGTGAGTCAGTTCATGGATGAATAGCAGCGCGCGATAGAGCGTCAGCGACGCGAGCAAGCCGCACAGCACGGCAACCATCGGGTTGGTCGCCAGGATGGCGCCCGCTAGTGCGGCATAACCGACGAAGGCGGAGGCCAGCATATCGGGCCAGTAGATGCTGGGCCGCGCTATTGCCAGATCGCGGGTCAGTTCCACGGCGGCGCGCAGCATGGCCTTGTCGTCGGGCATTTGCGAATGCCACGTCGAGGGGGGCGCGGCATCGCGGCGGGACTCGATAGGTTGCTTGAGCAGGTCCTGGGCAATCATTCACGTCAATCCAAGGTCATCCAAGGTCCGATCGCGCGGGCCTTGGGGTTTGCACCGGCATCTATACGGCGGCGCTTGACAAAATGCCGTGCGCTCCAGCAGGCGTGCCGTACTTAACGCGCCCTTATCTTACGTCCAAACAAAGGCAGCATCGTGGCCATGGCTGAACTAGTGATCACTCCGATATCCAGCAAGGCCGATCGCGCTGCTTTTGTCGATTGCGCCTACCGTCTCAATGCGTCGGACCCGAACTGGGTGGCGAATTATCGGGCGGAGGAAATCTCCAAGTTCACGCCGGGCAAGAACCCCTTCTTTGAGCATGCCCGCGTTCAGTTGTTCCTGGCCAAGCGCGATGGGCGCGTCGTTGGGCGGATATCGGCGCAGATCGATGAACTGGCGCTTAAACAACCACTTGAGCAAGGTATGGGGCCGGGCACGGGCAATTGGGGCGCGATCGAGGCCGAGGATGAAGCTGTCGCCCGTGCCTTGATCGAGGCTGCCGAGGGCTGGCTGCGCGGGCAGGGGATGCATCGCGTGCTGGCGCCGATGAACATGTCGGTGTGGGAGGAGCCGGGCCTGCAAGTGCGGGGCCACGAACATCCGCCGATGGTGATGATGGCGCATCACAATGCTGCCTATCAAGGTTGGATAGAGGGTGCCGGCTATGGGCGGGTCAAGACGCTCTATACTTACGACCTTGATGTGCGCGTCCATTACCCTCCGCTAATTCAGCGGATCATTACTTCGGGCGAGAAGAATTCAAAGATCCGTATTCGTGAGGTGGAGATCAAGCATTTCGCTCGGGATGCGGCGATTATATGCGAAATTCTCAACGATGCTTGGTCGGACAATTGGGGCTTCGTGCCGTTCACGGAGAAGGAAATCGAATACACCGGAAAGGCCCTGAAGCCGCTGGTGCATGAGAATCTTATCCGCATCGCCGAGTACGAAGGCGAGCCCGTGGCGTTCATGATGACGCTTCCCGACATGAATGACATCCAGCGCCGGGTCAACGGGCGCAACGGTAAGCCTTCGGTCCTTGGCCTTATCAAGTTGTTGTTATGGCTGCGAAAGCCGATGGGGGCCGGGATGCGGGTGCCGCTGATGGGTGTGCGCAAGCGGCTGCAATCATCGCGCCTTGCCAGCCAACTTGCCTTCATGATGATCGAGTACATCCGCCGCTCCGCCGTGGAGAAATTCAACTCCACGCGAGGCGAGATCGGCTGGGTTCTGGAAGATAACCAGGGAATGGTCGCCATTGCCGACGCCATCAACAGCAAGGTCAACCGTGAATACGCGATCTACGAAAAGGCGCTGTAAAGACGTCGCTAAGATGTCGATAAGGTGTCGATAGCGCGTCGTTAGCGTTTTCGAAGCAGGTGGAATCACCTGCTGGCTCGGAAAACGCGGCGAAATAAGAGTCTGGAGCAACCGAGCCGATGCAATCGGATCGGAACTTGCGCTAGCGTGCTGCTGGCGCTGTTTACTGCGCCGTCACCTCGGGCGAAGCGTCCGGTGACGGCGTCTCCGGTACGACCACGTCCTCGTTCTCGCCCGCCGCTGCCGAGGCGTCTGCGCCCGGCTCGCCCCGTGGAATGCCTCCCAATCCGGGCAGGGCGCCATCGGGGCTGGCGAGCGGCGCCTGCGACTTGACGGTATCGTAAGGCAGCATCTCGTCACCGACCGAGCGTGGCAGCAGTTCGCCGCCGGCTGCCGTCTTGGGGGCCTCTGCTTCCTTCTTGCAGGCCGACAGGCCCAGGACGAGCGCCGCCGACGCTGCAAGGGTGAGGCCGGTCGCAACTTTCATCAGGCAGGCTCCTTGGGGCAGGCGATGTCGAGCATGGCGAGGAACGCGGGGGCGCGTGCGATCATGGCGGCGTCCCATGCCGCATAGTCGGCATCATGGCCCAGCCGGGATAGGCTGGTGACGCCGAATTCCTCGATCCCGCAGGGGACGATGCCGTTGAAATGGCTCAAATCCGGGTGAATGTTCACCGAAAACCCGTGCATCGTCACCCACTTGCGGATGCGCACGCCGATCGCGCCGACTTTCGCCTCGCGCCCGTCGATGTCGTTGGTCCAGATGCCGATGCGACCATCGGCGCGGAAGCCCTCGACGCCGAAATCGCGCAGCGTCTCGATGACCCAACCTTCCAGCGCATGGACGAAGCCGCGCGCGTCGCGGGCGCGCTTGCGCAAGTCGAGCAGCACATAGCCGATGCGCTGTCCGGGGCCGTGGTAGGTATAACGGCCACCGCGCCCGGCTTCGACCACCTCGAAGCGTGGGTCGAGCAATTCGGCCACGGCGGCGCTGGTGCCAGCGGTGTAGACCGGCGGGTGCTCCAGCAGCCAGATCAGTTCGCGCGCTTCGCCGGCCACGATCGCGGCGTTGCGCGCGGTCATTTCCTCCAGCGCGGCGCGGTAGGGCACGGGCTGCGATGACACGCGCAGTTCGATGTCCCCAGGTAGTTCTACTGGAAATGCAGGCTGAATCGTCATGGCGCGTTGCGTGGCGTCATTCCCTGCGGTTATCAAGTGCCTTTCGGCGGGCACCGCGCCCGCGCGGGCCGGCGGATCGTTCGGCAAGCATTTTGGAGTTACCGATGACCTTCGACAGCAATCGCGCCTGGCAAGATGCCGTGGCTGCCGTGCGCGCCAACCGCCAAGTGCTGCTGGCGCTGGGGGGCGTATTTTTCCTGTTGCCGGCGCTGCTCTCGACGATGTTCCTGTCCGACATCCAGACCCGCATTCTGGAGAACGCGTCCAAGCCCGAATTGCTGGACAAACTGATACGAGAGAACATGGGCATGCTGCTTGGCTTTGGCCTGGGCGGAATGGCAGTGCAGTTGATCGGCTATGTTGCGGTGATGGCGCTGTTGAGCGATCGGGGGCGGCCCACCGTGGGCGAGACGATCGCCACCGGCTTGCGCGGGTTGCCGACGCTGTTGCTGGCCGGCCTGATTTTCGGGTCGGCGGCACTGGCTCTCTCCACCCTGCTGTCGGCGATCCTGGGCAGCCTGCTCGGCATGGTCGGCGCCGGGATCGCGGTGTTCGCGCTGCTGGTCCTGATCTCCTATGCTTCGATCAAGCTGTCGCTCACCATGCCGGTCGTGGTGAACGAGCGTGTACGCAACCCGGTGGCCGCGTTGGCCCGCTCCTGGCGGCTGACGCAGGGCAACTCTATGCGCCTTTTCGGCTTCTACAGCCTGCTGTTTCTGGGCTACATGGCGATTGCGCTAGTGGCGACATTCATTGTCGTCGCTCCGGCTCTGCTGCTGCTCGGCCAGGGGCAGGCCTCGCTTCTGGTGACGGGGCTCGTTACCGGCGCGGTAGGCGCGACGGCGAATGTGGTGCTGACGGCGGTGCTGGCGCAAGTGCATCGCCAGTTGGCCGGTTCGAGTGCGGACGCTGCCCGAACGTTCGAGTGAGGGTGGAGGCGGACCTGGTGCGACGAGGCCGTTGCACCATTTCCAAGACTTCGCCTAAGGCTTGGCAGCAGGGAAAGAGCATCAAAGCGCCAGGCCTCTAACCCAGGCGTCTAACAATGCCTTTCTGCGCACATCCTCGTCATTCCCGCGAAGGCGGGAACCCAACTGATGTCATCTCAACCCAAACCGTCACCAGATAGGTTTCCGCCTTCGCGGGAATGACGAGTGAGGGAGGTGAATTGGCGTGCTTGGATTTATGCAAGCGAGAGTAGGCAGTCCGCAGGGCCTCTCAGCCCTCGGCGTCTTCCTTCCAGCCCCAGTACAGGAAGCAGGGCAGCACGTTCAGCGGTTCGAACGCGGCGTCGATGCGGCGGAAGTGGCGCGCCATGAACGTGCGCGCTGCCGAGGTGAACTGATAGACCAGGAAGGCGCCGCCGGGGCGCAGAACGCGGTGGGTGGCGCTGGCGATGGCCGGGCCGACGCCGTCCGGCAAGGTCGAGAACGGCAGGCCGGACAAGACATAGTCCGCCTTTTCATGTCCGTGCGCCCGAACGATCTCTTCCACGTCGGTGGCCGATCCGTGGACCGCGATGAAGCGGCTGTCGGTAATCGTGCGGCGCAAGTATTCGATGAACAGATCGTTGGTGTCGATCACGATCAGGGTCGCGTCGCGTCCGAGCCGATCGAGTACGGGGCGGCAGAAGGTGCCGACGCCCGGGCCATATTCGACGAACAGCTTGCACGTATGCCAATCGACAGGCGCCAGCATTTTTCGGATCGTAAAGCGCGATGAGGGAATGATCGATCCGACCATTACCGGATGGCGCAGGAAACCTTCGAAGAACACTCCGAAGGGCCCGAGTCTGCGCTTGGCGATCCGCTTGATCCGCTGGGGCAGTGCCTCTCGGGCAACATCGGTACTTGTCATGCTGTCGAATGCTCTCGCTTGGCCGGCCGCACGGCCACGAAGTTGCCCTGCGGTGGCAGATTGTTTCCGTCATTGCAAGGAGGTGGGGGGGCCGTTTTCGGTGAATAGAAGACGGCCAACTCCCTAAAGAATTTCGTGAACCTTGTCTTGAGGACGACAAAGCCTGACGCCCTTATTGGTTTCCACGAGGGGGCGTTCGATCAACTTGGGCTCGGCGGCCATCGCGGCCAGAACATCGGCATCGCTTGCGGCAGGCAAGCCGCGTTCCTCGGCATCCGTACCCCTCAGGCGCAATCCCTGCTGCGGCGTCAGCCCGGCGTCGCGATAAAGCTGCGCCAGCTTTTCGGCGCTGGGCGGAGTCTTTAGATACTCGATCACTTCGACGTCCACGCCGGGCGTTTCTTCCAGGATCGCCAGCGTCTTGCGCGAGGTGCCGCAGGCGGGGTTGTGCCAGATCGTGGCGTTCATTCGGGTGTTCCTCCGTCGTTGTTCTGGGAGAATGCAGGGATGGCGCCCGCGTTACCGTCAGATGGCGGCGCGGCGGTGTCCCTGTGTCCCTCGACCATTCCTGCGCGTTGCCCCAGCAGCGCACCCAGCGCAAGCCACTCACCGCCCGGCCCACGTGACGGGTCAAACCGGATGTGCCTGCTTGCCGTCCGCCGCGATGCGGCTAGACTGCCGGCCGTGACCGTCCAACAATACCTCTCGGGCCGCCTGCTGCTGGCGATGCCGGGCATGTTCGACCCGCGTTTCGAGCGGTCGGTCAACGTGATCTGCGTTCATGACGAGAATGGCGCGCTGGGCATCGGCATCGGCCAAGTGCGCGAAGGCGTGCGATTCCACGATGTGTTGGCGGAACTGGACCTCGACCCCGGCGTCTCGCCCGATGTCGAGGTGCTGCACGGCGGCCCGGTGGAGCCGGGGCGCGGTTTTGTCCTGCATTCGACCGATTGGGGCGGAACCGACACGATCCTGGTAGACCCGCTGTGCGCCTTGTCCGCCTCGATGGACGTGCTGCGCGCGATCACCGAAGGGCGAGGGCCGAGCCAGTGGCTGCTGGCGCTCGGCTATGCGGGCTGGGGCGCGGGGCAGTTGGAGGGCGAGATGCGCCACCATGGCTGGTACGCTGCCGCCGGCCATCGTCCGGTCCTGTTCGAGACTGCCTCGGCAGCCCGCTGGATGGCGACCTGGCGGGCGGAAGGGATCGACCCCGCCTTACTCTCGACGCAGACGGGCCGGGCTTAGCAGACAGGTAAGGCTTAGGCTCGGCGCAGATCCTCGGGGCGGTCCACGTCGAAATGGATCGCGGGATCGTCGCAATCTACGAACACCACGTCCGCGCGCTGGCGCAGGATGCGGCCCGCGCCTTCGTCGCCGGTGAGGCCGTCCATGTCGGGGAACGCGGCGGCGCTCAGCAGCGCGGGGTGGCCGGGCTTGCCGTGGTGGCGGGGCAATGCGGCATACGCGCTGCCGATCTGCGCCAGCAACAGCGCGGCCATGGCGTGGGGGACCGCCGGCATATCTCCAAGGAACACCAACACGCACCGCGCGCCTGAGGCAGCGGCGATGCCGGCTTTCAGCGAATCGGACAAGGCGCTGCTGTTCAGGCGGATGACTTCGACGGGCGGTTCGCCGGGCCACTCGCCGCAGTCGAGTCCGGGCCGGGCAACGACGACCACCTGCGAGACCGGCGCGGCGCGGGCGGCGCGGATCGCGTGGAACAGCAGCGGCTCGCCCCGCAGCATGGCCGAGAGCTTGTCGCCGCCGAAGCGGCTGGCGCTGCCTGCGGCCAGGACGATGGCGACCGTTCCTGCCTTCGGGTCCTTCACCGCCTCAGGCCCGTTCCTGTGCAGGGTTCAGCGCTTGCATGATCTCGGCGAGGATGCCGGTCGCCACTTCCCAGGGGGATTTGCCCAGGCCCGCGACACCGGGCGACAAGCGCAGGCGGTCCAGTTCCGCAGTCGTCGCACCTGCCGCTGTCAGCGCGGCGCGGCGGGCGTCGGCGCGAGACTTGGCGCCGATCATCGCGACGTACCCGGCATTACCACGCAGCGCCGCGAGGCAGCCGCCGAGGTCGTGATGGTCTTCGTGGGTGGCGCCCAGATACGCGGTCCAGCGATCGACGCCAAGGCGGGCCACGGCCTCGGACGGTTCCTCGCGCAAGTATTGCGAAACCGGGAACGGCGGCGGTGCATGCGGGCCAAGGGGGCGGACGAGGATCGTCTCGAAGCGCGCCATGTGGGCCAGGTGCGCCGCCGCCAGCGCCCCGGGATCGCCGCCCGAAACGATGAGCCGGCGCGGCGGATCGTAACGGCGAGACAGGCGGAACGGGGTGTCGTCCTGAACCAGCAGCGGTTCGTCGGGCAAGGCCGCGCGCACTTCGCGCCGCTCGCCGTCGCTGATCCACAGGCACGGCGTGCGCGCGGCGGCATGGGCGAGCAGCGCGGCGACGGCGGGGTCGCCGGGCAGCACGCGCTCCAGCAGCAAGTGCAGCGCGCCGCCGCAGCGCAGGCGGATGTCGATCCACGGGCTGCCCATGCCGTAGTGCAACCGGCGCGGCGCGCCATCGGCGATGACCTGCAAGGCATGGCCGGCAACATCGCCTTCGATGCAGTCGCCCGAGAAATAGCCGCTGGCGCTGACGAGGCCGTCGTCGCCCAGGGCGAACAGCATCTGCGCACCGGGCCCGCGCGGGGCACTGCCTTCGACGCGATAGAGGGTGGCGAGCGCAGCCGGGCGACCGGATGCCATGGCTTGGGCAAGTGCGGGCCGCACGTCGTCCGCCCAGCCGAACAGCGGCCAGTCGGTATCGGCAAGCGGGCCATCGCCGGGTGATAGGTCCGCCGGGCCAAGCTGTGTCGGCGTGAGATCGCTCATCGTGGGTCTGCCTCTGGCCGTTTCAGCGCGAGGCCAGAGGCGCAGGCGTTCCGGTTCAAGCTTCGCCGATACGGTCCGCGAACAACAAGCGACCGCCCGAAAGGTGCCACAGTGCTTCGTTGAAATCGGCATCGCCCATCGCGAAGCAACCCTCGCTACGACCCAGCTTGCCGTACTTGGAAATCATCGCGGCATCGACGTACCAGGCCGGGTGCATCACGATCGCGCGGTTGAGCGCGGCCGAGTTGTCCGGGTCCATCCCGACGAGCTTGATCGAGGTGCCGTATTTGCCCTTGTACCATTCGCACGTCAGGTACGCCCCGCGCGAGGTGGCTTCGGAGCCGACTTGGTTGGAGAAGTTCTGCAGCCAGCCGCTATGCCCAGGGTCCGAGCCGCGCCCGTGGGCGAGCAGGAACGAGCGGACGGTGCCGTTTTCCAGGTTGGCGAAGTGAAAACGCGGGCGCCACGAAGGCAATGCGAAATCGGCGATCCCGACCAAGTCCGTGCGCCAAAGCTGGCCGCGCACGCGCTCCACCTGCCGGGCGGCCACGTCCAGCACGCGGCGTTGGTACGCGGCAACAGCGGCAGGGTTGGCAGCCACGGTGCCGGGCGCCACTGGCGGCGTGGGGACAAAGCCCGCTTGCGCCCCTTGCGACAAACCACCGGGGCCAGCCAGCGTCAGGCCGGGGCTGGGAAGAGAAACCTCCTGCGCCAGCGCACGCAACGGTGCGACCAGACCTGCGCCTGCCGCCAACCCACCTGCAATGACTGCGCGCCTGCTCAACACGTCTCGCGACCGATCCATGCTTGCGCAAGTATCACAAGATGTTGTGATTCGCCAACCGGGCGGGCTTGGGCGCGAGGCGGCTCATCGGCATTAGGCGACCACTTCGAGCGCCTGGCGGCTGTGCAGGGCCATCCAGCGCTCCAGCACCGGGGCGACTTTGTTGCGCCAGCGGCTGCCGTTGAAGATGCCGTAATGGCCGGCGCCTTCGGCCAGGTAGTATTGCTTTTGGTCATCGGGCAGGTGACTGGCCAGCTTCAATGCGGCCCGCGTCTGGCCGATGCCGGAGATGTCGTCCTTCTCGCCCTCGATCGCCAGCAAGGCGGTGTCGCGGATGGCGCTGGGATCGATCCGCTCGCCCCGGTGGACGAATTCGCCCTTGGGCAGCGAATGCTTCTGGAATACGTGTTCGATCGTCTGCAGATAGAAGTCGGAGCTCATGTCGCAGACCGCGCGGTATTCGTCGTAGAACGCCTTGGTCGCGTTCGCGCTTTCGCCGTCGCCTTCTACCATGTGCTTGAACATGCCGTAGTGGCTGATCATGTGACTGCGCAAGTTCATGGCCATGAAACCGGCGAGCTGGAGGAAGCCCGGATAAACCAGGCGGCCCGAGCCTGGATAGGCCTGCGGTACGGTGACGATCACGTTCTGCTCGAACCAGGAAAGCGGCTTCTGCATGGCGACGTTATTCACGCTGGTGGGCGCCTCGCGCGTGTCGATCGGGCCGCCCATCATGGTCAGGCTGGCGGGGCGGCAGGGATGCATCCGCTTGCCCATGATCGCCGCCGCAGCAAAGGCAGGCACGGACGGCTGGCACACTGCCAGCATATGCGTGCCGGGGCCGATGTGCTCCAGATAACCGATCACGTAGTCGATGTAGTCGTCGAGGTCGAAGTGCCCCGCGCTCGTCGGCACCATCTTCGCATCGGCCCAGTCGGTGATGTAGACCACGCTGGTTTCCACCATGCGCGCCACGGTGCCACGCAGCAGGGTGGCATAGTGGCCGCTCATCGGTGCGACGATCAGCAGGCGAGGCGCATCGGCGGGCAGGCCTTCATGCTCGAACCGCAGGAGGTTGCCGAAGGGCCGCTCCTGCACGATCGATTCGGATACCACATGGACCCTGCCACCGACGGTGACGGTCTCGATTCCGAACGAAGGCTTGCCGCGCGGGGTTGCGGCATGGGCGAACACGTCGAGTGCGCTGGCCATAACCGGGCCATAGCCCAAATAGCCGATCGGCAGCGATGGGTTGGACAGGATTTCCGAGGTCACCGTAGCCCAGGACGCAGCGCCGCTTAGCAGGGCGCGGTGCATTTCGTAAGCGTTGTACAACAAGATCCGTAACCTCCAGGTTCTGTTCGAACGCCGCGGATGACGCGGCTGTAACGGCTCGATTGGGCTTCATCTGGCGATAAACCCTTCCTGGTGCAATGTAGGGATTTCCGAATTTGGTTGCGACCAAACCCCAAAAACTCCCGAATTTGCGTGAATTCGTGATCATATCATCTGCGGTCGTCGGGCTTTTCCTAAGGCGCGCGAGGTTGTAAGGGCGCGGCCTATGGATGCCCAGCAGGACCCGGCCACGCCGCCGGTCGGAGAGACCGTGACAGAAACTGCGCCAACCGCGCCGCGCCGAAGCCTGGGACCGTTGCGCATGGTCTGGAACGAGATGCTGCGCTATCCCGGACGGATGGCGACGGCGGGCCTCGCGCTCATCGTTACGGCCACTTCGACGTTGGCGATCCCCTACGGTTTCCGCCACGTCATCGACCAGGGCTTTGCACGCGGTGCCGATCCGCAAGTCATCCGCTGGTGGTTCCTGATGCTGCTGGGGGTGGTGGTGATCCTGGCCCTGGCAACGGCGGTGCGGTTCTACTCGGTCTCATGGCTGGGCGAGCGCGTGGTGGCCGATATTCGCCTCAAGGTGCAGGGCCATTTGCTGACCCTGGCGCCCAGCTTCTTTGAGGAAAACAGCCCCAAGGAAATCTCGTCGCGAATGACGTCGGACACCGCGATCATCGAGCAGATCGTGGGTACGACCGTGTCCGTCGCGCTGCGCAATGCGATCATGGCGATCGGCGGCGTGATCTATTTGTTCATGCTGGCGCCCAGTCTCACCGCCGGGCTGCTGGTGGCGATCCCGCTGGTGATCCTGCCGATTGCTACGTTCGGTCGCCGTTTGCGCGCCTTGTCGCGCACCAGCCAGGATCGTGTGGCCGGCATTGGCGCCATCACAGCCGAAGTGCTGGGCGCATTGCGGGTGGTGCAGGCCTTCAACCAGGAAGGCCGCGAGCTGGACCGCTTCCGCGCTTCGGTGGAAAGCACCTTCGCCACGGCCAAGCGGCGCATGACGATCCGCGCGGCGATGACCGCGGTGCTGATGTTCCTGATCTTCGGGTCGATCACCGTCATCATGTGGCGCGGGGCGATCGGCGTTGCCGAAGGGACGATTACCGGCGGCACCATTGCAGCCTTTGTCGTCACGGCGGGTATCGTCGCGGGCGCGTTCGGCTCGCTGACCGAAGTGTACGGCGATCTTGTCCGCGGCGCCGGTGCCGCCAGTCGCCTGGCCGAATTGTTGAGCGAAAATCCTGCCATCGCCGCTCCCGCCCGCCCGCAGGCGCTGCCGCAGCCACCGCGCGGCAAGCTGGCCTTCGAGCGCGTGACGTTCCGCTATCCGTCCCGCCCGGATCTGCCGGCGCTGCACGACTTCTCGTTGACGGTAGAGCCGGGCGAGACCGTGGCGATCGTGGGGCCATCCGGTGCGGGCAAGTCCACCTTGTTCCAACTGGCCGAGCGGTTCTACGATCCGCAAGGCGGCGTCATCAAGATCGACGGGGTTCAGCTTGCCTCTGCCGACCCGGCTGAAATCCGCGCCCGCATCGCGCTGGTGCCGCAGGAAGGCGTGCTGTTCGCCGCTTCGGCGCGCGACAACTTGCGCTATGGCAACTGGGAGGCGGACGACGCGGCGATCTGGGACGCGGCCCGTGCCGCCAATGCCGAGACGTTCCTGCGAGCGCTGCCGCAGGGCCTCGACACCTTCCTGGGCGAAGATGGCGGGCGTTTGTCCGGTGGTCAGCGCCAGCGCATCGCCATCGCCCGCGCCTTGCTGCGCGATGCGCCGATCCTGCTGCTGGACGAGGCGACCAGTGCGCTCGATGCAGAAAGCGAGCGTCTGGTGCAGGACGCGCTGGATCGTCTGATGGCAAACCGAACCACGCTGGTGATCGCGCACCGTCTTGCCACCGTGCGCCAGGCCGATCGCATCATCGTGATGGATGGCGGCTGCATTGTCGAGCAAGGCACGCATGAGAGCCTGAGCCATGCGGGCGGGCTGTATCAGCGGCTGGCCTCGTTGCAGTTCGACCACCCGGCAAACGCGCCTCTGAACTAGGGTTTTCGGCCACTATAGGCTGAAATGCGGGCAAAAATTTCGACTCGCATTGCGTGGAACCGCAACTATGTTGCGTCTTTATGAAAGGGTGGCGTCAGCCGCCTTGTCGGACATATCGTCGCTATTCCTTCGTAAAGGTCTGCCGATGCCTCGTTTCTTCCAGCGTGCCCGCATTTCGGGCTGCGCGCTTTCTGCCATTGCCCTAAGCTTGTGCGCTCCCACCCTGGCGCAAGCGCCCGTTAGCCCTTCTGCACCGCCGACCGCCAAGCCCGCTGCCGCGCCTGCTGCATTGCCCGCACATTCGGCTGACTGGGGCAGGTACGGCATTCAGACCCAGTGGATGGACCGATCGGTCAAGCCGGGCGACGATTTCAACGCTTACGTCAACGGCACTTGGATCAAGACCGTCGAACTGCCTGCGGACCGCACGCGGTGGGGCTCGTTCAACGAATTGAGCGACTTGTCCGAACAGCGCGTTCATTCGATGATGGACGAACTGTTGGCCTCCAACCCGGCACCCGGCAGCGATCCTGCACGCATTGCGGCGGCCTATAAGGCTTTTCTCGGTACCAACGCCATCAATGCCGCCGGTCTTGCGCCGGCGCAGCCTTATCTCGATCGGATCAAGGCGGCCAAGAGCCCTGTCGACCTCATGCGCTTGTTCGGCGAGCCGGGCTTCGCCTCGCCGATCGGGCTTTACGTCGATGCCGACGAGAAGAAGAGCGATACTTATGCGCTCAACGCCAACATTACCGGCCTGGGCCTGCCGGACCGCGATTACTACCTGAAGACCGACGCTCGCTCGCTTGAAATTCGGGCGAAGTACAAGGCCTACCTCGCGTTCCTGCTGGGCAAACTGGGCTATGCCGACCCTGAGCAATCGGCGCAGGCGGTCCTTTCGCTGGAGACGCAATTGGCCCAGGCCGATTGGGACCGCGCCGGCGCGCGCAACCGCGATTTGACGTACAACAAGCTGTCGATCGCCGATTTCGAGGCGATGGGCTCGCCCGGGCTGGTCCGCACCTTTCTCGATAGCTCGGGTGCCGCAAAGGCGCCTTACGTGCTGGTCGGCGAAATGCCACCAACGCCTGAGGAGCTGAAGGCGGCCGACATCGATGCTGCCAAGGCGCAGAAGCTGTTCGGCCCCGGCATGCCCGCCGTGGTCAAGCTGGTGGAGCAAGTGCCGGTATCGACCTGGCAGGCCTGGATGGCCGCGCATTTCCTGTCCTCGAACGCTGCTGTGCTGCCCAGCGACATCGATCAGGCGAACTTTGCCTTCTACGGCCAGACGCTGACCGGTCAGCCCCAGCAGCGCCCCCGCTGGAAGCGCGGCATCGGCGCGGTCGAGGGTATGGCGGGCGAACTGGTGGGCAAGATCTACGCCGCCAAGTATTTCCCGCCTGAGCAAAAGACCGCGATGACGCAACTGGTGGCCAACTTGCGCAAGGCGATGGCCGCAAACCTCAAGGAGCTGGCGTGGATGAGCCCGGCGACGCGGGTAGAGGCTGAGGCGAAGCTCGACGCCTTCACCCCCAAGATCGGCGCGCCGGACACGTTCAAGGAATATCCCGGCCTCAAGTTCTCGCCCACCGATCCGCTGGGCAACGACATCGCTGCGGGCGCGTGGAAAACCCAGTTCCAAATGAACCGTATCGGCAAGCCGGTGGACCGGGCCGAGTGGGGGATGCTGCCCGAGACGGTCAACGCTTATTACAACGCGACGCTGAACGAGATCGTGTTCCCTGCCGCGATCCTGCAGCCGCCGTTCTTCAACCTCACGGCAGACCCGGCAGTCAACTACGGTGCGATCGGCGCGGTGATCGGCCACGAGATGGGCCATGGCTTCGACGATCAGGGCGCCAAGTCCGACGGCACCGGCAATATGCGCGACTGGTGGACCAGTGCCGACAAGGCCGCGTTCCAGAAGCTGCAGGACCGCCTGGCGGCGCAATACGATGCGCTGTGCCCGTTCGACGAGGGCAAGACCTGCGTGAACGGCCGCCTCACCATGGGCGAGAACATCGGCGATCTGGGCGGCCTCAGCCTCGCCTACCGCGCCTACAAGCTCTCGCTCAACGGCAAGCAGGCCCCGGTGATCGACGGCGTGACCGGCGACCAGCGCTTCTTCATGGCCTGGGCGCAAGTTTGGCGTTCCAAGGTGCGCGAGGCGCAGGCCCGCCAGTACCTTGTCACCGATCCGCACTCGCCGCCGCAGTACCGCATCAACGGCATCGTGCGTAACTTCGATGAGTGGTACAAGGCGTTCGACGTCAAGCCGGGCGATGCGCTGTACCTTGCCCCCAAGGATCGTGTGCGCATCTGGTAGAATTATGCGCTGAAAATGAAGGGTGTGGGCCAGGTTGCTGCTCGCCCACACCCTTTTCTTGCACTGCAGCATCGCCGCGCTTGACTTGGCTTGGGCGCGCGGCGAAATCTCGCGCTCATGGACCTGACCCTCACCGCGATCCTCCTCGGCATTGTCGAAGGACTCACCGAGTTCTTGCCGGTATCTTCCACCGGCCACCTCATCCTCGCCACCTCGCTGTTCGGGTTCGACCCCGAACAATGGAAGACGTTCAACATCGTCATCCAGCTTGGCGCCATCCTGGCGGTGATCGTCCAGTTCTGGCGCACCTTCATGGCGGTTGGCCTGGGCCTGATCAAGTTCAACCCCACCTCGATTCGCTTTGTGCGCAACGTGCTGCTGGCGTTCCTGCCCTCGGCAGTGCTGGGCCTGCTGCTCAAGCACTGGATCGAAGGGCTGCTGGGCCAACCCAGCGTCGTTGCCTGGGCGCTGATCGTCGGCGGCATCGCGATCCTCGCGATCGAGAAGGTGTCCAAGCCCGGCCCGCTTACCGGCGTCGCGGAACTGCCTGCCATCCAGTGCATCGGCGTGGGCCTGGCACAGTGCCTGGCGATGGTGCCGGGCGTCAGCCGTTCGGGCGCGACGATCATGGGCGCGCTGGCGATGGGGATCGAGCGGCGCACCGCAGCCGAATTCAGCTTCTTCCTGGCCGTGCCGACGATGATGGGCGCTTCCACGCTGGAACTGTGGGGCGCCCGCGCGCAATTGGCGGCGGGCACTGGCCCGGTCGGCTGGGGCGAGATCGGGATCGGCTTCGTCGTCTCGTTCGTGGTGGCGCTGGTGGTCATCAAGGCGTTCATGGCGTTCGTCAGCCGTTCGGGCTTTGCCCCCTTCGCCTGGTATCGCATCGTTGCCGGTGTGGTCGCGCTGGTGCTGTTGAGCCGGGTTTCTTAAGCGGCCCGGTGCCGAGAAATTCGCCTTCAGCGGATTTCCAAACGACCGCAAGCTTGACTCTGCGCCCAGCTTAAAGCATGGGCCGCAGCCTTGCAGGGCGGCGTAAGCTGCCCGACTGGTTTTATGGCCGGCCTGCCAGGGCGGCTTAACGAGAGAGCATTAGGAACCGCCATGGCGAAGCCCGCAACCGTCAAGATCCGTCTTGTCTCGACTGCCGACACCGGATTTTTCTACGTCACCAAGAAGAATCCTCGGAACACGACCGAGAAGATGGTTTTCAATAAGTATGACCCCGTCGTGCGCAAGCATGTCGAGTTCAAGGAAGCCAAGATCAAGTAAGGTTCACGGCCGGTTCAAGGCGGTGATCCGAGAGGACCCTGCATGAGAACCGTTACCAAGACCCTTCGTATCTGCGCGGGCGCGGCCGTTTCGGCCGCGTTTTGCGTTCCAGTTCTACTTCCAGTCGCGGCTGCGCAAGCGCAAAGCCGGGCGCCGTCCGATGCCGATGCCAAGCAGTTGGACCAGGCCGTGGCGGCATTGCGGGCGATTACCACGCTCAAGGCCGATTTCGTGCAGACCAATCGCGCCGGCAGCACGGTGCGCGGCGAACTGACGCTCAAGCGTCCTGGCAAGATTCGCTTCCAGTACGAAAAGAGCGCCAAGATGCTCATCGTCGGCGATGGCAAGGCGCTGTCCTTCATCGATTACGAAGTACGCCAGGTTCAGCGCTGGCCGATCAGCAACAGCCCACTGGGCGCAGTGCTCGATCCCAGGCGCGATGTCGCGAAGTTCGGTAAAGTGCTTGCCACCGGCAACCCAAACGTCATCTCGATCGAGGTACGTGACCGCTCGCACCCTGAATACGGCATCATCACCCTGATCTTCCAGCGCAAGGCGTCCGCGCCGGGCGGGCTGGAACTGGCGTATTGGGTCGCGCTCGATTCGCAGAACCAGCGCACGTCCATCGCGTTGTCCAACCAGCGCTACGGAGTCCCGGTTACCGAAGCCGATTTTCGCTGGACCGACCCGCGCCCGCAAGGCCGTCGTTAGTCTCGTCGACGGTGAGGAACGGCTGGTCGCCAGCGCCTCGATGAAGCGACAAACAGCGACAATTTCCTTTCATCCGTTCACTTGCCAGAAAGGCAAGTGCTCCTAAATTGAACTGGTCAGTACGGCTTGAGGCGGGTTTTCCCCCCTGTTGCCCACGCCTCCCAACGGGTCGTACCGATTAGCGTGACGAACGCTTACTGGAACCCTCGAGCCTCTGCCCCCGGCTCGAGGGTTTTCCTTTACCTCCCCGAAACGGGGAGGGGGACCATCCGCAGGATGGTGGAGGGGCACCACCGTATTACGGCAGGATGGTGGAGGAGCGCCCCCAAATTACCGAAGGGCGCATCACCGATCGGCGCATTACCGAACATCAGTCGCGGCTCTCCCTCTGGCATTTCCGGCCCGCCCCACCTAAAGCCGCGCCCATGAAAATCGCCACCTGGAACATCAATTCGGTCCGCCTGCGCATCGATCAGGTCGAGCGGCTGCTGACCGAGCAAGCGCCCGACGTGCTGTGCCTGCAAGAGATCAAGGTCGCCGAAAGCCTGTTCCCTCACGATATGTTCGAGCGGCTGGGCTACACCCATCGCGCGATCCACGGGCAAAAGGGCTATCACGGCGTCGCCACGGTTTCGAAAGTGCCGTTCACCGAGTTCAGTCGATTCGATTGGCAGGACAATGCCGAGGCGCGCCATGTCGGGGTGGAACTGCACGGTGCGGGCCAAGGCCTGATCGTCGAGAACGTCTATATTCCCGCCGGCGGCGACATCCCCGACCGCACGGTGAACCCCAAGTTCGGTCAGAAACTCGATTTCCTGGAACGCATGACGCGCTGGGCCGACAAGATCGACCGTCCGACCCTGATCGTGGGCGATTTCAACGTCGCCCCGCTGGAGAGCGACGTCTACGATCACAAGGCACTGCTCAAGGTTGTCAGCCACACCCCGATCGAGGTCGAGGCGCTGGCTCGCTTCCAGGGCGCCCACGGCTGGGTGGACATGGGGCGCCAGTTCATCCCCGCGCCCGAACGCAATTACTCCTGGTGGTCTTACCGCAGCTACTGGCGCCAGAAGGACCAGGGCCGCCGGCTGGACCACATGTGGGCCTCGCCTGAACTGGCGCCGCAGGCGCGCGCGCACCGCTTCGTTGAGGAGACGCGGCGGTGGGAGCAGCCGAGCGACCACATCCCGCTGATCACCGAGTTCGATCTCTGACCTCGGCTGCGCCGTCTAGCGGCACGGGCACGCGGCGAGTGGCGCTGGCGCTCGATGCGTTGCGTCATGGCTGGGCGGTGTCCGTGGCGGGCTTGGTGTTGCTGCCGGCGGAAACCGGGTTCGCGCCCGGCGTGACGGCGCCGCGCATGTTGATCTCCGCCGCCCGCGCGGTGACGCTAAAGCTCGCCAACCAGCGCGAGGCGGCGGTGCCCGAAGCGCCGGTGCTGATTCGTGCAGCCGAGCCCTTCGATCTGGAAACCGCGCGCGCGGTGGCCGATCCGGCGCTCGACTTGCTCTACCCCATGAAAGGGCCTTTCGCTGCCGAGCCGATCGCCGACAGCGAGGCCGCGCGCACGGCGATGGAACTGGCGCGACTGGCGGGCATCCTGCCTGCGTTTCTGGTCAGCCCGACGATCGTAGACGACGCGCAGGCGTTGTCCGCCGCCGATCTGGCGGATTGGAAGGACACCCGCCATCTGCGGATCGCCTCGCGCGCGCGCCTGCCGGTGGCGGCGTGCGATGACGCCGAGATCATCGCGTTTCGGGCGCTGGATGATCTGCGCGAACATGTCGCGCTTATCATCGGCAGCCAGAACGGCGACCGCGCGCCACTGGTGCGGTTGCATTCCGAATGTCTCACCGGCGATATCCTGGGCAGCCTCAAGTGTGACTGCGGGCCGCAACTCGATACCGCGCTACAGGCAATGGCGCAGGAGGCAGCGCAAGGGGGCTGGGGAGTGCTGCTGTACTTGCGCCAGGAAGGGCGCGGGATCGGCCTGATCAACAAGCTGCGCGCCTATCGGCTGCAGGATCTGGGCTATGACACGGTGGACGCCAACAACCGCCTCGGCCTGCCGACCGAAGCGCGCGACTTTCCGGTGGCGGCGCGGATGCTGGACTTGCTGGGCGTTACCGCGATTCGGCTGATGACCAACAATCCGGCCAAAGTGGCGGCGTTGGAACAGGTCGGCGTATCCGTGTTGGAACGCGTGCCGCACCAATTGCCCGCCAACGTCCACAACGCGCGCTATCTCGAAACCAAGCGCGATCGTACCGGGCACTTGCTTTAAGGAAACCGGGACGCGGCCAAGCGGCGCGCGCCCCGGCATTTGTCACGGCATCAGCGCGATCATGCCGCCGACCAAAGCGACCGCCACGCCGACGAAGCCGGCGGCCCGGAGCCAATCCTTGGGCGAAAAGCGATCATGGTGGACGGCGCGGTAGGCGCGATACTGGTCGGCGACGGCGGGGTCCGCGGCGAGCAAGCCGACGTCGAGCGCGGAGGCCTCCTTTTTGAACCAGCGACGGATTTGCGCCAGCTCTTCGGGGGCGTTGTGCGGATAGCGGGAAAGCAGCGTGGCAATGCGTGCGCGGTCGGCTTCGGCGGTGACGCCGATGGTGTCGGTGTTCATGTTGGTAAGTCCTGGTTCTGGGAAAAACAGGCGCGCCAAAGGGCGCGCCGGATCACATCGAATCAGGCGAGGGGCGGGGCCGTACTGTCAGGCGCGCGCGCAGGATGCTCACGCGGGGGCGGGCCGCGCGCCTCGGGACGCAGGCGGTATGGGGCAGTAAGGGCGAACGCGGGAAGCGCGGGAGCGTGTACCAGCACGGCGCGCGCCGGCAACGGCGGCATGACTTGCACGGCCGATGCCGCATTCTCCGCCTTGCGATTGCCGGCAAGCGCCACATCCACCGTCGCCGCGCTGAAGGCCGAACCCTGCATCCGGTCCAGCGGCGCCCGAATCGGACTGGCCGCCTGCAAACCGATCGCGGCCAGCAGAAGCAGCGTCCACAGACGCACGCGGAGGAAGAGAGCGGGGCTCATGCCCTTTAACCTAGGGCGCGGATGGCGCGGGTTCAACCTTTGGGGCAGGCATGCGCCTATCCATCATTACTGATGTCACCTCAATCCGAACTACCATCAGATAGGTTCCCGCCCTCGCGGGAATGACGAGTGTGAGGGGGTGATATAAGGTGGCGGAATGGACATGGTCATCGCGATATGGATCACAGCGGCAATGGCGGGGGTTATAGCCCCGCTCTGGTGGAGATCGCGGCCCATTCTCGCGCTGCTTGCGACAGCTTTTGTCCCTGTCATCGCTCTATATGCAAGTTACGTAGCCGTTGGGCGGGTCAATGATTGGGAAGGGATGGGCGGGTTGGCCCTTCTAATCATCTCAAGCGGGTGGATTTTAACTACCGTCGTTTCGGGGATGGTTGTCTTGCTGATCAAGCGTTGGACGGCTGCGCGCCATCAACGAAAATAACCGAGACCTCACATGCTCGGTCGCCGGCTCGTGGGGGGGGGGCAATAAACTACCCCCCCACCAAAACCCTCAGCGCTTTTCGTAGCGCTTGAGCCCTTCGCCCAGAGTATTCGCGCCCATCTTTACCGCATCGTCCGACCAGTCGGCCACGAAGGCGCTGCTGCGATCGATGCCGGGGGCGAAGCGGGCATCGTTGCCTTCGACCAGCAGGCCGCCCGAGGGGTGGTTGCGGTGTTCGGCGGCCACCGCAATGAAGGCGGAGTAGTTCTCCTTGTCGCGCCCCTGGACGAACCAGTTGCCCGCGATGCGTCCGGTGGCGCCGTCGGACAAGTCGATCATGTAGTTGGTGGCGCGGCCATGGGTGTCATCGAAGCTGCAGTTGAGGATCTGCACCTTTTCGGCGCGGGTCTTGGCGTAGTGGCCGCCGGTGCCGGCCTCGAACCGGCTGCGGGTAACGGTCAGCGCGCCGTAGTTGCCGACGTAGATCGAATGCGCGCAGCCCGAGCCTTCGCAAGTGCCCAGGCGGCTGAAGGTGGACTTGTCGATGGTGATGGTGCTGGCCGGATCGTCGGCGGTGAGGATGCCTTGCTCGCTGTCGCGGAACCACGATTGCGAGACGGCGAGGTTGCCTTTTTCCAGCCGGATACCGGCGCCGTTCTTGTCGGACACGCGGATGTTGGCGAACACCAGCCCTTCGATCCGCGCCGAACGCCCGCGCAGCACCAGCGCGCCCTTGCCCTCGCAGGTGGTGCCGTCGAGAATGGCCTCGCCTGGCACTTGTGCCTGATAAGTCACGTCGCCCGCGCCTTGCACCGCGCAGTCGTAATAGCGCAGCGAGGCGAAGCGGATGGTGCCGCGCCCGCTGCCGATCGCGTCCACCGCGTCCTGCAGGCGGGCGTAGCTGCGCCCGGTCTCGACCACGGTGTACGGGGCACTCTGAGCATGGGCGGCGGTCGCCAGCAAGGTGAGCGAGACGGCGGCGAGCGTGGTGAGGCGATTCATGCCGCCGACGCTAACGCGGGATTGTCGCCAAGGTGTGAACGCTCTTTGCATCGTCCCGCGACGGGACGGGTTTTGGCTCAGTCCTTCTTGCCCCAGCGCCACTTCCAGCCGCCGCGGGTGTGCCGGGCGACGATGACCGAGAACAAACACGTCGCCAGGAAGATCGCGGCCAGTGTGGCAATATGTGTGCCGCGCGAGGCGTGGGCGCCGAGCCGGGCAATGCCGATGACCAAGGCCACGTAGCTCAGCAGCAGCACCCACCCTTGCCAGGTGATCGGTAGGCCCGAACCATAGCCATAGCGCCTGGGAGCGAACCAAGGCTCTTTATCGAACAGTTTGTGCAACATCATTCATCCTCCTTTTGAGCAGGAGGCCGTCCGCGCCGGGCTGGCTCGGTGGTCTCCACCTTCATGCCGCGCCGGGCGAGCGCCTCGCGCAGCAGCACTTCGACTTCGGCATTGACCGAGCGGAAGTCCGCCGCCGCCGCTCGTTCCAGCGCGGTGTAGAGCGCGGGATCGAGGCGTAGCGGGAAGGCCTTCTTGCCGGGATTGGGCTTACCGGGGCTGGTCTTACCGGGATCGGGCATGCGTCAGGCGGCGTTACTGGTACAGCGTGCCGGTGTTGAGCACGGGTTGGGCATCGCGCTCGCCGCACAGCACGACCATCAGGTTGGACACCATCGCTGCGCGGCGTTCGTCGTCGAGTTCGACCACGTTCTTTTCCGACAACATGCTCAGCGCCATCTCGACCATCGAGACCGCGCCTTCGACCAGTTTGCGCCGCGCGCCGATCACGGCTTCGGCCTGCTGGCGGCGCAGCATCGCCCCGGCGATCTCGGGCGCGTAGGCGAGGTGGGTCAGGCCGCATTCGTCCACGGTGATGCCCGCGACCTGCAAGCGCTCGATCAGTTCGGTGCGCAACTCGCGGTTCACTTGCTCGTGGCTGCCGCGCAAGGTGATCTCGGCATCCTCGACATCGTCGTAGGCATAGCGCGATCCGATCGAGCGCACCGCCGATTCGATCTGCACATTCACGAAGGCCCGGTAATCGTCCACATCGTACAGCGCCTGCGCGGTGTCGGCGATGCGCCACACGACGTTGGTGGCGATCTCGATCGGATTGCCGCGCAAGTCGTTGACCTTGAGCTTTTCGGACACGACGTTGTTGGCGCGCACAGAGACCTTGGTCTTGGTCATCCATGGCCACACCCAGCGCAAACCCGAGGCGCGATCGGTGCCGCGATAGCTGCCGAACAAGGTGATCGCGGCGGCCTGGTTGGGCTGGATCATGTAGAACCCGATCGCCAACAGCACCAGCACCAGCACTGCCGGGATGATGAAGGCCAGGAACCCGCCGACTTGCGCGTCGCTCGGCTCGCTACCGGCTATTCCCGCGATCGATCCGATCACCACGACAAGCAGGACAATGAACAGCACAAGGGCGACGTATCCGCTCATGGTGCGCGCCACGGTTTCGCGACTGGAACTGATTGGTTGATGCGACTCAGGCATCGACTTTCCCCTAAAAGTGATATCACATTAATATCAAATCCAGGAGGCCGCGCAAGCGATCTTGCGCGAAAGGCTTGAAAGCGGAGCAGCCGTGTCGTATTAAGCGATTTGCGGGCCGGGCCCCTCTGGCGTGGCGCAAGCGGCGGTTTCATACCACCAACAGCGCCTCGTGATGTCGGACCGCATCGGGTGAAACCGGTGCAGGTTATTGACGGGCCTTGGAAAATCAGACGCCCGAACTCCCAAACCTTGCATCGACCAACCCGATCGAACTCAACTTTCGTTCGATAAGGGAACTACGATGACCGACACCATGTACCGTCTGCTCGAGCATTATCAGAAGCTCGACACCCTGATCGCCCAGGCGCGGCGCCAGCGCATTGCCGATCCAATCGAGATCGCCCGGTTGCGCACCCGCAAGCTGAGGCTGCGCGAAAAGCTCGCCCGTCTGCTGCCGTCCGCCACGCTGGCGCATTGAGCGTGAGGCTGCGTATCGTTCTCTGGCCGATCAGGGTGATCTGACATGGAATTTCTCTTCGCCGACTGGCTCGGCACTCCCGCCTGGTTCTGGCTCGCCTTTGCGGTGCTGGTGCTGGCGTTGACCGCCTTCGACCTCGGCGTCCTGCACAAGGACGACCGCGAGATGGGCATTGCCGAATCGCTTAGGCTTTCGGTGTTCTACATCGCCATCGCCATGGCGTTCGGCGGCTGGGTGTGGTGGGCCAAAGGCTCTGCGCCCGCGATCGACTTCTACACCGGCTACTTCATCGAGAAGGCGCTCTCGATCGACAACGTCTTCGTCATCTCGATGATCTTCGGCTTCTTTGCGATCGCGCCGAAGTACCAATACCGGGCGCTGCTGTGGGGTATCCTGGCCGTCATCTTTTTGCGCGGCATCATGATCGCGGGCGGCGCTGCGCTGGTCGCCTCGGCCCACTGGGTGATGTACATCTTCGCCGCGTTCCTGATCTTCACCGGTGTGAAGATGCTGTTCGCGAAGGACGAGAACCCGGACATCGGCAACAACCCGGTGATCCGCTGGATTTCGCGCCTCATGCGCGTGACCAAGGCGCACCATGGCGAGCACTTCTTCGTGCGCGAACCCAATGCTGCGGGCCGGATGGTCTGGGCCGCGACGCCGCTGTTCCTGGCGCTGGTGGTGATCAACCTGGCGGACCTGGTGTTCGCGGTGGATTCGGTGCCCGCGATCTTCTCGATCACGACGGACACCTTCATCGTCTACACCTCGAACATCATGGCGATCCTGGGCCTGCGCGCGCTGTACTTCGCGTTGGCGGCAATGGTGCATCGCTTCCACTACCTGAAGTACGCGCTGGCGCTGGTGCTGGTGTTCATCGGCGGCAAGATCCTGATCGCGGATTTCGCGATGGGCGGGGCCAAGTTCCCGCCGCTGGTCAGCCTGGGCGTCACCCTGGCGCTGATCGCGGGCGGCGTCGGCTGGTCTTTGTGGAAGACGCGCGGGCAACCGATGGTGATCGAGCCGCAGTAAGGCGAGCCTGGCGAAAATCGGAGGCGCGGGTCCATTTGCGGTTCGCGCCTCTTCGGTTGATGCCGTCGCGCCACGGTTTGCGCGACTGACGCAGGACGGGTAGGGGCGGCGCATGACCGCTGCTTCCGCCCCCACCGCTCCGCCGCCCGCAGCACCTGCCGCGAGTGCTCGCTGGGCGCCGCGACACTTGCTGGCGCTACTGGCGGCCAACGTCGCGCTGGCCTTGGGCGCGTGGCTGGTGCGGCTGGCGGATACCGGGCCAGTCGCCACCGGATTCTGGCGGCTGACGCTGGCGCTGCCGGTGCTCGCTGTGCTGGCGCTGCGCGAACCGGCGCAGCAGCGCCGGATCAGCGGCAAGCTGGCAATCTTGCTCGTGGGTGCTGGGGTGTTCTTCGCGCTGGACCTGGCGGCCTGGCACGTCGGCATCCTGCAGACGAAGATGGGCAATGCCTCTCTCTTCGGCAATTCGGGCGGCCTCCTGGTGATGGCCTGGGGCGTGATCGCCGCGCGCAGACCGCCGCGCGCGCTGGAACTGGCGGCGATCACGGCTTCGCTGGTCGGCGCCGGGTTGCTGATGGGCGGTTCGCTGGAGATCAGCCACGCCAACCTGATCGGCGATTTGTACTGCATCCTCGCCGGGGTGTTCTACGCCTTCTACATCGTGATGCTCAACGCCGCGCGCGAACGGCTGGGCCAGTTCTCGGTGCTGGCGGTCTCCACCATCGGCTCGATCCCGGTGATGCTGCTCATCGCGGTGCTGCTGGGTGAGCGGATCTTGCCGAGCGATTGGACGCCGCTGATCGCGCTGGCGTTTTCCAGCCAGCTCGTGGGGCAGGGGTTCTTGATCTATTCGCTGCGACACTTCCCGCCGCTGGTGATCGGGCTGGCGCTGCTGACCCAGCCCGCCATCGCGGCGGGGGTAGGATGGCTTGCGTTCGGCGAGACACTGAGCCTGGCAGACGCGGCGGGGATGGTGCTGTTGGCCGTCGCGCTGGCGCTGGCCAAAGCGGGCGATAAACCGGCGGGCGATAAACCGGGGGAGGTGAAACCATGACCCTGGTCCTGTTCAACAAGCCCTATGACGTCCTCTCGCAATTCACCGACGCGAAGTCGCCGACGCCGCGCGCCACCTTGTCGGACTATATCGAAATGCCGAGCGTCTACCCGGCGGGGCGGCTGGACCGGGACAGCGAAGGGCTGCTGCTGCTGACCGACGATGGCCGCTTGCAAGCCCGCATCGCCGACCCGCGTTTCAAGATCGCCAAGACCTATCTCGTGCAAGTGGAAGGCGAGCCGGACGAGGCGGCGCTGGAGCAATTGCGGCGCGGGGTGACGCTCAATGATGGCCCGACGCTGCCTGCCCAGGCGCGCCGGATCGATACGCCGGACTTGTGGCCGCGCGATCCGCCGGTGCGCTTTCGCAAATCGGTGCCCGATTGCTGGATCGAAGTGGCGATCCGCGAAGGCCGCAATCGCCAGGTCCGCCGCATGACCGCAGCGGTCGGCCACCCGACGCTGCGGCTGGTGCGCTGGCAAGTGGGCGAATGGTCACTGGGCGACCTCACGCCGGGGCAGTGGCGCGAGGGCTGACGGCTTACTCGGTGAACGAGGGCAAGTCGCGGTAGCCGGGCACTTCGCCATGCGTCACCACGCAGGCGGCCGGGACGATCACCGCCAGCGCGATCCCGGCCCAGATCGACCACTTGAACCATTCCGGGGGCTTTCGAAGCGTCCAGACCGGCTTGTCAGGACTGGCCGCCATGCCTGCCGATGAAATCGCGGGGCCGGGGGCGGCCTTCGCTTTCGCGGGTTTCGCCCCGATCAATTCCAGCATCCGGCGGGCGATTTCCTTTTCGCCTTGCACCACGTCGTCGGCGCCATGCTTGACGAGGTGGGCAAGCTGATCGTCGCTGTGGGCGCGAGCGATCACTGGCAGATCGGCGCGCATGGCTTTGACTTGCTGGACGATCGCGCCGGCCTCGAATCCTTCGGGAATGGCGATCACCATGCGGCTGGCGTGGGCGATCCCTGCTTCGTTGAGGACTCCCGGTTCCAGGGCGTTGCCAGTGATCGCCTCGAAGCCGTCGTTGCGGGCATCGCGCGCGAGATCGGGCTGGGCCTCGATCAGCAGGACCGCACCGGGCGTGCTTTTCAGCGCGCGCGTCACCAGCTTGCCGACGCGGCCGTAGCCGACGACGATGACGTGCTCCAACGCAGGGCGCTTGGGTGTGGCCTTGGCGTCCGCAGCCGATTTCGCGGGGTTCTTCTTGCCGACCGCGAGGCGGAAGATGACGGGATTGAGGAAGATCGAGATCATCGCCCCGGCCAGGATCAAATCGCGGCCTTCTTCGGGCAGCAGGCGCAGTTCGGTGCCCAGGTTAGCCAGGATGAACGAGAACTCGCCAATCTGGGCAAGGCTGGCAGAGATCGTCAGCGCGGTGTCGTTGGGATGGCGGAAGGCGCGCACGATCAGCCACGCCGCCACCGACTTGCCGACCACGATCGTCAGCACCGTCACCAGCAGCGGCAGCGGCTGCTGGGTCACCACCGCCGGGTCGAACAGCATGCCCACCGACACGAAGAACAGCACCGCGAATGCATCGCGCAAGGGCAGCGTTTCCTCGGCGGCGCGGCGGCTCAATTGGGTTTCGCCCAGGATCATGCCGGCGAAGAACGCACCCAGCGCAAACGACACGTCGAACACGTAAGTCGCGCCGAACGCGACGCCTAGCGCGATGGCGAGGACGGCAAGGCGGAACAGTTCGCGCGAGCCGGTGTGGACCACCCAGTGCAGCGCCCAGGGCAGCACTCGCCGTCCGACGATCAGCATCAGCGCGACGAAGCCGGCGACCTTGAGCATGGTGCCGCCGATCGTCCAGGCCAGGGCTGCGCTGCTCGCACCGCCCTTGGCCATGCCCGATGCCAGCGCCGGCAGCAGCACGAGCGCCAGGACCATCACCAGATCTTCGACGATCAGCCAGCCCACCGCGATGCGTCCACGCTCGGTTTCGACCAGGTTGCGGCTTTGCAGCGCGCGCAGCAGGACGACGGTGCTGGCGACCGATAGAGCCAGGCCGAACACGAAACCGCCCGCCAGCGTCCAGCCCATCATGTAGCCGATGCCCACGCCCATCAGCGTCGCGGCGGTTATCTGCACCAGCGCGCCCGGAATCGCGATGTTTCGGACCGAAAGCAGGTCGCGCAGCGAGAAATGCAGGCCGACGCCGAACATCAGCAGGATGACGCCGATTTCCGCCAGTTCGGCGGCAAGGCTTGCATCGGCGACGAAGCCGGGTGTGAACGGGCCGACCAGAACGCCGGCGAGCAAGTAGCCGGCGATCGGCGAAATCTTGAGGCGATGGGCAATCGCCCCCATGAAGAAGGCGATCACCAGACCGGCGACGATGGTGCCGATCAAGGGTGTGTGGTGGGGCATCGAACGTCCTGTCGCATCGTTGTCGAAAGGGCCTGCAAGTGAGGCCGGGCAACGGTGGGAAATGATCGACCGCAGCCGATCGGTGGCGTTCAGACGGTAGGTGGCGCTCTCGGATTGGACAGCAGGCCGGGTTCGCTGGCGGGCGTCGGTAGCGTGGAAGCTCGGAACGACAATGTCGCGGGCACGAGGCTTTGGCCCCCGATAGCCGGGGCAACCTCGCTTGGCACCACATCGTCGCCACTGTCGCCCGGATCGCGCCGGCTCAGTGCGGGTGGCGCGATTGCCTCGCGCCGATCGTAGCCGGTGGAAACCTCGACGGTGGAGGGATTGAACGGCGATCCGGCGGCGTGGATTTCGGCCACGGACACCGGGGCCAGCGCGTGCGCGAAGATGGCCGTCAGCACCAGCAGGCACCAGACCTTCAGCGTTCTCAAATCGAGACCGTCACGCAAACCCAAGAAAGCTCCTTATCGCCACCGGCAGCGCCCGTGCGCTCCGTCGAGGCGAATGTAGGAAGACTTGCCTGATTTCGCCAGTTGGCGATCAAAGACGAGGCAGGTCCAGGCGCATCATAGCCTGGACCTGCGATCGATTATCGCGCGCCCAGGTCACCCAGGCCGATGGTGCCGCTCGCCATGCCCAGCATCCGGTCCAGGCTCTTCTTGGCGGCGAGGCGTAGGCCTTCCTCTATCTCGATCCGCGGCTGGAGATCGCGCAGGGCAAGGTACAGCTTTTCGAGGTTGTTGAGCGCCATGTAGGGGCAGATGTTGCAGTTGCAGTTGCCGTCCGCACCGGGCGCGCCGATGAAGGTCTTGTTCGGCATCGTCAGTTGCATCTGATGGATGATGTGCGGCTCGGTGGCGACGATCAGGGTGTCGCCGGGCATCGTGTTGGCGTACTGCAGGATGCCGCTGGTCGATCCGACATAGTCCGCATGATCGACGATGTGCGGCGGGCATTCCGGGTGCGCCGCGATCGGGGCGTTGGGGTGCTGGGCGCGTAGCTTGAGCAGTTCGGTTTCGCTGAACGCTTCGTGGACGATGCACACGCCGGGCCATAGCAGCATCTCGCGATCGAACTTGCGCGACAAGTAGCCACCCAGGTGACGGTCGGGGCCGAAGATGATCTTTTGATCGCGCGGGATCTGCTGCAGGATCGTCTCGGCGCTGGAACTGGTGACGATCACGTCGGACAGCGCCTTCACCTCGGTCGAGCAGTTAATATAGGTCAGCGCGATGTGATCGGGATGCGCCTCGCGGAAGGCCCTGAACTTGTCCGGCGGGCAGGAATCTTCCAGGCTGCATCCGGCGTCCAGGTCGGGCAGCACCACGATCTTGTCGGGCGAGAGGATCTTGGCGGTATCGGCCATGAACTTCACGCCGCAAAAGGCAATGACCTCGGCGTCGGTGTCGGCTGCCTTGCGGCTCAGTTCCAGGCTGTCGCCCACGAAGTCGGCCAAGTCCTGAAGCTCGGGCTTCTGGTAGTAGTGGGCGAGGATGACTGCATTGCGCTCCTTGCGCAGGCGCTCGATTTCGGCGCGCACGTCGATGCCGGTCAGATCGGCGGGCATAACGGTCATGGCAGTCCCTTTTTTTATCCTGTGCACGGCGCGTGGGCCGGGGCGCGGCTTATCTAGGGATTGCAGGGCTGCGACCCAAGCGGAAATTCAGAACGGGGCTCAGGTTGCGACCAAGCGCCATTCTTCTCCGTCGCGAACCACTTCACCCTTGCGCTCCAGATCGATCAGGTGAGCCAGGACCGAGCGCCCTGCCGCGCCCCACAGCCGTTCGTCCAGCCCCTTGTACATTTGCGGCACCATCGCGGCGATCTGGCCGGTGCCGCCTTCGAGCTGGCGCACGATCTGCCGCTCGCGGCTGCGGCGGTGGCCGATCATCCCGCGCACGAGTTGGCGCGGATTGGTCACCGCAGCGCCGTGGGCCGGGAAATAGACGCGGTCCTGCTCCCGCGCGTAAAGCTTGGCGAGGCTTTCCATGTACGCGGTCATGTCGCCATCGGGGGGGGAGACCACGCTGGTGGACCACCCCATGACATGATCGCCCGAAAACAGCGCGCCGGTTTCCGCCAGCGCGAAGCATAAATGGTTGGAAGTATGCCCCGGCGTGGCAATCGCGGTCAGCGTCCAGTCGGGGCCGTGGAGCTGCTCACCATCCGCCAGCACGCGATCGGGCGCATAAGTGGTGTCGAACGCGGCATCGGCGCGCGGGCCGTCATCCTCGAGCGTGAGCGGAGCGCAGCCGACGATCGGCGCGCCCGTCAACGCCTTGAGCGGCGCGGCAGCGGGCGAGTGGTCGCGGTGGGTGTGGGTGCAGCAGATCGCTGAGACGCGGGCCGAGCCGATCGCCGCCAGCAGCGCATCGAGGTGATCGCCATGGTCCGGGCCGGGATCGATTATCGCGACGGTATCCAGGTCACCAACGATGTAGGTCTGGGTGCCGGTGTAGGTGAACGGCGAGGGGTTGCGGGCCAGCACGCGGCGAACCAGCGGCGCCACGCGCTCGGCGTTTTCATAAAGGGCGTTGGTCTCGGCAGGTTCGGTCATGCTGGCGATATGGGGGCCGAGGCACGGCCTGTCGAGCCGCGGGACGGTGGATGTTATCCTACCAGCCGTTGCTCGATCCGTTCGCGCAGGCGTTCGATCACCGTCATCGGCGTGGCCCCTGTCAGCCGCCAACCCGCATCGAGGCGCAGTAGCCGTTCGTAGAAGCGATGCGTCTGGGCGATCAGTTCCGCGATGTCCGCAGGCAAATGCGCCACCTGCCGGGGATCGGCATGGCCCAATTCAGGTGCGAGGCGGCCGTGGCGTTGAAGGTGCTCTCGGGTGATCTCACCCATGAAAAAAGCGCGGTGGTTCAGCAGCCAGGCAATGCCGTGCATCAGTTGCGTCGTGGTGCGCAGCCCTTCGCTCGAAAAGGCGACGCGGGCGGGGTCCTCGTTCATGCCGAACCGCTCCAGCCGACCCGATAGCGTGAAGGCGTGGCGGACCTCGTCGGAAAGGACCAACGCCTCGCAATAAAGCGCTTCGACGATGCGTGGGTTGAGGGTGAGCGGCTGTGACATGCACCGTCCATATTTCGCAACCGCGAGTCGGCGGCAACGGCGTTTACCCTAAAATGGCGGGGGAAAACGGCGCTGTCCCTGATCGGCACAGGGGGCCAGGATGCAAAAATCAGGCGATGATGTCGGGGATGAGGTAGTCCTCGATCTGCATCATCTGGTCTTTCAGCTTGAGCTTGCGCTTTTTTAACCGGGCTATCTGAAGCTGATCCGTCGAGCCGGCCAGTTGCAACGCGTCGATCGCGGCATCGAGATCCCGGTGCTCAACCTTCAGAATTTCCAGGCGTTTGCGCATTTCCTCTTCGGTCACGCCGAGAATTCCCGTTCAATTGAGCCGCCGCAGCGACGATCAGCATCTGGCACCTGCCGGACGCAGGATTCATGCGCCTCATCGATATGAAGCATTCGGTCTCTTCGCAAGATGCCTCCGATGTGGTTCCATTGTCTTTGCGCCGGGCCATTGATGTCGAGTCGTTATTCGGACCACTCGCCATCCTACCCTTGTTGCCAGGTCCGGCCTAAAGAGGAGGAACCGTCTATGGATAGTTCACACGTTAGTGCCCTGCAGGTCAAACATGCCGGCATCGAAAGGCAGCTCCACGAAGAGCAAACCCGTCCGATGCCCGACGCCGTGGTGATCCAGGCCCTCAAGAAGCGCAAGCTCCGCCTCAAGGAAGAGATATCGCGGTCCTGACGCGCTCTATGCCCGAGCATGAAATTCGGGCGTGATGGACATGGATCGGTAAGCGGCCCGTCCGCGCAATCCGATGAACTTTATGAAAGCTATATGATTTGACGGCTTCGCCTCGTTTCCAAAGGCGATGCTTTGCGGTACGCCTGAGGACATGAAGAGCGGAGCCGTCGAAGCAGCACGAACCATTCTCACTGGCCTCCACGAGGTCATGGCGTCGCGTAGCAATGCGCAAGCCAAGCTGAACACCGTCGTGGAGGTCATTGGAGAAAGCCTGAACAGCGAGGTTTGTTCGGTCTATCTCTTGCGTGAAGGGATGCTCGAACTCTTCGCGACGCGCGGGTTGGCGCAAGAGGCCGTGCACGTCACCCGCATGGCGATCGGCGAGGGCTTGGTCGGCATGATCGCGGACCAGATCGAAACGCTGAACCTAGCCGAAGCGGCCTCCCACCCGGACTTCTCCTACCGGCCGGAAACGGGCGAGGACAAGTATCACTCGTTCGCCGGCGTGCCGATCGTCCGCCGCGAGCGAGCGGTGGGAGTGCTGTGCGTCCAGCACGTCGAGCCGCGCCGCTACGAAGAGATCGAGATCGAGGCGCTGCAGACGGTGGCGATGGTTCTGTCCGAACTGATCGTCAACGCCGACCTGATCGACGAGGAAGGCACCGGTGCCATCTCTGCCCAGACCGGGCCGGAGCAGTTGCGCGGGCTGACTTTGGTCAAGGGGCTGGCCTCGGGCGTGGCGGTTTATCACCAGCCGCGCGTGACGATCGAGCAAATCGTTGCCGAGGACACCGAGGCCGAGCGCCAGCGCGTGATCATGGCCTTCGACAAAATGCGCGAACAGATCGACCGCATGACCAGCCAAGCCGAATTCGGCCTCGGCGGAGAGCATGAGGAAGTGCTCGCGACGTATCGCATGTTCGCCTACGACGAAGGCTGGACCCGCCGCATCAACGAGGCGATCGACAGCGGCCTCACCGCAGAGGCGGCGATCGAGCGGGTGCAACAGCGCACGCGCATGCGGATGCGCCAGATCGACGATCCTTTGCTGGCCGATCGGATGCACGATCTGGAGGATCTGGCGAACCGCCTGCTGCGGATCGTCTCCGGCCAGATCGGCACTGCCGCCTCGATGGGGCTGCGCAACGATGCAATCCTGATCGCGCGCAATCTCGGGCCAGCGGAATTGCTGGAGTATGATCGCCGCCGTCTCAAGGGCGTGATCCTGGAAGAAGGCTCGCTCACCAGCCACGTGGTCATCGTCGCGCGGGCGATGGGCATTCCGGTGCTGGGCCGCGTGCGGGGCCTTCGCGGTGTCGTGCGCGAAGGTGACCCGCTGCTGCTCGATGCCGACCAGGGCAGCGTAGCGGTGCGTCCCTCGACCGGCGTGATCGAGGCGTTCGAGACGCGTTTCGCCAAGAGTCGCGAACGCCAGGCAGTCTACGCCGGCTTGCGCGATGTGCTGCCGACCACGCGCGATGGAACGCGCATCCAGGTGATGATCAACGCCGGGCTGCGCGACGATATCACCAACCTGTGCATGACCGGCGCTGACGGCATCGGCTTGTTCCGCACCGAATTTCAGTTCCTCGTATCCGCCACACTCCCTCAGCGTGAGCGCCAGACGCGCCTCTATCGCGATGTGATGGAGGGCGCTGGCGACAAGCCGGTGGTGTTCCGCACCGTCGACATCGGCGGCGACAAGACGCTGCCGTACTTGCGCCACGACGATGGCGAGGGCGAAGAAAACCCGGCGATGGGCTGGCGCGCTCTGCGCGTGGCGCTGGAGCGCGATGGCTTGCTCAAGGTTCAGGCGCGCGCGCTGCTCGAAGCGGCGGCGGGGCGCACCCTCAACGTGATGTTCCCGATGGTAGCCGAGCCGTGGGAGTTCGACGCCGCCAAGGAGGTGTTCGAGGGGCAACTGGCCTATCTGCGCAAACGCAAGAAAGTGCTGCCTGACGTGATCCGCTATGGCGTCATGCTGGAAGTGCCCGCGTTGGTGGAACAGCTCGATCTGCTGGCGCCCAAGATATCGTTCCTGTCGATCGGCACCAACGACCTTACCCAGTTCCTGTTTGCTGCAGACCGATCCAATGCCAAGCTGGCGGAGCGTTACGACTGGCTCAGCCCCGCGATCCTGCGCTTTCTGCGCCGGGTGGTGCGCGAGTTGGACGGCCACAATGTGGACATCGGGGTCTGCGGCGAGATGGGCGGACGGCGGCTGGAGGCACTGGCGCTGCTGGGCCTGGGCATCCGCCGGCTTTCGATTACCCCGGCCTCAGTCGGGCCGATCAAGGAACTGCTGGGCCATATCGACCTTGGCCCGATCACCGCAGCGATGGAAGGCTGGCTCGCCGCGCCGCCACCAAACCTGCGTGAGGTCATGACCGCATGGGCAAGCGAGCGCGGTATCCCCGTGGATTGAAGGCTTCTTCGAGGGACGAGGTAGCCAATCCGGTCTGATTCTAGGCGTACCAGGGCAGGTTTGCCGCATTATTTTCCGCCTCCGTCCGGCCACCGATTGACTTTGGCGTGCTGCGGGGTTTGGTAGGCGCATATGCGGGTCGCATCTGTCACTGCCGGGATTTTAATGGAAAACGCCGAAAGCCAAGATCAGCCGCAAGCGAACCTGAAGGCTGGGGAGCGCCTGCGTGCTGCGCGTGAGGAAGCGGGCCTCAGCCGCGGCGATGTCGCGCTACGCACCAAGATTGCCGAACGCCATTTGCTCGCGATCGAAGAGGGCCGCTTCGGTGATCTCGCCGCCCCCGCTTATGCGGTCGGTTTCGCGCGTACTTATGCCCGCGCTCTGGGTCTCGACGAAACCGTGATCGCCAAAGACGTGCGCCGCCAGCTTGACGCGGAAACGTATTCGCGCCCGGCGAACTTGCCCAGCTTCGAACCCGGCGATCCGGCGCGAGTGCCTTCTCGGCGGCTGGCATGGATCGCGGCGCTGGGCGTGATCGCCGTCATCGCGGCGCTATTGGTGTTCTGGAGCAGCTACTTACGGCCCGAAGGCGCGCTGCCCAGCCTGCTGCCGGACCAGGCAACTAGCACGCCCGCTCCCGCCAAACCCGTCGCTCCGGCCCCGGTCGCTGCGGCACCTGCGGTTGCCGCAACCGGCCCGGTCGTGCTCACAGCCGCCAGCGATCAGGTGTGGATCAAGGTTACGGACGCGAGCGGCGCTCAGGTCGTCCAAAAGGAACTTCAGCGCGGAGAGGCTTGGACGGTGCCGGACGGCGTTGCCGGCCCGACCTTGCGGATCGGCAGGCCCGATGCCTTGCAGATCACCGTCGGCGGTCGCGCGATCCCGCCGCTATCAACCAAGCCGCTGACGATGTCGGGTGTCTCGCTGGCGCCGGCGGACCTTATCGCCCGTTCCGCCACGCCGGCAACGCCAGGGTCCAGCAGCCCGCTTGCAGCCGGGCCGCTACCAAAGCCGCGCCAGCCAGCTGCGGCGGCCGCGTCGGCGGCTGGCGCTCCGTTGCCATATTCGCAAGGCGCCACGCCGCCGCCTCCCGGCGGACCCACGCCGCTTTCCACGGTTTCCGACTAGCGCTGCCTCGACACGGGGCCGGGCTTTGGGCAACACAGCCCGCGCGTATTCACGGTTAATTTCCGGTTCTGCCGGGCGCTGCCAAACAGCGTGTTCTAGTCCGGTACGGAGTTCAGCAATGTTGATGGGTAGGTTTCACGTGCGGCGAGGATCGCGGATGGTCGCGCGCTGGCTGGCCGGTTCGGCAGGGGCGGCGCTGTTGATCGCAGGCGCCACGCCGGCTTTCGCGCAAGACGGCACCGATGCCCGCTTGAAAAAGGTCGAAGCCGAAGTCCGCGCGCTGCAGCGCAAAGTTTTTCCTGGCGCCGATGGCAAGTATTTCGAGCCTGAGATCAGAGCGGCTCCCGTGCCGACGCCGCCCCCCGGCCTTCCGGCGACTACCCCCGTCACCGATTTGCTGACGCGCATGGATGCGGTGGAGCAGCAAATGGCGCGACTGACGGCACAAGTCGAACAGAACACCAACCGCATCGGAATGATCGAGGCGAAGCTCGCCGCGCCGCCGCCCGCTCCGATCGAGCCGGCTCCGGTTACCCCGCCCCCCGGCACTCTCCCGCCGCCGGTCGCCGATAGCACGCTCGCTCCGCCGCCTGCCCGCCCCGTACCGGAGCGGCCCGCCGCAACCCGCCCGACGACCCGGCCTGCGGCCGCGCCCTCCAACGCGCGCCTTGCCGCAGTGGAGGCTATCGCCCGGCCGCAATCGGGTGATCCGGGCGAGGACGAATACAGCTACGGCTTCCGTCTGTGGGAAGCCAAGTTCTATCCCGAGGCGGCGCAGCAACTGAAGCTCTACCTCGAAAAGTACCCCAAGCACCCGCGCGCCAGCTTTGGCCGTAACTTGCTGGGTCGCGCCTATTTGGATGACGGCAACCCCAGCGAGGCGGCGAAGTGGTTCCTCCAGAACTTCCAGACCGATAAGCGCGGAGATCGGGCGCCCGACAGCCTGTTGTACCTGGCCGTCTCGATGAAGCAGATGAAGGACACCCGCCGGGCCTGCATCGCGCTGGCTGAATTCAGCCAGACTTATGCCTCCGAAGCGGCTGGCCGCTTGAGCGGCGTGTACAACGCCACGCGCAATGGACTCACGTGCAGCTAACCGTGCGTTGACGCTTCCGGAAACCGCCGTGGCGCGGCTGCGCGCGGTGCTGGATGCGTTGTGGCCGGAAGCGACCGACACCGACGCCAAGCTCGGTATCGCGGTGTCGGGCGGGCCGGACAGTGTCGCCTTGCTGCTGCTGGCGGCGACCGCGCTGCCTGGGCGGGTGGAAGCCGCGACGGTCGATCATGGTCTGCGTCCCGAAAGCGCGCAGGAAGCGGTCGACGTCGCGCAGTTGTGCGATCGGCTTGGCGTTCCCCATGCGACACTGCCGGTCACGGTCGCCCCCGGCAACATCCAGGCTGAGGCACGCGCCGCGCGTTATGCGGCGATGGCGCGCTGGGTTGAGGAGCGTGGCCTAGCCGCGCTCGCCACTGCTCACCATGCTGATGACCAGGCCGAGACTCTGCTGATGCGGCTCAACCGCGCCAGCGGTGTTGCTGGACTTGCCGGCGCGCGGGCGCGCGGGATCGTACCCAACACGCCGATCCCGCTGCTGCGCCCGGTGCTCGACTGGCGGCGTACCGAACTGGCCGAGGTTTTGGCAACGGCAGGCGTCGCTGCTGCGCAAGACCCGAGCAATACCAATGACCGCTTCGACCGGGTCCGCATCCGCAAGGCGCTGGCCGAGGCGGATTGGCTCGACGTGGCTGCCATAGCCCGCAGCGCGGCGCTGATCGCGGAAGCCGACATGGCGCTGGAATGGATGGCCGCGCTCGAATGGCGCTCGTGTGTAAAAAAAGAGCCGATGGGCCTGCGCTATCGCCCCCAGGCACCGCGCGCGGTGGCGCTGCGGGTGGTCGCACGGATCGTACGTGAACTGGGTGAGGACGAGCCGCGCGGCAGCGCCCTGGCGCGGTTATTGGATATGCTGTCGATGGGCCAGCCTGCTTCGATCGGGCAGCTCGTCGCCCGGCCCAATGCGGGCGGCTGGAGCTTTGCCAAGGCGCCGGCTCGCCGCGCTCCGCCGTCTCCGAAGGCTTGAGGCGTCAGGCGCCGACCAGGTTGTCGCCCATGCCCACTTGCTTGCCGCGCGTGATGTAGACTTTATCGCCCAGGTGGGTCGCGGCGAACAGCTTGGCGGCAAACGCATTGGGCATGCCGATACAGCCGTGGCTGGCATAGCCGCGCTCGACGTTGGAGCCGTGCAGGGTGATGCCGTCATTGGTCAGCCGCTGCATGTAGGGCATCGGCGCACCGGTGTAGATGTTCGAGACGTGATCCTTGTCCTTCTGAGTGATCGGGAACACGCCCAGCGGCGTCGGCTTTTCTTCCGCACCCAGCAGCACCGCCGTTGCGCCGATCTCGTAGCCAGCCCGGAAGATCGACAGCACGCGCGCTTCAAGGTCCACCGTGACGACGATGGGGCCGGAGGGCACGCCCGTTTCGTCCCAGTGCCATTCGCCATACTTGATCGCGCCCTTGATCGGCAGGATGCGCTTGATGATGAAAGTGTCGTCCTTTACTGCAGCCGGGGTGGACTGCGGGGCAGGGGCCTGGTCCGCACCAGCATTCGCCACTTTGCCAGGCGAGACCTGGACTTGCGCGATCGATCCGGCAGTGGCCTTGCCCGCCGCCACTTGCGCCCCGGCCAGCGACGCGGGCTCGGGCTTACCCGGCTTGATGGCGAGCATCAGCACCCCTGCGGCAAGGGCGAAGGCAGCGAGGCCCGAAGCGAGGAAAATGCGGGTGTTCATGAAAAGCTGGCGAATCCGTATCTGGTGCAAGCTTACCATCGCCCAGATAGGTAAAAACCGCGAGTCCAGTGGCGAGAGTGTCCCGCATCTGGACCTTATGCCGACAAAGGTTAAGGCGTGAGGGCGCGTCTTGTGTTCACAGGATGTCGAAATGGGAGGGGTGGAGACCGTGCCAGCACTGGAAAGCAAGCGAACCCGTCGCGCCGCATCGCCCCGGCTGGTGCTGGGGATGTTGCTGGCGGTTTACATCTTCAACTTCGTGGACCGGCAGATCATCGCCATCCTGGCCGCACCGATCCAGGCCGACCTTGGGCTGGACGATGCGCAGATGGGCCTGCTGGGCGGGCTGGCCTTTGCGATCCTCTATACCACGCTGGGGGTGCCGCTATCGTGGCTGGCAGACCGTACCAGCCGTTCCTGGGTCATCACCGTATCGCTGGTGATCTGGAGCCTGTTCACCGGGCTTTGTGGTTTTGCGCATAGTTTCTGGCAAATCTTCGCCGCGCGCCTGGGTGTCGGGGTCGGCGAAGCAGGCGGCGTCGCGCCGTCTTATGCAGTGATCGGCGACTATTTTCCCAGCGAAAAGCGGGCTTTCGCGCTGTCGATCTATTCGCTGGGCATTCCGTTGGGATCGGCGGCAGGTGTTCTGGCGGGCGGTTATGTCGCGGCGCGGGTGGATTGGCGCACAGCGTTCATCGTCGTGGGGTGTGCCGGTGTGCTGCTTGCCCCGCTCTTCAAGCTGATCGTGCGCGATCGCCCGCGCCCCGTGACGGCTGCCCAAGGCGTGCGGTTCGGGCAAGTCGCCGTGCTGCTGGCGCGCAAACCGGCGTTCTGGCTCATCAGCTTTGGCGCCGCATTCGGCTCGATGGTGGGCTATGGAATGGCGTTCTGGCTGCCCAGCTTCCTCCAACGCAGCTTCAAGCTGAGCCTGGTCGAAACCTCGTGGTTTTTCGGTGCTGTGCTGCTGGTGGGCGGCAGCGCTGGCGTATTGATGGGTGGCGCGCTGGCCGATCGACTGGGCCGTACCGACCGCGCCTTTTACGCCTGGCTCCCGGGCCTTGCCTATTTCCTGGCCGTGCCGCTCTACGCCGGTGGCATCTGGACCTCGAGCGTGCCGCTGGCCTTCGTCCTGTTCCTGCTGCCGCAAGCGCTGGCCTACGTCTGGCTCGGCCCGGTCAACAGCGCGATCCAGCACTTGGTGGAACCACCCGCCCGCGCGACGGCTTCGGCGTTCTTTCTGCTGATCAACAACCTGATCGGTCTGGGCGGTGGTATCTACGCACTGGGGGCGCTGTCCAAAACGTTGGCGCCGACATACGGCGCTGAGTCCCTGCGCTACGCGCTGCTGGCAGCGCTGGCGCTCTACATAGTCGCGGCGGCACTGCTGGCACTGGGCGGTCGAGCCCTGCGGCGCGAATGGGTCGCGGAGCCCTCGCTGGCTGGCTAAGTGGGAACTCTCACACGAAGACCCAACAGCGCGGGGTTTGGTCTTGGTACCAAATCCGCTCCCGAGAAAAGCTTCATTAGTCGCATCGCCAAATGTCACTCGACGCCGATTACCCGCACAGGCGAGGACCGCATCAGCCGTCCTTCCATCACGCCCGAATCGTAGCATGCCTGAAGGAAAACCAGGGGCGCGCGTCATTGGGAATTTCGGCATGCGTAGCCCTGATGCGTACGTTTGGCATAGGCAATCGAGGCGCTCCCCTCATCCCAAAACGTCCCGTTCCGGGGTGGTGCATAAATGACACTATTGTGACTATTTATGCTTTGTTCTGCAACTCCCGCCCGAGTTTCTGGTTCACGCTGGACACCGCACGTCGGTGATTGATTTTTCGGAGCACCCAATGAAGAAGTTTTTTATCGCAGCCGCCATGCTTGCATCGCTGCCCACCGTCGCGTTCGCCCAGGAAGCAGCAGATGCGCCGGCGACCACGGAAACGGCACCTGACGGTACGCCAGCGTTCGGCATCGAGCCCTATTTCGGCGTCCTCGGTGGTTATCATTCGTTCGATCGTCGTAGCGAATTTGGCTCGCCCAACGGCGGTCGCATGAACGGTGGCCTGCTCAGCGGCGTTGCTGGCGTCAACATTCCTCTTGGGCCGGTGTTCGTCGGTGCCGAAGGTAACGCGACCAAGGGCTTCAACGACATCGACTGGGAATATGGTGTTCGCGGTCGGGTTGGTGCGCGCGCTGGTGATAGCGGCATGATTTATGCATCCGCTGGTTATCAGTGGGTCAATGGTCGTCACGGCTACGGCGACAACAAAGACTGGATCTATGGCGTTGGCGTAGAAGTCGGACCGAAGGACATCGGCCTCGGCGGCATCACGACCAACAGCGGTGTGCGTCTGCGTCTGCAGGCTGAAACCTACGATTTCAGCAGCATCCGCCCGATGGCCGGTGTGATCGTACACTTCTAATTATGGCGAGAGGGGCGGTCTCTATCCTGAGCCGCCCCTTCAACCTGCGCTACCTAATCAAACATTCGTAGTGTCGCCGTGCGGGACGCGTTGAATGAATTGCGACGATTGCGTGGCGGAAAAAGCGCTGGCTGCGTGTCACTTTGCGCTACGTCGCCTTTGAGCGAAAACCGAGCGAAAACCGCAGGTAACTTCGCCGGGCTAAATGCTGAAAAGCTATAGCGCAGTGACAAGGCTAGAAAGCCGCTTGCCCAACCTTGATTGCATGGTACACCTCTCACCACAATAATAATGAGAGGGATGTCTATGGAACGAAAGCTGTATGAAACGGCAACGTTTAAGGTTGTTGTAATCGCGGCCGCATTTGTCATGCTTTATGCGCCAATTCGGCAGTGGCTTGTTGCTTCTGCGGGGTTCTAATCCAGTTTGAACCGTCGGCGATAACGCGCTGTCCGGCCTCCTGAAGAGGGAGGGGCCTTACGGCACCCCCCTCCATCAGAATGGCGGCGATCAGAATTGCATGCTGATAGAAGCCGAGAAAGTGCGCGGTGCACCCAGGTAGGTGTAGACCGTGCTGCTCGTCGATGGCCCCGCATCGTCGAATGAACCATAGTAGAACTTGTCGAACAAGTTCGTCACGTTCGCCTGGACATAGGTCTTGTCGAGCCCGAGGAAGTCCAGGTTCAGGCGCGCATCGAAGTTTACGACGGTGTAAGCGGGGACTTTCGCACCCCAATTGTTGGTGCCGCTGACCATCGGTTCGTTCTGGTCGTTATAGTAACGCGAACCAGTCCGTTTGGCCTCGATCCCGGCGGATACCGGCCCTGTGTTGCCTTCAAGGCGCGCGCCCAAGGTGTAGTGCGGAACCCCGCCTTCCATCTTGCCCTTGGTAGCGTACGTATCTCCCGCGCTGTTATATTGCACGTTGTCCCGGATGCTGGACCATAGGTAGGAGCCGAAGACGTAAGCCTTTACGTGGCGGTCAGGCTGGATCGCGAAAGTCGCATCGATGCCATAGCGATCCACGGTTCCCAGGTTCGTATACGTGGTCTTGTCTGTTTCGGGGTTGTAAGCCGAGGACAAACGGTTCTGGAATATGGTGTACCAAGCGCCCAGCGAGGCCTGGATGATACCCGTACGATAGCGGACGCCGGCATCGAAGTTGTTGGAAGTTTCAGCCTTCGGCGCCTTGGCCCCTTCGGTTCCCTGGGCGTAGTAGAACGTTTGGTACAGGTTGTCCGTCCCCGGAACCTGCATGCCCATGGAATAGTTGAAAAATACTTGCGTGCTGGGCGCGACGTCATACGTGAACCCGGCGGTCGGCAGAACGCGACTCCAGTTGAAAGTGCGACGCTGCGGGGCGGCGTAGCTGGAATTGGCGGCGAGCGCAGCTTCGGTTTCCGCCTCGGTCGTGTAGCAGTTGACGTTGCCTGAGGCGTCCGTCGTCACGCAGTTCTGCTTCAGGTTGCGGCGGAAAAACGGAACGCGGACACCGGCTGCCAGGTGCAGCTTGTTGTCTACGAAATCGCCCGAATATTCGCCGGAAAATTGATGCAGGATTGCGTAGGACAACCGGTCACGCTTCTGGACGACGTTGCCATTTGCATCCGTGAGCGGGTCGTCGTTGTTGAAGTAATTCTCGGCCTCGCCATTCTCTTTCAGATAGCCCAGTTCACCGGTCTGACGGTGGCGGCCGCGATCGTAGCTGTAAGCGACGCGAACTCGGTTGTTCTCATCGATGTCATAGCGCAGCGAGACGATCAGGCCGAGGCGGTTGGTGACGGTCTGGCTGGGCGCTGACAAGCGTACGGAGTCCAATGTGTCGCCATCGCCGTTGAGATCCTTACCCCCGAAATAATACTTACCGCCGATCTGGCCGCTCGTGACGCCGTTAACGCCACTGTACGATCCTTCATTGGCCGTGACGGTGCCGCCGCCATTAGCCGAGACGTACTGAAACGACGGATCGACGGTCAGCACCATCTTGTCGCTCAGCGTGAACCGCGAGTTCAAGCGAATGTTGGCGGTGCGTGAAGGGTTGTAGCGCGATTCCCAGGCGCTGCCACATGAACTGGCAGAATCGGCCTTACCACTGGTACCTTCGGGGACGGAGCAACTGGCAACGGTGTAATCGTCGCGCTCCTCCTTGTTCAGCGGGATGCCGCTGGTCTCGCTCAGCAGCCAGTCGGACGTGTAGTTGTTACGGTTGAAATTGTAGTGGGCGGCCAGCGAGATGAAGTCACCGTTGTTGCCCAACGGCTGATAGACCTTGGCATTGAACTGGGTTTTGTTGATCTTGCCATTGCTGCCATAAAGCGCGTCGTAAGTATCCTTCGAGGCTGAGACCCACGCACGCAGACCCGATGCGTTGAGGTTGCCGGTGTTGATGAGCCCGAACAAGCGCATCTTGTTGTAGTCGCCGACCGTGCCGACCATGCGCGCGCCAAAATCCTCGGAAGGATCGATCGAGCGGTAGTTGACCGTAGAGCCGGTTGCGGCGGCTGTCGGCGAATCGACGTCGGTTGTACCCAGGTTGACGTTGACCTGATCGATCAGTTCGGGGTCGAGCTGCTGGTTGCCGTAGATCGCATAGCCGCCGGTGTCGTTGGTCGGCATTCCGTCGAACGTTTGCGAAATGCGGGTATCGTCAAAGCCGCGGATCATGAGGTTGCCGCCCGACGATCCGTACCCATCGTTGTTGTTGTAGACGACGCCCGGAACCAGGTTGATGGTCTCGTCAATCGTCTGGCCCGGCGTTCCCCGCGCGATCAATTCCTGCGTGAGGACCTGCTTGGCCTTGGTCGTGTCGGGGATTTGCACGCCGGCAACCCCTTTCGCATTCTGGCCGGTGACGACGATCTCGGACTTTTCGAAATCCATGGCGCCAGTAGACTGCGCAAACGAAGGGACTGCAAAGACCGCAGCGCCGATGGCGATCCCGCTGGTTGCGGTGGTGACGAACGTGGTCAGTTTCATGGTATGCCTTTGAGCTGCTTGGCGACGGTTTCAGCGAGCGACGGTTGCTCTGCCGTCGTTTGCTGGCGCCGTTAAAAGCAAGCACCTGTTGCAGTTCTGAGACACGCGACCGGCACGAATGCGTCTCATTTTTGAAACTTTCGGGCAATGCTGTGAAATTTTCAGAAATATGGGATTTTCTATTATTTTATAAATAGTTAGCCTGAATGCGCGGTTTGCAGTGCGCTATAAATGCCACGGCTCTGCAGGCCGCTACCAGCGGCGATCGGGGCTACGATGTACGTCGCGACTATGGAGCCGGGAACGCCAAGGTTCGTGAACGCATCAGAAGATCCTGCCACGCGGCGGTACCGAAACGCGTTCTCGGTCGTGGCGTTTCGATCGTCCCCAAGGATCACGCTTGCCGTATGTCTAAACATAAAGGTGCAATCGCAACGTCATAGACGGCGGCCTAAAGCATCCGGATGCTCCGTTTCCTCCTATGCCTCATCACCGGCATTGCCGCGCTGTTCCCATGCGTGCCGGTCGCCGCGCACCCGCGTCAATCTCCCGTAGTCATCCTCGTTTCGATCGATGGCTTCCGGGCCGACTATCTACAACGCGGCGTCACGCCAAACCTATCGGCTCTTGCCGCGCATGGCATCAGCGCTGCCATGCGACCTTCGTTCCCCAGCAAGACCTTTCCCAACCACTGGGCGATCGCCACTGGAAAGGTCCCCGATCACAACGGCATCGTCGCCAACCGCTTCGAAGACCCGCGCCGCCCTGGTGAGGTATTCACGATGGCAAGCGAAGACCCGTTCTGGTGGAGCGAGGCAGAACCGCTTTGGGTCTCGGCGGAAAAGGCCGGCATTCGTACTGCGGCGATGTTCTGGCCTGGATCAACCATCGCCTGGGGTGGAACACGTATAGAGAAGCCCTGGCCGCACGATGACGGCGGCACTCGCCCACAAGACTGGCAGCACTTCGACGGTGCCGTAACCCCTGTGCAGCGGGTTGAGACAGTTCTCGACTGGATGCGTCGCCCGGCCAAGGTTCGTCCTCGGTTCGTGACGCTATATTTCGATACAGTGGATACTGCCGGCCACAACTATGGCCCGGACGATCCGCGGACCACCCAGGCCGTCGCGCAGGTCGATCGCACTATCGGCTCGCTTATCGCGGGCTTGCGCAAGATCGGGCGCAAGGCCGATCTGGTGATTGTGGCTGACCACGGCATGGCGGCAACCTCCAGCGAGCGTGTCGTCGCGCTCGACACCATCGTGGATGCGTCCTTGTACAGTGTAGTCGAAACAGGTCCGTTCGCCACGCTGAAGCCTACCAATGGCAATGCCGACAAATTGGCGAATGCCTTGCTGGCACCGCATGAGCACATGACCTGCTGGCCGCGCGAAGCTATCCCAGCACGCCTTCGCTATGGCGCCAACCCCCGCATAGCACCGTGGTTCTGCCTGGCGGATGTGGGCTGGCAAGTGTTGCCCACGCGCCCTGCCGAAGCTTCGACGGGCGGCAGCCATGGTTACGACAATGCGGCGCCTGAGATGGCAGCGCTGTTCGTCGCTGCCGGCCCTGGCATCGCCCGCCGAGGAAGCCTTGCTTCTTTCGACAACGTGGATGTGACGGCACTGCTGCGCGATCTTCTGGGCATGCCGGCTGACGCCGGTGCGGATGGCACCGACTTGCCTTTTCGCCAGGCGTTGCGCCATTGAAGCGGACCGAACATTGAGGGGCTTTTTACCATGAAAAGCCAAGGCTAACCGATACCAAACGCCCTGAGGAAGACTTCAACGTAGCGCCGGGCAAGCGTTTGGGTATCTTCCATTCTTTGATCACTCCAAAGCATCCGGTGCTGCTGACCGGCGCAGAGGTTGAGAAGAACATCCATCATTTCTTCGATGGGGCGGGGGGCGAGGCGGCCTTCGTCGATCGCACGCTCCAGCACGGGCCGAAGAGCGTTTTCAGAGTGCTTGGTCGTGCGGTCATCAAAGATACGACCGATCTCGGGAAATCGGACAGTTTCCATGATGACAAGCCGACAGGTCGCCAATCCGATCGGCGAACGCAGGGCCGATATGAACCGGGTGCAGAAAATCGTCAGGTTATAGCCCAGGCCTTGAGCGGGCTGGAGTGCCGCCGAGACATCGGCGCTGAACTCGGCAATGATATCATCGATGACGGCGGCGAATAGCTCTTCCTTGGACCGAAAGTGCTTCCACAACGTGGCCTTGGACCGCGCCGCGGCGCCGAGCAAACCCGACATGGACGTGTCCGCATAGCCGCGCTCCAGGAACGATTGCCGCGCGGCCGCCAGGATAGCTTGGCGACGCTCGGCGTTGCGGGCGGCCCGAAGGCCTCCTGTTTCATTTTCTGGATTATCCATGGCCGGGGAAGTCCTCTCGTTTCGTTCTCTCATTATCTATTACTGTACCCTAGCGTACACTTTTTCATTGACAAGGGTCAAGTGATGGCGCTTTCAGAGAAAGTGTACTCCAGGGTACGCGAATCAGGTAGCAGCAGCGAGAACCAGGCAGATGACAGACGAGGCTTCGGAGGGTGAACACTTCGACCGGGACCGCCACGAGGACGCAACGCATGGCGGGGAAGGCGAGAAAAAGCCCTCACCGCTATCCCGGCCAGGCGCGCGTATTGCACTGATCGCGGCAGGCGTCGCGGCCCTCGGCGGAGGCGTGTTCTGGTTGATCCAGCACGAGACGTATGGCCGCTACCAGCAGAGCACCGACGACGCCTATCTCGATGCCGACCAGGTCGATATCGCGCCGCGCATCTCGGGCTATGTCGAGCAAGTGTTCGTCGGTTCCAACCAGGATGTGCGTAAAGGCCAAGTGTTGGCCCGCGTCCAATCCAAGGATTACGACGCCCAGGCCGGCCAAGCCCAGGCACAGATCGCCCAGGGACAGGCCAGCATCGAGCAGGCCAAGGCGCAGATCGAGCAGCAATACGCCACGATCGCGCAGAGCGAAGCCGAACTGGCGAAGGCTCAGGCCACCGTCGGCCAGACCCAGGCTTCGCAGCGCCTGGCCGCTATCCAGGTTGCGCGCTACGGGCCGTTGGCGGCAGCGGGCGGTGAATCGCACGAGCAGGCGGATCAGTACAAGTCGCAGCTCGCTCAGGCCGATGCGCAACTGGCACAGACCCGCAACGCGGTACGCTCGAGCGCGGCCCAATTGCTGTACGCCAAGCGGCAGATCGCAGTGCTGCAGGCTCAGATCAAAACCGGCGAGGCGCAAGTCCAGAACGGCCAGGCCCAGCTCGCGGCGGCGATGGTGAACGTGCACGGCGCCGTGCTGCGCTCGTCGACTGATGGTCGCATCGGCGACAAGCGCGTCCGCGTCGGTCAATATGTACAGGCGGGTACACGTTTGATGACAGTCGTTCCGGTAGGGGCGATGTATCTCACCGCGAACTTCAAGGAAACCCAGATCGGGCTGATGCGTATCGGCCAGCCTGTCCACATCGAAGTCGATGCCCTTCCCGGCGAGGACATCCACGGCACCGTCGTCAGCTTCGCTCCGGGAACGGGCAATCGCTTCGCGCTGGTGCCCACGGACAACGCCACGGGCAACTTCACCAAGATCGTGCAGCGCGTACCTGTGCGCATCCGGGTCGACGCAGGGCCGGAAGCGCGCAAGATCCTGGTGCCGGGCCTTTCGGCAACGGTTTCGGTCGATACGCGCGGGGCGAAGGACGATCGTCAGACGGCTAGCGTTGAAACCACGACGTCCGGCAAATCAAACGAGCAGGCAAGCAACACCAAGCCGGCTGGCTCAGACCGTGGCTGAGCTACCCGCCCGAGCCAGCTTCACCGACTGGATGGCGGTGGCGGCAGGCACCATCGGCTCGCTCATGGCGACGCTCGACACCTCGATCGTCAATGCCGCGCTGCCTACCATCCAGGGTGAAATCGGAGCCAGTCAGGACGAGGGCACCTGGATTACCACGGCCTATCTCGTGGCGGAGATCATCATGATCCCGCTCGCGGGGTGGATGGTGCGTATCCTGGGCCTGCGCAACTTCCTGATTATCTGCGGAACGGCGTTCACCGGATTTTCCATGATGTGCGGCCTGTCGAATTCACTGATCGTGATGGTGATAGGGCGGCTTGGGCAAGGTTTTACCGGTGGCGCGCTCATTCCTACCGCGCTGACCATCATCGCCACGCGGCTGCCGCCATCGCAAAGATCGTCTGGTATCGCCATCTTCGGCTTGGTCGCCGTGCTTGGTCCGGTAATCGGGCCTATCCTGGGCGGCTACCTCACCGAGACGCTTAGCTGGCATTACGCCTTCTTCATCAACCTGCCGATCGGCATCGGCCTTGTCGCTCTGGTGATTGCCACGCTGCCCGATGAAGAGAAGGACCTGGGCCTGTTCTTCCGCGCGGATTGGCTCAGCGTTATTGGCATGACGCTATTCCTGGGCGCGCTGACGGTAGTGCTGGAAGAAGGCCTGCGGGAGCGCTGGTTCGAATCCACATTCATTATCAAGCTCAGCATCGCATCGGCAGTCGGGTTTATCATCCTGGTTTGGGGGCAGCTCACCGCGCGTGAGCCGGTCATCCGGATGGGGATCATCTTCCAGCGCGCGTTCGGCAGCGTTTTCTTTCTCAGCCTGCTGGTGGGGGCCGCGCTGTACGGCATCAGCTATATGCTGCCGCAGTTCCTGGCCCAGTTGCACAACTACAACTCCCTGCAATCGGGCGAAGTAACCTTGCTGCTCGCGATACCATCGGTGTTGATGATGGGCGTGTTCCCGCTGCTGGTACGCAAGGTGGACATTCGCATTCTCGTGGCCGCGGGCTTTGTTTTCTACGCCGTTGGCTGCAACATGAATGCCTACATCACGCAGGAAACGTCGGGGCAGAATTTCATCGTGCCGCTGTTGGTCATCGGCCTTGGCCAATTCCTCGCGTTGATCTTCCTGAACCAGGCTGCGGCCAGTTCCGTATCGGAACACTTGGCCGAAGACGCATCGGGCCTGTTCAACGCAGCGCGCAATCTGGGCGGTTCCATCGGTCTCGCCGTCATCAAGACCGTCGTTCAAAGCCGGACCTGGTTCCACTCGGAAGCCTTTGCGGGCGGCATGACCCGCAATGCGCCCAATGCACAGGCCTATATCCAGCAACAAGCCCAGCAGCAGGGCGGCGGTGACATGGTTTTGGGCATGGGCCGCGCTTACGCCAGTCTCAACAACACGTTCCAGACCATGGGAACGGCTTACGCTTATGCCGACATGTTCTGGCTGTTCTCGATCGCCATGCTGCTGTGCATTCCCTTCGCCTTCCTGCTTCGGCCACTGCCGAACAATGCGGAAATCGTCGCATGAACCGTGTCACATCTCTTTCTCTTTCGCTCGGCCTGCTGGCGCTTTCGACGTCGCTGGCCGGTTGCATGGTCGGCCCGAACTATGCCGGGCCACCCCGCGCAGCGCCCTTGGCGGAAAAAAGCGCCAACTTCGTGCGCGGGCAGGGCGCTCCGGTCAGTCCCACCCCGCCCCTGGCGACCTGGTGGGAAGCGCTCAACGATCCCACGCTCAACCGGCTTGAAACGCTGGCGCTCGCCAACAGCACCGATGTGGCGCAAGCCCGAGCGCGTATCCTGGCGGCTCAGGCGACGCTGCGCGGGCAAAAGGCTCAGCTTCTCCCCCAAGGATCGGGCACAGCCGCTTACGTCAAAGCCCAGGTCCCTGACTCCTTAACCAGCGGCAGCGGGTCGAGCTCAAGCGGCAATTCCGACATCGGCCTGTACACGACAGGTGCTTACGCCACTTGGGAACTCGACTTGTTCGGAGGAACGCGGCGGGACGTCGCGAACGCCCGTGCCAGCTTGCAGGCGTCCGAAGCCGAGTTGCAAGACACCCAGGTGACGCTCACCAAGAATGTCGCTGCCGCCTACACCAGGTTGCGCTCGGCGCAGCAGCGGCAACTGCTGGCCAACCAGGCCTCGGCCCTGCGCGAACGCATGTTCGCGATCATGCAGGAACGCCGTCGCCTCGGAACGGCATCCGATGCGGATGTCGAGGGCGCGTCTTCTGCCTTGAAGCAAACGCAAGGCAACGCGCTTCCGATCGCGACGCAGGTCGAAACCTCTCTCGACGAACTGGCCGCGCTGCTGGGGCAAGAACCCGGCACGCTTGACCCGATTATCGGTGCGGCAGCGCCACTTCCGTTACCGCCCGCAGAGACCGCGATCGGCAATCCGGCCGATCTGCTGCGCCGGCGCCCCGACATTCGCGCCGCAGAACGCAAGCTGGCGGCGCGCAACGAGACGATTGGGGCTAACATCGCAGAATACTTCCCGAAAGTGTCGCTGCTCGGCTTCGTGGGTGTCGGTTCGACCAGCACCAGCAGTCTGTTCAGTAGCAGCAGCCTGGTCGCAGCAGGTGCGCCAAGCCTCTCGTGGAACATCCTGAACTTTCCATCGATCGGCGCGAAGGTGAAGGAAGCGCGCGCCAGCTATGCTGAGCAGGAGGCTGCGTACCGGCAAACCGTGCTGCAGGCCCTGCGCGATGCCAACCAGGCACTTTCCACGTTCGGCCATCAGCGCGAAGCCGTCGCCACCATGATTGATCGACAGGCTTCCGCCGACAAATCGCTCCACATCGCCCAAATGCGCAATGCCGGCGGGACGATCAGCACCCTGACCATGCTCGGTACCGAGGCTGATCGCCTTTCGACGCAGGATAGTCTGTTGCAGGGGCAGGCTGAGCTTACCGCCGACTGGATCACCTTGCAAAGCGCGCTGGGTCTTGGCTGGCAAGCGCCGGCTCCCGCGCGTTGAAAATGCCCTTCCGGTCGAGCGCCGTAGAAAGCAAAGTGCTCGACCGGAGAAAGGCCGATCGCCAATCGCGAGAGGCGATATAATAACTGCGCTTAGCGGTATTGATCGAAAGCGGATGCTACTGCCCGCAAATACTGTCGCGATTTGATGGGAACGGACAAACGCCCCCCTTCGAGTGTTACGACGTTCCGATCTGCAAAGCCCTGCAGCTTCGTTCGTGCCGATGCGAAGGCATCTGTGCTGGCGCCATGCCGTGCAGCGAAGCGGTCCAAATCAAGCTCGCCGTCGCACAGAAGTCGCTCGATAGCCTCGCCGCGGATGCGGTCTTCAGCGCTGCGGGCGGCGCCTCGGACGGTGGGCAGCATTCCCGCCAGCGCGAATTGGCGATAGCGACCGACGTGCTTTTCGTTTTGCGCCAGCAATCCTGAAAACTGGCTGATCGAGGAGGCTCCGAGGCCGATGACGGACTCGCCGGGTTCATCGGTGAATCCCTGGAAGTTGCGCCGTAGCCGGCCTTGTCGCGCAGCGAGGGCGAGAGGGTCGGTCGGCAAGGCGAAGTGATCGAAGCCGATCGCCTCGTAGCCGGCGGCGACGAGCAGATCATGGGCAAGCTGCGCCTGGACGAACCGTTCGGGCCCTTGCGGCAGCGTCGCGGCGTCGATCATGCGCTGACGCGGCAGCAGACGAGGGTTGTGAGCATAGGCAAACAGCGCGATCCGGTCTGGCCGCATCGTCAGGGTCCGTTCGATCGTGTCCGCGACATCTTGCGAGGTCTGCAGCGGAAGGCCGTGGAGCAGATCGAAGTTTACCGCGAGAATCCCTGCTTCGCGCAAATCGTTGACAGCTTGTTCGACCATTTCTGCCGGCTGGACCCGGTTGATCCTTGCCTGGACGTGCGGGGCGAAGCACTGGACGCCCAGGCTGGCGCGCGTCACTCCCGCCTTGGCCATGACTTGTGCGTAGTCCGCACTTGCGAGGCGCGGGTCCAGCTCCACTGCGATTTCAGGCCGGGCGACGGCGTCGAAGCTGGTGCGCAAACGGTCGATCAGGCCTGCCAGTGCCGGTGCTGCCAAGGCGTTGGGGCTGCCGCCGCCGAAGTGGATCGAGACGACTTGCCCCCGCATCAGCGGAGCGACGGTCGCGATCTCTGCTTCCAATGCCTCGATATAGCTATCGAGGCGACGCCCATTGCCGAGCGCTCCGGTATTGCAGCCGCAGTACCAGCAGATTTCCCGGCAATAGGGAATGTGGACGTAGAGCGAGACGGGTGTGCCCGGTGTCACGGCGCTAAGCGCCTGCGCGGTGTCCGGTGCCCCAATGCTGGAATGGAATTCCATGGCGGTGGGGTAGCTGGTGTAGCGCGGTACTGGCCGTTCGTAGACTTCGCTGAGGTAGCCGTTGTTCATGGCCATCGTTCCTGCACGAAGGCCGCAGTGCTGTCTTTGCGCGGCGTCAATGTCCTGGCGCTTTGTCCGTTCTAATTCATCCGCGTGCCATCAAAGGAGATGAAAGATGCGGATTACCTCGGCTCTTGTGGGAGCAATCGCACTTGCCGGAGCAGCAGCAGCGCAGCCCGCGTTCGCGGCAGACGGTGACCAAACGCCAGACCAACGCTGGATCGTTCGCTTGCGGGCGATCGCCGTCGAGCCGACCGGGAGCACGGGGCCAGTGGAGCCCAGCTTCCCTGCCGCGCACACCCACGTCGGTGGCGGTTACGCCCCCGAGCTCGACTTCACCTACATGGCTACCAAGCATATCGGCGCCGAGCTTATCCTGGGCACGACAAAGCACGGTATTTCCGGTCGCGGTTCACTGGACGGGATGAAGGTAGGCCATACGCGCGCGTTACCGCCTACCTTGACGCTGCAGTACCACTTCCTGCCTGACGCCGCGATCCGGCCTTACGTGGGGGCAGGGGTCAACTACACGATCTTCTATTCCTCCAAGGCCAGCGGGGCACTGCAGGAGGCGATCGGCGATACGAAGCTGCATTTGTCGGATAGCTTTGGCTACGCGGTGCAGGCCGGGGTCGATATCGATGTCACGAAGAAGATCTTCTTTAACGTCGACCTGAAGTACATCGATATGGACACGACCGCGAAGCTGACCACGGGCAGCTTGGTCAACCGGGAACGCGTGCATATCGATCCACTGGTGCCGAGCGTCGGCATAGGCATGCGATTCTGATGTCGGAGGTCGGCATGGCGGGCGCGTCGTTCGGCAGTTGGTACATGATCGATGAGATCGACTTGGCCGCATTGCTCGCCAATCACGCTGGCCTTGCTCGTCTTTGTGCGGAACTGGAGGCGGTCGCTGACCGCCTCCCTTCGCGTCCGACGAAGGCGGAGGTTGCGCGCCTGAGCGAGGAACTGCTCCTACGACTGCCCGCAAGCGATCGGCGCGATCGCACGACGCTCAATCACATCTTCCTCGGCACCCACGATTCCGAGCCGGGCAAGGCCGCCCTCGCCGAAATCGGGCGCCAACGCTCGGTGTGCATTGGGCAGGCGCAGGATATTGCGAGCGTGTTGGACCCCAACGACCTGTCTAAACTGACGGTCGAAACGCTGGGTTACATGCTACGGTGTTTCTTCCAATCGAGCCGGCAGGCGATCGTGTTCGAAGAGCTGGCCGTGCTTCATCTTGCCGCCGCGCGGCTCACGGCAGAGGCCCGCGCTTTGCTGGTTGAAAGCGTGGCGCGGCATTGCGCCGAATAGGCGTTCAGGACACCGCGCCGAATGGGCTTTCATGCCGCTGTGGCGATTTCTTCCAGCGCTGCTTCGCGCAGAATCGTGACGGCACGCCCGCCAGGCAGCGCGATAATGCCTGCCGCCCTCAACTTCGTCATCTGACGGCTCACCGTCTCGATCGTCAAGCCCAGCACCTCGGCAATGGCGCCACGAGAGAGGGGCAGGTCGAACGTCAGCGGGCCCTCTGGGGACGGCCTCATCCCGCTTGTCTTGCGAGCCATGACCATAAGGAAGCTGGCGACCCGCTCCCCGGCGGAGGCGCGTGCCAGCATCAACTGCCGCTCACGCGCTTCGTCCAGGGAGGACAGCGTCCGGCGCAGCAGTTCTCTCTCAAGCTTGGTATGCTGCTCCAGCGTTTCCTCGAAGGCCGTGGCGGGGAATACGCATACTTCGGCATCGCTGAGTGCGGTGATGCTGAAATCGTTGGTGCTTGCGTAAGGCCGGCCCACGAAGTCGGCGGGGTAGAGCAGCCCGACGGTCTGCTCGCGCCCGTCGGCTAGGGCGGCAGACACTTTGAACATGCCGGACAAGACGTTGCCGCAGGTTTGGCTTTCGTCGCCGGCCCAAGCGATGGTTTCCCCACGCTCGATGTGGCGCCGGCGGCCGATCTTGTTCAGATCGGCCAACTCGGCGTCATCGAGACTGCCGCACAACCCGACTTCGCGAACGCCACAGTCTTCACAGACACGCTTGCTCATACATTTGCTCCGGGCCACTCTAAAGTCGCTGGGTGATCTTAGCGCGGCGGCTTCACGCTTCAAATGTGATTCGTATCGACCCGATCAGACTCTTGTTCGGGAATGGCGAATTCATACCATATCCCGTTCAGGATGCCGAAGCCGACTGCTAGGCCCAGGCCCAATATCCAAGCAAAGTACCACATGGCTGCATAACTCCTAGTCAGTAATAATCGGGATGGATGGCGGCGACAGCAGTGGTTACGCGGCCGCGCATCACGCGGAACGCCCAGGCGGTGTAGGCCAGCACCAGCGGCAGGAAAACGCAGGTGCAAAACAGCATGATCCCGAGCGTCTTGGCGCTGGACGAGGCATTCCAAACGGTCAGGCTGGAATGGGCATCGATGCTGGAAGGCAGGATGTAGGGGAACATCGACAAGCCGACCGTGGCGATGATCCCAGTCGCCGAGAGCGACGAGCCGCCGAAAGCTGCCCACTCGCGTCGGAACAGGATGCCGGCCAACGCCAGCAACGCACCGCCGAAGCCCAAGATCGGTGCCGCCATCATCCAGGGGTAGCGACCGTAGTTGTCCAGCCACGCGCCGGGAGCGGCCACGGTCGAGGTCCGCAACGGGTTGGACGGGCCGAACGTATCGGCGATGACTTCCATGCGGAAGCCAAGCTTCGTTGCCATGAACCCGCCGACCGCGAACAGCACCAGCGAGGCAACCGCCGCAATGCTCCCAAATTTGCGCGCACGATCATTAACCGGGCCATGCTCTACTTTGAGCGCAACCCATGCCGAACCGTGCAGTACGAGCATGGCCACCGAAAGCAGGCCAGCCAGCAGGGTGAACGGAGTGAACAGGCCCAGGAAGCTGCCTTCGTAAAACGAACGCAAGTCGCCATCGAGCCGGAAGGGCGCGCCTTGAAGGACGTTGCCCACTGCCACGCCAAAGACCAGCGCAGGAACGAAACCGCCGACGAACAGCGCCCAATCCCAACGGCTCCGCCATGCGGGGTCGGGCTTTTTGGAGCGGTATTTGAAGCCGACGGGGCGCAGGATCAGCGCGGCCAACACCAGGAACATCGCGAGGTAGAAGCCCGAAAAGCTCACGGCATAGACGAATGGCCAAGCCGCAAAGATCGCACCCCCGCCCAGAATGAACCAGACTTGGTTGCCTTCCCAGGTGGGCCCGATCGAGTTGATGACCATCCGCCGCTCGGCATCGCTTTTGGCGACGAAGGGCAGCAGCGCTGCGGTGCCAAGGTCGAAGCCATCGGTAAGCGCAAAGCCAATCAGAAGGACGCCAAGCAGCACCCACCAGATCAAGCGCAGGCTTTCATAATCGAACATGGTCATGCCTCTTGTTGAGCGAGGGCGGGGGCAGGAACGGGAGTTCTCGTCGAGATTGGCTCTCCGGCGTCGGGCTGCGTCGGGGTTTCGTATGGGCCGTGGGCGATGGTCCTCAGGATCAGACGGATCTCGATCACGGCGAGGGTGCCGTACAGCGCGGTAAAGCCGATGATCGTCGTGATGACGGCGGCAGGCGTTAGCGAGGATGTTGCCAGGAATGTCGGCAGCACACCTTCGATCGCCCAGGGCTGGCGGCCAAATTCGGCCAGCATCCAGCCCAGTTCGATCGCGATCCACGGCACCGGGATCGCCCAGACGGCCAGGTGCAGGAACCAGCGCTTCCGATCATGCCACCGCAACGAGCAGAACGCGAAGGCCAGGCCGAACAACGCGATCATCGCAAAACCGCAACCCGCCATGAAGCGGAAGGACCAGAATGTGAACGATACGTTGGGTACGGTGTCCCATGCCGTCGTCGCGATGAGGGCGGGGCTGGCCTTGCGCGGATCGTCGACATGGCGCTTAAGCAGCAGGGCATAACCGAGATCGCGCTTGTGCAGTTCGAACTTGGCACGGGCGGCGGTATCGGTCGGGTTGGCCTTGAGTGTCTGAACCGCATCGTACGCGATGACACCAGAGGTAATCCGCTCCTGTGCCTTGAGCACCAGTTCGGAGATTCCGGTCACTTCCCCGTCAAGGCTGCGCGTGGCGATGAGGCCCAGCACCCACGGTATTTCGACCTTGTAGTGTGTCTCGCGCGCATTGATGTCGGGAATGCCGATCAGCGTCAGTCCGGCAGGGGCAGGCGCGGTGTGCCAAGCGGCCTCGATCGCGGCGAGCTTCATTTTCTGGTTGTCGGTAAGCACGTAGCCGCTCTCGTCTCCCAGCACGACCACCGAGAGCGAACCGGCCAGGCCGAACGCGGCGGCCACCGTCATCGAGCGTTTCGCAACGTCGACAAAGCGTCCGCGCAGTAGCCAGAACGATGATACCCCCAGCACCAGCACCGCGGCGCAGACGTAGCCGGCGCTCACGGCATGGACGAATTTGGCCTGCGCGATCGGGTTGAACAGCACCGCGCCAAAGTCGGTCACTTCCATGCGCATGGTTTCGGGGTTGAAGCTTGCGCCTGCCGGATTCTGCATCCAGCCATTGGCAATCAGGATCCACAGCGCCGAAAGATTGGTGCCTAGCGCCACCATGAACGTGACCAACAAGTGGCCCAATTTCGACAAGCGATCCCAACCAAAGAACATGAGGCCCACGAAAGTCGCTTCGAGGAAAAAGGCCATCAGCCCCTCGATCGCGAGCGGAGCCCCGAAAATGTCGCCGACATAGTGGGAAAAGTAAGACCAGTTGGTCCCGAATTGGAATTCCATGGTGAGGCCGGTCGCGACCCCCAGCACGAAATTGATGCCGAATATCTTGCCCCAGAACCGGGTAGTCACGCGCCATATCTCACGGCCGGTCATCACGTAGACCGCCTCCATGATGACAAGCATGAACGACAGGCCGAGCGTTAGCGGCACGAACAGGAAATGATAAAGCGCGGTAAGCGCGAATTGTAGGCGCGAGAGATCGATGACCGATGGGTCCATGGCGCGTCTCCTTCTCCCCGGTCCCTAGCGCGCAATCGCAGGTGCAACCTTGACCCTGGTCAAAGATATCGGAGCCGCCCCATGCGAAACGCAAAGCCATGAATACGACTGCTCTTGATGCGCCACGCGATCATGCCGCCGATCGCCGATACCTGTCTGAGATCGCCCGGAATGGCGGGTCCCGGAAGAGGGGCCGGAAGAGTGGAGGAATGTCGACGACGCTGCTGCTGTTGGACACAGTGGGGGCTATCGGTTTCGCAGGGGGGATCGCAGGTGCGATTTCTACCGCAGCGAACGGGGCAGTTTCGATCGAGGCTTGGCCACGGTTGGGCCCATGGCTGGCGCTGATGCTGGCGGCGGGCCTGTTGCGCGGTGTCTGCGCGTCGCTCTCGGCGCAAGTGGGAGCCAAGGACGCGTTTCTTGCCAAACGCCGGTTGCGCCAGCGCATCGTAGGCGCAGCGTTGCGGCAACCGGTCGGACAGAGCGATACCGGCACCCTCACGGCGGCTGTGGTTGACGAGGTAGAGGCCATCGACGGCTATGTCGCGCGCTTCCTTCCCGCCCGCCGCGCCGCTGCACTCGGGCCGCTGCTGGTGCTTATCGCAGCGGCCTGGGCTAGTCCGATATCGGCGGCGATCCTGGCTTTTACGCTGCTGCCGTTCGTGGCCGCCATGATCCTGGCGGGTGGGTCGGCAGCGGATGAGACGCGGCGGCAATTCGCGATGCTGGCGCGCTTGTCCGGCCTGTTCGCCGACCGCGTGCGGGCTTTGCCCGTCGTGTTGGCCTTCCGCGCCGAGGAGGCGCAGGCCACGGTCATCGCCGGCGCCGCGCGCGAGGCGGCTGATCGCACGCTCAAAGTGCTGGCGATCGCATTCCTGTCGTCTGCCGCGCTGGAGTTTTTCGGGGCGCTTTCGGTGGCGCTGGTGGCAGTCTATGCCGGGTTCAACCTGCTGGGCTTGCTGCCTTTTCCTGTTCCCGAGCATCTCGATCTGGCCCACGCTTTCTTCGTGCTCGCACTGGCGCCCGAATTCTACGCGCCGATGCGCCGCCTCGCTGCGGCTTATCATGACCAACAAGCCGCGCAGGCCGCAGCAGAAAGGCTGCGCGGCTTGGAGGCGGCAGCCGTGCCCATCGCCAGCCGCGTATCGTTCACGCGGCCCCCCGCGCTCACGTTCCGATCGGTCTCCATCCGCTACTCCGAAGGCGAGCGCGACGCGGTGCGCGACTTTTCCTTGTCGGTGATGCCCGGCGAGACGGTGGTCCTGGCGGGCCCCTCGGGCTGCGGCAAGACCAGCCTCCTGCATGCGCTGCTCGGGCTTGCCCCCATCACCCAGGGTTTCGTCGAGGTCGATGGCTATGCGCTCGCACCCTACGAGCGGCTACCGGCGTCCTGGGCCGGGCAATCGCCGATGCTGCTGGCCGGCACCTTGCGCGAAAACATCGCGCTCGCCCGACCTGGCGCCAGCGACGCTGAGATTCAGGCCGCTGCCATGGACGCAGGGATGGCGCCGGTCCTTGCCACGCGTGGCCTTGATGCCGTCATCGACTCTCGCGGCAGCGGTTTGTCCGGCGGCGAGCGACGGCGGATCGGCCTTGCCCGCGCGCTTCTACGCGACGCTCCGCTGCTGCTGTTGGACGAGCCGACCGCCCACCTCGACAGCGTTTCCGAAGCAGCGCTCATCGCCACGATCGCCCAGGTCGCCAAGGGCCGTACCGTCCTCATCGCCACCCACAGCGAACGGCTCTTCGGCATTGCCGACCACTTGGTCCGACTGGATATCCACGAATGAACCTCAAGGATCTTCTTGCAACCCAGGTCCGCACCGAGATGCCGCGCTTTCGGCAGGCGGCGCTGCTGGCGGTGGTGGTGGGCGCGGCTTCGGTGCTGCTGCTGGGGCTTTCGGGATGGTTCATTACCGGCGCCGCCCTGGCCGGTCTCGCAGGGCCGATCGCCGTGCAGGGCTTCAATTACCTGCTCCCCAGCGCGGGGATACGCCTCCTCGCCATCGCGCGGACCGGCGCCCGCTATGGCGAGCGGCTGACCGGTCATGCCGGCGCGCTGCGGACGATGGCTCGCGTGCGAGGACACTTGTTTCTCGCCATCGCACGCGGAGCGTCTGCGCTTGAGGTTGGAACAGGCGAGGCCACCAGCCGCATGGTGCAGGATGTCGCTGCGATCGAAGGCCAACTCGTGCGCCGCTCGACGCGATGGAGCCTGGCAGCAGCGGCGATCAGCGGCGGAATGCTCGTAGTGCTGGGCGGATGGGCGGCGCTAGGCTGGACCTTCGCTTGCCTCGCCTTGCTGCTGGGAGCTGCCCACATTGTCGCGCGTCGCTCCGCCGTATTGTCCGCGCAAGTCCAGGTCGAAGCCGGCACGCTCAAGCAAATGTTTGCCGATGTGGCCGCGGCTCGTCCCGAGCTATGCTGCTACGGGCTCGATCACTGGGCGGCGTCGCGCGTCGCAGAGCACGGCGCCACGTTCGGCGCGTTGCAGCGCCGCCAGACCGCAGCCGCCGGGCTGTATGATGCTGCACTGTATGTGCTGATGTCATTGGCGGCCATCGGCGCCCTTGCTTGCTCGCTTCATGCCGGGGCCGCGATCGCGGCGTTGGCGGCGCTGGCCGCCGCGATGATGATCGATGGGGCGACCCCATTCGTTCGGGAAATCGCGACGCGCGGGACCGTGGCGGCTGCCGAAGCCCGGCTCGATGCCCTGTTGGTTCCGGGCATTTCGTCCCCTCCGCCGCATCATGCCGGCGCGCCCTTGTTGCGGCTCGACGCATCGAGCAGGATCGCTATTCGCGGTCCGTCGGGCTGTGGCAAGACGACGCTGGTGGAGCAACTGATCGGCCAGCGTCCGCTTCCGCCCGGTCTCGCCTGGTTTCAAGGCAGCGACCTTGCGAACCAGCCGGTAGAGGCGCGCCGCGCGTTGTTTGCCTGGTGCCCGCAGGATGCATTGTTGCTCACCGGCACCGTGCGAGACAACCTCACCCTTGCATTCGCGGGCGGGGGCGCTTTGGGCCAGCCTGACGAAGACGTGCTTTGGTCCGCTTTGCATGACGCGGCACTCGACGGCAGGATTGCAGACCTGGGCGGCTTGGACTTGTGGATCGGCGAGGATGGCGTGCGCCTCTCAGGCGGTGAGCGGCGGCGGTTGGCGCTGGCCCGAGCGCTGCTGTCCGATGCCGCAATCCTGGTGCTCGATGAGCCTACCGAGGGCTTGCCCTTTGCCACTGAAGCCGTGATCGTCGAGCGGCTAAGCGCGCGGCTCGAGCGAACCGGGCAAGGCCTTCTCTTGATTTGCCATCACGAGGCGCCGCAAAGCTTGTGCGATGGCTTGGTATTTCTGCCTAGTGCGTGCGGCTATGCGGATATTGCCGCTTAGCCGCGTACCGGACTTGCCTACCGGACTTGGGGGCCTCCAAAACAGGCCCCTCAAGTCCCTAACTGCTTCTAGCGTTCAGAATAGCGCAATTGCGCTAAATTCTTACTTGGTAGAGTATTCGCCGGGCTGAGCTTGAAAATTCTCTCGGGCAAATATACGCGCAGCGTTGGCGGTCTTGAATGCCTCTTCTTGAAGAGTGGCAGTGACCAGCGGATAGCCCCGCGAATTATACCGGGTAGTCCTTACGGTAAGGCGGAAGTTTCCTTCGGCGTCCTTGTTGATAAGGAAAGGGCGGTCGCTTGCGTCAGTCATAGATCAGAATCCTCGTTCCAATAGTGGTCGCCCCCTAAGGGACGAGAAATGGTGCGGACGACCGAAGCCATCCGCACGATTGCCGGGAATTCAGGCCGGCTGGAGATTGACAGCCGAGGTCTTGCCGCGGCGATCGGTTTCCATCTCGTAGGAAACGCGTTGATCCTTGGTGAGCGTGCCCATACCAGCGCGTTCGACGGCTGAGATATGCACGAAGGCGTCATCGCCGCCGGTTTCAGGCGCAATGAAGCCATAGCCCTTGTCGGCATTGAAAAATTTCACGGTTCCGGTCGTCATATTGGGTATCCTTTGTCCGACGTATATATCGGGCACGCGCCAACAGCGGCGCTTCCCGGCTTCATGAGGCTCGTAAGGGACAAAGGAGGCAGTATGGCTGCCCAATAGTCCGTCGCACGCGACGTCAGCACTGAGCGATGTACGAGCAATTTGCGCAAAATGCAATTGTCCCGCGCAGACGCGCCGCTGGAGCGGATTCCGCAGGATAAGATCGGGGGAATGCGGTCACGCTAACGACCGAGACCGGCAGGCTGTTGTGACCCACAACTTCCATGCAGATCGTCATCGTGCCACTTTGCCGAACTGCCGGGCAATGCGATGGAGACCAAAGCAGAATCCGTCGCGACCTCGGCGCAAGAAAGTGCGCCAACCCTTTACAAGTTAACCTGCATCAATTTGCTCATTTAACAATGTTTTATAGCTTTCTCCTGTAGATTGTCCTTCGATAGGAGAAGGTTGACATGCAGATTGGATGCCTGGGCTGCAAATCAGCTGACCATGACCTTGACATCGCAATGGCGTTTCAGCCGATCGTCGATACCGAAACGGGCCTGCCGTTCGCCTATGAGGCGCTGGTGCGAGGTCGTCAGGGTGAAGGCGCGGCGCAGATTCTGGCGGGTGTTACCGCGCAGAACCGCTATGCGTTCGACCAACAATGCCGAGTGGCTGCCATTGAAGGCGCGGTCGCAGCGGGTATTCTTGACAGTGACGCGCGCTTGTCGATCAATTTTCTGCCCAATGCGGTCTATTCTCCGGCGGCTTGCATCCAACTTACGCTCAAGACTGCAAGGGAAACCGGGTTTCCGACCGAGCGTCTGATCTTTGAATTCACAGAGAACGAGGAAATGCTCGACGTCGAGCATGTGAAGAATATCGTCGAGAGCTATCATCGCATGGGCTTTGCGACGGCTCTTGATGACTTCGGTGCGGGTCATGCGGGGCTGGGCCTCCTGGCGCAATTCCAGACGGACCTCATCAAGCTCGACATGAATTTGATTCGCGGGATAGACGCCAGCCTGCCGCGCCGGATGATCGTGGAAGGTGTGGTGCGCATGGCGACCGGGCTCGGCATCACCCTTGTCGCGGAGGGTGTGGAAACGGTTGCCGAATACGACGTGCTGCGCGCGATCGGTGTTCGCTACATTCAGGGCTACCTGCTCGCGCGGCCAGGGTTCATGGCCTTGCCGGAGATTGCGCTGCCTCGGTCATAATTTCTGGCAAACCGATGCGCGTGACATGTGTCCGTCCGGCCCGTAGACAGTCAGATAACGCGCCCAATAGGACGTGCGCACAGGGAGGAGTTCTGCTTGAAAGTGGGATTGGCAGCAGTCGCGGTGGTCGCGATATCGGCTTTCGTTTCGCCCGCTCAGGCAGCGCCTGATGCCGCCCGGCTTGCAGCGGCGCAGGAAGCGCAGGAGCGCGGTGCGGAAATGTTCGCGTATGACCAGGCCGCCTGGCATGCGACGGACAAGTTCCGGGCGGATATGGCTGCTGCTGGCAAGCAGGGTGCAGGCGCTGGCCTGGCTCTCAATGGCTATGTCGTTGAACCGCAAGACGGCGCAAGATTGCTGGTGAGCTTTTATGGCGAAGTCGGGGGCAGGCTCGTGGCCCGGGCACGCTATCGCGTCGCAGAGAATCGCGATGTCGAGGGCGGATTGCTTGCCGAAGGCGAGGATGCAGTTTTGTCACCGGTGGCCTTGCGCATGATTGCCGCGCGGGATCTGGCAATGCACCGCATGCAGCAGCCAGGTCACGGGCTTTGCTCCAAATCACCTGCAAATACACTCGTACTGCCGCCTCGGGCTGACGGCGTCATTCCCGCCTACGTCATGACATCTACCGTGAATGCCAAAGAATTCCCTGCGGGCGGGCACTATCGCTTCGATATCGCGCTCGATGGCACGCTCAAGAGTGAGCGCGGGTTCACTAACTCCTGCTTTCCGATCGCCATCGGGAAGCGGAAGGATAGAACAGAAGCTGTATTCATGACGCACCTCCTTGATTCGCAGCCGACTGAAATCCACGCTTTCGTGAGCCGCAACATTCCTTTTCCGCTGATCGTTATCATCGTCTCGAATGGCGAGATTTGGTCGAGCTCCAATGGAGACATCGCATTCGTCAGCGATGTGTCTGCGCTAAAGTAGCCAGCCCAACCACCCCCTTGCGTTTTTTCGGAATCGCGCCTATCTGCGGCTCATCCCGTTATTGGTGAAACAAGGATCGGGCTGGCGCCGACATGGGGCCGGCGCGAAAACTCGTTGCACTCATCGCGGCAAGCAACACGTTTTGGAGCAGTGGATTGGCTGATATCGCGCGCCTTGTTGAAGTGATCGAACCGGAGGCGAACGCCTTGGGTTTCGACCTCGTGCGCGTGCGGATATTCGGCAAGAGCGAAGTGGGCGACGACGAGATCGCGTTGCAGATCATGGCGGAAAACCCGGCGACCGGGCAGCTCCTGCTGGATGACTGCGCGGCGCTGTCGCACCGTATCTCCGACCGCTTCGACATGCTGGAATCGGCTGGTGAAACGCTGATCGAAGAGGCCTATCGCCTCGAAGTCAGTTCGCCGGGGATTGATCGCCCGCTGACCCGCCCGAAGGACTACGCCGCCTGGGCCGGTCACGAGGTTAAGGTGAATCTGGAAAATCCCGTGGAAGGCAACCGCAAGGGCCTGCACGGCGAACTCGTCGGCATCGAGGGTGACATGGTAACGGTGGAGGACAAGAAGTCCGGCCGCGTTTCCTTCCCCCTGTCCGACATCCGATCCGCTCGGCTTATCCTTACGGACAAGCTGATCGCCGCCACTCGCCCGCTGGACACCAGCGGTGCGGACGACATTCTTGAGGAACAGGAAGACTAAGTCATGGCCAGTGCGATTTCCGCCAACCGCGCCGAGCTGCTCGCGATCGCGAACTCCGTCGCCACGGAGAAGATGATCGACAAGTCGATCGTCATCGAGGCGATGGAAGAAGCGATCCAGAAGTCCGCGCGCAACCGTTACGGCGCCGAGAACGATATTCGCGCCAAGCTCGATCCGCGCACCGGCGACTTGCGCTTGTGGCGCGTCGTCGAAGTGGTGGAAGAGGTCGAGGACTACTTCAAGCAGGTCGATCTCAAGCACGCCGAAAAGCTGCAGAAGGGCGCCTCCGTTGGCGACTTTATCGTCGATCCGCTGCCCCCGGTAGACCTGGGCCGCATCGACGCGCAATCGGCGAAGCAAGTGATCTTCCAGAAGGTCCGCGATGCCGAGCGTGACCGTCAGTACGAAGAATTCAAGGATCGCGCCGGCGAGATCATCACCGGCGTTATCAAGTCGGTTGAATTCGGCCACGTCATCGTCAACCTCGGCCGCGCCGAAGGCGTGATCCGCCGCGACCAGCAGATCCCGCGTGAGGCCGCCCGCGTCGGCGACCGCGTGCGTGCGCTGGTGATGCGCGTCGAGCGCCAGAACCGTGGCCCGCAGATTTTCCTCAGCCGCGCGCACCCTGATTTCATGAAGAAGCTGTTCGCGCAGGAAGTGCCCGAAATCTACGATGGCATCATCGAGATCAAGGCCGCTGCCCGCGATCCGGGCTCGCGCGCCAAGATCGGCGTCATTAGCCACGATCACTCGATCGACCCGGTCGGCGCCTGCGTCGGCATGAAGGGCAGCCGCGTTCAGGCCGTCGTGCAGGAAATGCAGGGCGAGAAGATCGACATCATCCCCTGGAGCGAAGACACCGCGACGTTCGTGGTCAACGCGCTGCAGCCTGCGACCGTCAGCCGCGTCGTCATCGACGAGGAAGAAAGCCGCATCGAAGTGGTGGTGCCCGATGACCAGCTTTCGCTGGCGATCGGTCGTCGCGGCCAGAACGTGCGTCTCGCCAGCCAGCTCACCGGCTCGCAGATCGACATCATGACCGAGGCTGAAAGCTCGGAGAAGCGCCAGAAGGAATTCGTCGAGCGTTCCAAGATGTTCGAGGAAGAACTCGACGTCGACGAGACGCTGTCGCAGTTGCTGGTGGCCGAAGGCTTCAGCGAGCTGGAAGAAGTCGCCTACATCGAAGCCAGTGAACTGGCCGGGATCGAAGGCTTCGACGAGGAACTGGCCGCAGAACTGCAGAGCCGCGCACAGGAAGCGCTGGATCGCCGCGAGGAAGGCAACCGAGAGCTGCGCCGTAGCCTGGGCGTCGAAGACGCGCTGGCCGAACTGCCGCACCTCAACGAAGCCATGCTGGTCACGCTGGGCAAGGCGGGCATCAAGACGCTCGACGACCTGGCAGACCTCGCCACCGACGAACTCATCGCCAAGAAGCGTACCGAGCAGCGCCGCCGTGACGGCACCGTCGCTCGCCGTGCTCGCGACGAGGATAAGGGCGGCGTCCTGGGCGAATACGGCCTGACCGACGAGCAGGGCAACGAGATCATCATGGCTGCGCGCGCGCACTGGTTCGAAGACGAGCCGCAAACTGAGGAGGCCGCCGATGCGGAATCCTCGCAATGAACGCGTAAGCTCCGACATCGATGGTAGCGCCACGGAGAGGACTTGCATCCTCTCCGGCGGGAAAGCTGCGCGGGAAGACTTCATCCGTCTGGCGATTTCGCCGGACGGATTGGTGCTCCCGGACGTCCACGCGCGTGCCCCCGGGCGCGGCGCGTGGATTGGCGTTTCTCGGCCCGCCCTTGAAAATGCGATCGCGAAGGGCAAACTTAAGGGAGCGCTGGCGCGTGCCTACAAGGGCGCGCCGCTTACCGTCCCCGACGATCTGCCCGACCGCATCGAACAAGCACTCGCACGCGCGTTGACCGACCGGCTGGGGCTTGAGCTTAAGTCTGGCCGCCTGTTGATGGGGTCGGACCGCATCGCGCAAAACGCCCGCGAAGGTAAGGTCGCGTGGCTGGCCCATGCGGCCGATGCCCGGCTCGATGGATCGCGTAAGCTCGATCAGGCCTGGCGGGTCGGACGCGAAGAAGAAGGCAGCGGCCTGCAAGGTACGCGCTTGCCACTGGACCGGGAGACGCTGTCTGTGGCATTGGGCCGCGATAACGTCGTTCACCTGGCGCTGAACGATCGCGGATCGGCCGAGCGAGTCGAAACGCACCTGAAGCGCCTCCTGCATTTCCAAGGGCAGGTCGCTGGTTCCGGCACGACCGACATGGATGATGACGACGGACCGGTTAACCCCGAATCCGTGACGACGATTTAAGACCGAAGGGCGAAGACGAGAATATGAGCGAGACCGACAACAAACCGACCCTGGGCCGCAAGCCGCTTGGGCTTAAGCGCTCAGTGGAAGCGGGTGAGGTCAAGCAGACCTTCAGCCACGGCCGCACCAATAAGGTGGTGGTCGAGGTGAAGCGCCGTAAACTGATCGGCAAGCCCGGTACCGAAACCGTCGAGGCCCCCGCCGCCGCTCCGGCTGCTGCAGCGCCCGCACCTGCGCCTGCGACGCAGGCGGCTCCGCCGCCGCCGCCGGCCCCGGTGAAGCGCGCCGTGCCTTCGAACGAGACGCCGCAAGAGCGTGTCGCCCGAATGCAGCGCGAGGCCGAGGAAGGCCGCCAGACCATGCTCGAAGAGGCGACTCGCCGCGAGCAGGAAGAACGCCAGCGCGCGCTGGAAGAAGAAAAGCGCCGCGCCGCCGAAAACGCTCGCAAGGCCCAGGAAGAAGCCGCGGCATCTGCTCCTGGAACCCAGGACGTGGCCGAACCGGCGCCTGCTGCCGCTGCGGCTCCCGCTGCCGAAGCACCGGCTTCCGCGCCTGTTGCTGACGTTGTAGCACCTGCCGAAGCCGTAAAGGTCGAGCCGGCGCAAACCGAAGTTGAGCCGGCACAAGCCGAAGCTGCCACGGCGCAAGCCGAAGTCGGGCCGGCCCAAGCCGAAGCTGCCAAGGCGGAAGCCGCCCCGGTCGCGCCTGCGCCCGAGCCGGAACCCGTCGTGGTCGCTCCCGCGCCGCGCCGCTTCACGCCGGTCCAGCGTCCCGAAGTGCGCAAGCCCGAACCGGCTCCCGCGCCTGCCGCCGCTGCGCCTGCCGCCCCGGCTTCGACCGCTGCGGCCACGACCGGCTCCAGCGTTCCCAGCGGTGTCGCTCGCAAGCCCGACGCGCCCAAGAAGGGCACTGTCGCCGCGCCTGCGCGCCCCGGCCCCTCGGGTGAGCGGGATCGCAAGGGTGCGGGTGGCGATCGCCGTCAGTCCGGCAAGCTGACCGTCAGCCGCGCGCTCAACGACGACGAGGGCGCGCGCGCCCGTTCGCTCGCCGCTTTGAAGCGGGCGCGTGAGAAGGAGCGCCGCGCGCACTTCTCTGGCCAGTCGCAACAGCGTGAAAAGCAAGTGCGCGACGTGGTCGTGCCCGAGGCGATCACGGTTCAGGAACTCGCCAACCGAATGGCCGAGAAGGGCGCCGACCTCGTGAAGGCTCTGTTCAAGATGGGCATGATGGTCACCGTCAACCAGACGATCGACCAGGATACCGCCGAACTGCTGGTCACCGAATTCGGCCACAACATTCAGCGCGTGTCTGAGAGCGATGTCGATATCGACAGCTCGATCGACGTCGATGCTGACGAGACGATGAAGACGCGACCGCCGGTGGTGGCGATCATGGGTCACGTCGATCACGGTAAGACCAGCTTGCTTGATGCCCTGCGCGGCACGGATGTAGTTCGGGGCGAGGCCGGTGGCATCACCCAGCACATGGGCGCCTACCAGATCACGACCAAGAGCGGCCAGATCATCACCGTGCTCGACACGCCGGGCCACGCTGCCTTCACGCAGATGCGTATGCGCGGTGCCAACGTGACGGACATCGTGGTGCTGGTGGTTGCGGCGGATGACGGCATCATGCCGCAGACGATCGAAGCCATCAATCATACCCGCGCCGCAGGCGTGCCGATGATCGTGGCGATCAACAAGATCGACAAGCACGAGGCCAATCCGCAGAAAGTGCGCGAACGTTTGCTCGAACACGAAGTCGTGGTCGAGGACATGTCGGGTGACGTCCAGGACGTGGAAGTCTCGGCCAAGACCGGCGCTGGTCTCGACGAGCTGATCGAGAAGATCCTGCTCCAGGCCGAACTGATGGAGCTGAAGGCTAACCCCGACCGCGAGGCCGAGGCCACCGTGATCGAGGCCAAGCTCGACAAGGGCAAGGGTCCGCTGGCGACAGTGCTGGTCAATCGCGGCACTCTGAAGGTCGGCGACATTCTCGTCGTCGGCACCGAGAGCGGTCGTGTTCGCGCCATGCTCGACGACAAGGGCCGCCAGGTGAAGGTGGCACCGCCGTCCACCCCGGTCGAAGTGTTGGGCCTCAGCGGCGTGCCGATGGCCGGCGACAAGCTGAGCGTGGTCGAGAGCGAGCAGCGTGCCCGCGAAGTCTCGGTCTATCGCCAGGAACAGGCAACCGCCAAGCGCACGACGACGGCGCCTGCCAACATCGATACGATGTTCTCCGCGCTTGCCGCCAAGGCCAGCGTCATCGAATATCCGGTGGTCATCAAGGCAGACGTGCAAGGCTCGGTCGAGGCGATCAACGCCGCGCTCAACGCCTTGTCGAACGACGAGATCAAGGTGCGTATCCTCAGCTCCGGCGTGGGTGCCATCACCGAATCCGACGCCACCCTGGCAGCGGCTTCGGGCGCTCCGATCGTTGGCTTCAACGTCCGCCCGAACGCCAAGGCGCGCGAGCAGATCGCGCGGTCGAAGACGCCGATGATGTACTACGACGTCATCTACGAACTGACCGCGGAAGTCGCCAAGCAGATGGCAGGCATCTGGGGGCCGGAGCGGATCGAAACCGTCGTCGGCCGCGCCGAGGTCAAGCAGGTGTTCCCTGCGGGCAAGAAGGACAAGGCGGCTGGTCTGCTGGTTCTGGAAGGCTACATCCGCAAGGGCATCAACGCGCGTCTCACCCGCAACGACGTCATCGTCAGCCGTACGACCATCCAGTCGCTGCGCCGCTTCAAGGACGACGTGGACGAACTGCGCGCTGGCCTGGAATGCGGTGTCGTCCTTGCGGACACCAACGACATCAAGCCGGGCGACCACCTGGAAGTGTTCGAGGTTTCCGAGCGCGAACGCACCATCGGCTGAGTCTAACGCTCAAACGCACAATGACGGCCGTCGTCGGGACTACCCGGCGGCGGCCTTCGCCGTTTTGGGTCATCACCAAATGAACGGGATTTAACCACAGCCCGGACCGGAGACGCGTCTATGCCTTTTTCGCCGCAACCTGCGGCAGAAGGGTGGTGATGCTATGTGAAAATTGAAACTACGGTAATTCTGGTTGTCGGCGTGGTGACGTGTCTCGTCGCCGTGCTACAGCTTGTGGTGAAGCTTATAGAGCTAAGCCGCAAGTAGCCAGTTAGGGGGCTGGCGCTGGAACGTCAGTCCCCGATAAGCGATGAGCCCGAGTGCTGGAACACCCGGGCTCAGGCAGTGATGTGAACATCGAACTACGGTGGACACGGTATAGCCCTGGTTGGGGGGATATTCAAGATGACGCGCTACGCCGCTTTTCTGGGTTCGATCAATGTCGGCGGCAATCGCCTGAAGATGGACGCGCTGGTAGCCGTGCTGACCGAGGCCGGTTTCGTCAATGTCGCGACGGTTGTCGCCAGCGGGAACGTGTTGTTCGACCATGGCGAGGCGGCGGACGCCGCTCTGGAGGCTGAGATCGCGCGGATCGTCAAAGATGCCTTCGGGATCGATACCTTCGCCGCCGTTCGCACGGGCGAGGAAATCCGCTCCGCGATCGAGGACAACCCCTTCGTGGGCGGCAGCGAGGAGAAGTTCGTCCACACCCTGTTTCTCGAGGGAGAGCCGACGCAAGCGCAGTTCGACGCGCTGGTGGCCGATCATCGGGGGCGCGGAGCGGAGAAATTGGCGCTGGGACCGCGCTGCCTTTACATCGATTTCGCAGACGGCGTGGCGGACAGCAAACTGACCAACGCCTTCATGGAAAAGCGCCTGGGCCGGCGCGGCACCGCGCGCAACGTGCGATCGCTGGCACGGATATTGACGAAGATGGCCCGGACATAGCGCGAAATAAAAGGGGCGGCCGCTGAGCCATGAGTGCGGCCGCCCCCGTCGCCTGATCAGATCAGGCCAGGGACGTTAACGAAACATCCCGGACGAGACCGCGGCGACAACCCCGGCAGCACTAATCAGCAATACGTCATTGCCCGAACGGACATAGCGATAGCCACGCGGCGGAGCCTTGAGGTTCTTGTAGCGGCGATAATCGACCGACTGGTAGTTGCGAGCACGGCCGCTGTCGAAGCGCTCGCCCTTGCGGAACGACTTGTAGCCGCCGGCGGGGCCTTGGTCGCGACCGCCACGGGCCTGATTCGACCCACGGCCTTCGCCTCCCTGATTTGGTCCCTGGGCTTGGCCCTTGCGATCCTGGTCGCGGCCCTTAGCGGGGCCGCCGCGATCGTCGCGATCATCCCGGCTCTGCTGAGCAGGTTGTGCCATCGTTGGCGTTGCCAGCGGCGCGACAAGCGCGGCCGACAGTAGGATTGCAGCAAATTTCTTCATAAAAACTCCTAGAATGGCTCGTCGAATGGCTCGTTTTCGAGTTCTCGTCGCAATCCTGTAACGTCGCGTTGCAGCGAAGGTGCCTCAAAGAATTGTTGCAAATTGCATCGGTCTGCCCTCATGGACAGCGACAATGGCACGTCAGCAAACCACTCCCGAACAGCACTCGGTCCGACTTCTCAAGGTCGGCGAGCAAGTGCGTCACGTCATTTCCGAAATTCTGACCCGCCAGGTCGTCCACGACGATACACTAAGTCAGCACACCGTTTCGGTTACCGAAGTGCGGATGACTCCGGACTTGCGGCAGGCCAGCGTTTTCGTGAAACCCCTGCTGGGCGAAGACGAGGAAGCGGTGCTCAAGGCACTGCGCACCCACACCGCGTTCTTCCAGCGGGAAGTGGCGCAGCGGTTGAAGCTCAAGTTCGCGGCCAAGATCCAGTTCCGCGCGGACGAAAGTTTCGACGAGGCCGGCCGCATTGATGCCCTGCTGAACGATCCGCGCGTGAAGCGGGATCTGGGCAATACCGAAACCGAAGAGGAATAGCGGTTCCGACGGCCCCGAGGCAAAATGCGTTCGGGCCAAATACACGCGCGCCGTTCAGGCTGGCCGCTCAGACCGCTTCGAACGACAGCGTTGCCGCGCCCCAGTTGGCCGCGAGCGCGTCAGCGGCAGCGATGCGGAAGCGAAACACTTTCGCCTCGTCCCAGCGCCATTCCATCAAGTCGTCCGCACCTAGTTGCAGGAGCAGGATCGTGCCATCCGTGTCGCCGCTAGCGTAGTAGTCGCGGGCGGGGCCGAACAAGCGGTGCTGCACGTGCGTGGCGAGACGGTGCTGGCGGTTCACGCGGCTAAGCGCGTCTTCAGGCATTTGCGCGAAGGCATCGGGTGGTCCGGACACCATGGCGCGCAGCGATACGGTGGCTAGGGCGCTTAGCGAATCCGGGACATGGTCTTGCGTCACGTCGCGGTAATTGGCCGTCACTTCGGCCAGGATATCGGCCACCAACGCGCGCTCGTCGGTGGTGAGCGGCTGCCATGTGGGCCGGTCAGCAACGAAACCATCCAGCGCGCGCATCATCTGGGTCAGCGCTTCGCGTTGGCGTTCCAAGCTGGTGATCTGGGCTTCGGCGTCGAGTACGTCGGTCTCGATCGCGTCGATATCGTCGTTGCCGGCGTCCAGATCGCTGGCGACGATCGAGGCGAGGCCCTGGCGATCGTCCCGAGTCGCGCGTCGCCGCGCCAATTGTCCGTCCGATGCCTCGAGCGCCACTTCGATCCGGTCCGCTAAGTGCGCGACCGAGTGCCACCAGATCGCCGTCGTCCCGTCCGCACCATTCTCGGCGCGGAAGGGATGTTGGCGGACTGTGGCGAGGGCTGGCATGCGTGCTGCCAAGGCGCGCAGGATCGCGGCCTCGCGCTCGGTGCCGCTGCGCGCAGCCAGATCGCCTGGGACCGCTAGCGCCACAGGTTCTACCGGCCAGAACGGGAAGAAGTGCCGAGCGCGGCGGGTGATGCGAGCGGGGAAGGGCGCGCCATCTTCTTCGAACGCAGGTGGCAGGTCGATCGGCGGTTCGGAGAAGTCCACCGCATCGGGCGGCGCGGCGACGACGGCGCCGGTCCCAAGGAAGAACGCCAGAGAGCCCGTGGCCGGCAGCGGCGCGTGTGGGCTGGCGGCGGCAATGTCTGCCAAGTCGATCTGCGCGGCGAACACCAGCGGCGTGCCGTGCGGATCGCGCGGCCAGGGTGTCGGACCCAGTCGGGGCAGGCCGCCCAGCCAACTGGCGTCGTCGAACCAGTCGCGCCCACGCTCGCGCGGCTTGCGCAACAGCACGACCGGAGAGGGCACGCGAGAAGGTGAGGCGGGGGCAGGCGCGTCTGCGAATTGGTTGCGCAGGCCCCCAATGCGATCCTGGGGGCTGAGCGGTTCGGGACGCCATACTGGGCCGGGCTCGGTCTCATCATCCTCGTGGATGGCGAAAGATGATCCGCCCCAGCGGGATTCACGCGTGCCGTCTCCCACGACGATCGCGGCCAGCAGTGCTAGGGCCACGCCTGCGCCCAGCAGCGCCAGGACGGCAGTGTCACGCCCGGTGATGGTGATGATCCCGGCGGCGCTATTGTCCAGCCCGGACAGTGCTTGCCGCAGGAGCCCGGGGCTGACGACTGGAGCGATCGGCGTCAGCGCGACGTAAGCCGCCAGGGCCGCTGTCAGCGCGAAGACCAGGACCATGACGACAAGTCTTCTCATGCCCTACTCCCTGGCGCGTGGCATCTTTGCCGGCACGAACGCCTGCACTATCCATCGAACCGGGGAGAAGCCCCGGCAAGATCGTGCGCAGGCGCATAAGCGATGTTATCCCCAGCAACTATGGCCAAACTCTATTTCTACTATGCCAGTATGAACGCCGGGAAATCTGCGACGTTGCTGCAGGCGAACTTCAACTATCACGAGCGCGGCATGCGTACGATGTTGTGGACCGCCGCGCTGGACGACCGCAGCATCGCTGCCGAGGATGACTTGCAGGACAGCCACGCGATCGAAAGCCGCATCGGGCTGCACGCCGCGGCGCATCGCTTTCTCCCGGAAACCAACTTGTTCGAGCAAGTCAGCGCGCGCCATGCGGTGCAGCCGCTGTCGTGCGTAATGGTGGACGAGGCGCAGTTTCTGACGCCTGCGCAAGTGTGGCAATGCGCCGATCTGGCCGACAAGGCCGGCCTGCCGGTGATCTGCTATGGCCTGCGCACCGATTTTCGCGGCGATCTGTTTCCCGGCGCGGCGGTCTTGCTGGGGATCGCGGACAACTTGGTCGAACTCAAGGCCGTGTGCCACTGCGGGCGCAAGGCCTCGATGAATTTGCGCGTCGATGAGCGCGGCAGCGCCGTGAGCGAGGGCGATCAGACCGAGATCGGCGGCAACGAACGCTACGTCGCGCTGTGTCGCCGCCATTTCAGCGAAGCGCTGGGGCGATGACGCGGATCGGACACCGCTGAGCGTAAGCGCTGGGCGGTCCCTCGCAAACCGGAACGTAAAAGGTCGCAATATCAAGAAATTTCTGGGCAATGGCACCGCGATAGTCGGACGTATCCGTCATTGACCAAGGGCCGTAATGCACGAAGCGATCGTTCACCTGGGATATCACAAGACTGCGACCACCTGGCTGCAAAGCCACGTGTTCCCCCACGCGACCAGCCACGATTTTCTGCCCCGCAAGACCGTGCAGGACGCGTTTCTCGCTCCGGCGGGGATGCACTTCTGCGCGCAGAAGGCCAGCGAAGTGCTGGCGCTACGCGGTCGCAACCGCCCGGTGTTGCTGAGCGAGGAAAACTTGTCCGGCTATCTCCACAACGGCGGCTTGCACGGCTTCCTGGCGCCTGAAGTGGCGCGGCGGATCAAGGCAGTGCTGCCGCGGGCGCGGATCGTCCTGTTCATCCGCAACCAGTTCGACATCTGCCGCGCGTCTTATGCGCAATACGTCTCGGGCGGCGGCACTTGGGGGCAGGGCCGCTATTTCGAGACTGCCCGCTTCGTGCAAGGCGCGCTGAAACGTCCGTGGAAAGCGCCGGTCTTCCAGTTCGAGCATTTCGAATTCGACCGCCTGGTTGCGCATTACGACGCTTTGTTCGGGCGCGAGAACGTGCATGTTTACCCCTACGAGTGGCTGCGCGATCGCGCGGCGCTGCTCGCGCGGATGGAAGGCGACTTGGGCCTGGCGCTCGATGAATTGCCGATGGAGCAGTCGCGCGCCAACGCCTCGCTGGGCGGTGCAGGGCTGGCGGCGATGCGCTGCGTCAACTTGTTCTCGCGCCAGTCGGTCGTGAACAAGGACCGGATCGTCGATCTGCCCGGCAGCCAGGTGCTGCGCCATGGCGCCAAGTGGCTGGTCGGTCGTATGCCGGGCATGAACCGCCGCCCGGCCCGGCTCACGCCCCGGCAACGCGATCGGGTGGCGAGCCATTACCCCGATAGCAACCGCCGCCTGATGACGCTGCGCGACTTGCCACTGGAGGAACTGGGTTATCCGCTTTGACGGAAGCCGAACCGATGTAATAAATTGTCCCTCCGATTGCCGTGGCGGGTTGATGGCTCCAATCTTGCGGAGAGGTGTGATGGCCATGAGGAGATCATCATGAAAACCGCAAATTGGCTGCTTTGTGTGCCCCTGTTGATCGCCGCGCCCGGCATCGTGACCGCTGCTCCGGCAAGCCGCCCACCGCAAGCCTCGATAGCGTTCGCCAACCACGGCGGCGTCCAGTCCTGGCGTGCGGATGGCGATAGCGCGGTCTATCTGGAGGATCGGCAACGCCACTGGTATCGCGCGACCTTGATCGGTCGGGCGCTTGACCTGCCTTTTGCAGAGGCGATCGGCATCGATGCCGGGCCCAACGGCACCCTCGACCAGTTCGGCGCGATCGTGGTGAAGGGCCAGCGCTATGCTTTCAGCACTTTCGAACAAGTCGATGGGCCGCCGACAAAGGGTCACGCCAAGTCCAAGTGAGATCGTGATATTTTGACCCGGACGTATTGACAGTTTAGTCCGGGTAAATGTAGGGGCCGTCTCGAAAGTGAGGCTCCATGCCGATTACCGTATTCTACAAAGGCGAGGTGATCGCGCGCGGTCAACCTGCTGACTTCGTTCAGGCCCTGCGCGACCTTGGTCCGCTCTCTCGCAGCAGTGACTTGCTCGCGTTCGACGATGATAGCGGCCGTCAGGTCGATCTCGATCTCGCCAGCCCGGTCGCGCCGCGCCCGAGAGGTCGTCCGGCCTTGGGCGTCGAAGCCCGCGAAGTCACGCTGCTGCCGCGCCACTGGGAATGGCTCGCCGCACAGTCCGGCGGGGCCTCGGTGTCCTTGCGCAAGCTGGTGGAAGCGGCGATGCGCGCCGGGCGCAGCGACCGTGAATGCCTGGACGCGGCCTGCCGGTTCCTGACCGTCATGGCCGGCGACCGGCCCGGTTACGAGGAAGCGACCCGCGCGCTTTATGCCGGTGATCGTGAGAATTTCGACGCGCTGTGCCTGCTATGGCCCAATGCCGTGGCAGCTTATGCCCGCGCGCTCGCCTGGCCGAGGGACAACGCCTGATGCCGCACGGCTGGATCATTCTCGACAAGCCGCTGGGCCTTGGCTCGACCCAGGCGGTAGCGGCGGTAAAGCGCAACTTGCGCGAGGCCGGGTATGGCAAGAAGGTGAAGGTCGGCCATGGCGGCACCCTCGACCCGCTGGCGACCGGCGTGCTGCCGATCGCGGTGGGCGAGGCGACCAAACTGGCCGGGCGGATGCTCGATGCCACCAAGGCGTATGAATTTACCGTCCGCTTCGGTGAGCAGACCGACACGCTCGATGCCGAAGGCACGGTGATCGCCACCAGCGACGTGCGCCCAACCATGGTGCAAGTCGAAGCGGCGCTGCCGCGCTTCACCGGGCCGATCGAGCAAGTGCCGCCGGCGTATTCGGCGCTCAAGGTCGACGGCGAGCGCGCCTACGACCTTGCGCGGGCCGGGGTGGACGTGGAACTGAAGGCGCGGGCGGTGACGATCCATGGTCTCGTCCCCCTATCGACCGTGGGCGTGGGCGTGGGCGTGGGCGGGGGGGAACTGTCCGAACTCACGCTGCTGGCCACGGTGTCAAAGGGCACCTATATCCGCAGCTTGGCGCGCGACATCGCCCATGCCCTGGGAACCTGCGGCACGGTGACCATGCTGCGCCGGGTCAAGGCCGGCCCGTTCGACCTCTCCCAGGCGATTTCGCTGGACAAATTGAACGAGATCGGTAAGGGCGCCCCTCTTGAACACGTACTCTTGCCGCTGGAGGCGGGGCTGGACGACATCCCGGCCATCGACCTCGACCCGGAGCAGGCAAGGGCGGTCCGCCAGGGTCGCGTTCTGACCGGGATGGCCTTTGAAGACGGGCTGCACTGGGCGCGCGAAGGGATTGTCCCGGTCGCGTTGGTGGAGCTTTCGGACGGTGACGTCCGCGTCGTCAGGGGCTTCAACCTCACAGATGTCGCGGAGTAGAAGTCAATGTCGGTTACCGCTGAAAAGAAGCAGGACATCATCACGGACAACGCACGCGTCGCTGGCGACACGGGCAGCCCGGAAGTTCAGGTCGCGATCCTCACCGAGCGCATCAAGAACCTGACCGAGCACTTCAAGGCACACCACAAGGACAACCACTCGCGTCGCGGTCTGCTGGCCATGGTCAACAAGCGCCGTTCGCTGCTCGACTATCTGAAGAAAAAGGATGTCGCGCGGTACAACTCGCTGATCCAGAAGCTGGGTCTGCGTAAGTAACGTAAGTGCTTCGGCCCGCCTCTGGCGGGCCGTTTTGCATTTGCGCTGTCCCGAATTCGTTCGGGATCGCTGTTCGGGCCAGATCGCGCTACTTGTGAACGGTCTGAAACCAAGGGCAGCCACCGTCCCGGAACTGACCGGGACGACGACTAGAAGGGGCAAGGCTTCGCAATAAGGCGAAGACCGAGCCATGGGGGCGAACGACGCCCCGTACCGGACCGGGACGGTATCCCGGCAGTAAGCCCCGCCGTTGCAATAGGGCCGGTGGGTCAAGGAAATGAAAATGTTCGACGTCAAAACTGTAAGCATGGAGTGGGGCGGCAAGACCCTCACCCTGGAAACCGGCCGCATCGCTCGTCAGGCGAACGGTGCCGTTCTCGCCACTTATGGCGAAACCGTAGTGCTGTGCGCGGTGACTGCCGCCAAGTCGGTGAAGGAAGGCCAGGACTTCTTCCCGCTGACCGTTCACTACCAGGAAAAGTTTTCGTCCGCCGGTCGTATCCCCGGCGGCTTCTTCAAGCGTGAGCGCGGCGCGACTGAAAAGGAAACGCTGACCAGCCGCTTGATCGACCGTCCGGTCCGTCCGCTGTTCCCCGAAGGTTTCTACAACGAAATCAACGTTATCGCCCAGGTTCTGAGCTATGACGGCGAGACTGAGCCTGACATCGTCGCGATGATCGCCGCCTCGGCCGCGCTGACCATCTCGGGCGTGCCCTTCATGGGCCCGATCGGCGCTGCGCGCGTCGGCTACGTCGATGGCGAATACACGCTGAACCCCAAGCAGGACGCCGCCCTCAAGGACGGTCGCCTGGATCTCGTCGTCGCCGCCACCGGCGATGCCGTGATGATGGTGGAATCGGAAGCCAAGGAGCTGACCGAGGACGAAATGCTCGGCGCCGTCATGTTCGCGCATGACGAAATCCGCAAGGTCGTGAACCTCATCATCGACCTGGCCGAAAAGGCCGCCAAGGAGCCTTGGGAAGTCGATCTTTCGGACAGCACTGCCGACATCAAGGCAAAGCTCAAGAAGGTCGTCGGCAAGGACGTTGCCGCAGCCTACAAGCTGACCGACAAGTCGGCCCGCTCGAACGCGCTCAACGCCGCGCGCGCCAAGGCCAAGGAAGCCTTCGCCAGCGAGACCCCGCAGACCCAGATGGTCGCGATCAAGGCCATGAAGAAGGTCGAGGCGGACATCGTTCGCACCGCCATCCTCAAGGACGGCCAGCGCATCGACGGTCGTAAGCTCGACCAGGTTCGCCCGATCGAAGCGATCGTCGGCTTCCTGCCGCGCACCCACGGTTCGTCGCTGTTCACGCGTGGCGAAACGCAGGCGATCTGCACCACCACGCTGGGCACCAAGGACGCCGAACAGATGATCGACGGCCTCGAAGGCCTGTCGTACTCTTCGTTCATGCTGCACTACAACTTCCCGCCCTACTCGGTCGGTGAAGTGGGTCGCTTCGGCGCTCCGGGCCGTCGCGAAGTCGGCCACGGCAAGCTGGCATGGCGCGCGCTGCACCCAGTGCTGCCTGCCAAGGAAGACTTCCCCTACACCATCCGCGTCCTGTCCGACATCACCGAGTCCAACGGCTCGTCCTCGATGGCGACCGTATGCGGTGGCAGCCTCTCGATGATGGACGCCGGCGTGCCGCTGGTCCGCCCGGTTTCCGGCATCGCGATGGGCCTGATCCTGGAAGGCGACAAGTTCGCCGTCCTGTCCGACATCCTGGGTGACGAAGATCACCTGGGCGACATGGACTTCAAGGTTGCGGGCACCGAACTCGGCATCACCACGATGCAGATGGACATCAAGATTGCCGGCATCACCAAAGAAATCATGGGCAAGGCGCTCGAGCAGGCGAAGGCCGGCCGCGCGCACATCCTGGGTGAAATGACCAAGGCACTCGGTTCCTCGCGCACCGAACTGTCGGCTCATGCTCCGCGCATCGAGACGATCCAGATCGACAAGGCGAAGATCCGTGACGTCATCGGCACCGGCGGCAAGGTCATCCGCGAAATCGTGGCTGAGACCGGCGCCAAGGTCGACATCGACGATGAAGGCGTGATCAAGATCTCGTCGTCCGACATCGCCCAGATCGAAGCGGCCAAGAAGTGGATTCTCGGCATCGTCGAGGAAGCGGAAGTCGGCAAGGTCTACCAGGGCAAGGTCGTCAACATCGTCGACTTCGGCGCTTTCGTGAATTTCATGGGTGGCAAGGACGGCCTTGTCCACGTCTCCGAAATGAAGAACGAGCGCGTGGAAAAGCCGACCGACGTGGTCAAGGAAGGCCAGGCGGTATTCGTCAAGGTTCTCGAAATCGATCCGCGTGGCAAGGTTCGCTTGTCGATGCGCGTCGTCGATCAAGAAACCGGCGAAGCGCTGGAAGATACCCGTCCGCCTCGCGAAGCGCGTGAACCGCGCGGCGACCGGCCCGGTGGTGATCGCGGCGGCGAGCGTGGCGGTGAACGCGGCGGCGATCGTCGTGGTCCCCGTCGTGACGGTGGTGGCCGTGATGGCGGCCGTGGCGGTGATCGCGCCCCTCGTGGCGAGCGCAGCCCTCGCCGTGACGGCGATGGCGGTGGTGATCCCAACCACATGCCGGCGTTCCTCAAGGAAGACTAAGCGCTTCCTTATCCCAACGAACAACAAAGGGTCGCGCGAAAGCGCGGCCCTTTTTGTTGGCAGGGGTGGGGGGGCTTCGACGGGTTCAGGCTGAACGGTGATGGCGAGTGGGATGGAGTCGATGGGGACGATGTGGGCCCCAAATTGCTTATTCAAAAACAAGCATTTCGCGAAACATGCGATCGGGCTGAACGACCGACAGGACTAGCGAGAGATCAGGGCGTTCCCGTCGGTGCGGGAGCAGCCGAGGTCGGTGCGACTGGCGGAGGCGGCGCGGGTACGCGGCGGGCGCTGAGGATCTTGACCGGCGCGACGAGCATGTCGCCTTTCATCGCACCTTCGCCGGCGGTGGCCGAGCGCGGGGTATCCCAGATTGAGCGGACGAGATCCATCCCGCCCACGACATGGCCGAAGGCGGCGAAGCCGGCGCGGGCATCCTCGGTCGCGCCCTTGGGGTCGGCGTCGAGTGCCGGCATGTCCGAGATCATGATGGTAAAATCGGCTTTGGCGCTGCCCGGCGCGAAGCGTGCCATCGAGATGGTGCCAGCCTTGTGCAGGATGCCGGTCTTGTCGGTCGGCTCGTGGGCAACCGACGGCAAGAGCTTGGCAGCGTTGTCGCGAATACCGCCTTGGAGCAGGCCGGACGGGCCTTCGCCCCAGTTCAGGTGCATCGCGCGATAGAACACGGCGCCATCAAAGCGCTTGGTATCGACGTACTTGAGGAAGTTCGCAACGGTCAGCGGGGCTCGGCCCTTGTCGAGATCAAGGGTAATCGTACCTGTCGCCGTAACCAGCGCGACATAGACATGTTCCGCCTGTTGAGGTGCGGTAACTGCCTGAGCCGCTACCGGCTGGGCGGACGCGACCGAAGCGACGGCCAATGCCATCGCCCCGGCCAGGAGGCCCGCCAACCGTCGCATGGTCCTTAACGAACCCGTGGGCCGCCGAACGGCAGCGGTGGAGGGGGGCGGCGCGCACCGCGCGGTAGCTGAGCCTGATAGGCCCGTCCGCAATGATCGACGCAATAGGGGAACCCAGGGTTCACCTTGTCGCCGCAAAAGTGGAAGTCCGGCTCGCCCGGGTGACCCATCGGCCAGCGGCAGATGCGATCGTTGAGATCGAGCAGGCTGGTTTTGCTCGCCATCTCGGCGCTCGGCTTGGCCGGCACCAAACGGCGCGGCGGTGCGGGCGGGATCGGCGGTTGCTGGTCGCCAGGGCCCTGGCGCAAGAACCCGCCGGGGCCGACCGAGACGACACGCGGCTGAGGCTTGACCGGCATTTCCGCTGCCAAGGGCGCGGCCTCGACCGGCGCGGCATCGGCCACGAAAGGCGGCGGTGCGTCGACCACGGGCGCAGGCGCGCGGGGCGCTGCCGGAGCCTCGGGTGCAGCCTCGATGCTGGGCGCGGGCGTGTCGGGCCGGGGCTTCTTGGCCACCGGCACCGGGGCGCGAGCGGGCTTCTCGTTGGGCTTCACCGGAGAAGGGCGCGCTTTAAGCCCAAGGCGATGCGCCTTGCCGATAACTGCATTGCGGCTGACCCCGCCCAGTTCGTCGGCGATCTGGCTGGCGGTTGAACCACCCTCCCACATCTTCGTCAGCTTCTCGATCCGCTCGTCAGTCCAGCTCATCAAAGTTCCATTTGCTCGTTCGGACGATCCTGGAAGAATCGCCCGGAAATTCCGGTCCCGCTTGCCTCGTAAGCTACCAGCCGATAGTCGCGGGACCATGCCCGATCAAGCCCATCCGACCGAACTGCTCAACCCTGCAGCCATTCCCCAGCCACGCCGCTATCCGGCCAAGGGCGAACCCCTGATCCATCAAGTGAATTGGGAGGGGCTCAAGACCCTATATATGAAGGAAGTCCGTCGGTTCTTCAAGGTGCAGACCCAGACGATCTGGGCACCGGCGATCACGACCCTGCTGTTCCTCGTCATTTTCTCCGTCGCGATGGGGCGTGGCAGCCGCGAAGTGCTGGGGGTGAACTTCGCCACGTTCGTGGCTCCGGGGTTGATCGCGATGGGCATGATGCAGAATGCTTTCGCCAATTCCAGCTTCTCGTTCCTGGCCGGCAAGATCCAAGGCACCATCGTCGATTACCTGATGCCGCCGCTGACCGAAGGCGAACTGATGCTGGCAATGGTGGGGGCCGCCATCACCCGCGCGGTGCTGGTAGGCTTGGCACTGGCTGCGGCGATGCTGCTGTGGCCCGGGGTGGATTTATCGGTCGCGCATCCTTGGGCGGTGGTCTGGTTCGGCTTTACCGGCGCTGCTTTCCTGGCGCTCTTGGGGCTACTGACCTCAGTATGGGCGGATAAGTTCGATCACAACGCGGCAGTGAGCAACTTCGTGATCGCTCCGCTCTCGTTGCTGTCTGGCACGTTCTACGTGATCGACAATCTGGCCCCTGCCTTCCAAACGATCAGCCGGGCCAACCCGTTCTTTTACGTGATCTCAGGTTTCCGCTTCGGCTTTCTGGGCAAGAGCGACATCGGCGACACCAATCTGGCCGTGCTTCACAGCGCGATTGGTCTGGGTGTGCTCGATGCTGTCCTGGCGCTGATTGTGTATGCGGTGCTGCGATCGGGATGGAAGCTCAAAGGCTGAGCCTGACTGCGCCACCACTTCCGGTTTTTGCCCGTAATTTCGTATAAAGCGCATTTACCTAAAATTATCCTGATCCTGTCAACGATCGCGCCGTGTTGCTAAAACGGCTCCAGATCACTCGACACACGCCATCGTCGACTCGCTTTATCGTCGCGTTTGGGGCGACGGTGTTGGTAGTGCTGGTGCTTGTTATCGGTCTGTTGAACTGGTCGGGCCGCGAAGTGGACAGGTTCGCTTACGAGCGTGACCGATCGACGGTTTCGCTGCTGCTGCGCCAAACGATTGCGCGCATCGGCTTTGCGCAACGATCTTCGATGGTGTGGGATGCGTCGGCACACGAGTTGCGCCGGCGCCCGGTCAACACTGCCTGGTTCGATCCAAACCTCAATGTCTGGTTCCACGACCTTGCCGCGATCGACGAGGCGTACGTCCTTTCGCCGGACGATGACATCATCTACGCCAGGAGAGGCAGGCACAGGCTTGTTCCGGCCGCTTACACCCCGGTGGCCGCTGCAGCCGATCCGCTGGTCCAACGTCTTCGCAGCATCTTGCGAACGCGCATTTCGTCTCCGGGCGGGCTGCCCAGGATGTCGCCGACCCACGCGGATTATGCGCTGCTCCATGGGCGCCCGGCGATCGTGAGCGTCAAGCCGATCGGCAGCAATATCCGGATGGCAGCACCAACGCCCGGGCGTGATGCCATTCACGTGGCGGTGGTCTATCTCGACCGCGGTTATCTGTCCCGCCTAGGCGGGCATTATGGGTTGGACGACGTCACTTACTCTAGGCAGCCCAGCGCGCTTGCCTCAGCGGCCTCCGTCGCGTTGATCGGCCGGCAGGGCCAGACGATAGGCTATTTTGTCTGGAAACCTTTTGCGCCTGGCAGCCGGCTTATTGCAGCGATCGGCCCGATTCTGTTGCTGGGCATGGTAGTGCTGACTTGCGTGATGTATTCCCTGGCCAGCCGGCTTGCCCGGCGTACCGTCGATCTGGAGCAAAGCCGTCTGCAGGCTCAGCACCAGGCGACCCACGATGCTTTGACGGGCCTCGCCAACCGCGCGATGTTCGAACAGCGTCTGGACGAGGCGCTCTTACGTTCGCGCCGCAGTGGCGCGATCACCGCGCTGCTGTACCTTGATCTCGACCGCTTCAAGCAAGTCAACGATACGCTTGGTCATCCGGCGGGAGACGCGTTGATCCGCCAAGTGGCGCGGCGGTTGGTCGACGAGGTCCGCGATTACGATGTCGTCGCCAGGTTGGGAGGCGACGAGTTCGCGATCATCATCAGCGAACCGTCTGGATATTCGGCCATCGAGCGAATTTGTGCTCGCATCGTGGCGGAAATCGAGCGACCGTTCGATCTGTCGGGATCGCAGGCTTATATCGGAGCCAGTATCGGCGTTTCCTTTGCGCCGCAGGACGGCGTCGACCGGATCGAGCTGACGCGCAAGGCGGACATCGCACTGTACAAAGCCAAAATGAATGGCCGCAGCCGCTTCGTGCTGTTCACGGCTGATCTCGACGAAGACGTTCGTTCTCGCGAAGCGAATTATCGCGATCTGCGCCAGGCACTGGATGATCCTGACCGGCAATTCGCCGTGCATTACCAACCGATTTTCGTGGCCGCCACCGGCGAGATGACCGGGGTGGAGGCGTTGCTGCGCTGGGAGCATCCGGAACTGGGCCTGGTGACGCCAGGCGGCTTTATCAGCGCAGCCGAGGAATCGGGCTTGATCGAGGTGTTGGGGGAATGGGTGCTGCGCCGGGTGCTGCGCGATGCGCGCGCCTGGCCTAGCTTGCGCGTGGCCGTTAACGTATCCCCGGTGCAACTGCGCAGCCGAGCGTTCGTCGATACGGTGCGAAGCGCCCTCGACGAAAGTGGTATCGCGCCAGGGCAATTGGAGTTGGAGCTTACCGAAACCGCGCTGATGTCGGCTTCGGACGAAGTCGGGCAGGCCTTGCGCGACTTGCGCGGACTTGGAATAGCCTGCGCGCTCGACGATTTTGGTACTGGTTATTCCTCGCTCAGCCACATCCGCGATTTCGCGGTCGACCGGATCAAGATCGATCGTTCGTTCGTCCAGGCCGTCGATACCGTCCAAGGCGCTGCCTTGGTGGAGGCGATCGTCAGCCTTGCCTCGGCCAATGGCCTGCGATTGACTGCCGAGGGTGTGGAAACCGAGGAACAATATGCCTTCCTGCGCCGCGTGGGTTGCGAGGAAGTGCAGGGCTTTCTACTGGGCCGGCCGATGCCGATGCGCGACGTTGCCCGGATACTCGAGTAGCCTGCGCGCCACCGGCAATGCGGAGGCCATGGGCTGGCATCAGCCCATATCTGAGGTGTCCCGCTTGCTGGCTCCTCAGAATATGCAAAGGCGCTTAGTGCGTGAGTGCGTAGAGCAACTGGTAACGCCCATCACGATAATCATGGAACAACTGCGATAACGACGGATGATCGACCGGGCCGTTTTCGCCGTCGGCCAGCAGATTTTCCTGACTGACATAGGCGACGTAGCTAGATTCCTCGTTTTCGGCGAGGAGGTGATAATACGGCTGGTCTCGCAGCGGTCGTAATTCCGCCGGGATGGCTTGATACCACTCTTCCTTATTGGCGAAGACGGGATCGATATCGAAGACCACCCCTCGAAAATCGTGCTGCTTGTGCTTCACGACATCACCGATGGCAAAACGAGCCCGTGTCTGCCGAGGGGCATCGATGATACGCCCGGCCTGCGGCGAGAAGAACGATGCTCGGTTCATGGGCCCGATATAGGTTTGGGTTATCGGCGAAACAAGCGAGCCAAACGCGATGTTCCCCTGGCAATCGCAATTTAGAGGCTTGGCAAGCGCGATCGACTGGGCTACCGGCGCGCTTCGCTCGACCAGGCGGAGCAATCCGTTCCCAGCGAAAACTCTCTTGCGGAGAGGTGGCAGAGTGGTCGAACGCGCCGCACTCGAAATGCGGTGTACGGGCAACCGTACCGTGGGTTCGAATCCCACCCTCTCCGCCAAGAACCCTTCCAGGCACATCCAGAACGGATCGCAGAAAGCCAGGATTACTGGCCTATGCTTCCCTCCGCTGCTCTTTGACAGCACGGTCTGCCTGCACCAAGGGAAGCTGTATTCGCATGGCGTCCGTATCGTTTTGACAAGGACGGACGCGAGCTTGCCTCTGGTGAACCATCGGGCAAGAATTACCCTCAAAACCCTATCCTCCCCACGCATGGAGGTTTGATTGCGCATTCGGCAGCAAGACGCTTGACGATATCTTCGGCACAGACCGCAGGGGCATGGCGCAACTGGCGGGCGACGACGGCGAAGTCACCGGGGGTCAGCGTGCCCAGCGCCGCCAACGAAGCAGGCGCCTTGTGCGAAAACCAGCCTTCGAACGCCTTCGCTGCTTTTCCCGGGCCCAGCGTGCGTAATTCCAGCTTGAAGACAAAACGGCGCAGCGTTGCCGGGTCGAGCTTTCCGGGGTGGTTGGTGGCGGCAACCACAGGCAGCGGGTGACGGTCGAGCCAGGTCAGCATCTCGTTAACTTGCCCGCGTTCCCAGCTCGACTGCGCACTGGCGCGGTCGAAGAGCAGCGAATCTGCTTCGTCGAACAACAGGACTGCGCCATCATCGCGCGCACGCTCGAACGCCTCGGCGATACGCTCCTCGGTCTCGCCCACCCAGCGTGAGAGGAGGTCGGAAGCACGGCGCACCAGTAGCGGCCGGTCGAGCGCACGGGCAAGGTGATACGCAAGCGCGGTCTTGCCTGTGCCTGGAGGCCCTGACAGCAGCAGCGAGACATCGGCATGCCCGCCGTCGCGCATGGCGGTGAATAGATCATTCAGCGGTCGGTCGGTCTCGTACAGGTCGAGATCGCACAGACCGAAGTTCGCATCGGGCAGCGCTCCGCCGCGCAAGGCCCTTACCAGCGAACCTGCCACCCGCTCACTTTCCCTATCAGCCCCTGCGAGTCGCGCGGCGCGCAGGGCAACGCGCAGCACCGTCGCGGTTTGGGGCGCACGATCGATAAGGTCCGCCACGCCGCCATGCACCCGTGCATCGCCGCCCTCATCGCGCGCCACACGCTCGAGCATGCGCAAGGCGGCACTGCGCGGCGGCGTATCGAGCTTGAGCACGAAACTCATCCGGCGCACGATCGCATCGTCGACATTGCCCAACGTGTTGGTGGTCCAAATCACCGGCACCGCGTTGGTTTCCAGCAGGCGATTGATGAACACCTTGCTGCCCGCCCGTCGCGCGATCCACCCCCCGCTCGAAGGCATGGCATCGCCGATCAGGTCTTCCATCTCGTCGAACAGCAGGACGGTATCTTCGCCCCCCTGTTCGCGTGAACGCACGCCGACTACGCGCTGGGCAAGATGCAGTGCATGGAGTCGCTCGTATCGGTTGGGTTCCTCGCCGTCCTCGTCCGCCTCGCCCACTGCGCGCAGCCGTGCCCCAGCTTCGGCGGCTAGCACGCGTGCAAATTCAGTCTTCCCCGAACCGGGCGGGCCGTGGATCAGGATATTGATGCCGTCTGCCCGCTCCACCAGCGCCCCTGCCAAGAGGTCGATAAGGAAGTCCGCGTCCTCAACATGGGCAAAATCGGCGCGGCCAAGCGCACTTGTCTGGCACACCCCCGCGAGAGCAGAAAGCACCGCTTCCTCGCTCGCCGCGCCGCGCGCAAGCAACTCGCCAAACGCCCAATGCGACGAGATGCAGGCCGAGCCATCCTTGTTTGCGACCAGATTGACGAGGCCGAGACGCAGCAGCACGCTGGCGTTCACGCGCTGCTCGGCCTCGTCCTCTTCTGCCCCGGCCAGCACGCCCAGAAGCAAGGTAAGGTCCATGCCCCGTGTCGTCAGGATCTCGAGGAGGCTGCGCACGTGGGGATGGCGCAGTCCGGCAATGAGTACACGGAGCAACACGGCATCGAAGGGATTGAGACGAAGTACTTGCGCAAGGATATCGCCGATCCGTTGCGAGTGAGACTGCGGCCGGAAGTCGCCCTCTTGCGCGCCTTCGATGGTGTCGAGATACGTCGCCCAGGTCGCGTTCTTGGGCAGCGAGGCACGCTTTTCAAAGGTCAGCCACCCCAGCTTGGGCGAGGCCCATTCGCGCATGGTTTCAGCAAAGCTACGCGAGACGCAGGCGCCGCGCGTGAAGCGCAGCAAGGCGCTACGCACGATAATCAGTTCGATCATGAAATATCCGTTTCGACCGCCCGGCGCCGCGCGAACACGCGCGAGGACTCTGGCGGCATGCATCATCGGTTTCGATGGAAGGGCATGGATGCAGACAGGGCAGGGAGCCCCATCGCAGCATCGAAACGACGCTTTAGGAGAAGGGCTGGAAACCTGCGGGCACGCTGCCCTTGATAGGATTAAGAACCAGCAATGGATTGCCCCTTTGTCGCCTTGCCTTGTGCAAGAACGATCATCCAAATAAAGACATTTTCTTTAACATGCAAGACCGGATCGAGATCGTTTCCAGCGTCAGGCAGTGCCGAGTTTAACTACGCTGTTTGGTGTCACAACTACCCCTGCCAGTCCGCTGTTGGCCTGCCATCTGCATGCGGCAGGGAAAAGCAGTCGGTCTGCTGTTAGGGAAACGAAATTCGACCGCTGAATGACCACGAAGGGTCGACTATCGTAAAGTCTTCCAAGGCTTACATTTCCACGGACGAAGATCGGATCAGATGTCCAACCGGCTGGCGCCTTATCCGCCGAAGGCAGAGATATGATGGAGGACGATGCCGGACGTGGTCGCTACGTTTAACGAGTCAAACCCGGCGCTCATGGCAATCTGCACGCTTTGCGTGCGCCCGATGAGATCGGTGGAGAGGCCGGGTCCCTCCGCGCCCAGAAAGACAGCGGTTCGCGGTTCAGGGCGCCAGTCGGTCAGCAGGCGCTCGCCGGCAGGGCTGAGGGCGATTGGGTTGAATCCGTGACGTACGAGCAGAGCGACCGGATCCTCGTCGCGGGCAAATTGGGCGAAAGGTACGAGCAGCGTAGCGCCCACTGATACGCGAATCGCCTTGCGATAGAGTGGATCGCAGCAATCGGCATCTAGCAGTACGGCGTTCACCCCGAAGGCCGCCGCGTTGCGAAAGATCCCGCCCATATTATCGTGGTTGGCGATGCCGGCCAGAACGAGGATGGTTGCCCGCTCTTTACAGGCTGCGAGCAGGTCGGCGGCTGTGGGCACCTCAGTCCGGCGGCCTATCGCCAATATGCCCCGATGTAGGGGGAAACCGGCGATCCCGTCGATCACCGCTTGGGCGGCCACATAGATGGGCACGTCATCAGCAAGGCGGGAAAGAAGCGGCAGAAGCGCAGCGACACGCTTGCTCGCAATCAGCAGCGAGAGGGGATGGTGCAGGTCGCACTCGGCCAGCTTCTCGACGACAACCTTGCCCTCCGCGACGAAGAGGCCTGCGCGGCCGACCAAGTCTCGCTCGCGTATGTCGCGATACACATCGATGCGAGGATCGGTGAGCTCGTCGATCTCGATCAGATTAGGCACGGCTGGTCATCCGCCCTCACGGCGCCCAATGGATATCGACAGGCAGTTCGGTGCCGGCCAATGCGCGACCTATGGGATAGGCCGAGGATTTTCCCTGCTTGATAGCGGTCTCGATCACTGCGCGCTTTTCTTTGCCCGTCACAGCGATCACCAGAGCGCGTGCTGCGGTAATCGCAGCAAGACTTAGTGTAACACGTGGCACGGGTGCATCTTTGGGCATCGGATCCGGCATTACGCCTAATGCCCGGCATTCTTTGGGCCCCGTCAGAGCTTCGGCGAGATCAGGCCCCGGGAAGATTGAGGCAGTGTGTCCGTCGCTACCGACTCCTAGAAGACACAGATCGAGCGGCCAATGCAGGTCTTGCATAAGGGCATCCGCAGATCGTCCTGCCGCCTTGTAATCCGCGAGCGCACCTGGAACGATAGGCACGACGCGGGCCCCCTTGGGGAGAAAGAATTTTGCGAGAGCCGTCACATTGCTGAGGGGGTCGCCCAACGGCACGATGCGTTCGTCTCCCGGGATAATCGTCACGCGCTTCCAGTCCAGTTTTGCAGACGAAAGCTTCTCGTAAATGGGAATCGGAGTTTTTCCGCCCGCGAGTGCGATCACCGCAGCGCCGCGTGCATCGATTGCGCTTTCGATGATGAAGCCAATATCGCCAGCTACCGCCGCTGCCATCTCAGCCACGTCATCATATTCCCACCATTCGACTTCTTCGCTCATGCTCTTCCTTCAATCTAAAACAGTCTCAATACCTTAAGGGGCAGCGCTTTGTTACATACTTTCTGGTAGGCGGCTCGCTGCAGACCGGCGCCAGTTCTTGTAACCAACTGCTGCCAGCACGATCATCGCTGCATATAGGGCAGCGGTCAGCCAAAGTCCTTTGACGCCGAACATGCCCACGTAGAGCACGTCCACCGCAATCCACAATAGCCAGCTGGCCGCATGGCGGCGCGCGGTCCAGTATTGGGAGACAAGGCTGAAGCTGCTCAGCGCCGCATCCATCCATGGCAGCGCTGCGTCGGTATGGTGGCTGGTGAACCACCCAATGGCGACGGCGCCCACAGTGCCGGCGGCCAGCCCAACGCCCGCCTGCAGGTACGTCAACGGCTCAACGATAACCTCGCCCTCATCGTGCTTCCCCCGTGCCCAGACGACCCAGCCATACAGGATGGCGGCGGCGAACAGTGCCTGCAGCACCATGTCGGCATAAAGCCGCACCTTGAGGAACAACTGGAAGTAGAGTGCGCAGGCCAGAAGGCTGACTGGCCAACACAGCATCCGACGTTTCGCGGTCAGCCAGATACCCAGGAAGCTGACAACGACGGCGATGATCTCAAGCGCCGACATCAGGCCCGCGTCCCGATCTCGACTTGCCGCAGGAACTCCTGCCCTGCTCGCGAGAGAAACCAGGCCGCGTGGTCAATGAGATAGCCCTGCCATGCGAGGGTGGCCTGCTCGCGATCGGCCAGGATGCCGGCGAAGTAATCCACTTCGGACAGCGCGAACTCGATGTGTGCCAAGGGCAGTAAGCGCAAGACGGTCTCCACATCGGCGGGAGCAAGCGGGATCACCGTCCGGTAACCTGAAAGCAGCGCCAGTGCGGCCTCCGCGTCGGCCGGTTCGCTATCCAGTTCCAGCCACGGGACGGCGGTTCGCTCTATCGCGGTGGCGATGTCGTGGAGCGCGCAGGTCCGCGTGGCCAATCCGAAATCGAAGATCGTGCTCACCGCGCCGTCCGACGACCAGAGCAGGTTTGAGGGGTGCCAGTCGTTGTGCGTCCAAAGCGATGGCTGGCCCACCAGACGCTCGGAAAGTCGGCCGGCCAGCGACGCGAAGAGGCGGGCCAGTTCCTCTCGCCAAGGCTTGTCCGTCAGGAACTCCGCCAGGGCGGGTCGCGCCGCGACATAGTCCGCGGCTGCAGCCAGTGGGTCATGGGCCGGGAGGATCGTGAAGCTGGCGACGAGCGGGTGCGGCGCACGCGCGGGCGCAGCGAAGCCTTGCGCGGCCAGATGCAAACGCGCCAAGGCAACCCCAGCTTGGAACGCATGGCCTGGCGTCAGGAACGGGGTCCAGGACGGACGATCGCGGTAGAGGTCGATGCCCGGAGCCTTGCGATGGAGTTCGTAGGTCCATTCGCCCTGTGCGACGGAGCCAGTGCCATCGCGCGCGTTGACGATCTCTGGCACCGTCAATCCTGCGGCCAGGAGATGCGCCATAAAGGCATGCTCCTCCGCCAGCGCGGCAGGCGTGCGCAGCAAGCAGTGATGGCGTTTTAGGAGGAAATCTCCTTCGTCCGTCTCCACCAGCGTCGCTGCGGAGAACGGGCGCGGCGAATGCCAGCGCAGTGCGGCCAGGCGGCCGGCAGCGGGGAAGCGGGCAAGGATCGCCTCGGCCTCGACCATGGTGATCGCGGGCCATGTTGGCACCTCGAGCGCTGTGCCCATGCCGTGTACGAGATGAGGCGCCTTGCCACTCATGGTCAGAACGCGCGCGAAAGCGTCGCCACGAAGGCGCGGCCGGGGCCGATGTAATACGATGGTGCCGAGCCCGAGATGACCGAGCCACCTCGGCCGACCGTGTCCTGCGCATTGCTACTGACCGAATAGACGCCTGACAGCACATGCGGATTGGTCACGTTGATCGCATTGAGCCGCAAATCCGTGCGCTGCGCGTCGATCAGCCCGGCGAGGTGGATGCCCATCGAGAGGTCGAGCGTGGCATAGCCCTTGATGCTCTCGTCGTTCATAAAAGTCGAATACTGGCGGCCGACGTATTTGAGCGCGGCGCTGCCGAACAGTCGTCCATCATCGTAAGTGCCACCCATGGCGAGCTGGAAGGTGGGGCTTGATACCGCGTGCTTGCCCTTAGTCGGCAGATAGTCGCCGCCGATCGGCAGGTCGTCCTTCAACCGCGCGTGTAGATATTCGCCCGAGACATAGACGCTGACGCCCTTCGCCGGGCGATAGTCGATCTCGCCGTCCAGTCCGTAGGAAGTCTGACGGCCCGCGTTGACTGTCGAATTGACCAGCGCGCCGCCGCTTTCGACCACTGTCGCTACTTGCCGGTTGCGGAAGTGGTAGTGGAAGGCGGTGAGCGAGAAAGACAGGCTTGGGCCGATGTAGCGATAGCCCAACTCCTGGGAGACCGAGTACTCGTTCTTGAGCGCGTTCGTGCCCTGTGCCACCAGCGCACCACCGTAATAGCTGTCGTATAACGCGAATTCGTTAGGGGCACGGAAGTTGGTCGTGATGTTCGCGAACAACTGCTGCCGATCGTCCACCTTGAAGTGGATGGCCGCGCGGGGCAGCGCGGCAAAGCTGTCGAAGTGTACGTTTGTCTGAGGCCCCGGCAGGTAGTTGGTGCCGTTACGCACCAGGCTCACCCCCTTGAAGCCGATATCCACGCCTAACCGCTCGGTAACAGCGATGCTGTCGGCGAGGAAGAAAGCCTTGGTCACCGTTTCCGTGCGCTGGTTCTCGTAGGCGAGCAGACGACCATCGGCGGTCTTGATCGCCTCGTCCTGGTAACCCCACTGGTCGAACGGGCGGCCATCGGCGCCGATCGAGGTGTAAGACTGCGTGACGCGGTCAGTCCCGTAGTCGAACCAGAGCCCGGCGGTGATCGTGTGCGTGCCCGCCTTCAAAGTCAGTTTGCTCACGTCGCCTACGCGGAACTGTTTGCCCGTGTAGTTGCCCAGAACCGTGGCTACCCCGTTGACCGCGCCGGGCAGCGCGATCGGCTGTGCCAGTTCCTCATCGCCAAGGTAGTTGCCGGTGGTTGTCAGCTGGGTGCCGTAAGGCGAATTGCCATGGCCAAACTGGAGATACGCTGAACTGTCGAAAGTCCAACTGTCGCTCAGCTTGAGATGGAGCGGAGCGGCGAAATAGAGGTTGCGGAACGGGCCACGATAGAGGCGCCAGTAGTTGGTGTTGCCATCGGTGTAGCGCTCGTCGTGGTTGAAGCCGCGTCCGTTGGCTTGCCAGTCGGCAAGCGTGGGGCTGGGATAGGCCGAGGTGCTCGCATCGTTATAGGATACCGCAATGCTGGCACGGTTGCCCTCGCCCCACTCGCGCAGCAGCTTGGCATCGATGTGCTGGCGCTTGTCGAACCCGGCACCGCGCCAGTTGTCCGCCCTATTGTTCGAATAAGACAAAAAAGCCTTGAGCCCGCTCGATCCGAGCGTGCCGGTATCGAACCGAGCGAAGACGCGGCGTTCGTGGTAGGAACCAGCCGAGAGATTGATGAACCCGCCCGTGTCGGTCGTGGGATCGTTCAACGTGAGCGAAAGCAGGCCTCCTGCGGCGGCGACAACGGGGGCGTCGATATCGGCGGAGCCCTGTGCCAACGCCACCTGCCGCACGTTCTCCGCATCGGCGAACTGCGAGGGGTAGGCGTAGTAATAGCCGATGTCGTTCTGCGGAGCGCCTTCCAGTAGTACGCCGATCTGGTCTTGCCCCAGCCCGCGAAGCGTCAGGCTGGACGTAGCGGACAAGCCATAAGGGTCGCTGGAAGAAACATTGGCGCCCGGCAGCAGGTTGACCAGTTGGAATGCGTTGAGCGTCGGTGCCTGCTTGACGATAAAGTCCGACGAGATCGCGCTGACCGCCTTGGGCGCGGTCTGGTCGGGCAGCAATCCTTCGGGATCGGGATGACCGATGACCCGGATCTCCGCGCGATCGGCATCATTATCCGTTGCGGACGCGATCGCCGTATGAGCGAAAAGCAGGATGGGGAAGGCAAGCGCGGCCCTACCGATAAATCCGAAACTGCCGGCCATCGTTCCGCGTCCACTCCATTCGAAGGGACAACGGAAGAAATGCCGCAAGCCCTCCCTACGCCGGTATCAACCGGATCAGGTTCAGCGGGTCATGGTCTGCTGACCACCTCTCAGCCACGCTTAAGCGGCGCCCCGGGGATAGAGCTCCCTCTAGGTGGTCGGACGGTCAGTGGGAAGATATATCACGCTTCAGCCAAAAAATTGATGTGCAATCAGTGTCGTGCATATTCTATAGGAGGCGGCGCGATTGATGGGCGAGGTTGGCCTAGCCCATTTTTCCGCGCGCGAAGTCGCCAAGCGCATTGGCTATGCCGTGGGGACAGTCATGAACGTCGATGGCCTCGTCATGGCCGTGAACACCCATACCTTCGCCTTATGGACGCAGTGGCTCGAAGCCCGCCTCGAAGCTGCAGCCGGCGCTGGCCGTATTGATGTGCTGATCGAAGGCTATTTCGGATTTGCTGCGGCCCATCCCAATCTTTGGTCGGCCATCTATGAGCACCGTCTATCTGATGGGATGGAACTGCCAGAGCGGCTCGCAGAAGAACGCGGACAACTGATGCAGGTCGTATCGCGCGAAGTTCGTGCCATCCTGCCGCAAGAGAAGCAGGATGGCGCAGATCGTCTCGCGCGTTCGCTGGTTGCGACAGTACACGGTCATTGCAGCTTCGCATTGGGGGGGAGCTTTGCCCTTATGGGGGAAACCAACCCGCTGGAACTCGCGCGAGACAGGGTAACCGAAATCCTTGCAGCAAATGGTCGTATTGGTGGGCCAAGCTGACCAGTTAGCCATCATTGCGAACCTGATTTGGCCCCGAGAAGGTCCGCTTTAGTGAGATATCTATTGAAATAGCGGCCGGTCTGCTCCTGGGGCGAGGAAATCGGCCGTTGCATGGCAAGGATGAGTCGACCGCCGACCTACCTACCAAGCGCCAAGCTCGGTTGCGCCGGACCTATATTCGGCGATGCGCCGGGCAGTTGCAGCTGAGGTAGAGGCTGGTACCTGGTCGAGCGGGAACCATCGCGGTTCTGCAACTTCCATAGGGTCTTGCCTTCGGAAGATCACATGAAGCGTCTGAAATCGTGCGAGCGGCAAATTCACGATGTGATCGTCTTTCGCCTCGCGGCGGCTATGATAGACGCCGAGCACGCGCTCTATCTGGGGATCGACGACCGCGACTTCCTCCTTGAGCTCTTGCAGCAGCGCAGCCTCAACGCTTTCGCCCTTTTTGACGCCGCCGCCAGGCAGAGACCACGCCTCAGTGTATGTGTGTCGAACGAGCGCTATAAGATCATGCTGCTCAAGAAGTACGGCTCGCACGCCAATTGTTCGCGGCTTCGTAACTCGCCATACCAGGCGCGCCGCTCTTCCGATTAGTCGATGATGTACTGCCATCGCAGACCTTCCACGCCCAACGTAGGCCGGATCGTAAGTAAGTTATCAGGGACCAGTTTGAATGTCTTCAATTAGGCCGTGAACCCATAAATCTGTTGGCACTCGAAGCATCGTCGCATCCATAAGGGGCGGACGATGGGAAGTGGCATGAAGTTGCGAGAGTTGCTGCGCGGTCGACGCGATTGGTCGGATGAGGACACCATTTACGTGGTCGAGCCGTGGGGTGGATACGCGGATGCGCTTCTTTCGAATGCGGCGCCGGACACAACGGACCCGATTATCCAAGGGCCGAAAATTGGCCGCTAGGCGCCCGAAATGGGTCGATACTCGCCGGCAGAGCACGTGACAGAAACCATATTTTTCCGTGACTTCCGGCCATAAAAATGCTGTGCTGCGGGCCACCGATTGACCTTGGTAATGACTGAGGTTGACTGTAGCTGGACTATACGGCTTGGAAATACGAGAGCGATCTGGCTCCCATTCGCAATGCTGATCGCTCCAAGGTGTTCGACTAAACTCGGCGTACTTGCTGGCGCCGCCACAACACGTAAATGGGATTGTAGCTTGCAAGAAACCGCGACCTAACGGCCGACCCGCAAGGTCGCGACCGGCTTCGTCTCGTCTTCCTCGTTGCGATTTGGGCCGGTCTGGAAAGACAGGTCAACGTCAACCAGCGTCTGCGTTTCGCTTTCGTGTGCGAAGTTACGCTGCAGGCGAATCAGCACGTGGCCAAGCCCATTAGGGTTGATGCGATCAGCGTCATAGCCGTTGATGCGCACGCTGTAAGACCCGGTGGGAGCGTGATGGATGGCATATTCCTCAGGCCCGTAGCCATCGGTCATGTCGTTGGAAATCTGACCGCCACCGCTACTCAATTTGTTCGAATACATGACGCGCTCTCCATTGGGTTCGTCGACCCATAAGTCGATATCCGCATCATCGGCGGTCCATTCGACCACGATGCGCACGTCGGTGTCGGTCAGGCCGACGAGCCCCGGCTCTAGTGTCCAATGCCCGCCCGCAGCCTCGATCAGCGGGATCAGCGCGTTTGCCTCCATCAGCGCAATCACCTCTATCCCGTCGAAGTCGCCCGACGCGGGGTTGAGCGCGGTGTCGACAAGAAGCTGAAAGGCGCGTTCCAGGTCGGCGCGGCCAGTCCTACCCGCAGCTCGCCCGCGTGCTGCGAGTGCCAGGGCTAAACCTCGGCCGGGCTGTGGCCTGAACACGGCGTTGGCCGCTGCTAGTTGTTCGGCAAGCTCGACGGAACGGTCGAAGGACTGATCGCGCTCGAGGCGAAAAGCGACGATCTGACGCGTTTCGTCATCGCTGGCTGGAAGCTCAAGCGCCGAGAGGAGCAGGAGTGAGGCGGTAGCCGGATCGCCGTTGAGCCGGAACCACTCTGCGGTGTCGAGATAGAAAGCTGGTACGGAGCCATACTGGCGTTCCTGGTCGGCCAGCACGGCGAGGCGAGCAGTCGAGCCGGCGGCGTCGAGCGCGGCGATATAGGGCCGCTTGGCAATCAGGTCCGCGATGTGGAGTTTGATCGTTGCTGGCCCTGGCAACTGCGCCGGGGGCAACACCTCGCGCTTTGCACCAGTGACGACAACGTCGCTTGTGCCGCTTTCGACGGCCGCACCGGTGCTGGGTGATGCTACGCTCAAAGCCGGTGCCATAACTTCCTGCGCAGGTGGCGGCGGGGGTGGCGGCGCGGG
>NZ_AKFJ01000011.1 GCF_000272475.1 Novosphingobium sp. Rr 2-17
CAGAAATCTAGGGGCTACTCAATCAAACCCAGGACTGTCTCATCAATCCGGTCGGTATCGATATTCTGCTCTTCCATCGGCAGCTCCTCGCAACGCCACCCATAATCTCACATCTTGACCTCGACCTCCACCGTGGGAGCGTCGCTGATGCATGCCTTTCGGCAGGGTCTGGCCAACCGAAGACGTTCTCAGATCGACCCGTGAACGGCAGAACCAACCAAAACCGGCCACTCGGATGGTCGGGATAGCCCGTTGCCAAGGCCTAGAGTTTCAGGTCCATCCGAAGCCCGATCAGCCGGCCGGTCGATACCGTCTGCGGCACCGTGTCGCTGTAACGGCCGACCGTGCTGCGATAGGCGAGATCGGCGAGCAGGTTGCGCCCGAACAGCCGGATCGTTGCCCGCATGCCGACCGCGCGGGCGATGCTGGCGTCGATCTGGCGGGCGGGCCGAACCCATGTATCGAATGCGCTGCTCGCCAGAACCGAATAGCCCGATGCCGAGGTACCGAGCAGCCCATATTGCTGAACATAGGCGCCGGTCCAGCGGCCGAGCAACGAGGCCGACCAGCCGCCGTGGCGATAACGTAGTTCGGCCGAAACGTTATAGTCGGGCGCATATTGCATATGCTCGACATCGTCCAGATCGGCGTTGTGCAGCCGCACCCGCCCGTGCAGCAGCGTCGCCTGTACGGCGACCGTCCAGGCCGCCAGTTCGCCCGTCAATCGTGCCAATGGCAGCACCGCGCTGGTTTCCAGCCCCAGCAGATGCGCGGTGCCGCCGTTGCGCGGCTCGATCACGGTGATGCCAGCATCTCCCCCGCTTTCCTGTGTGTTCGCATAGTCGCCGCCCGCGTCATACAGATAATTGGCAAGGCGCTTGGCAAACACCGCGACGCTCAGCAATGCGCCATCTCCGCCGCGCCATTCCTGGCCCAGATCGAGGTTAAGTGCGCGAACTGCGCGTAGATCCGGGTTGCCGCGCGTTACCCGCAACGTGCCGGTCGCGGTCGTCTCCACGGTCGCGCTGCCAGCAAGCTGGGCTGCGGAAGGCCGGGTATAGCTGGTCCATACGGCACCGCGAAACATGGCCCCCGGGCCGTTTCGCCAGCGCAGCGCAAGGTTGGGCAGCAACGCGGTGAAGCTGCTGCGGCTGCGGTTCCAGCCATAATCGACCCCGTCGGCATCGACTCCGTCATTGCCCGACACCCAATAGCGCGAATGCAGCCGGGCGTCTTCGCCGCGAAGTCCGACGGTGAGTGTCGCCGCGCCGCGAACCACCACCATCCGGGCATAGGCTGCGGCAACCGTCTCGGTCACATCCAGGCTCGATCCGTTCAGCGTATCGGCGGAAAGATCCGGCGCGGTGGCGGCGCGTATCCGTTCGCGCAGCACGTCACCGTCGATCAGCGGCAGGCGGAAGTCGTAGATTCCCGGCAGGATCGCGGCGATCGATCCGGACACGAGGCCGCTTTCCCCCAGCGTGGTGCCGGTCGCGAGCAATCCGGAATAATCCATGTCGACCAGCCGGTTCGATCGCTGCGATCGATCAAACGACGCGCCCAGCTCGATCTGCTCGATCGCCCCGCCATCAAAGCGCCGCGCGAGCGCAAGGTCGCCGCCCAGCCGGTGATCGTCGCTGCGCTGGTCGCGCTTCTGCCCCTGGCGATGCACGGGATAGTCCAGCACCGAACTGGCGAGCGTGGCATCGGCCGCGCTGAGCTGGGGAACCGGATAGCCATCGCGCGTGGTGAGTTGCACGCCGGTGGGCAGCGCCGTCGCATCGCTATCCCAGAACGACGTTTCGATATGGTCCGGCCGGCTGACCACGCCCAGGCCAAAATGGGTCCGCGCGCGCAGTTCGATCGCGCCGGGCCGGGCAACTGCGCCGATCTGCGCGAGCGCGAAATGGGTGCGCTCCGGATTTGTCTGGTACCAGTAATGCAGCGATCCGCGCGTACTGGCGAGACTGTAGGTGCCGTCGCCATTGGCGGTGCGGGTAATGTCGGCGGTGCCGCTGCCCCCCTGGAAGCCGAGCTGATAAATATCCTGATCGGTCGCGGTCGCGGCGGCGCTCACCCGCGCATACACGTGAAGATCGCTGCTCGGCTGGAAATCGAGCGCGGCCATTGCGCTGGCGGAGCGCGTCTCGCCGCGGGTGAACTGCGCGTTGACGCTGGTCAGCAGCAGGTTGGAGGCAGGATCGATGCCCGCCGGCGTTCGCCCGCGCGCATCGACCACGCGCAGTTCGATCGACCCTTCCTGATAGGTCTGCTGGCTATTGGCGAATGCCCGGCGACTGGCCTGGACGCCCAGCGAGATGCCCCAGCGATCGTCGCCGAAGCGCCGGGCGAAACGCAGGCCGAACTGGCCGTATCCGGCCCGCTGATGATAGCTGATGGCGCTGCTGTCCGCGCCCCCGGTGGCGACCAGCCGCAACCCCTCCGCACCGGGATCAAAGGCCGAGGGCGTCTGCACGTCGATCACGGCGCCGGTGGCATCCCCGGCGCGTTCGGAACCCGGCGTCTTGATCAGTCGAACCGCGCCGAAATCGAAGGCGGGCAACAGGCCCATCTGCGCGTCGCGCCCATAGGGCAGCGCCTGTGGCATCACCACGCCATCGATCGTCACCAGGCTATAGGCACCCGACAGGCCACGGATGGCGGTGAACTGGCCGTCCGCTCGGGCGGCACGATCGATTCCGCCCAGATCGCCCTGGAGATTGGTGGCGAGCGTCAGCACGCCCGGCATCCGCGCCAGTGCCTCGGCCAGGTTGCGATCGACGGGGGTTGTCCGCTCGCTGGTCAGCAGATCAGCGTCGGGGGTGCCGGGATCGGGCAGGCCTGGCGCCGGCGCCTGCACTGGGCGCGTGCCGATCACATAGACCGTCGCCGGTTCGGCGGGCTGGGGCTTTGGGGCGGCAGCGGTGCGCACGGCGGCAGAGCGTGCCCGGCGCACCGGGCGCACCGCCGATCGCGCGATCGATATGCCCGCCGATTGGCGCACTACCCGAACCGGTAACCCGTCGAGCATCTGCCGCAGCGCCGTGTCAAAATCCATCGCCTGGACGGGTCGCGCCACCATCCCGGCCACGCTTGCCGGGTCGAACAGGATGTTGCGGCCCGATTGCCGGGCCAATGCCAACAGCGCCTTGTCCAGCGGCATCGCGGCCATGGTGATGGTGAAGCGGCGCTGGCTCAACGCGGGCGCGGGGGTCAGCAGAGCAGCGGCGCCAAGCGCCATCAGCGACCCGGCCAAACAGCGACGGTGGCGAGCGGAAAACGCCATCAGATACCCGCCGCCGACCTCAGCGGCGTTCTATCGCGTATCCCCCGGTGACGCGCGACCAGCGCACCGGATGAATGCTCGACAGCGCGCTGAGAAAGGGCTCGATATCGGTGATCGTGTACGCGCCGCTAATCCTTAGCGTGCCCAGCCCGGGATCGGCCAAGCGGATGGCCATCCCCTGTTCGGCGAAGGCGGTGACTGCCTCGTCCAGCGGGGTGTTGGCAAAGGTAAGTCTGCCCTCGCGCCACGACATTGCGCTTTCCGCATCGACCCGGCGGGTAATGGCCCGGCTGCCGACAACCTCCACCGCTTCGCCAGGGACCGGCGAGGCGAGCAGCGCCGCGCTGCTGCGATCCTCGACCGTCACCGCCCCGCGGGCCAGGGTTACCCGCACTGGCGTTTTCGGACGCAGGCGCACAGCAAACAGCGTGCCGCGGTCGATCACCGCGACAGGCCCTGCGCTGACGGTAAAGCCGCGTCGTTCATGGGCGACGTCGAACACCGCCTCGCCGGTCTCGATCGTGCTGCTGCGTTCGAACCAGCCGATCCGGGTCGTCAGCCGCGTGGCAGGGGCAAGCCACATGCGGCTGCCATCGGCCAGCGTCACCATCCGCCGCTCGCCCGCACCGGTGGCGTATTGCTGCGCAACCGGCTGGCCTAGCCAGAACACCGCCAACACCGCCAGCGCGGCGGTGGCGATGCCGCCGCCCCATGCCAGCGGGCGCAGCGGTAGCGGCCGGGCGGCCCGCGGCTTTGTCAGGTGGTGCTCGGCCGAGGATGGCGCAAAGCCGCCCTGCGCCGCAGCGGCGGGCGCAGCCGCCCAGGCACGCGCCACCAGGTCTGCGGCTGCGGCATGTTCAGGGCGCGCCGCCAGCCAATGGCGAAAGGCGGCACGCTCCTGCGTGTTGAGCCCCGCCTGCGCGCGCGCCAGCCAGCGGGCCGCCAGATCCAGGATCGCTTCGTCGCTGTCCGCTTGCGTCGTGGTGGGGGGATTCATCAGATAGGCTCCGCCAGCATCGACCCCAGCCGTGCCAGGCTCCGCTCGACATGGCGCGAAACGGCCTTGGTCTCGATGCCCAGCCGCGCGGCGGCATCGCGGTGGCTCAGCCCCTCCACGCGCACCAGCAGAAACGCATCACGCGCCAAGGGCGTCAGCGTTTTCAGCGCTTCGGAAAGCGCGTGCAGTTCGTCACGCCCTATCAGGACGCGCTCTGGGTCGTTGATTCCGCTGTCCAGCAGGGCATCGGGGACAGCGACATGGTCCTTCTCCATCCGCGCTTCGCTCCGCCGATGCTTGTCGATAAGTAGATTAGACGCAGCCTGGAGCAGAAATCCCCGCCAGCTGCGCACTTTATCTGCATCGTCCCCCATCGCCAGCACGCGAAGATAAACGTCCTGGACGAAATCCTCCGCATCCTCGGGGCGTCCGACGCGGCGGCGGAAATAGCTGCGCAGCGTGGAGCGGTGCGCCTCCAGCGGCTCCATGCCCGACGTCAGCTGCGGCGCCGGCGCGACCCGGCCGGCGGCATCCCGCGAGGCTGAGATCCTGCTCCGCTTGTTCATGCGCGACGCTCCAACTGACATGATCGGGCCTTTAGAACGGGTGGATTGCATTTCTGCGACGGCGCGCCGAGCGCCTGATTCGCGGCTGCGGGGGGACGCCGTCTGACGCCGTTTGATGATGGTTTCATGACGACGAAATATTGCTGAAATGCTGCGGGGAATCGCCGAAAGCGCTGCGTCTGACCTTGGCAGGAGCGGGCACCTGCCCGCCTTCCAGGGAGGTATTTATGATGTTCAGGAACCAGAAGGTGGCGCTGCTTGCCGGCATCGCCTTCGCGATTGTGCTGCCCGCCGTGGCACAGGCGCAAGCCGCGCAAGCCGCGCAGGCCGCGCAGGATCAGGCCAAAGATGCAACGTCGGACGCTTCGGACATCGTCGTGGTGGGCACCCGCACGCAGGCGACGGACGTGCAGCTCGCCTCCGACAAGCCGGTCGCGATCCTGTCAAATGAAGATCTGCAACACACCGCCGTGCACAACGTCGCCGAGGCACTGGGCCTGATGCCCAGCATCAACGTGATGAACACCGGTTCGTCCTTCTTCGGCGGCATCGACGGCGCGTCGCGCGGCGAAGGCATGTTCGTTTCGATCCGCGGCCTCAACGCCGAATTCAACGTCAACCTCATCAATGGCGTCAACGTCGCGCAGGGCATGCCCTATAGCCGCCAGGTCCAGTTGAGCCTGTTGCCGCCCTCGGGCCTCAACACGATCGTGCTGAACAAGGTTTCGACCGCCGACATGGACGGCGATGCGATCGGCGGCACCGTCGATTTCCGTACGCCGACCGCGTTCGATTTCGCCAAGTCGACCCATTTCGCCGTCAGCACCTCGGGCCGGATCGAAACGCGCGCCCGCGACTATGGCGACAGCGGCCTGGGCGGCGGTGCCTCGGCTGAGTTCTCCAAGAAGTTTGGCGCGAACGAGACGCTCGGCTTCTATGCCAGCGCCTATTACGACAAGCGCAACTTCGCCAACAGCGAGATGGGTGGCGTATCGGCGGCGCAGAATGACGGTGGCTGGGCCTATTTGGTCGCATCGGACAGCAAGGGCACGGCCTATTCCGGTATCGATCCGCAGAAGAACGTGACCCAGACCGGCATCAATGTCGGCGTGTCGGAAGGCTATACTGAGCGCTGGGGCGGCAACGCCTCGCTCGACTGGCATCCGGACGACACAACCGAAGTCTATCTGCGCGGCACCTATGCCTATGCCAACACCGAGCAGAATTCGACGTTCAGCCAATATGTCTCGGCTAGCAAGTCCTATACCGAAACGGTTGCGGGCAGCGGCCGCTACAACCTCAGCGTTGACAAGATTTCCACCCGCGTATGGTACGAGACCAACCCCGAAATCGCCACGCTGGGCACCGCCGCCTTCGGCGGTTCGAAGCAGGTCGGTGCCTGGAAGATCTCGCCCCAGATCTTCTACAGCGAAGGCCATAACGACCGTCCCGACCATATCGAGGCATCGGCGCGCATCAACCAGTCGGACAAGTACAACTCCGGTAGCAATTTTTCGCTTGGCGGCCTTTCGATCAACTATCAGGACGATCTGCCCCAGCCGCTGATGACGTCTGCCATCTACAATGCACTGGACAATGCCGGCAGCTCGCTGCTCGCCCGACGCGCGGGCCAGCTGACCGAGCAATATTCCGGCCAGCGCAAATGGGGCGGCCGCTTCGATGTCGAGCGCGAGTTCGAGGGGTCGGCACTCCAGTCGATCAAGTTCGGCGGCAAATATTCGGATTCGACCCGCGACGTGACGAACCGCGACTGGACCAACGACCAGTTCGCCAACCTGCTGGGCCATGGCGGCGAGACGTGGGACAGCCTGGGCATCACCAGCGGCAACTATTCCGAAGTCTTCCCCGGCGAGTACAACTGGAGCGTCCCGAAGGTAAACCAATCTAAGCTGAAGGAATATTTCTACAAGTACAAGACCGATTCGAGCTTCGACAGCTGCGGCAGCAGCTACAGCTACACTGACAACATGAACTGCAACACGCAGCATGGCACCGAGGCGGTTTCCTCGGTTTATGCGATGGCGCATGTCCAGCTGGGCGATGCGGAGATTATCCCGGGCGTGCGCTACGAGTACACCGCGATCAACAACCGCTACTGGGTGCTCAACAACGATTCGACCCAGGTCGGCAACTGGGAGAGCAACCGCACGCACTATAACGAAGTGCTGCCCAGCCTGCTGGTCAACTATCGTCCGTCGAGCAACGTGGTCTATCGTGGCTCGCTGTTCTGGTCGTACACCCGGCCGGCGTTCGTGCAGTTGGCGGGCGGCGCGCGCTACAGCGTCAGCGACGACGGCAACGTGACCATCACCAAGGGTAATCCAGACCTGAAGCCAACCCAATCGATGAATGCCGATCTTTCGGGCGAATGGAAGTACGCGCCAGGCGGCTATCTGAATGTCGGGGCTTATTACAAGCATCTGCGCAACTACATCTACGACAATGGCAGTGGCTATGTGAACGGACTGGAACAGACCAGCGGCAACACCATCACCATCATGCCGCAAAACGGCGGATCGGGTGACGTGTATGGCGTGGAAATGCAGTTCCGGCAGAAGTTCGTCGGTGCGCCGGGCCTGCTCAGTGGCTTCGGCATTGGCGGCACGCTGACCCGCCAGTTCACCAAGGTGGATATCGGCGGCGGCGTCGAAAAGCGCATCCAGAACGCGCCGGAGATCATGGGCGACGCGCAGCTCTTCTGGGAGAAGGGCCCGGCCAGCATCGACGTGATCTACCACTATACCGGTGAATATGTGTCGACCTACAGCGCGCTTGGCCTGAAGAGCTGGGACGATCTGTGGGTGCGGCCGATCCAGACGGTGGACGTGCATGTGGGTTATGATTTCGGCCGTGGCATCCGGGCCGATGTCTCGGCGGCCAACATCTTTGGCGCCTATACCTATTGGTCGCATATCGGACACAACACGCTGGCCCTGTCTGACGTCGTCGATTCGGGCACGACTGTGCTGGGCACGCTGAAGTTCAGCTTCTGACTCCTTGCTTTGGGGGCGCGGCGGTGTCGCGTCCCCACCTTCCCGCTTTCCGCCTGGCCGAAGGCGGGTATGCCCTCGGCGTTTTTTGGGTCGTCTTATTACTTCCAGGAAGAGGACATGCTCGGCCTGTTTTCGCCATTACGCCTGATCGGCATGGGCATGGGATTGCGGACCACGATCTTGCCATCCCTCGAAGATCGGATCGTCGAGATTACGGCACGTGGTCGACCAGACCGATGCTGCGAGATTATCACGGTCGTTACCATGATTAGCCTCCAGAGAGTTTGTTAGCGCACCCACTCTGCCACAGCGCAGGCCGCTATCCACTCCTCATGGGATCTTCTCACAAATCGGAGCCTCCGGCAAAGCCGGGGCGCTTCACACTCTTCGTCTGTCAGATCAGTCGGGTAGCGCTTCGATCGCTTTTCAAATCCAGCCATCCGGCTACGGCTCGCTCGGGTCCACATTCCAAGCTTGAATCACGCCCGCGACGCCGCATCAACCCACTCTCAAACGGTCTCTTAAAGCCGCTTAAAACCGCCAATCGTGTAGCTGTACGCTCAGTGCTCTGTGCTCAACGGCGTAAAACTCCCGCCTGGAACTGCTGCGGCGATCGGACTTTTGCTGCCATCTGCTGCAATCGCGCTAACGCCGATAATCCAGTCGTCACCACGAAGTCCCGCAAGTTTCACCTTCGTGTCGTTCGTCCGGGCAACGATGGGCCGGGCTTCCCAGTCCGATGCGTCGGTTCGCCGCCGCCATACGGAATAGGCCACAGCGCCCGGAACCGCAGTCCATGCAACGTCGGTCCATGTCTTTACCGCAGCATCCGCTTTAGAAGCAGGCGGCATCGGCGCACGAGCCAGGGCAGCCAAGGCAGCGATGTTGAGGCGCGTCACTTTGGCGAGATAGCGAAAGTCCATGGCATCGATCGTATCGCCGAACTTCGTCCCGGCTTCGTTTCGCAAGTCCTGATGCTGGTGGTCGTAATCTTCTATCGCGACCGAAAAGCGGATGGCGGGATAACCTGCGGCGAGGAATGGCAACTGGTCGCCACCTCGGCCCATGCGATCGGTGCGCCAGACCTGCCTTACGGAAAGGCCGCTCTGTACCGGCGCTGCAAGAGCGGCGATGTAGCGCGACAGGTTTCGGCCCGGACTGTCGTTTTCCCCGCCGAAACGACTTGCGTCAGCGCGGGTCTTGTCCGTGGCGTCGGCGCGCGGGCCTTCTGAGAAGACGCGTACATGGGTATCGTCCAGAACACCGTCCGAGCCACGCGAGCCGCCGACGATGTCGTTGTTGAGAACGGCCTTGACGGTCCAGCCTTGCGCCTTGGCGTAGTCGGCCAGCAATTTGCCGCCATAAAGCCCCTGTTCCTCGCCAGACAGCACGGCGAAAACGATGGTCGTGGGGAACCGGCGCTTCGAAAGCACGCGCGTCGCCTCGATCACTAGAGACGTCCCGGACGCATTGTCATTGGCGCCAGGAGCATCGCTGGCAGCATTCAGAACGTCGGTCACCCGGCTGTCGATGTGGGCTTCGACGATCACGACCTCGTTCGGACGCTCGGTCCCTCGGTGAATGGCCACGACATCGACCAGCCTAACGGGATTGGGGATGCGAGCGCCGCTGACCATGGCTTCCGGCAAGGCCACACTCAGGCAGCCGCCACAGGCCTTGGATATTATGGCGAACTCGTCTGCGGTCCATCGGCGGGCGGCTCCGATCCCGCGCTGGGGATCAGTGTCCGAGGACAGCGTGTGGCGAGTGCCGAAGGACACCAACTTTTCGACATCTGCCCGCATGCGCGCTTCAGAAACCCCCGCGCTTTGCACGGGTGCCGAGGCGCTTTGCGCATATGCAGAGGCCTCTTGCAAAATCAGCAGGCACAGCGGGGCGACCAGCAACTTCTTTTCCATGCGACACTTTTCAGGCCAAGATGCGACGTTGGCAAGCGATGACGATCGCCACGCATGTTTGGTGAATTTTGTGCAGCGTGCTCTTGCTGCCTCAGTATCGAAATCGAGGCAGATATTATCCCCAGGAGCCAGGGCTGCTCATGGCCTCAGCAGCGGCAATGGTCTTTTCACAACCAGTCGTGTTCCGGGGCAGTCATCACAGAGGAAGTACGAATTTTTAAAGCAAAGCTTGACTGATGAGAGGACATTACCGGCAAAGGATTAAACGGAAATTTTGGGGAAAATCGGCCCAGGCTGCATTTTTTGAGTTTCTCAACCCGCATTTGGAGTGGCGTCCTCACGCACGTGGTTTATGGGGTTTCTCAATCCACGCATAACTCACTGTTATTAAAAGTTTGTCCGGTGAATTCGTGAGCGTTCAAAACCCTCAAATTTGGGGCTGGGGGTGTGAGGGTCGGAGGTTGAATCCTCTCGTCCCGACCAAAAAATTCAATGACTTAGCCGAAATATTCTCCCCTCCCTTGGGGATGAAATGGCTTTGGTGGTGCAGGCCAACCCAAGATTTCTTACGCCTCGATTCATCTCGAGGCGTCGAAATTGAACGCGGGATCGTTCGGCTAACGATTGAAGACCGCTTACGCGGCTCTTAAGCCTAGCGACATATGCAAGAGCAGCGGCTCTTCGCCCCGCCAAGTTTTTCAAAATTCGCGACGGCTTCGTTGCCTTTCTGATGCAGCCCGCAGGAAAGCCTCTGCAGGCATCATCCCCGCTGCCAAAGGAAAAAGGGTCGGGCGTAGGAGCCCGACCAAGCGCCCCCTCGTCCGGCGAAGAGGGATAAGGGTTCGCCGAATGAGGGGGTTTTGGTGTCGATCAGAAGTTGACCTTGAACTCGACGCCCATAGTACGAAGTTCCGGCAGCCCGACCAGTACGGCTGAATATTTCGACAGATAGCGATAGTTCTGCTCGATGGTCCAGTTGTCCGTAGCGCTGGTATAGGCCTTGTTGTTGAAGGCATTGGTCATGAACACCTGCAGCGACTTGTTCCCCCAGGTAGCCCCGGTGCGGAAGTTCACCTTGTGTGAATCGCTGGTCTTCGTGGTGTTGGCCTGGTTGGTCCAGAAGCCGGATTTAAAGTTCCAGTCCGCGCGCACGAACCAGGTCGTCTTCTCCTGCCCTTTTACGTTACCTCCCAACTGGATGCCCAGATTTGCCGAATACTTGGACGTGTTCGGCATTTCCTTGCCCCGGAAATCGCTGATGCCGGTCAGCGCGGTCACATTGGGGCTGCTGAAGGACAGGATATAGGTCTCATTGATAGCAGCGGCGCCGTCGATCGTGACCAGATCGAACGGATGCCACCCGAACTGACCTTCCACGCCGTAAAGATCGACTGAACCTGAGTTCGAATAACCACTGACGAACGACACATTTGCAACGCCATCGGTGTAAGTTCCATCGGCCAGGGTCAACTGGATCGCGTTGATCTGATCGCGCCACTGTGCGTAGTAGGCTGCTACCGCGTACGTCAGCCTTCCCCCGAAGAGACGGCCCTTCACGCCGATTTCATAGTTGGTCAGCTTTTCAGGTTTGACTGTCAGGCTCATGCCCGAATCGGCGCCGGCCTGCTGGATCGTCGCGGTCTGACTGAGAATTCCCGTATTGAACTTGGCCGGATTGACCCCCTTTGCCCACGATGCGTACAGCAACAAGTCAGGGGTCGCCTGGAAGTTCAGAATAACGCGCGGTGTAAAGTTCTTGTACTGCCGTTCGGCGAGCAAGGTGCCCGGCGCGTAATATCCGGCATCGATGAAAACATCGCTGCTGACGGTCAGGCCGGATGAAGACGCATAAGAGGCGATCTTGTCGATCTGATACCGACCTTCGACACTGAGTGCGAGCTTGTCGGTGAAGTCGTAGGTCAAGCCGAAGAATGCGCCCTTCGTCTCGCTCTCATCCTTACCGCCCTTGGTGTAACTCGTATCCGAAGCGGTCTTGGTTCCGCTCGCTTGGCCCTGATAGCTATTGGAATACAGATAGCTCAGACCCACCACCCCGCGCAGTTTGCCAAAATCGAAGTTCAGGCGAGCCTCTGAAGACCAATCCATGGTGCTATGTTCGATGACATACGGATAATCGAAGTAGCCGCTGGGCGATGTAGACGAACTGATCGATGACGTATCGAACCCATCGAGATCGATGAGGGCGGTCCACTTTTCCGAATTATAGCCGCCCAGCACCGACAGCGATAATTGATCGTTCAGTTCGTAATCTATCGTACCATGCAGATGGCGGGTATGGCGCAGTAGGCCATAGTGATCGACAGTATCGTCCGGCGACACGACCCGGTTGGTGTCTTCGTTGAGCAAGTTGCGGGTATTGGAAGTCACCGTCGTGTTTGCGGACACACCATTGGTAGTGCTGGGCAATGTCCCGCAGATATATGGATTGCCGTTCAGATCGCAGTTCGATTGACTGGCATAGACGACGTTGCCGCTGGAATCCTTAATGTCCTGGGTAATGATGCGGGTATTGGCTGCAGGGCCATCATCATCCCTGGCCATCATGCCGAACAGCTTGATCGTCAACTTTTCGGTAGGCTTGGCAACGATCAGCAAGGTGCCGGTAAGAGAGGACTGGTCACCCAAGGTCTCGCCATTGGCCTCGTTCGTCCATGATCCCTTTTTAGAGAACTTCTCGGCTGTTGCGCGGAAGGTCAGGGCATCACCGATGATCGGCCCCTGGATTTCGACCCGGCCGCGGTAATTGCTGCGGGTGCCAACCATCCCGGTCGCGGACCCGCCCCATTCACCATCGGGGACAGAGTTCACAACGTTGATCGCGCCGGCAAAGGTGTTGCGGCCGAAATAGGCACTTTGCGGGCCTTTCAGGATTTCGATACGCTCGGGCGCGCTGATCGCGGTGAATGCCGAGGGTGACGAGACCGGCACGCCGTCGATAAACAGCGAGGTGGTGGTCGCCTGCGTCGTCGAGGGCGTCATGCCGCGCATAATGATCTGCTGGAAAGAGCGATCAGCGTGGCCCGACGAATTGTCGTTGATATTGATCCCCGGCGTCGAGGCCGCCAGGTCCTGCATCGTCTTGATGCCCTTGATATCCAACTGTTCGCGAGTGACGGCGACGACCGTCAACGGGGTCTTGAGTATCCCTTCCTCGCGCTTGCGGGCCGTGACGACGATTTCGCCCGGGGCAATGGCTGGCTCAGTGGCCTGATCGTCTTCGCTTCGCGCCAGAGCCACCCCCGATTGCAGTAAAAAAGTTACTATTGCCGAGGTTGAAGTTATTTTTGTGAGAAGTTTTCTACGGCGATCTTGCATATTTTTATTCCCTGAACGTTAAATACAAGAATGTATAAATAACTTAACGCCTTCAATATTATGGTTTATATTTTTGAATTGCCCCCTCCCGATCAACGGACGAGCGTGTGCCGCGGGCATCGCAAGAGCCACGCAAACCCTCGTTTGCCGCCGCCTCGGCGCAATGGACCGCTTTCTCGCTACTCGTGCTGGCGAGAGAAGCGCTGCTTGGCTCAGTCCTTCCAGACGGAGCGAGCAAGAGACCTGAACCTTTGGGCGAACCTAACGCCGCATAGTTCAGGCCATCATACAAAGATTAGCTTATCGAAAGGGATCGCCACGCATGGCGCACGCCTCTGAACCGTCTACCGTCGGTGACGAAAAGAAGTACCGATGATACAGACAAGGCTGGCGTAGAATGGCGCATACCGCATGGTCTTTCCTGGGTCGGCCGCCACCGGTAGACATCTCGTAAACTGCCGCACCGCAGTTCCCCGAAACGCTTTCTGTCCCGAAACTGACTTAAGTACGCAATAACGTAACGAGCCTGACACGGATGATCCGACAGGCGGATAGGCACCCGGTTCCGGGTCCGTAGCAGGTCAGGCGACACCGCCATCGATCACTTCGAGTAAGGCGCCTTCCGGGGGGCAGCAACACGCCCGACCGTCTGCCGTCGCGGCGCAGTCGGTCTCGTGGCCGGCGCATTGGGGCTCTCTGCCGGCGATGGGTCTTTACACTGCAGTAACGTTCGGACGTCTCGCTGGCAAAGAAGCGGCGCGTGTCGTCGCCCAGGGCCCCGTCACTGGCTGACCGGTTCAATCCGACAGGAGGATAGAACCGGTCAGCCATCCTGCTTCGGAGGCTGTACCCCGCTCTAGGAGAGGCACGCGCCACGAACAGTCCTTGAGGGATCTCTCATGCCGAAAACCCAGACCCTCGCTGCCCCTTGTAGCTGCCGCGCCGATCCCGTCGCTATGCTCGCGGTCGCGTCCGTCACAGCCACTGAACTGGCCGCAGTCGTCGCTGTCGCGAACGAAGCCGGTGGCGCCATCGCTCCTCGCAGCGCCAGCATGAAAAGACGATCTCGCGCAAGCACGGCGCTGGACACTTCCAGATCGGCCGTGCCTATGCCTATCGCGATCGGCGAGACCCGGCATTCCTTGCGGTGCTCGATGCAGTGAAGGCGGTGGTCGATCCCAAGGGCTTGTTCAATCACGGCGGCCCGAATTTCCCGCAAGGCAAGATCGCCGGGCTGGCGAGTGTCACTTCCTTATGACCCACGCAAAGACCCTGTTCGAAAAGATCTGGGACGCCCACCATGTCACCCAGACGGCCACCGGCGCATCGCTGATCGCGATCGACCGCGTGTTTCTGCACGAGCGCACCGGCGCCGCCGCGTTGAAATCGATGGCTGCCGCGGGCCGTGCGGTGCGCGATCCGGCCCGCGTGTTCGCGGTGATGGACCACATCGTCGATACCAGGCCCGGTCGCGGCGACGGCACCTTGATGGAAGGCGGATCGGCCTTCATCACCGAAACCCGCGCTGCCGCCCATGCCGCCGGGATCACCTTGTTCGACGTGAACGACCCGGATCAAGGCATCACTCACGTCATCTCGCCGGAACTGGGCATCGTTCTGCCCGGCGTGACGTTGGTGGCGCCCGACAGCCACACCTGCACGCAAGGCGCGCTGGGCGCGCTGGCCTGGGGCATTGGCTCCAGCGAGGCGGAACATGCGATGGCTACGGGCGTGCTGCGGCTCGACCGCCCCAAAACGATGCGCGTCACTTTCACTAGCACCCTGGCGCCGGGCGTCACCGCCAAGGACATGGCGCTCGCCCTGCTCGCGGCCCACGGCGCGGGCGGCGGTGCCGGGCACGTGGTCGAGTTTGCCGGCGAAGCGGTACGCGCGCTCGACATCGAAGCGCGGATGACCTTGTGCAACATGGCTACAGAATTTTCCGCCATGACCGGCATCGTCGCGCCCGACGCCAAGACCTTCGCCTACCTCGCCGGTCGCCGCTATGCCCCCGCCGCTTTCGACGATCCCTACTGGCAGACCTTGCGCACCGACGATGGCGCGACCTTCGACCAGGAGATAACCATCGATGCCGGCACGCTTGCGCCGATGGTCAGTTGGGGCACCAGCCCTGGCCAATCCATGCCGATCGATGGCGCCGTCCCTGAAGGCCCAGCCCGCGCACATGAGTACATCGGCCTTGATGCCGGTACTCCGCTGCTGGGCACGCCGATCGACGTGGCATTCATCGGATCGTGCACCAACGCCCGCCTTTCGGACTTGCGACGCGCGGCCGCGCTGGTTGAGGGACGCCGCATCGCTCCCTCGATCCGCACTGCGCTCGTGGTTCCGGGCAGTTCGGCCGTCAAACGCGCGGCCGAAGCCGAAGGCCTCGACCAGGTGTTCATCAGCGCAGGCTTCGAATGGCGCGAAAGCGGGTGCTCATTGTGCTTCTTCGCCGGCGGGGAGCGCTTTCCCGAAGGCAGCCGGACCATCAGCAGCACCAACCGCAACTTCGAAGGTCGGCAAGGCCCCGGCATCCGCACCCACATCGCCAGCCCTGAAACCGTCGTCGCCAGCGCTATCGCCGGGGCAATTGCGGACCCCAGAGAGATTGCCCGATGACCCCGTTCACCACCCTCACCTCATGCGCGGTGCCGATCCTGCGTGACAATGTCGATACCGACACCATCATCCCCAGTCGCGAAATGAAAAGCACGGGCCGCACGGGCCTTATCGACGGCTTATTCGCACCTTGGCGCTACCTTAATCCCAACACACGCACGCCCGATCCGGACTTTGCGCTCAACCGTCCCCAAGCCCAAGGCGCACAGATTTTACTCGGCGGCGCCAATTTCGGCTGCGGATCGAGCCGGGAACACGCGGTCTGGGCGCTCGCCGAATACGGCATCCGCTGCGTGATCGCGCCCAGTTTCGCGCCGATTTTCCACGCCAACTGCATCCGCAACGGCCTCCTCCCAATAACACTGCCCGCAGAAATCGTAGCGACCCTGGCCTGGCAAACGGTGTCCGTGAACCTGCCCACGCAAGAGGTCCACTGCGACACATCGCACCCCTTCGAAATCGAACCCGAACCCCGCGAAATGCTCCTCGAAGGCCTCGACGCCATTGATTTGACGTTGAAATCGCTACCGCAAATTGAGCTTTGGACCGAAGCCGACCGCCCCGTCCGACCGTGGGTTTATCTGGAGAAATCGGCGTGAGCCAAAAGATACTCGTCTCCGAAGTAGGCCCTCGCGACGGCCTGCAATCGATCAAGGCAGTGATGCCGCTCGAAGCCAAGAAGGCCTGGATCAGGGCTGAGGCCGAAGCCGGTGTGCGCGAAATCGAAGTGGGCAGTTTTGTGCCTGCCAGCCTGCTGCCACAGATGGCCGACACCGCAGAACTCGTTGCTTTCGCTCGCGAAATCAAAGGGCTGAACGTCGTGGCCCTCGTCCCCAACGCCAAGGGTGCTGCCCGCGCGGTCGAGGCCGGCGTCCACGGCATGTCGATCCCGTTCTCGATGAGCGAAACCCACTCGATCCGCAACGTGCGCAAGGATCACCTCGCGATGCTGGCCGAAATCGCAGCGTCCGCCCAGATCGCGCGCGAGGCCAGTGTCCACTTCGCGGTAGGCCTTGCGACCGCATTCGGCTGCACCATCGAAGGCGCCGTGTCCGAGGACGCTGTCGTGCGCCTTGCCGTCGCAGCCGCAGAGGCCGGAGCTATGGAGTTTAGCCTGTCGGACACCACCGGCTACGCCGACCCCGCGCAAGTGACCCGCCTGGTGCGAAAGGTGCGCGCAGCAGTCGGGGCCGACAAGCTGACCACACTGCACCTTCACAACACCCGCGGCCTGGGCCTCGCCAATGCGCTGGCCGGACTGAACGAAGGTATCACGACGATCGATTCCTCATTGGGCGGCCTGGGCGGTTGTCCCTATGCGCCCGGCGCCTCGGGCAATCTCGTCACCGAGGACTTGGTCCTGATGCTCAACGCCATGGGCTGCGACACCGGCATCGACCTTGAGCGCCTGCTGGAGGTGCGCAAAATCCTGAGCGCCGCCCTGTCGGGCGAGCCGCTGTATGGCTTCACCCCGGAGGCCGGCCTCATGCTCGATTATCCTGAAAGGATCGCGCGATGAGCGCCCTCAACGTGCCCCAACCGCTGGCCGGCATCCGCGTTGTCGAATTCACCCATATGGTCATGGGGCCGGCGGTGGGCCACGTCCTGGCGGGCCTCGGCGCCGAAGTCGTGCGGATCGAGCCCATCGGCGGCGATCAGACACGTCGGCTGCTCGGCTCGGGCTCTGGCTATTTCTCGATGTACAACAGGGGCAAGCGATCGATTTGCCTCGACCTTAAAAGCCCCGAGGGCCTCGCCGTCGCGCGCGATCTGGCGGGCCAGGCCGACGTTCTGATCGAGAATTTCCGCCCCGGCGCGCTCGATCGCCTCGGGCTGTCCTACGAGGAACTGGCGGAGGCCAACCTACGCTTGATCTATTGCTCGGAAAAAGGCTTCCTGCCAGGCCCTTACGAGCATCGCACCGCGCTGGACGAAGTAGCACAGATGATGGGTGGCCTTGCGTACATGACTGGTCCGCCCGGTCGCCCCTTGCGCGCAGGATCAAGCGTGATCGATGTGACCGGCGGTATGTTCGGCGTCATCGGCATCCTCGCCGCGCTGGAAGAACGACATCGCACCGGACGCGGCCAGAAGGTCGTCGCCAGCTTGTTCGAGACCACCGCCTACCTGGTAGGTCAGCACATGGCGCAATTCGCAGTGACCGGGCAGGCCGCCGCCCCGATGCCCGCGCGTATCTCCGCCTGGGCGATCTATGACGTGTTCGAAACCAAGGATGAACCCATCTTCATCGGCGTTGTCAGCGATGTGCTGTGGGCCAAGTTCTGCGCTTTGTTCCAACTCGATGAGTTGTGGGCCGATGAAAGCTTGCGGGCCAACAACGAGCGCGTCCTCGCCCGCGACCGCATTCTGCCTCAGGTCCGCGCGCTGTTCGCGTCGATGACCCGCGACGAAATAGTAGCCAAGCTGGAATGCACCGGCCTCCCCTTCGCGCCGATTGGCCGGCCCGAGGATATGTTCGACGATCCACAGCTTGCAGAGGGCGGACTGGAGTCAGTGACGCTCGACACCGGGGCAGAAACGCGGTTGCCGACTATCCCTTTGCAAATGAACGGCAAGCGGCCCGGCTCACCGGTGACGCTGCCTTCGGCGGGTGCGGACAGCCGGGCAGTGCTGGCCTCGATGGGTTACGACGAAGCGCAGATCGAAGCGTTGGTAGCACATGGGGCGGTCGGGGTGCCGTGATTGGTGCACGTGGGCGGGTCTGCCGACGCACGCAGCGGGTTTGAGGACCAGATTTGAAGCACTTTCAGAAAACTGACGTGCCTAAACCGCAACGCCTGTTCGCCTAAACCGACGAACCGGCCTGCCCTTTTTTGCGTGATTGCGAGCGTATCGAAGCAATCAAAAGCAGTTTAACGCCACTCTAGATTGCTTCGCTGCGCTCGCAATGACGAATGTGTAAGTAATTTCGTTCGATTAATTAGCTTATATTTCTCCATTAATTGTAGGCAGTGCGTTACGAGATCAAAATCGACCTCAAAACTCGGCCAGCAACCGCCCCATACCCTCGATCTTATCATCGATCCCTACCGCACGCAGCGCGTGCCAATACGTCGCGGTGTTGATCGCGATCACCGGCTTGCCCAGCTTTGCTTCGTATTCCGCGGCCAGATCGACCATCGATAAGTTGGTGCCCACCTGGACGATGGCATCCACATCATCGCCGTCCAATTCCGCAATTACGCCGCGCAGGGTGTCGGGCGTGACCTTGGCGATGTCGGTCCAGCGCTTACACTCCAGCGGCACGTCGCGCTTCACGGTGAAGCCGGATTCTTCCAGGAAATTGCGCACTTCGGCATTCGCGACCGGATAGTAAGGCGACACGAAGCTGACGGTCTTCGCCCCATAAGCATTGAGCGCTGCCGCCACCGATTCCGCGCCGGTGGAAGCACCCACTCCAGCCAAGTCTTCGACCTGCTTCTTCCACTTGGCGCTGCCCTCGACACCGCCGTAGAACGTGATCGCCGACATACCGAGCACAAGGTAATCGGGCCGACACGTCATCACCGAGCGCACCGCATCCAGCGTGTTCGCGGCGATCGCGGTGGTGCCCGCGATGAAGTCCTCGTTCGAAAGGGCCAGCGGATCTTCGACGTAGATTCGCGAGAAATGGTTGGTCACGCCAACGGGTCGCATCCGCTCCATATCGGGCTGCACCACGGTGTTGGTCGAAGGTGCAACCACACCCAGCAGCTTTCGCCAACCTAAAACGTCAGGCATTCGATATACTCCGGTCTCAAAAGGGTGTCAGCGGATTTCCGCAGCTTGAGCGAGGCTTTCGAACATAGCCTGGCGCAGCATGTACGCGCGGCGACGATCATCATCCTGCTTGATCGCCATCATCGCCTCGCGGCGGCGCTGGTGGGCCTCGTCCTGACCACCACGGATCATCGCCATGTTGTCCTTGGTCTGCTGCTGGGTGAAGCTATGCGTCACCTCGCGCCGCTGACGGTCGTAGAGCGCGAGCTTTTCATCGCTCGTTTGCCCCTTGAGCACCGGAAGCAGTTTTTCGAACAAGTTGAAGGCGTCATGCACGCCCGAATTCATGCCGAATCCGCCGAGTGGGTTGTTGAGATGCGCGGAATCGCCCACCAGCATGACCCGACCTTCGCGGAACGACTTGGCCACGCGCTGATGGACGCGGTAAAGTGTTCGGTGCTCGGTTTCGACCACCGATCCATCACCGACGAGACGGTCGAAAATAGCATTCTTCATGGCGTCCGAGCGTAGTTCATCATCAGACAGCGTACCATCTGTCGGCACCAGCACCCGCCAAAGCGTTGGAACCCGCAACAGCACCAACCACTCGTCGGGATCGGAAACGTAGTTGACCAGCGCCAGGTCGGGCAGCTTGTCCCGCAGCTCGTACTCGGTGGACAGGCACAGGAACCGCTCGGAGTAGGTGAACCCGTCAAATTCGACGCCCAGCCATTTGCGCACGATCGAATTCGCGCCGTCGGCGCCGATCAGATAATCGCAGCTAAGCCGCTCGATGCCGGTCATCGTTTCGTAGGCGAGATCGACGCCGTCGGCAGTCTCTTCAAAAGTAAGCAGGCGGGCGCCGAACCGGACCGACGCGCTCGGGTACTTCGCCAGTCCATCCGCCAACGCACGCGACAAGTGGTACTGTTCGCACTGGATGCGGAAAGGATAGCGCGTGACATCGGCAATCTCGGCCAGGTCAAAGTCGACGATCTCGCCCGATTGCCGGTCGCGCCAATGGTAGATGGGCGCTTTCAGACCCTTCTCCAGCAGCATCGAGGTGATGCCGATCTGGTCGAGCATTTCGAGCGTCGGCGGGTGGAACGTGGAAGCCCGCAAATCCTGCGCGCAATCAGCGCCGACTTCTAGAAGCACGACGTCAATACCCGCCTGCGCCAGCAACGTGGCCAGGACCGTGCCCACCGGTCCCGCTCCCGCAATCGCTACCTGGCATCGTTCAACTGCGGCCATAAAAGCAGACTCCCTTCATCCCTGTCTGCTCCAGCTATGGGGCACCGCATGCCTCAGCATCGGAGCCCACGCTGAAATATCCGAGGTTCGGGGAAGGGATCGTCCGGAGAAACAAACAGGTTCACCAGCTGATGTCGCCTTAAGACGGCCCTATGCAAAAAAGGCGCACCATCACGGCACGCCCTTCCTGAATCTCAATGGTTAAGGCTGCTTACACCACGGCGCAGACGGTCTTCCATTCAAGGTAGTTTTCCAGGGCCTGCTTGCCGCTGTCGCGTCCCCAACCTGATTGCTTGACCCCGCCGATGGCCAGGCTGGGATCGTACATCGCGTGGCAATTGATCCATACCGTGCCGGCCTTGATCGCGCTCGACATCCGGTGGGCGTTGGACAGCCCCTCGGTCCAAACGCTCGCGGCAAGGCCGTATTCGCTGTCGTTGGCCGCAGCGATAACTTCATCGACATCGTCGAAGGCCTGCGCCACCACGACCGGGCCAAACACTTCCTCGCGCACGATTTCCATGCCCGGCTTCACGTCCACAACCACGGTGGGGGTAATGAAGGTTCCGGCTTCACCGGTGCGCTCGCCGCCGGTGAGCATAGTCGCACCCTCGGCACGCGCTCGCTGAAGGAAGCCTTCGACGCGCTCGGCATGGCGCTGCGACACGACCGGGCCCATTTGCGTGTCGGGCGCAAGGCCATGGCCTAATTTCAGCCCCTTCGCGTATTGCGCAACGCCTTCTATCACTTGGTCATGAATGGAACGATGGACATAGAGCCGCGACCCGGCGATGCAGACTTGGCCACCGTTGAAGAAGATCGCATTGGCGACGCCGGGGATCGCCAGCGACAAGTCGGCATCGGGCATGACGATAGCGGGCGACTTCCCGCCCAGTTCCAAAGTCACGCGCTTGAAATTGGTCTTGGCGGCATCCAGCACGGCGCGGCCAGTGGCGGTTGAGCCGGTAAAGGCAATCTTGTCGACGTCGGGGTGAGACGCCAGCGCGGCTCCCGTCTCGCCGCCAAGGCCGGTGACGACATTGATGACGCCAGCGGGAACGCCCGCCTCGACCATCAGCTCGGCCAAGCGCAACGCCGATAGCGATGTGTCTTCTGCGGGTTTGAGCACCACGGTGCAGCCTGCCGCGAGCGCCGGGGCCAGCTTCATCGCCGTCAGCACCAAGGGCGAGTTCCACGGCACGATCGCGGCGACCACGCCTACGGCCTCGCGCAAGGTCCACGAACGCACCTGCTTGCCGGCGGGCTGATAGTTGATCGAGCTTTCCAACGTGCTGCCCTCAATCGCCATGGCTTGCCCGGCGAAGAAGCGGAACTGGCTGACGGCGCCGGGGATTTCGGCCCAGCGACCGACGAACAGCGGCTTGCCTTGGTCCAGCGTTTCCAGTTCAGCGAGGTCGTCGATGTTGGCTTCAATAAGATCTGCGACCTTCCACAGGATACGCGCGCGTTCGCCGGGTACCGTCGCAGCCCAGCCAGCCTGCGCCGCCCGGGCGGCCGCGACGGCGGCGTCCACGTCTGTCGGGCCCGCCTTGGCGACTTGCGCCAGTTCGCTGCCCGTCGCCGGATCTACCGTGGCGAAAGTCGCGCCGTCTGCAGCCTTGGTCCAGGCGCCGTCGATCAGCAGGCCGTTGCCGCTCCCGCGCCTTGCAAGGAACTGGGTGGTGCCGGGACGAAGTGAGCTGAAGTCGAGGGGCATGGCTGATCTCCTGTGTTGCCGCATGTTCTAAGTCCGTGCTCGCCCGCGCAAGCGCGTCCCACGTTGAAAAGTCGCTGGGCGGATAACTCTGTCCGAAAGCGGAGACCCGACCCCGCGCTTCGATAGGCATGGAGCCAGACACAGCGGCGACTCCCGCCGCGAACCAACGATCGGGGATCACATGACCTATCGCCTGGGCGTGGACGTCGGAGGGACGTTCACCGATCTGCTGCTCTTTAACCAGGACACCGGCGAGTTCTGGCGCAACAAGACGCCATCGACCCCGCACGACAGCTCCGAGGGTATCCTGGGTGGCGTTACCGCGATCTGTGAAAAGGCCGGCGTCAGCCTCTCCGACGTCGAGTTCTTCCTGCACGGCACCACTGTCGCCACCAACGCCGTCCTTGAAGGCAAGGGTGCGCGCGTCGGCCTGATCACCACCGATGGCTATCGCCAGGTTATGCAGATCGCGCGTTCGTTCGTCCCAGGCGGCCTGGCCGGCTGGATTGTCTGGCCCAAGCCCGAGCCGCTCGCGGCGCTGGAAGACACGTTCGAGATCAAGGGCCGCATGGATGCGCGCGGCAACGAGACCGTGCCGCTCGACGAAGCCGGCGTTCGCACCGCGCTCGAAGCACTCAAGGCATCGGGCGTCGAAGCGCTGACCGTCAGCCTGATCAACGCCTACCTCAACGGCGCGCACGAAAAGCGCATCAGTGAACTGGCGGCAGAGATCATGCCGGACGTGCCAGTTTCGCTCAGCCACATCGTCCTGCCCGAAATGCAGGAATACGAGCGCACCCTCACCACCGTCGCCAATGCGGCAGTGCGCCCGGTCGTAGGCAAGTATGTGCGCAATTTGCGCGATCGCTTGCGCGGTGCCGGGATGTCCGGATCGCTGCTGCTGCTGCGCTCGGACGGCGGATTGATGTCGTCCGAAAAGTCGGAGGAACATCCGGTCTCGCTACTGATGTCGGGTCCTGCAGGCGGCGTCACCGGCGCGATCTGGGTCGGTCGCAATGCCGGCATCAAGAATATCCTCACCCTCGATGTGGGCGGCACCTCGACCGACGTCGCGCTGATCGAAGACCTCGAAGCACGTCGCCAGCGCACCACCGAAGTGGGCCACCTTTCGGTTCGCGCATCGGCACTGGACGTCAAGACCGTCGGTGCCGGCGGCGGCTCGATCGCCTACGTTCCCGAACTGACCAAGGCGCTGCGCGTCGGCCCACAGTCCGCCGGTGCGGTTCCCGGCCCGGTCGCCTACGGCAAGGGCGGCACCCTGCCCACCGTGACCGACGCCAACGTCGTGCTGGGCTATCTGCCAGAGAACCTGTTGGGCGGCACCTTCAAGCTGGACCGCGAAGGCGCCAAGAAGTCCGTCCAGACGATTGCCGACGCCCTTGGTATCGGCCTGATGGAAGCAGCGCGCGGCATCATCGACATCGTCAATGAGAACATGTTCGGCGCGCTGCGGATGATCTCGGTGCAGCAAGGCTACGACCCGCGCGACTTTGCGGTGATGGGCTTTGGCGGCGCGGGGCCGCTCCACGTCAACGCGGTGGCCAAGCTGATGGGTTCGTGGCCTGCGGTCTCGCCGGTCTCGCCGGGCGTGCTGTGCGCGCTGGGCGATGCGACGACGCGGATGCGGACCGAAACGGCGCGCTCGTTCTCGCAACGCGTCGCCGATACCAGCGAAGCTGATGTTCTGGCCCTGCTCGACGAGATGGCCGCGCAGACCCGCGCCGAGTTGGCCGCCGAAGGCATCGCCGATGCCGACATAACCAGCCAGTTCGAACTGGACGTGCGCTATGAAGGCCAGGCCTTCGAGGTGCCGCTTGCGATCGATCCGGACACGCTCAAGGCCGATGGCCTCAAGGGCGTGACCACGCGCTTCGATGCCGAACACTTGCGCTTGTTCACCTTCAACATGGACAGCGCCCACGAACTGGTGAACTTGCGCGCCGTCGCCATGGGGCCTGCCCTGGAACTGCCCTCGCCCCCGCTCGAACAGGGTGACGGCAATCCCATCCGCGCCAAGATCCGCGACCACGAATTGTGGGGTGACGGCGAAATGAAGCCCGCCGCCATCTACGATCGCGACAAGCTGCTGGCCGGCGACGTGATCCCCGGCCCCGCCGTCGTCGTCGAAATGGACTCGACCACGCTGATCGAAGCCGATTGTGTCGGCACTGTCGATCACCTCGGCAACATCCTCATCAACCTCGCCTGAGGGGGAATTCTGACATGCCCGCACGTATCATCCAGGCCAACGAAGCCCCCTTCCAGACCGTCGCCGTCGATCCGGTGACGCTGGACATCATCGAAAACGCCTTGCGCAACGCGCGCATCGAAATGGACGCCACCCTGGTGCGTACCGCGATGTCGCCCGGCATCCGCGAGCAAGGCGACGCCTTCCCGCTGATCGCCGATCACAAGGGCAAGATGATCGTCGGCCAGTTCGGCTCGTACATCGGCCCGTTTCTCGACGGGTTCGACGGCACCGTGGAAGACGGCGACTTGATCTTCCTGTCCGATCCCTACTCGGTCGGCGGCGCGATCAGCCACTGCAACGACTGGCTGGTGCTGCTGCCGGTGTTCAAGAGCGGCCGCCTGATCGCCTACACCTCGATGTTCGGCCACCAGAGCGACATCGGCGGCATGGTCCCCGGCTCGATGCCGATCCACGCGACGGAGATCTTCCAGGAAGGCGTGCGTATTCCTCCCGTCAAGATCTGGAAAAAGGGCGAATACAACGAAGACCTCGTCAAGCTCGTGATGCACCAGTCGCGTACGCCGGACTGGTGCAAGGCGGACCTCAACGCGTTGATCGCCTCGTGCCGCGTAGCCGCGCACCGCGTGGTGGAAATGGTCGAGCGTTTTGGCGACGACGTGTTCGTCTCGGCCACCGACATGCTGCTGGAGCGCAACCATCGCGCGATGAAGCACTTGATCGAAAGCTCGATCGGCGAGGAAAAGGTCAGCTTCGAGGACTACATCTGCGACGATGGCATGGGTTACGGCCCGTACCGCATCAAATGCACGATGTGGCGTGAGAACGGCCGTGTGGTGCTCGATTTCGACGGCACCGATCCGCAGTCGAAGGCATCGATCAACATGCTGCTGAACGAGAACATGATGCGCATGTTCTTCGGCATCTACATGATCATGATCTTCGATCCGCAGATCCTGTTCAACGATGGGTATTATGACCTGATCGACGTGCGAATTCCCGAAGGCTCGTTGCTCAAGCCCAAATTCCCCGCCGCGCTTTCGGGACGCACCCACGTTCTGGGCCGTTTGTTCGACATCCTGGGCGGTCTGCTGGGCCAGAAGACCCCGGAATTCCTCAACGCCGCCGGCTTTTCGTCCTCACCGCACTTGTTCTACGCCGGGCATGACAAGACCGGAAAGTGGTTCCAGTTGTTCCAGATCGGCTTCGGCGGCATTCCGGGGCGTCCGCTCGGCGACGGGCCGGACGGACACTCCTTGTTCCCCGGCTTCACCAACGTGCCCAACGAGTTCCTGGAACGCTACTTCCCGCTCGAAATCGTGCGCTACGAAACGGTCGCGGATTCGGGCGGCGCTGGCCTCCATCGCGGCGGCAACGGCATCAACATGGTCTACCGCTTCCTGGAGCCCGGCGTGATCGCCATCCATGACGACCGCTGGTTCGTGCCGCCCTGGGGCGTCAACGGCGGCCATCCCGGCAAGCGCGCGAAGAAGATTCTCACCAAGGCGGACGGTACCCGGATCGTCGTGGGCAACAAGCTGGAGGATTATCCGGTCGAAGCCGGTGATGAACTGCAGTTCATCACCTGGGGCGGCGGCGGCTGGGGCGATCCGCTCGATCGCGATCCGCAACTGCTGGTCAAGGAGCTAAAGCAGGGCTTGGTGACGGCCGAGGGCGCCAAGGACTACGGCGTCGTACTAGTCGATGGCGCGGTCGATGCCGCTGCCACCGAAGCCTTGCGCGCCAAGTTGCGGGCAGAGCGTGGCGATTTCTCGGTCTTCAACTTCGGCCCAGACATCGAAACCCTGCGCGCCAACTGCCTCGCCGAAACCGGCCTTCCGGCTCCCGAAGCGCCGCAGTGGACCGTGCCTTTGGCGCAGGCCGCCGAATAACGCGTCGAACTTTCTAGGAATTACCAATGGCTAACCCGATTTTTCGCCAGAAGCTGGAGAGCGGCAAGTTCTTCGTCGTCCCAGGCATCCAGGACATGATTACCGCGGTGATCGCCAACAAGGTCGGCTTCGATCTCGTCTACGGCACTGGGTACTGGCTGACCGCTTCGGCCTGGGGCCTGCCGGACGCCGGCATCGCCACTTACACCGAAATGCGCAACCGCATGGAGACGCTGGCCCGTACCAGCAACGCGGCGGTCATTGCCGATGGTGACACCGGCTATGGTGGGCTGCTCAACGTCCACCATACGGTCAAGGGCTACGAGGCCGCCGGCGTCACCGCGATCCAGATCGAGGATCAGGAATTTCCCAAGAAGTGCGGCCACACGCCCCACCGCCGGGTGATCCCGGTGCAGGACATGGTCGAGAAAATCCAGGTCGCCGTCGCCGCGCGTGAAAGTGAAGATTTCCTGGTGATCGCCCGCACCGACGCACGTCAAGCCGAGGGCATGGACGCGGTGATGCGCCGGCTCGAAGCCTACGACAAGGCCGGCGCCCACGTCCTGTTCCCCGAAGCGCTGACGAGTGAAGAGGAAATGGCCAAGGCCTGCGCCAACTTCGACAAGCCGGTGATGGCCAACATGGCCAATGGCGGGTCGACCCCGATCCCGGTCGCCTCGGTGCTGGAAGAGATCGGCTATGCCTATGCCATCTACCCCTCGCTCACCAGCCTGGTCGCCGCCACCGCGATCGAAAAGAGCCTGCGTGACTTGAAGGATCACGGCATCGGCGAGCCCGATGGCATCTTCAACTTCAAGGAATTCTGCTCGCTGATCGGCTTCGACGAAGTGTGGGAGTTCGAAAAGGCCTGGGGCAAGGCCGGCTAAGAAAGGCTGACAGAACCATGACCCGCCGGATCGCCGCCGCCGTCCTCTCCCGCTCGGGCGACAACCCCCAGCCTTACGCAAAGAGCCGACCGCTGGACGTCAGGTCGCTGGACCTTGCCGACCCTAGGCCTGGCGAGGTTCTGGTGCGAATCGATGCGGCGGGAATTTGTCACTCCGACTTGTCCGTCATCAACGGCGATCGGGCACGCCCGATGCCGATGGCACTGGGCCACGAAGCTGCCGGCACGGTGCTAGCGTTGGGCGACCCCGAGGATGCTGGCCTCGCAGTGGGCGACCGGGTAGTGCTCGTGTTTCTACCAAGCTGCGGCCAGTGCGTGCAGTGCCTGTCAGGCACTGGTTACTTATGCGCAAACGGCGCCGCAGCGAACGGCAAGGGCGAGCTGATGCGTGGTGGCAGCCGCTTGTCGTGCGATGGCGAGACGGTTCACCATCACCTGGGCGTTTCGGCCTTCGCGACCCATGCGGTGGTCGATCGCCGTTCGTTGGTGAAGATCGACGCCGACATTCCGCCGGAAACCGCTGCGCTATTCGGCTGCGCGGTACTCACCGGCGTCGGCGCGGTCATGAACACGGCGCAAGTGCGTCCCGGCGAGAGCGTGACGATCTTCGGGCTGGGCGGCGTCGGCCTGGCAGCTTTGCTCGGCGCGATTGCCGCCGGAGCGCAGCCCGTCCATGCCGTCGATCCTTCGGCCGCCAAGCGCGCGCTCGCATTGGAACTGGGCGCCGCCTCCGCCTCCCCGCCCGGCGAGGACGAAGCAGCGATGGGCAGCGATGTCGTGATCGAGACGGTCGGCAAAGCGGCGGTCCTCGCCCACGCTTATCGCTCGGCCAAACGCGGGGGCCGGATCGTGACGGTCGGCCTGCCCAACCCCGGTGAGGATCTCGCGATCAACGCCCTGTCTTTGGTGGCGGACGGTAAGACCCTGGTTGGCAGCTATATGGGCTCGTCGATCCCGACCCGCGACATTCCGCGCTACATCGCCTTATGGCGCGCTGGCCGTCTACCGGTCGAAAAACTGCTCACCTCGATCGGGCCGCTGGAAGACATCAACGAGGCCATGGACAAATTGGCTGCAGGCGAGGCGATCCGGCAGGTTATCGTGCCTGGCTAGCCGCCACCTCTCGGAATTTGGTTCCATGTAATCCGCATAGCGGGGATTTTATCCGACTGGCGGATAAAGCCTTGATAAATTCGATCAGACGTCATTGGTTTGTCACTCTCCACGGGTCACAAACACAAGGCGGGGTCTGTTCATGGAAAAAGGCGTTCCGATTCGCTCCATCACGCGCTCGATTGCAGCGCTGAAGGCTATCAACCGTCACGGCTCACTGTCGATGATGGAAATCGCTAAGGCATCGCAGGTGCCTTATCCGACCGCCTGCCGGATTGTGCAGACACTACTGTACGAAGGCCTGATCGAGCAGGAGCCGGCACGCAAACGCTACCGCGCCACTGCGATGGTGCAGACCCTTGCCACTGGCTTCCAGCATGACGATGAACTGGTCCGGATTGCCCGGGCCCACATCGTCGGCCTGACCAAGCGTGTAGGCTGGCCGGTCTCGATCGCCATTCGCGTCGGGCGTGAAATGATGCTGCGCGATTCGACACACTCGAATTCGTCACTGACCTTCGAGCACTACTATCCTGGCTTCACGTTGCCGATCCTGGACAGCGCCTCGGGCAAGGTCTCGATGGCGTACGCCCCCGACAACGAGCGCGAGATGATCCTGCGCTTTATGCGCGTGTCGCAGGACATCGACCTCAACTACCTCGCCACCGCCGAAGTCAGCCTGGACGTCGAGCGTATCCGTGCAGAGGGTTACGCGGTGCAAGGGCGCAACCACTTCAACCTTACGCCGGGCAAGACCACCTCGATCTCGGTTCCGATCTTCCGCAACGGGCATTTCGAAGCAGCGATGACGATGGTGTTCTTCGTCGCAGCGATGCGGTTGACGCAGGCGCTGGAACTCTACCTGGACGACATTAAAGGCACGGCGGCGGCTATCAGCCACGACTTGTCAAACCCGGTGCCGATGGGTCACGCTTGAAACCGAACGGGAGGTCGGGCAGACCTCCCGCATGCCGACCTCAAAGCCGCGCGGTGACGGCCTTGGTTTCGAGGTAGCCATCGAGACCTTCTTGCCCGAACTCGCGCCCCCAGCCCGATTGGCCATAGCCACCGAACGGAATGTTAGTGCCCACGGCGCCGTGGCAATTGATCGAGACGTGGCCGGCCCGGATGCGCTTCACCAGGCGATGCGCGGTCGACAAATCTCGGGTCCAGACTGATCCCGACAAGCCATAGGGCGTGTCGTTAGCCAGCGCCGCCAGTTCGTCCAGGTCAGTGGTCGCAACTTTGGTTACAGCCATGACCGGACCGAAAATCTCTTCCCGCACTATCGCCATGTCGGCGGTACAATCGGTGTAGATGGTCGGACGCACGAAGTTCCCGGGTCGATCCAGCTTCTCGCCGCCCGTTACCAGCGTCGCACCCTGAGCCTCAGCGCCCTCGATATAGCCCATAACTTTTGCGGCGTGCGCGTCAGAAATCAACGACCCCTGCATCGTCGTGGGATCGAGGCCGTGGCCGAGTGTCATGCTTTCGGCAAAGCCCTTGAGCCCAGCAACCAGCTCGTCGTGGATGTCGGCATGGGCGAAGATGCGGGTGCCGGCCATGCAGTTCTGGCCCTGGAGGAAGAACGTTGCCATCGACACGCCTGGCACTGCCAGCGCCAGGTCGGCATCGGGCATTACCATGACCGGGCTCTTGCCGCCCAGTTCTAGGCTAACCTTTTTGAGGTTACCGAGCGCTGCCGATACGATCTTGCGCCCGGTGGCGGTCGAGCCGGTGAAGGACACTTTGTCGATCCCCGGATGCGCTGCGATCGCCGCACCGGCATCGCTGCCATAGCCATTGACGATGTTAACCACCCCTGCTGGAAGCCCGGCATCGAGCACCATCTGTCCCAGCGCCAGCACCGACAGCGGCGTTTCTTCCGATGGCTTGATGACCACGGTGCAACCCGCCGCCAGCGCCGGCGCCAGCTTGAGGATCGCCGTCGAAAGCGGGACGTTCCATGGCACGATTTGGCCGACCACGCCTACCGGCTCGCGCAGAGTGTAGGTCAGCGCCTCCGTTTCCTGAGCGATATGGCGCGGCGGGGCGATAGTGGTGCCCTCGATCCGCATGATCGCGCCAGCGTAGTAGTCGATCATCTCGACGCAATTAGCGGTGGTGAGGCCGGCGATGAAGCCGGGCATGCCGTTGTCGAGAATATCAAGCTGGGTCAGCAGCGTCGCGTTCGTATCCATGACGCGGGCCAGGCGGAACATCAACGCGGTGCGTTCGGCAACCGTCATGCGGCCCCAGGGGCCATCGAACGCCCGCCTCGCCGCTTTGACCGCTAGGTCAACCTCCGCCGCGCCGCCCGTCTGTACGCGCGTCAGTTCCAGTCCGGTAGCAGGATCGAGGCTGACGAGTTCGCCGCTACCCTCGACCCATTCGCCGCCGATCAGCAGCTTATGGGTAGAGTCCAGGAAGGCTTCGGTCTCGGGCGCAATGGCATGCCCGTCGAAACGAACCGCGCTCATACCGGCACCGTGCGGCAATCGTACGTGAACAAGCCCAGCGATTCCTCGTCCTTCATGCCTTCGAGGCCGAAGAAATCGGTATTCTGGCCCTGCATGCGATCGGCATTGGCATTGCTTTCCGCCTGGATGAACGTCGCGCGTTCGTGCCGCGCGGATTGGTAGCGCCGGAGCCCTTCGGCGATTGTCTTGGACGCGCCTAGCGCGCGGGCGAGCACGACACCGTCCTCGATCCCGCAGGCCGCGCCGTGCCCGAGGAACGGCGTCATCGCATGGGCCGCATCGCCGATCAGGGTCACGTTGTTGTCTATGATCCAATTGGGCAACGCCGTGCGCGCGTTGATCGCCCACTTGTACATCGGCTGCTCGCAGGCGGCAGCGACCATCTTTTGCGCATCGTCGCACCAATCGGCATAGATCGAACGCACTTCGTCGGGATCGACCGGAGTGGTCCAGCCTTCCTCGTTCCAGCCGTCTTGGCGAGCGAAGAACACGAAGTTCATCGCCTGGGAATCGCGGATATTGTAGCGTGTAATCATCGCGCCCGGCCCGATGATAAGTCCGGGAAAGTCGGACAAGTCCTGTATCTCGGGGGTCACCGGCACCAGGCAGCGCCAGGCGACGTGGCCGGTGAAGTGCGGTGGCGTCGTCTCAAACCGCTCGCGGATCACCGACTTCACGCCGTCAGCGCCGACGATCAGGTCGCCGGTCACGGTCGAGCCGTCCACCAGGGTGACGGTGCTCCCCTCGCTAGAGACCACGCCCGACTTCGTGCGCAGATCGACGCCGGCATCGTGTGCCGCACCAACGAGCACGTCGTGCAAATCCGCGCGGTGGATCGTGACGTAAGGAGCGCCGTACTTGTCGCGCTGGTCCGAGCGGTCCTTAGCCACCAGGGTGCGGCCATCCTGCCAGTGCTGGATGCGCTGGCGGCTGGGTTCAACACCCGCGCTCGCCGCCTTCTCGCACACGCCGATGAAATCGAGGCCCTTCATGGCGTTGGGCGATAGCGTGACACCAGCCCCGATCTCGCCGAATTCGCGCGCGCTTTCCAGCAGCGTGACCTGGAAGCCCTGGCCGGCGAGCGCGGCGGCTGCGGTCATTCCCGCAATGCCGCCGCCCACGATCACGATAGTTTCGGGACGCGCCACGATCAGCCCTTCGGCTCTAGTTGGCCAGGAATGTGGGACTCGTGGTTCTGGAGATACCACTCAGCGATTTCCTCACGCGTCGCCCACCATACGCCCGGAAGCGACTTGGCGTGCTCGATGAATTCCCGCAGCGCGCGGACGCGATGGGCGCGGCCGGAGACGTGCGGGTGCAGGCCCACGTTCATGATCCGGCCGGTCTTACCGCCTTCGTCATACAACACGTCGAGTTCCTCGATCAGCGCATCGCGGAACTGGTCGGTGGTGAAATTCTTGCGGGTAATGAAGGTGAAGTCATTGATTTCGTTCGAGTACGGCACCGACACGATCGGGCCGTTCGGAGTGCGCAGCAGGAACGGCTGATCGTCGTTCATGATGTCGCAGTAAAAGGTACAGCCCTGCTCTGCCAGGATGTCGGCAGTCTGCATGGTGCCGCGCAAGCTGGACGAGAGCCAGCCCTTGGACTTGCGACCCGTGTACTTCTCGAACTGTTCGAGCGAGCGCAGGACGATATCGCGCTCCTTCTCGGGGTGGTGGGCGAAGTTGGTCAGCAGTTCGCCCTGCTCCCAGTTGTGGGTCAGCAGTTCCCAGCCGCGCTCCAGCACCGCGTCGGTCATCGCCTGGCGACGCTCGAAGGTGACCGCGTTGGTCGTGCAACTGGCCTTGACGCCCATTTCGTCAAACAAGTCGAACAACCGCCAAATGCCGACGCGCTGGCCGTATTCACGCCAGGTGAAGTTAGGGAAATCGGGGGTGTTGCCAGGCAACACGTCCGGCAGGATCGCCGGGCCGCCGGCGTAATACGGCTTGTCGGTATCCTTGGTGAGATCCCAGGTTTCCAGATTGAACGTCAGGATCAGCGCGACGCGTGCGCCGTTTGGCCACTTAAGGGGCTGGCGCTGCGGAAGGGGAACGTAATCGTATTCCATCTCGGTTCTCACTTGCGACTTATCGTTGGACCTGAACCATATTCCAGCAACTCTTCCCTACCCACAGCCGGCATTTGTCCGCCATGCGGCCAGCCGTATCTGTCAGAGCGGAAGGGTTGTTGGCCACCTTATCCGAGCACTTCGATCGCGACGCGCTCGCTCGATTCAAGCGCGCCTTCCAGGCCGCGGGCACCGGTGGCGGTGTGCTCGCCGGCAAAAAACAGGTTGCCAGCCGGCTTGGCAATGTCTGCCATCCACTTGACCTGCCCTGGCGCCAGATACGAAAAATCGCCGACGTTGAAGCGCTCTTGCGACCAACTGAAATAGGAATGCGCGCGGATGCGGCCTTTGGCGGCGGGGCGCAGTGCCTCGATCCGCGAGACAACCAGCGCCTTGGCGTTTTCAGCCCCCAGGCGGTCCCAGTAATCGGCGAGGTTGGCACGCGCCTGGACGATGAAGCCAGTAATCTGCTGCGGGTCTTCGCCGTAACGCTGGGGCATGACGTTGCCGAGCACGCCGTCGGTCCACATCCCAGGCGCCAAGCCGTCCTGCTCCCAAAACGGCGTCTCGGCGGTTACGAAGATCATCGAGATCGGCTGATAGCCAAGCTGCGCCACTGCCTGCGCCTGCATTCCGCTCAGTCCCGGCTCGATCGCGACGTTGCGCAAGGTCGAGAACGGCAGGGTGCAGATGACCTTGGGCGCGGACAGTGTCGAGCCATCCTTGAAATGCACGGTCATGCGGCCACCGCTCGCCTGTGTGATCGCCACGACCTCTCGCCCAAGTAGGACGTCGCCCTTGAGCTGCTTTGCCAGCGCCTGTGCCATCAGCAGGTTGCCACCTTTGACCGCAAACGATTTGGGGCCAGCCGCGATCTGCGCCTTGACGAAGCCGTCGTTGTACTCGGCCAACAGTGCCGACAAGTCGTAGGCATTGCGACCGTAGTAAGGCGCGATGTCGTGGGCGAGATGGATCGCCTGGTCCGACAAGCCCTGCTGCTGGAGGAAATCGTGCAGCGAGATGTCGAGCGGCGCGCTGGCCGGATCGGCCCAGGCATTCCAGTCGGTCAAACGAGTCTTCTTGGAGACCAGCATACTGACCAGTTCAGCCGGCATCACCGTCTTCAAGGCATCGGGGAACGGGTTACCGGGGAACCTGGCCCATTCCTCACGGGTTAGCGGCTTGTCGCCGATGTACAGCAGCGACGGCGGGCCGATACGGTAACGCTCGCCCACTTCCTGCAGCGTCACGCCGGACCGTTTTGCGACATCGAGGCCGCGGCCATAGCCCTCTCCCATCGAGTTGAAGCCCATCTCGGGATAGCCGGGCTGGTCGAGCAAGGTCATGATCCGACCGCCAACGCGGCCCCTTCCTTCGACGATGGCAACCTTGAGACCTTGCTCCTCGAGCAACCAAGCGGCCTGCAGGCCGGAGATGCCGGCACCCAGGATCAGCACGTCCGGTTCGCCAGGCTGGCGGGACGCGGCCTTGGCAGCCACCTTGGTTTTGGTGGCGGCCAGCAAGGGCGAGCTTGCGGCCAGGGCGCTCAGCCCGAATGCCGCCGCGCTAAGGGTAAACCTGCGCCTGTCCATCGCCATACTCCGTCAGTTGTCGAGTAGGAACGAAAGGTACATCACAGGATCGGGCCGCGAGGCAAAGAGCCTCGCTTCACCATCTGGCGGATAACCCGCGCTGGCGCTCGGACATCAAGTGATAGGGCGCTAGCACTTCCGATGTCGCACCCATATGCCCCACAAAGGACCGATGAGCATGATGCAGATCCGCTTGCGCCGCAGCGCCCTCGCCCTGCTCCCGCTGCTTTGCGTGGCTCAGCCCGTATCGGCGCAACCGGCCCCTTCGCAGCCAGTCGCCGAAACGGTGGCGACCGCCCATCCCTATCTTACCCTCGAACAACTACGCGGTATGTACACCGACAAGCAGAGCCGCTTCTTCGATGTCGGCGGCTTATCGATCCACTACAAGGACGAAGGGCCGCGCGGCGCGCCGGTGCTGTTGATGGTGCATGGTTCGGAAAGCAGCCTGCGCACTTGGGACCGCATCACCCAAGTGCTCAAGGGCCGCTACCGCATCGTTCGCTTCGATTTGCCCAGCTATGGCCTGTCGCAAGGGCCGACCGACGCGGCGATGAAGGCGCTGGTGCCCACCGATGTGCCGATCGCGTTGCTCGACAAGCTGGGCATCAAGAAGGTGACCTTCGTGGGTGTATCTAGCGGCAGCACCATGGGCATGTACCTGGCCGCGCGCCGGCCAGGCATGGTGGAGCGGCTGATCCTGTCGAACAGTCCGTCGGACCCGGTCGACACCAGCCACCTGGTGCTGTCCAAAGGGCTGGTCGATGCCATGGACCGCGCCAAGCGCACCGGCTTTCGCGACCGGAATTTCTGGGACGAATTCCTCAGCTTCTTTTCGGGCGATCCGGCGCGTATTTCCGCGCAGACCCGCAAGGAATACTACGACTTCTATCGCCGGGTGCCCGAAAAAAACCTAGTCGGCTTGGTGGCCCGCATCGGCGATGGTAAGCAGGCCAAGGTCGAGATGGCCAAAGTGCGCCAGCCTACCTTACTGATCTGGGGCGGCACCGATCCGCTGCTGCCGGCCTCGGCGCTCGCTGCGATCATGCACTATTTGTCGAACGCACAAATATCCAAGGTGGTGATGCCCGATGTCGGCCATTATCCGCCGCTGGAAGTGCCCGATCGCTTTGCGCAATTGATCGCCGCCTATGTGGAGGCCGGTACCCCCAAGCTGCCTGCGCAGTGATCGTAGGCGACCGGCGCGTTCCCGCTGTGCGGACAATGCACTCGCTCGCCTCCCTCTTCATGCGCCCGGCGGGGTAGCCAACGTCACCATGACCAATACGCGCACCCTTTACGAAAAGCTGTGGGACAGCCACGTCATCGCCGATATGCCCGGCGGCGCCAGCCTGATCTACATCGATCGCCACATCGTCCACGAAGTCTCCAGCCCGCAGGCCTTCGTCGCATTGCGCGAAAGCGGGCGGCGGTTGCGACGGCCTGACACGCACCTGAGCGTTGCCGACCATGCGGTCCCCACGCGCGTGCGCGGCGGTGAAATTCCCGACCCGCAGGCGCGTGCGCAAGTGGCCGAACTGGAAGACAACGTCGCCGAGTTCGGCATGCCTTACGCAGGCCTCGAAAGCGCCGAGCAAGGCATCGTCCACGTCATCGGGCCGGAAACTGGCTTTACGCTGCCCGGCACCACCATCGTGTGCGGAGACAGTCACACCACCACTCATGGCGCGTTCGGCGCGCTGGCTTTCGGGATCGGCGCCAGCGAACTGGGCACGGTGATGGCAGCACAAGCCCTGCCGCAAGCCAAGGCGCGGACGATGAAGGTCGAACTAGTGGGTGAGCGGCATCGGCTGGTCAGCGCCAAAGACATCGCGCTAGCCCTCATCGCCCGCATCGGTGCGAACGGCGCGGTCGGCCACGCGATCGAATATGTCGGAACCGCCGTGTCCGCGATGTCGATGGCCGAACGCATGACCTTGTGCAACATGACCATCGAGGCCGGAAGCCGCATCGGCCTGGTCGCGCCTGACGAAGTGACCTTCGCCTACCTCAATGGCCGCCGCCTCGCCCCCAATGGCCCGCAATGGACCGCCGCGAAGGCGTATTGGCGCACTCTCGCCAGCGACCCCGGCGCGGCTTACGACCAGACTGTCACCCTGGAACTTGCTCAGATCGCGCCGCAGGTAAGCTGGGGCACGAGTCCGAACCAGACCCTGCCGATCGGCGCGGCGGTTCCCGATCCAGCCACCATCGCCGATGCCTCGCAGCGACGAGAGGCGGAAAAGGCGATCGCCTACATGGGCCTCACACCCGGCCAACCGCTTACCAGCGTCGCCGTGGATACCGTCTTCATCGGATCATGCACTAATGGCCGGATCGAAGATCTGCGCGCTGCCGCCGGTATCGTGCAAGGGCGCAAGGTCGCCACTGGTGTGCGCGCCATCGTCGTCCCCGGCTCCACCGCGACGCGCGCCGCTGCCGAAGCCGAAGGGCTGGACCGCGTGTTCCTCGACGCCGGATTCGAATGGCGCTTTGCCGGCTGCTCGATGTGCGTGGCGATGAATGACGACCGTCTCTCGCCCGGCGAGCGCTGTGCCAGCACGTCCAACCGCAACTTCGAAGGGCGCCAAGGCCCCGGCGGACGCACCCACTTGATGAGCCCGGCGATGGCCGCCGCTGCCGCCGTGACCGGCCATCTTGCCGACGTCAGGGAGTTCGCCTGATGCCCGCGCAGCCGTTTATTACCGTTTCGGGCCTTGCCGCCGCCATGCGCGAGGAGAACATCGACACCGACATCATCTTTCCCGCGCGCTTCCTGCTCATCACCGCGCGGGCCGGCCTTGGCCGTTACGCCTTCCACGATCGCCGCTTCAATGCGCAAGGCCGCGAAGTGCCGGGCTACGTGCTCAATCGGCCTGGTTACGCCGCCCCGCCCGTGATCGTCGCGGGTGCGAACTTCGGGTCCGGGTCCAGCCGCGAACAAGCGGTGTGGGCCTTGGTGGGTCTGGGCACCCGCGCGGTCATCGCATCGAGCTTTGGCGAGATCTTTTTTTCCAACTGCCTGCGCAATGGCGTGGTGCCGATCCGTTTGCCCGAGGCCGATGTCGCGGTGTTGATGGATGCCGCCGAGGCGGGTGCCGCGTTCACCGTCGATCTGGAAGCGCAGGAATTGCGCGTCGAGGGGCAGCCCATTCGCAAGTTCGTGATCGCACCTGAGCGTCGCCTCGCCATGCTCAACGGCTGGGACGAAACCGACCAGATCCTCAACCAGTACAGCGACGACATCGCCAGCTTTGAGCAAGGCCAGCGGGCCGTGCAGCCCTGGCTCTACGTGTAAGGAATCGACGCATGAGCACCGAGGAAGAACTGCTGGCGAACTACAAGAAGGCCTATGACAACCGCGTGGGCTTCGGCACGCGCCCCGCATTGCTGCTGATCGACTTCTGCCAGGCTTACTTCGAGCCGGGCAACGCGCTCTACGCCGAAGTGGACGACGCCATCGCCTCAGCCCTGCGTTTGCGCACGGCAGCGCGGGCGGCGGGCGTGCCGGTGATCCTGACTAATGTGGTCTATCACCCCTCCGGCATCGACGGTGGCCGCTTTTTTGAAAAGGCGATGCCGCTCAAGAACTTCCTCAGAGGTAGCCCGATGGGCGCCTGGGGACCGGGGCTGGCGCCGTTCGACGACGAGTTGGTGATCTCCAAGCAGTACCCCAGCGCTTTCTTCGGCACCTCGCTCGCCTCGACTTTGACGGCCGCGGGGATCGACAGCGTGATCCTGACCGGCCTCACCACATCGGGCTGCATCCGTGCCAGTTGCATCGATTCGATGTCCCACGGCTTCAAGACCGCTGTTGTCGCAGAAGCCTGCGGCGACCGCCACGCCGCCCCGCACGACGCGAACTTGTTCGACATGAATGCCAAGTACGCCGATGTCGTCAGCGAAGCGGAGACGATCGCGTTTCTGGAGGGTTTGCGAGTATAGTCTTAGGTAGATGAGGCCAGTTCGAGCACCTCGAACCGCGCGCCCCAAGTCGTTGTTGCGCAGCTCGCGCGCACGGAGCCGTGCGGCGCCCACTCAAAACGCAACTCCTGGCTCTGCATGCAGCCGGCAGTCGAAGGCGATGATTTCCACCGAGCATTCCTTCCGTCCGTGCGGGTGGTAGATGCCGATCCGCATGTCGATTTGAGTGGCAAGGCCCAGTGGCAAGCCCATGCAGTTTTCACCGTCGGCACGGCTCGCTGTGCCGCGCGTCTCCTGAACCAGGGCCCAAGTCTAGACCATCGACAAACACCTTTCGCGCCGCATCGAAGTCGGCCACGACTTGGGTGGAATTGAACACCCATGAGGCCGGACCGGAGATCGCCTCGTACGCGGCCGGCGGCGGATGGACACGTTCCATCAGCGCGATGCACAAGCCATCGGCATCTTTTCCACCACCTCGCGCACGGCCAGCGGGCCGAAACCTCAGTCGATCACTGGCGCGGGGCTGACTAAACCCGCCGCGCCGAACGCGCCATGCAGCGGGTCGATGTCCTGCAGCGCACGGATGTTGATGTCGAAGATGCCGCCGGTGTCCCACGCTTGTCTGCCATCGCGCATCGGTGGGGGCGGCGGGCCATCCAGCGCATATCAGACGGATGACGCCGCGCTGGGCGGCCTCGGCTAGTCCCAGCAAGGCCAGCGCTTTCGGCGCAGTGATCCGCCCTGCGGTCACGCGGGCCGTGCTGGTGGTCTTAGCCCATCCCGTGGGTTGGAAACTGCAACATGGATGACACACACCAAGCCCCCCTTCGATCCGGTCGCCTGCGTGGCCGTACTGCCCTTATCACCGGCGCTGGCTTGGGCATCGGGCGCGCCTGCGCCTTGCGCTTTGCGCAGGAAGGCGCGCGACTGGTGCTAGTCGATCTCGCCGAGGAGCGGCTTGCCGAAACCAGGGCCATGCTGCCGTCCGACACTACTGCGTCATGCCACACAGTGAATGTCACCGAAGAAACCCAAGTGGCTGATCTTGCGGCTGTAATCGGCGACCTCGACATCCTCGTCAACAACGTGGGGGGCGGTCGACCCGGCCGCATCTGGGATCTCTCGGTTGAGGATTGGGACCATACAATGCGCCTCAGCCTTCGCTCGATGTTCCTGTGCACCCGCGCCTTCCTGCCGGGGATGATAGAGCGCGGATACGGGCGGATCGTGTGCATGTCGTCAGGCGCTCGCAATGGGACGGTATGGAATGCGTTACATATGGGCGCCTGCGCCTATTCCACGGCCAAAGCCGGAGTCATCGGCTTCGTGCGCGATCTGGCGATCGAGTTGCAGGACGCCAGCGTTACGATAAACGCCGTCGCGCCCGGGCCGATCGATACCGAACTGGCCGGGCCATTTCTACGGGCAATGGAAGAAAAAAGCCTTCCGTACAGCCCCTTCCGCACCGTTCCCATGCGCCGACTGGGCACTCCTGCGGAAGTTGCCGACGCCGTGCTTTACCTTGCGTCGGACGAGGCCAGTTACGTCACTGGCACCACGCTCGACGTCGCTGGCGGGCGCTAGGCAGGCCTGCACGCACAGACGCAAGTGCCCGTGTGACATCCGACAGGCGAATACCGTGCAATTCAGACGTCATAATTCGTAATATTGCGTCAAGTTTGCGTCGGGATCAGCGAATAGATCAAACAACGGAGTATTCCGCAGGGCGGAGTAGCCCAAATGATCATGCTCGTCATGTCCAAAAGAATACCAATATAGCTAAAGAGCTCCGTAAATTCCTTAAATAACAAAATAAATAAGCAGGACGGAATGCAATCATGGACTTTCGTAAAGCGAGAGGCCGATCAGCATTGAGGGATAATCATGACAGGGCAGTATCGAACCATTCGCAGCGCCTCGGCGCTTTCAATCCTGGCTCTCGCTGCCGGCATTGCCGCGCCCGCGCTGGCGCAGAACGCTGAGACCGAAGGCAACGTAGGCGGCGACATCATCGTGACCGCTCGTAAGACCGGTGAAAACATCCTGCGCACGCCGGTTACGGTAACGGCGTTGACGTCCGAAGCCCTCGATGCGCGCGGCATCGTCGCTATGACCGATCTTGCCGCTTCCACGCCGGGCATCAACATCAACAACAGCTCGTCCGGCCACGCGGATCGCTCGTTCCAGCAAGTCATCCTGCGCGGTATGGCCCCGTCCACGACGCTTGCCACGACGACTTCGATGTTCATCGACGGTGTCGCCGTGTCGTCCCCCTCGCAGCTCAACGCGGTCAGCGATCCAGAGCGGGTCGAGATCATCAAAGGCCCGCAAAGCGCCTACTTTGGCCGCAACACCTTCGCTGGCGCGATCAACGTGGTCAACAAGGTGCCTGGCAATGACTGGAAGGGCCAGATGCTCGGCATGGTCGGCACGCGTGACAACTGGCGCCTGCGCGGCTCTGTCGAAGGCCCGATCATAGAGGACCTGATCGCATTTCGCGTAAACGGCGAGAAGTATTCCAAAGGCGGCTCGTACACGAACTACGATGGCCAGAGGCTCGGCGACCAGTCTACGACTGTCGGCAGCATCATGTTCGCGATCACGCCTTCGGCTGACGTCAAGATCAAGCTGTTCGGCATGATGAGCGAGGACAAGGACGGTCCTTCGGCACAGACGCGCATCTACGCGTACGATGCGAAGACCGCCAGCGGCCAGACAGTGGTAAAGGGCCAGTCCAACTGCACCCTGAGCGGCGACACGCGCGGTGTGCTAGGCGCCGATGGCAAACCTGCGGGTACGGCAGTTCAGAACAACTATTTCTGCGGCACCATCGGCTCGTCGGTCAACCCGGTAACCGCCAACGTCACTAACACCGATTTCATCCGACAATTCCTGGCGATCGGAACCAATCGCGTCGTATCGCCGGAAGATGGCGTCGACGGCTACGGCCTTAGGCGCAAGACCCAGCATGTTCACGGAACGATGGATTGGGACATCGCTGATGGCCTGACGGCTTCGGTACTGGCAGGCTACAACAAGGAAACGTGGTCGACGCTGATCGATCTGGACGGCTACGATACGACTGCCTACACCGGCTCGACTTATGGCGAAGGGTACTTCAATTATCCTTACCTGATCGAACGCAAGATCGAGGATTTCTCGGTTGAGGGGCGTCTTTCCTACAAGCGCGGTCCTTTCCGTGGTGTGGCCGGCGTCAGCTACCTCAGCGCCGACCAGTACCAGGGCCTGGGCGGTGGTTCCGGGAAACTAACTTCCGCGAACCTGAGCGGCGGTGGCCTTAGCCGCAACAAGACGACCGGCATGTTCTTCGGCCTGACCTACGATGTTACCAGCACGCTTTCGGCCAGCGTGGAGGGTCGTTATCAGATCGACCAGTTGCAGGCCTTCGCGGGCGCCAGCGGCCTCAACAACCTTTCAAGTGCCTACATTCCGGCGGGCTTTTATTCAGCCGGTACGTTGTTGGCGAGCTCCAAGTACAAGAACTTCACCCCGCGCGTGATCGTTAATTGGCAGATCAACCCGGATACGATGGTCTACGCATCATGGTCTAAGGGCGTAAACCCGGCGCAGTTCAACACTAGCATCCTTTCGAACGTGGACTCGGTGCAGAAGGCCTCACTCGAAGCCGGTGGCCAGTTGGCAATCGAACCGGAAAAGGTGACGAATTACGAAATCGGTCTGAAGGGCCGCATCGGATCGACATTCCGCTACGCTTTCGCGACGTATTACGCGCAGTGGACGAACCAGATCAACAACGTCCTCATCGTTGCGCCTGATGCGACGCAGAGCACGGGCTACAGCTTCGTCAACGCTGCAGCCAATACCGGCAAGGTCGATCTGTATGGCCTCGAAGGTGACGTGAGCTGGCGTCCCACGGACTTCCTGACGATCGAGGCTGCCGGTGCGATCACGGGATCGGACATCAAGGAGTTCAGCAGCACTGCCGTCAGCGCGCTGACCGGCGTCTACGACTTCTCCGGCAAGGAGATGAAGAATACCTCGAAGTATTCGGCCAACGTCGGCGTCACCGTCGGTACCGACATCGCCGGATGGGATCGCGGCCGTTGGTTCGTGCGCGGCGACTGGAACTTCAAGTCGGGCCAGTGGACCAACGAAGCCAACATCGCCCGGACGCCGGACATCCACATGTTCAACGCCCGCGCAGGCATCAGCCACGGCAACATCAGCCTCGAAGCGTTCGTGACCAACATCTTCAATAACAAGAAGCCGATCAGCGTTTCGGACAACTACTTGTTCACGCCGAACTTCCAGTACACGTCGCGCTACTCGGCGCTGCAGCTCGGTCTGCCCGATCTGCGCACCGCTGGCGTACAGGCGAAGATCTCGTTCTGATAGCAGCTTAAATACCAGGTCCCAACGAGAAGGCCGGGCGCGAAAGCGTTCGGTCTTTTTCGTTTCGTCTCGGCACGAGGCCGGCAAAGACCGTCGCACGCGACTTGCGTCACTCGGCTGATCTCGTGCTTTGCTCTTTAGGGTTTCGAAAGCGCCGCCGTGACCGGCGCGGTATGCTCAGTCCTGCGCCAATTCGCGTACCACCCGAAACCCCAGGTGATCGTTGCGTGCGCCAGGCGGGTCTCCGATGCGCTGGGAGAGCCGGATGCTCCAGCCCTGCAAGCTCCAACCGCCGCCGCGCACGTTGCGCAAGGTGCATGGTCCCGTAAACCAGGCCGAACCATCGGCAGGGGCCCCGATATAATCGTCGTGGTGGCAGTCCTGCACCCATTCCGCGACATTGCCGACGACGTCGTGCAAGCCAAAGCCATTCGGGCGATAGCTGCCCACCTGGCTGGTGCGGTCGTTATGATTGCCAAAACTTGCGTCTTCAGGGCGAAGAGCATTGCCCCATGGATACCAAGTCTGCACCCCACCTCGTGCGGCGTAGCTCCATTCGGCTTCGCTAGGCAGGCGATAGCGCTGGCCAGTGTGGCGGCTCAGCCATTCGACATAGGCTTGCGCATCGGCGAAGTTGACGTTGATTACCGGGCGGCGGCCTCGGCCCCATCCGGCATCATTGGGCTTGTACCCATTGCAACCGCCATCGGCGACGCAAGCGTCCCATTCATCGAACGTGACTTCGTAGCGGCTAACGGCATAGCGGTAGCCGATCGTTACCCGGTGGCGCGGGCTTTCCATGCGGTCGAACATCGGCAGCACGCCCAGCGCCTTGCGCTCGCGGGCGCTTGATCCCTCGATGAAGGTGCCCGGTGCGATCACCACCATCTCCGGGCAATCGCGGCAGTCGGCAAAGGCAGCGCCGGTCCGTTTGGGCGGAAACGCTGGCTGCGTCGCCAGCACCTTAGGAGGGACATAGCCGTTGGCCGGTGCGGACGCACCCGCTGCGGCCATGACCAGCAAGATGCTCAAGCCGATTGGCCCGGCGGCGGCGGGTCGATCGCATCGGCGGCTGAATTGGCCCGCGCCGAAGCCTTGACCCTGTCGATCAGCGTAATCAGCCGCGCCGCATCGTACCCGGTGGGGCAGCGATGCGCCTGTCCGCACACCGCAGCGGCAAACTCGCTGAGCTGATCGCGGAAGAAGTGGCCAAGCTTGCGCCCGCCCATCACGCGCGGATCGATTATCACGCCCTCTTCGGGTTCTACCAGAACGTCCCCGTTCCAGCGCAGAATCTCGCCGTGCTCGATTTCCAGCACGCCCTTGTCGAAGTGCAGCACCTTGCGGTCGAGCACCGAGGGCTGGTTGTACGAAATGTGAACGCTCGCCAGCCGCCGGCCAGGATAGGCCATCACGATCATCGCCTCGTCCTCGCCCTGCCAGCCAGACTGGTGACGCGCGGCCTCTGCGTGGACGCGCACAGGATCGTCCGCGCCCATCATGAGCTGCACGAAGTCCAGTGAATGCGGTGCGAACAAGGACAGGATCAGCCCGTCCTCGGCACTACGCTCGGCCCACCAGGGCGCCTGCGGTCCGTCCCAGTGGACGCAGGAGGATACTTCGACGGCGCGCAAGGTGCCGAAACTCGCCCAATTGTCCGTGATGTAGCGCACCGCCGCGTTGTGGCGGAACGTGTGCCCGGCCGCGAGCACCAGCGAACGCGCCTCAGCCTCGCGCGCGAGTTCAACGGCCTCGGCGCCCGTCTCCGCTACCGGCTTTTCCACCAGCACGTGCTTGCCCGCGCGCAATGCGGCCAGCGACTGCGCGGCGTGCAGCGCGTTAGGCGTGGCGATCAGCACGGCTTCCACCTCAGGCAGCGCCAACGCTTGCTCTGCCGTGTCGAACGCTTGCGCGCCAAACGGCACGGCGGCGGCGCGTGCCTGCGCAATGTCGCGATCGACGGTGGCGACCACGCGGATGTCTTGAGGCAGTGCCTGGGCGGCGGCAAAGTGCGCCGCCGAAATGCGTCCGCAACCGATCACGGCCAGGCCGATGGGAGAGGTCTCAGGCATCGCGGGGCTTCCTTGGCAGCGCTCGAAATTCAGGGTGCTCATTCACGAAACGCAGGATCATCGCGGCCGCCACCAACTTGGCAATGCCGGGCACCGTGGCGAAGGCGAAAACGATCCCGGCCACCGCATGGGCCGATTGTGGCAACCCTACGCGCGCAGCAGCGGAATCGAAGCCGAACAGCGACAATAGCGCGCCCACCACCAGCGTCCCGCCAAAGGCGATGCCGACCTTCTCGATCGCGGACCAGATCGCCGAATAGGAGCCGGCGCGGTTCTCGCCATAGTCGCTGCGCGCGCCGGCAATGCAGTCAGACAACAGCGACAGGACGATGGTACCCCACCCGGCGTTGCAGGCAGCCATCGCAGCGGCCAGCGCGTAAGACACAATAACCGGCGCGTGCGGCACTTGCCCCCACACCAGCGTCACCAGTCCGTGACCAACGGCGGCCAGCACGTACGTCTGCTTCTTGCCGATCCGCCGCGCCACCATCACCCACAGCGGCGATCCGCCCATCACCGCGAAGGCCATGATCGCGGACATTACGCCCAGGTCATGCAGCGGTTGAGGCCGACCCATCGCGTATTTCACGAAGAACGGGAAGCTGGCGTACGTGATGCCCGCAGCCACGGTCATGACGATGGCGGACAAGCACAAGATCGCAAACCGACGGTCGGCAAAGGCGCGCGGCAGATCGCGCAAAGTGAACGGCCGTGCCGCGTCGCGCGGCTCGGGAATGCGGGCGGCAAAACGCCAGGCGACGAGCAGGCAAGTGAAGCACACGAGGCCGATGCAGCCCATCGTGATGAGGTGTGCGTTGCGATCGCCGCCCAGCGCGTTGACGGCCATCGGCGCGACCGAGGAACTCAGCAGCACGCCAAGCCCGGTAAACCCATGCTTCCAGCCCATCAGCTCGGTGCGTTCGACCGGGTCGGAAGACATTTCGGAAAACTGTGCCAGATACGGCACCGAAAACGTCGAATAGACCGCCATGTAGGCGCTAAAAGTTACGAACACCCATGCGACCTGGAAGGCGACCGCGGCCTGCGGCACCGCGAAGACGCCCAGCATCGCGAACGGCGCCGCGATCCCGCCCACTAGCAGCCAGCGCCGCCGGGGAAAGCGGCTTGCCATGCGGTCGGAGGCAAGGCCGATCCACAAGTCGAAGATTACGCTGAACACCACCTTGGGCACGAAGATGGCCGTGCCCGCGATTGCCGGGGGAATGCCCATGACATTGGTCAGGTAAAACAGCAGCAGCAGCGAAGGCGCATCGCGGAACAACTGGCCCGCCACCTGGCCGATGCCGAAGCCAGCCTTGGTGGATGTGGGCAATCGGCGCGGAAGGTCTGAAGTCACGGGCGGGTTCCGATCGAGGCGCGAGGCAGGCGGATCATGCTGGTGCCATGACCAGCGGCGGCTTCCTTCGTGTTAAGTTCCCGCCTGTCGGACAGCAAGACGGGGGGCAGCGCTGGCGCCGCCTCTCCCTGCCTTTCAGAGCTGCAGCCTATTCCGGCTTGCGCACCAGAGCCTTGGGCGCGGGTGGCGGCTTGGGCGGGGTCCAGCCTGCAGGCACTGGCGCCGGGGTCTGTTCACGGGCGTAGTTTTCCAGGCTCGACAGCGACGGGCCGTAATCCTCGGTCGGCGCGTGTAGCCACTTTTCATCCATCGCCCGCGCGGCTGCCACCAAGTCGGCGGGCAGACCGGCGACGCCGTTCTCAACGGTTTGGAAGTGGGTGAAGTAGTTCACGTGGCCCTCGGCCTGACCCATCAGCATCCAGGGCAGCCATGGCGTGATGCGGCTCCAAGCGCCGATGTGCGGGATATGGGTGAGGTTGGGGTTTTCGACGTCGGCGCGCTTCACGGTGTAGATGAAATGCTCTGACACGCGGTTCATCGGGCCGGACGATTCACGCACCCACTTGGCCGGATCGAGGGCGTTGGGATATTGCATGTCGATGTCGCTACGCAGCAGCATCGTGCCGTTGGGGGCAAATTCCCAGTCCTGCAGGAATGGCTTGCGCGGCGGCTTGTCCTTGTTGAGCCCACCATAGGACGGTGGCTCGGGTTCCCATTGGCTGATCGTGAAGTTGAACGGATCGTTGGCGATCGGCACCACCTTTACCGTCTCTCCCGTATAGGGATTGTCCCAGGACTTGAGGATTTCGCGGGTCTTGGGGTCACGGTAGAAGACGATCTCCCGCAGCATCCGGCGGTATGAGCCGTCATCCAGACGCTTGGTGCGGACCAGGCTGAAGCCTTCGACTTCGAAAAGCTGGCGGACGGGCTCGTTCGGGCGCACTCCATAAGCCTTGCCCTTGATCCAGCCACACTTTTCCTTGGTGGGATCGATGTCCGCATCCAGGCGAACGTAAGTGTCGCGGTTCCACTCCGGGTCTTTAAAGTCGATCTTGGTCTTGAACGCGGGCGTCGCCTTGCTCGGCCTGGTAACGGCGGCCTGAGTAAATGACGGCGCCGCCGCAAGGCCAGCTGCCAGCCCTGCCAGGCCAAGGCCCCGTCGGCGCGAGAACTTCATATCGTCCATTCGTTGATCCCTCAATTCGACGTGCGGACCGGTCGATCCAACTGATCGGGTTTTTTGCGCTTTCCTACTCGGCAGGTATCAGGATAGCATCGGATGATCGCCAATCGGATAGCGGCCACCGCGCGGGCTGCCCTTGGCCCCACCACAGCGCAATGTGCAAAAGCACAGGATCAGCGGAGTCGCCTCATGCTCAACACCTTCCAGCAATCGCCGCACGCCGCCCTCCCCAAGGCGACCGCCGACGAAGCGTCGCGCCAGGAATTCGCCAAGAGCTTCAAGGGCTTCATCCAGTCCACGTTGCTGCCGGGGCTCACCCCGGTGTACCAGACCCGGGTATCGCGTGCGTTCGAAAAGCAGCATGGTCGCGCGCCCGTCGATCGCCGCGATATTCGCGCCGGGATGGTGACGGACGAGTATTTTCAGCATTACGCCGCCGCAAACCGGATCGCGCAGGAACTGCTGTGGGAATCGGTCAACGGCTCGGTCGAGCGCCAGCTTCCCGAGCTGCTCGAAAGCGCCAAGGCGCTGTCCGCCGCGACGCCCGCCAAACTGGAAATTCCCGAAGGCTTCGAGCCACCGCGCTATGTGACCGCGCTCGACATCCATTGCATGCCCGGCGGGTATTGCACGCAAGTGTGCGAGGACGATATCTCGGTCGGTGCGCTCTACGATCGCGGCGTGTACCTTTATGCGATGGGCTACACCGGGCCGAACAACGACGACATGGGCCGCTCGGTCGTCAACTACATCAAGCGCAAGCTGCCGGACTTCAAGCCGCGCCGCATCCTCGACATGGGCTGCACCGTCGGTCACTCCACCCTGCCCTACAAGGAATTGTTCCCCGAGGCCGAAGTGTGGGGCATCGATGTCGGCGCGCCTGTAGTGCGCTATGCCCACGCCCGCGCCGCCGCGATGGGCCAGGAAGTGAACTTCGCGCAGATGAACGCCGAAGCCACCACGTTCCCCGATGGCCACTTCGACCTAGTCGTCAGCCACATCCTGCTGCACGAAACCAGCGGCAAGGCCATGCCCAAGATCTTCAACGAAGCGCACCGCGTGCTCGCCCCCGGCGGCTTGATGATCCACGCTGACTTGCCGCCGTTCGACCTGATGGACCCGTTTACCCAGTTCATCCTCGATAACGAGACGTGGTATAACAACGAGCCGTTCTGGGGAGCCATGCGCGACATGGACCAGATCACCCTGGCCGAACGCGCCGGCTTCGACCGTGCCGACGTGCGGTTCGACACCGCGCCGATGGCGGTCATGGAGTTCGCGGCAGCCGCCAGCGGCTATAGCCAGGAAGCGTCCGAGCACGTCGCCGAGCGCGACTTCACCGCAGGCGAGTTCGCGCCCGGCGGTGGCTGGGAAGTGCTGATCGCCCGCAAACCCGCCGACAAGGCCCTCGCGGCGTAAAAGGACTGCAACTCGTGACTGACACCACCACCGCCGCCACTGCCACCGCCGAACGCCCCCACGTCGTCCGCCACGCGCGCGGCAAGCGCCCGCAGTTCTACGAAACGCCCGGCCTCGATGCCGCCATGTCGATGATCATGGTCCTCGCCAACGAGCTATGCGTCGTGCGCGACCGCCTCGATTCCGCCGAACGCGCCGCCGCTGCCAAGGGCATCGACCTGGCGGGCGGCATTGAGACCTTGGATCTCGACCAAGACGCCCTGGAAGAACGCGAGGCGCGCCGTCAGGAATTCCTGCAGCGCTTGTTCTACCACCAACTCAAGGACGCCGACGAAGCGGCGCAGGCGCATACCGAGGCGGCGTATAACGCGACGATCCACGATATCGCGCAACCGTAAAGGGGGCTGATGGGGCTGCGCCATTCGTTACGAATGAGGGCTCTGCTCCTGTAATTCCCGTATAATTGGGATATACATCCAAAATATTTCGTCAATTGCGAGCGCAGCGAAGCAATCCAGGGCAGTTGAACGCCGCCCTGGATTGCTTCGCTACGCTCGCAATGACGAAATTAGAGGAGTACTACGGCAAGCTTGTGGAACGTTAAGGCGGATTTTACGCATTAACTAAGCTATCACCCTCGCCCAAAAACCCAGCCTCAACCCTCCACCAGCGTCACGCTGACATCGGCGATACCTTGACGCAGTTTCTTGACCTCGGCGTATTCCGACGAGTTCCAGAACGCCAGCGCGGCATCCGCATCCGGCCATTCCATGACGACGGCGCCGCCACCTTCGTAGCCCTCCCCTTCCAGTACCCGGCCAGCTCGGCCGCGCAGCAGGTAGCGGGCGCCATAGGCTTCCGCGAGCTTGGCCACGGCCGCCGAATAGCCCCCCGCAACAAAGGCCTCGCGATCGTGGACCTGGGTGGTGATGACGAACCATGCCGGCATGGGTGAAGTCCTCAACTCAGGCGATCGCCGCAGCGTCTTCGAGGCTTTGGAACATCGCCTGGCGCATCAGGTAGGCGCGGCGGCGCTGGTCGTCCTGCTGGATCGCCAGGAAGTCGCGGCGGCGCAGTTCATGCGCCGAGCCATCGGTGTTGCGCATGTAGGCCATGTTCTGCTTGGTCTGCGCCTGCGTGAACGAGTGGGTTATCTGGCGGCGCTGGCGATCGTAAAGCGACAGCGCCGGTTCCACCGCTGCTTGTCCCTTCAACACTGGCAGCAGCTTTTCGAACAAGTTGAAGGCGTCATGCACTCCAGAATTCATGCCGAAACCGCCGAGCGGGTTGTTGAGGTGCGCGGCATCGCCCACCAGCATCACCCGGCCTTCGCGGAACGACTGGGCGACGCGTTGGTGGACTTTGTAGAGCGTGCGGTGATGCGTGACCACCGACGCACCATCGCCGACCAGACGATCGAAGATCGCCGTCTTGTTCGCATCGGACACCAGTTGCGCGTCGTCCACCGCGCCATCCACTGGCACCAGCACCCGCCAGACCGACGGCACCTTGAGCAAAACCAGCCACTCGTTCGGATCGGACACGTAGTTCACAAGGCTGAGGTTCGGCAAATACGCCGCCAGGTCCGTCTCGGTGGACAAGGTCAGGAACCGCTCCGGGTAAGTGAACCCATCGAACTCGATGCCCAACCACTTGCGCACGATCGAGTTCGCGCCATCGGCACCGATCAGAAAGTCGGCGCGGATGTGCTCGATGCCCACCATCGTCTCGACTGCAAGGTCGACGCCATCGGCATCCTGCGTGAACGACAGCAGCCGACTGCCAAAACGCACGTCTGCGTTGGTCAGGTCGTCCAGCCCAGAGGCGAGCGCGCGGGACAAGTGGTACTGTTCGCACTGGATACGGAACGGATAGCGCGTGACGTCCTCCAGCTCGCCTAGGTCAAACTCGATCACTTCGCCGGAGGCCCGGTCGCGCCATTGGTACACGGGGGCCTTCAGGCCCTTTTCCAGCAGCATCGAAGTGATGCCGATCTGGTCCAGCATTTCCAGCGTCGGCGGATGGAACGTGGACGCGCGAAGGTCTTGCGCGCAATCGGTTCCCGCTTCGAGCAGGATCACGGAAATGCCGGCCTGCGCCAGCAGCGTAGCGATGACCGTGCCTACGGGGCCGGCACCGGCGATCGCCACCTGGCAACGATCTTTCACTGACATTTCAAAGGGAACTCCAATAGGCAGAAAACAGGGCTATCGCCCGTTCAGGCGTCCTGCGTGGACCGCGACAGTTCTATCCGCGTCGCGATCATGGGAATGGCGTGGCGATGCGCGCGAGCGCTCAGGCCTTCCCGCCGGCGGTTTTGAGGGAAGCGGGTGCGTCCTGGGAGCGCTCGACGGTGTCGAGCCAGGCCTTGAGGTCCCGGGTGAACTTCTCCGGGTTTTCCCACATCGGAAAATGGCCCAAGTCGGGGTATACGATCAGCTTGACCTGCGCATGGGTGAAGCGTTTTACCGAGGCTTGCGCCCCTTGTGAGATCACGTCGTCGTAACTGCACCATTGCAGCAGCACGGGCACTCGCACAGCTTCCGCGACTGAGCCGACGTCCGAGGTCTGAAACGCCTTTACGTTGGCCCTGATATACTGTGCCTGGCGATCGAGCGCGCCCGGCAAGTTGTTCATGTCGTAGATCTGGTCGACCATCCGATCCGTAGGTTTGAAACCAGGCGGGGTCGTGTCCTTGAGCACCAACCGCCAGAACCAGCGCGGGCGCCAATCTGGCAGCACCGACTTGAAGACCGGCAGGCTCCAACTCAGCCGCCAATCCACCTTGCGGGTCTGGCTCGGCCTTTCGAGCGGCAGCATCGAGAATGCCATAGCCGTGACGTGTCCGGGAAAGGCCCGGTTATATTCCAGGCCGACGTTCGATCCGTTGGACGTTGCCACCAGCGCGAACTTGTCATGGCCAAGCTGCTTCATCAGCCCGTCCATCAACTGCGCCGAACGCGGCGTGGAATAGACGCCGGAAGGGTCTGGTGAGGTCAAGCCGTAGGGCGACCAATCGAAACGCACCACGCGGTAGCGGTCCTTGAGCCGATCGGCCACGCCATCCCATTCGTGCAGATTGACGATCGAGCCGTGGAGCAGGACCACCACCGGCGCACCGGCGGGGCCTTCTTCGCGCACATGCATCCGCACGCCATCGACGGTGACGAAGCGCGAAGGCGCATCGGCCCACCGTTGCTCCACCTTGGCACGGTCGCTGTCGCCCGCCCCTGCGCGCAAGGCCAAAACCGTGCCGCCGCTTGCCAGGAGCACCGCGGCGACGACGCCCAGGACGATCCGCCCGGCCTTCATGCTGCCACTACCTCACGAGCGGAAAGGCCCATCGACGCGCGCAAGGTGTCGCCCGGATAATCGGTACGCAAGCGGCCGCGTTGCTGCAGGATCGGTACAACTTGCTCGACGAAGTCCTCAAGCCCGCCCGGCATGTAACTGGGCTGCAGGGTGAAGCCATCGCAAGCGCCGGCATCGCGCCATTCGATCATCATTTCCGCCATTTTTTCGGGCGTACCGACGAATACGTTGTGGCCGCGCGGATGGCGCATGAAGTTGGCAGCGAAATCGCCCAGCGGCGTGCCCTTCTCCTGCGCCGGGGTGATGGCGCGGGCGATGTCTGCCTTGGGCAGGATGGTCTGCGCCAAGATCGTATCGACCGGGATCGCCCCGGTCGGATCGAAGCCGGTCAGATCGCAGCCCAGCGATTCCGACAAGTATTCGACCGCCAAGGCAACGTCCGCCAGATCGAGGATCGCCATGTGGTTGGCGCGTGCCTCTTCCTCGGTGCTGCCCAGCACGCACGACAGGCCCGGCATGATCCGCACGCCATCGGGATTGCGGCCGACGCCGGCGACACGGTCGCGCAAGTCGTTGCGGAAATCGATGCCGGCCTCGATGCTGGCGGCGGGGCAGAAGATCGCCTCGGCGGTGCGCGCGGCGAAATCGCGACCGTCTGGAGACTGGCCGGCCTGCACCAGCACCGGGCGGCCCTGACGTAGTTTTGGCCCTTCGCAGTCCATCGCGGCCCACAGCTCGCAGGCCTTGGCGACCACCTCCTTCGCATGGCGATAGCGCTCGTCCTTGGGTGGCAGATCGTCCTCGCCGAAATTGGGCGCGGTGGCGGGGTGCGCGGTGGTGACGATGTTCCAGCCAGAGCGGCCACCGGTGATCCGCTCCATCGTGCCGAAACGTTCCGCCAGCATTTCGGGCGAGTTGTAAGTGGTCGATACGGTGGCGACGAGACCGATGTGCCGCGTCACCGCTGCCATCGCGGTCAGCAGGCTGACCGGATCGAGCGTGGGCATCGCCATGCGCTCAGGCGTGCGACCACCGGCCCCGCGCGACTGCAACTGGTCGCCAAAGACGATGGCGTCGAAGCGGCCCTGCTCGGCCAGCTTGGCGACGCGGGTGTAGTAATCCATCGCGAACACGCCTTCGGGTCGCGCGCGCTTGTGCATCCAGCCGCTCGGGAAAAAGCCGATGCCTTGCAGAAAGGCCCAGAGGTGGATCTGCTTTTCCATCATGCGTACTCCGGAATGACGGCGCCGCCGGTCTGGTTGGAGGCGGTGGAAGGAATGGGCAGGCCCAGCCGTGCGCGCAGGTCACCAGGGATGTCGGTGCGGTTTTCGACCAAGGCGGCAAAGCGCATGCCGATCAGGGGCAATTGAGCGGCAGCAACGTCCAGCGTGAAGTGAACGCCGTCGATCTCACCTGCCTCGAACCGGGCGGTCAGCGCGGCCACGTCGGCATCGAGCGCGACCTTGAGCAAGCGCTTGGTTGCGGGTGGACTGCTCTGCTCTTCGGTAAATAGTGCGATGTCGGCATCGGCAATCGCGATAGGATCGGCGCCGTCCACCACCAGCAGCGGATGGCCGAGCGGTGGGCGCATCGCGTTGAGCGGGCCAGCCACCTTGAAGAACGGACCTTCGTAGTTCGATGCGCGCACTTTCGATGCATCGAGATAGCGACCGGTAGACTTGTCCAAGATCAGCGTGTCGCTGTCCCAGCCATCCCACAGCGCGCGCGCGGCGAGCACCATGTCCTCGGCCAAACCTTGAGGCGCGCCCTCCCCGATCACGGACCAGCCGGTGCGGCCTGCGCTAAGAAAGTCGATCGCCGACAAGGCACGGGCAACGTGAAACGGATGTGCGTTCGAAGCCGGCACCGTCGCGACCAGGCCGATCCGCGTCGTCAGCGGCGCGGCCCACGGCAACAGCACTTGAGCATCGAACGGACGCGTACCGCTGCGTCCGAATATCAGCAGATCTAGGCCCGCCGCTTCGGCAGCGGTGAGAACCGGGGCGCAATACTGCGGCACCGCAAGCGATGCCTCCGCCACGGAGGCGGAGAGAATAAAAGGTCTGGTCATACGATAATCACCGGATCGTGAAGGGGGTGAATGGGCTCTGCGCCCGTGTCGGTAATGAGGACCAAGTCCTCGCAATGCGCCGATCCGCCGATCCCGGTATCCAGGGTGGGGCAATCGACCGAAATGATCATGCCGGCCTCCAGCACGATGTCCGGCTTACGCCAGAAGCCACCGTGGACTTCGCCTGGCTCGTCGGTGTGAGCGAGGCCGACGCTGTGCGGGCCAAAGCCGATCGCGGCGTCGTAGCCAGCCTTGCGGATGGCGCTTTCGCCCACTGCTACGATCTCGGAATAGCGCAAGCCGGGGCGCAGGATCTCGCGCACGGCCTGCCAGCCGAACGCTGCAGCCTCGGCAGCACGGGCGGCGGCGCGGGTCGGCTCGCCCACGAACACGGTGCGCGCGAAGTCACCATGATAGCCAAGATGCTGGCTCACCCCATCTAGCATCAGCGTCTGCCCGTCCGCCACTTCGATGCGCGACAGTTCGGACGAGACGCGATCGACGTTCAGGAACACTGCGGTGTTACCGCGCGCGGCGGCTTCCATGCGGAACAGCGCCTGCAGTTCGACATGGCTGGCCCCGGCACGAATGGCGTGGCCGACCGCGTTGAGGGCATCGACGTTAGCGCACGCGGCGCGGGCCATCAACGCGTGTTCGAGCGGCGACTTGACCATGCGGATTTCGCGCAAGGCGTTGTCCGCCGACACCAGTTCGCCGGGATGCTCGCGACGCGCGGCGACTTGGGCGATGGCGGGATGATCGAAGCCGATCCGCCCGTTCCACAGCCCGAGCCCGCGCATGGCCGAAGCCAGCGCTGCGCCGATGTCGGTATAGGCGCTCAACGAGCCGGCCTCGCGCGCCGAGATTCGCGCCCGGTGCGCTTCGGCAGCGGTGAGCGGCGCCAGTTCGCGCTGCGGCAGGACGGGGCTGTCGGGCACTTCGCCCGCCATCTCGTCACCCTCGTCGCCCATGAGCGTGTAAAGCCACACGCCCACGTCAGAGCGATCACGTCCGTCAGCCCAGCTATAGTGATGCAGAAAGCGGCTGGTGACGAGGCCGGGCTGCTCGGGCCTATCCCGTGCAAGCAGCGCGAACGTACCTGGCGGCTGGCCCGGGCGCGTCCTTGAGATTTGCGGCCAGTGCCCTAGAGCGTGGAACACATTGACCGGATCGCCCAGCACCAGCCCGTCCAGCCCGTGCCGCTCCATCACCGCGACCGCGCGGCCCAGATTCATGGGGGCTCCGCGCTCCAACGCTTCCAGCAGCGCGCGATCAGCAGGGAGGAGGACGGTGTCCATGCCCTTGAATATGATCCAGAAGACCAGTCGATCCGGTCATGGGATCAAACTATCCGCCTGCTGACCAAGTTTGCATGCAGGTCGGGCAAACCGTTAGGCTGCGGTAGCTTTCACGACCATGAGTACTGCCACACAACCCCGGCCCTCAGACGTGGAGCGCGCCTTCGTCCGCATCGCGGAAGGGCAAGTCCACTTGCGTCGCCTGCCGGCTGCAGCAGCAGGCCATGTGCCGGTGCTGCTGCTTCACGCCTCGCCGGCCTCATCGTGGTCGCTGCAGGATCTGATGCTGGCACTGCGCGCTGCCGGGTGCCTGGGCGAAATCGTCGCCCCCGACACGCTCGGCAACGGGGATTCGGTGCCGCCGACTCCTGACGAGCCCGACATTGGGTACTTTGCCGGCACGATGGATCGGCTGTGCGACGCTCTTGGCTTCGACAAGGTCCATGCTTACGGTACCCACACCGGTGCGCGTATCGGGTGCGAGCTGGCTGCGGCGTTCCCCCAGCGGGTAGCGCGCCTCGTGCTCGACGGCATCACCGAATATCAGGACAAGCTGCGTGAAGCGGTAATCGCTAACTACGCGCCCGTCGTGGAGCCGGACGAATACGGTCGCCACCTGATCTGGGCCTTCAACTTCTGCCGCGACCAGGCCTTGTTCTTCCCGCACTTCATGAAGGACGCCGAGCACCGCCTCGCGGTGCCGATGCCTCCCGCCGCTGTACTGCACAAAGTGACGCTGGACGTGCTCAAGACGCTGGACACCTACCCCAAGCCCTACCTCGCGGCGTTCCGCTATCGCGCGTTTGAACGCCTGCCGCTGGTCACCGCGCCCACTTTGCTGCTGCGGCCAGAAACCGAGCTGGCGCTGCTCAATGCATCGGTCGCGACAGCGCTCGAACTGCTGGCGGACGGACGCGATGCCGTCACCGCCGGGACCGCCGCTGCCAAGGCCGCAGTCATCGCCCCCTTCCTTCAGGACCATGCATCATGACGACGGCCCCCTCATCAACTCGGCTGAGCACGAGCGTCTGTCTAGGCTTCGGGATCGGCACGGTCGGCGTGTCGATCATGCTCAATGCGGTCACGACCTACTTCCCAGCGTTCATGTCGACGGTGCTGGGCCAGTCGCCGCAATTGGCCGGCTACCTGCTGATGATCTCTAAGCTGGCGGACGCGGTGGTTGATGTCGTCATCGGCAGCATGTCCGACCGCGCGCGCACGCGCTGGGGCCGCCGCAAGCCGTTCCTGATGGCGGGCGCGTTGCTTTCGGCCGTCTCGTTCCTGATGTTGTTCTCTCCGCCCGCTCTAGGCGAAAACGCACTTCTGATGTGGATGATCGCCGGCCTCGTCATCTATTCGACTGCCTATTCGCTGTTCAACGTGCCCTACATGGCGCTGCCGGCTGAACTGACTGACGGCTTCCACGAACGCACCCGCCTGATCGGTTTTCGCACCGTGTTCGTCTCGATCGGCCAGTTGCTGGCGATGGCGGTCACCGCGTGGCTGATCCAACGCGGCGGCGGCGGACGCTCTGGCTTTGCGACGATGGGCGTCGTCATGGCGCTCATCATCGGCGGTTCGATGACCGCGACGGCGCTGGCGGTGCCGGTCAAGCACGGCGACGCGCCGCTGGCAGGCAAGCATTTGCCCGGCTTTGCCCAGATGCGCGCCATCGCTCGCAACCGCCCCTTCATGATGCTGCTGGGCGCCAAGATCTTCCAATTCCTCTCGTTCGCCTCGGTCGCCTCGACCATGCTGCTGTACATGCTCAACGTGCTGCACGTCGGCTACAACGGCCAGATCGTGTTCTCGGTGGTGCAGAATGTCGTCACTGCACTTGCTATGCCGTTGTGGGTGTGGAGCGGCAGGACTTACGGCAAGCGGCACACGTATCTGGCCGGCGTGGTGCTGTTCTGCCTGACGACGCTGAGCTGGCTGTTCGCCGATGCTTCGATCACCAACGTCGGCATCGCCATCCGCGGCGTCTTCGGCGGGCTGGGTTCGGGCGCGATCATCCTGATGTCGATCTCGATGCTGGGCGATACCCAAGCCTATGACCGCATCTTGTGCGGAGAGGCGCGCGAAGGGCTGCTGTCCAGCGCCATCGCCGTCACCGAGAAGGTCAGTTTCGCCTTGGGCGTCGCGGTGCTGGGCGTGTTCCTCAACGTTTTGGGATATGTGCCGACGACCGGGGGCGCTCTGGTCGCACAGCCGGCTAGCGCAATGCTGGCGCTCAAACTGGGCTTCGCAGTGATCCCCTCGGCGATGTTCGCGATCAACGGCTTGTTCCTGTGGGCCTACGATCTCGACGAAGACAAGCTGGCCGGTGCCCGCTTGGTCGCAACGCAAGACATCCCCGCCGTATCGTGATCCGACCTGCGATCACTTCGCGGGCCGCTTGCTCGTTCTTCGCCCGCTGAGGCAACGTAAGACCATGACCGACGTACCCGTCATCACCCGCGCCTACACCCGCTGCCGCTATGGCCAGATGCATTACCGCATCGCCGGCCCCGGTGACGGCCTACGTGACGGCGCGCGGACCCCGATCGTGCTGCTGCACCAGAACCCCTCGTCGTCCTATGAATACGAAGGACTGATCCGTGAATTGGCGGTCGACCGGCTCGTCGTATCGCTCGATACGCCGGGCTACGGTATGTCCGACGCGCCGCCCGCACCGCCGGGCATGGCCGGGTATGCCGCTGCGTTCTCGGATGCGCTCGATGCGCTGGCTGAAGACGGCGTGCTGACCGGCATGATCGATCTCTACGGATTCCACACCGGCACCCTGCTGTCGTGCGAACTGGCCATTGCCCGCCCCGACCGGGTCCGTGGGATCGGCCTCACCGGCATCCCGATGTACGATGCGCAAACGCTGGCGACGAAGCTCGAGGAGGCCCACAGTTTCCCCGCGCCCGACGAGCAAGGCGAAGTCCTCCTCGGCTTGCTTGCCCGGCTGTGGAGCTACGTCGTCGTCAATCGTGATCCCCAGCAATCGCTCGACAAGGCAATCTGGAATTTCGCCGACAAATCGCGCGTGCTCCATCGCTTCACCTGGGCCTACGGCGGCGTGTGGTCGTGGGGCTTTTCGCGCCTAGAACTCGTCACCCAGCCCGCCATTCTCGTGCAGACCGGCGAAGACCTCCTGGACATTTCAAAGCAGGCCGCCGCCCGCATCCCATCGTGCCAGACGGTGGAACTTCTCGACTTGAACAAAGACATTTTCGACATCGCACCGGAGCGAATTGCCCATGAATTGCGTAACTTCCTTGACGGCCTCTGAGCTTCCCCTGGCCGAGGTTTCGCACTCGGTCCTCCACCCGGACTTCATCGCCCGCGAAGTGGCTCGCCGCTACCCGATCAAGGGAGATCTGACGTGCTTCCTGCTCTATCGCGGGATGAACGACGTGTACCTGGTGCAGGACGCTGAAACCAAATACGCCTTGCGCGTGTGGCGCAAGACCTACCGCGACGTCGACGATGTCGCCTACGAACTCGATTTCCTGGACTACCTGCGCCAACAAGGCTTCGCCGCATCGGTCGGCGTGCCGCAGCACGATGGCGCCTTGTATTTCAAGGCGATCTCGCCCGAGGGTGAGCGCGCGATCGCGCTGTACGACTGGGCACCAGGGGTGAAATTCGGCGAGCGTCTGTCGGAAGAGACCGCCTTCCGCATTGGCGCGGCGATGGCGCAGATGCACCTCCATGGCTACGACTGGGCGGGCAAAGAACATGAGTTCTCGACCGCGACGGCCAAGGACTACAACATCTGCATGCCCGCGCTGATCGACTTCGTGTACGATCGCCCCGACGACTTGCGGGATTATCCGATCATCGCCGCCAACCTCGACAAGCGGCTGGACGAAATGGCTGCCTCCGGCAAAGTGCCGCTGGGCGTTTGCCACCGCGATTTCCACCCCAGCAACGTCCACGTCGATGAAGACGGCAAGATCACCTTGCTCGATTTCGACGCGGCGGGTGAGGACTTCCTGATGCAGGACGTACAAAACTTCGTGTGGGGCAACTTGTTCTATGGCTTCGATCCCAAGATCGGCGAAGCGTTCGAGGCTGGTTACGAATCCGTCCGCCCCTTCACCCAGGAGGAGAAAGACGCGACCGAGGTGTTCCTGATGGCCAAGGCGCTGCGCCTGATCGCAGGCATGGCGCATAGCTCTACCGCTGTGGGCCGCGGCACCCTGCGCTTTCGCAACCTCGACTGGCTGGGCGATTACGTGAAGACGCGCGCCCGCGCCGCCGGCCTACTCTGACGATGGCCCCCCCCGTCGCCTCGCCGGTGCCCTGGGCCGCCGCATCGCCTGCCGAAGACGTTCGGGGGCACTGGCCGGGCGGCCGATCGGCGTGGATCATGGTGGGGATGCTGTTCCTCGCCGGCATCCTTTCGGTGATCGACCGGGCGGCGCTCAACATCCTGGTCGACCCGATCCGAGCGGATCTGTCGATCAGCGACGAGCAGATCGGCCTGCTGCAAGGCCTGGCATTCGGCTTGTTCTACGCCTTCATGGGCCTGCCGATGGGCCTGGCCGCAGACCGCGTATCACGCCGCAACCTGATCGTGGGCGGCATCACTTTGTGGAGCATCGCCACCATCGGCAGCGGTCTCGCGCTGTCGTTCGGGTGGCTGTTTACCGGTCGCTTGATGGTTGGCCTGGGCGAAGCAGCGCTTGGCCCGGCAGCGATTTCGTTGATCGCGGACTTGTTTTCGCCCGAGCGGCGCGGGCGGCCAATTTCTGTCTACATGATGGGTCAGGGCCTGGCGAACGGCATTGCCATTTCGCTGACCGGGCTGCTGGTGACGGCGGCCGGCGCTGGTGCGTTCCTGGGGTGGCCGGTGCTGGGCCACCTGGTGCCCTGGCGGATCGTGCTGGTGATTTTCGGAGCGAGCGGCCTCGTCGTTGCGCTCGCACTGCTGCTGTTCACTCGCGAACCGCTGCGTCAGGCGCAAGTCACCCAAGGCCCCGTGCGCGCACCCGGCGCGGCGGAAGCGGCCTACCTTTGGCGCAACAAGCGCGTGCTGCTGCCGCTCTACTTCGGCTTTGCGACCACCTTCGTCGTTGCTTACGGCGCGGCGTCCTGGGCACCTTCGATGCTGCTGCGCGCCTATGGCGCCACCCCTGGTTCGCTCAGTGCGTGGCTGGGGCCGCTCTCGATGCTGTTCTCGGCGATCGGGCCGCTGATCGGCGGGACGCTGCTGGACCGTTCGATGCGCGCGGGCCACACGATGAAACGGTTCGCGATCCTATCGGTCGCGCCGCTATTCGCGCTGCCTTCGGTTCTGGCGGTAATCGCGGGCGACCTGCACGTCGCTACCGTGTTGGTGGCATCATCCAACGCGGTGTTCTCGGTCGTGGGCATCGTCATGTTCGCAACGCTACAATCGGTGGTGCCGCCACGCATGCGCGGAAGCTCGATCGCGCTTACCTTAGTGCTCAACACGATGCTGGGCGCGACCCTTGGGCCATTGATGGTCGCCAGCGTCACCGAGCGCGTGCTGCACGACCCGGCGCTAGTCGGCTGGTCGATTGCGTTCGTCTGTGTGCCGTTCCTGCTGATCGCGGCAGGTCTGTACACCTATGCAGGCCGGGCGATGCGCCGGGCCGCGGCCAACGGCGGCGACAGCGAATGCGCGCGCCTGCTGGCCGGCGAGGCGCTCTGAGAACATTCTTTCGTGGACGTAAAGGAACACCGCAATGAGCTTTACGTCCACGAAATGCGTCCTGATCGCATTAGCTCTAGCCGGAGGTGCCGTCTGCGCTCAGGCGACCGCAGCCCCGCCGTCCCTATCCTCGGACTCAGCCTTGCGCGCCCGCTACGCGCTGCCAGCATCGCGCTTCGCGGTGATCGAGGGCGAGACGGTCCACTATGTCGATGAAGGCGCGAAGGATCGCCCGGCGATCCTGCTGGTGCATGGCTCGTTCGCCAGCCTTTTGCAGTGGAACGCCTGGGCCGCGCAGCTTTCACGCCACTATCGCGTCATCCGCTACGACCTGTCACCTGCCGGCCTCTCCGGCCCCAGCCCCGGCAACGACTATTCGATCGCACGGCGCATTCGCGTAATCGACGGCTTGATGGACAAGCTGGGCATCGCCCGCTTCGTGATCGTCGGCACGTCCAGCGGAGGCCTGCCTGCTGCGGCTTACGCTGCGAAACGGCCCCAGCGCGTGCGCGGAGTCGTCCTGAACAACATCGCCGCCGGCCCCTTCAAGATCGACTACGCGGCGCTGCCCCAAGCGTTGAAGGACGCGGTGGCGGCCGATGCCAAGCACCCCGACCACCATTCGCCCGAGTTCTGGCGGCAGATTCTGCTCAACAACGTGGTCGATTCCGCCAAGGTCACGCCGGAATTGGTCGCGCAATGGACGGCGTTCAACGACCGCACCCTGGGCGATCCCGCAATCGGCAAAGCAGTTACCGCCACCAGCTCGTTCGATCGCACCCCGGATGACCTGCGCGCGATCACCGCGCCTGCGTTGGTGCTATGGTCGGGCGACGATCACGAAACCACGCTGGCGATTCACGGCCAGCGGACGCTGGAATTGCTGGGAAGCAAGGACAAAACGCTTAAGGTTGTCGATCACTGCGGGCACATGGCTCCGCTCGATTGCCCGGCGGCGTCCCTGTCACCCGTGGAAGCGTTCTTGAAGACGCTGGCGAGGAAGTGACGATAGCGCCATCAGCGCACGCGTCCTCGAACATCGATCGTAACGAAAAAGCCGGCGGCGCAAGCAGGTGAAGCGCCGCCGGTAGGGTGGGAATTACTTGGTGGCCGAACAGGCGTACCACGAGCCGATCATTGCCCGGCCCTCAGGATGTCCTTCGGTGTAGAAGTCTGCGCGGTCGGGCTTGAGCATGAAAGTGCCCTTGCGGTACCCGACCAGCACGTCTTCTGCCGCAAAGCCCGCAGCCGTTGCGACCTTGAGCCAGTCGGTGCGCGCCAACGAGGTCATGAACGGCTCGTTGTTGTAGTGGCTTTCGAAGTCGCAGCGCATCTGATCCCACAGCGACAAATGCTCGTGGCGCGGCGGCACATCGACGTGGCACATCACCCCGCCTTTGCGCAGCAGGCGATGGCACTCCTTGAAGATCGCGCGCATACCCTTGGCCGAGGTTTCATGCATCACTGCCGACGAGCAGACGAGGTCGAAGCTTTCGTCCTCGAAGTTGGTGTGCTCGGCGTTCTGCTGACTGAAGTGGATCGCCGCGCCCATCGCTTCGGCGCGGGCATGGCCGTAGCGCAGCATCGGTGCGCCGACGTCGAGCGCGAAGACTTCCGCATCGGGAAACGCCTGCGCGATCGCGACGGTCGAGTGGCCGACCGAGCAGCCTAGGTCTAGAATGCGCTTGGGGCTAAAGCCGGGATAGAAATCCTGGACGTGGCTGGCCAGCGTATGCCCCCGCCCGTCGTTCTTCCACCCGCCGTTAAGGTTGCGCAGATAGGTGGACGCGAAGCGATCGTAGAGCGCGCCGGCGCGGAAATCGTCCTGCGCGGTGTCGACGAGGTAGCTGCCCGGCATCCGGTGGTGATCGAAAGACGAGATATAGCGCGGAACATCGACATCGGGATCGAGTTCGAGGCTGCCCTTGGGCTCGGCCAGTTGCGCTTCGATCCGCTCGGCCAGTTCATCGAACTGGCGGTCGATCGCGCTGTCTAGCGAAACCCAGATGCGGTCCTGGTAGAACAGCGATAGCGTCAGCCACAACTGGTGCAGCGGATGCGCTTCCAATGCGTTGCGCACCTGGGTGCTCGACGTCGGCTTGGCGCCCGTCTTCTTCTCGATTTCCGGGACGATCACTTCGTCCAGCAGGCGGCGGTCTAGCGGGTCCATGCGGGTGCTGGTCCACATCCGCATGGCCAGGAAGTGATCTTCCATCGCTTGCTCGTCGTGGTTGGCCTGAGGCATGACCGCGTGGCCGAAATGTTCTTGGCGGTACTGTTCCATATTGAAGCTCCCGGAAATAAGGTCAGTCGCGGGTCACGGCGTCGAGAACGCCTTCGTAAGCGTTCTGCTCGGTCAATGAATTCGGCATCAGCTTATCACGGGCCGTGCCCAGCACGCGCTCGTAGATGCCCTGGCGATAGGCACCGCGATAGGTGCGTGCCTCGCTGTCGGGAGAGAAGGTGTCCACGTCGGCCGGTCCGTGCAAGCCTGCCGCCTTCAACAGCCGCTCATTCGCGTCCAGCCGGTCCTTGAGCACGACGACCTCGCCCAACAGCGCCAGCACCATGCCTGCCAGCGCGTCCGTGGTTTCGTTGTCGAACACTACCGGCTGGCTGCCCTTGGACCGCGCCTTGCGGTCGAGGTTGATACGTTCGGCCATCGTCAGTTTCCTCAGCTTAATTCGAAACGGAACACGTTGCCGGTGCGGGCAACGATGTCCTTCTTGTCGAGATCGGGGCCATGGGCCTCTTCGGTCACGGCATCCTTGGCCTTCAGGTCATAGCCGGTCTGGCTGGACAGCAGCACGACGAGGTCGGTGCCGTCTTCTACCGCGAAGGGAAATTCGTGCCAGGTGCCCAGGTGCATCGCAAAGCCGGCAGTGCCATCGAAACGAAAGGCGCGTACTTGCGACAAGTCGGGCAGATCGCCGTCAGACGGTGGTGCCATCACTGCAACGAATGGTTTGCCAGCCAGCGGCAGAAATGACTGCGTGTGCTGGAAATGCCGCTCCATATAGCGAACTTCGCCAGCGCGGCGGTCCATCTGCGCCAAGGTGACTTCCACCGGATGATCGCACACGAAGCGCGCCGGGTAGCTCATCTTCACCGCGCCCTTGTAGAAATCGACCGACACCGGCGTCACCGGCGCCTGGCGGCCGATCACCGCACCGAACGGCGCCAGGGCTTCAGGCGTGGCGGCTTCCACCGTTAGTTGGATCACGGTAACTTCGCCTGCCAACCTTGCGCTTTCGCTCGTCATCCTGGCCCTTCCTCGGGATCGATTCGCGAACGGGACATGCCCGAATCTCGATAGCTGGTGATCTTGCTGGCAGCGTGGCTTGCTGACGCATGGAGAGCGGCGTTTGACCGCTAGCCGGATAGTCGCTGGGTGGATAGGGTGGCTGCCAAGGTCGAAGGCAGCACCGGCATTCGCCAAACCTTGGCGCGCGAATTTCAGGAAAGTCGGGTGTTTCGATGAGCGGCGTAGTGGTTGAAGATGCTCTGGTTGCGGCACTGGCCGATGTGCTGGAAGCCGACGCCGTGATCTACGAGGCAGGCGCCCTCGATTACTACGCGAACGACGTTTATCGCAGCGGCGGCCTGCCCCGCGCGGTGGTGCGGCCCAAGAATGTCGAGGCGCTGCAACGGGCGGTTCGGATCTGCGCTGAAGCGGGCGTGGCGATGGTGCCGCGCGGTGGCGGCGCATCTTATACCGATGGTTATATTCTACCGGCGGGCGGCCACGTCGTGTTCGACACTGGCGCGCTCGATACGATCGAGATCAACGAACAGGCCACCGTGGTCACGGTGGGGGCTGGCGTCACCTGGGCCAACCTCAAGGCCGCGCTCGACGCCAAGGGTTTGCGCACGCCGTTCTGGGGGCCGTTCTCTGGCATCGCAGCGACGGTGGGTGGCTCGATGAGCCAGAACACGCTCAGCCACGGCAGCACCATGCATGGCATTTCCGCGCAGTCGGTCTTGTCGATGGACGTGGTGCTGGCCAGCGGCGAGGTACTGTCGACCAGCGCCAGCGACGCGATGCGCTTCTATGGCCCGGACCTGACCGGCCTGTTCACGGGCGACTGCGGCGTCTTCGGCATCAAGGCGCGCATCACGCTGCCCTTACTGCCGGTACTGCCGTATTTCGAATGCCTCAGCTTCGCGTTCGACAGCTTCGCCGATTACCACGCAGCCTCGCGCAAGGCGGCGATGGCCCGATTGGACGACAGCCACTTCGGCCTCGATCTCGCCTTGTCGCAAGGCCAGATCGGCCGGCAGGACGGCATGGGAGCCCGGCTCAAGATCGCGTTGGACGTGCTGAAGCGCGCGCCCAACAAGGTCAAGGGCATCACCCAACTGCTGCGCATGGCGATCGCCGGCGAAGATGCGATGCGGGCGGGCGCTTACATGTGCCATTTCATCATCGAAGGCTTCGATGCAGAGGAAGCGGCGATCAAGGCCAAGCTGCTGCGCCGCCAGTTGGACGGACTGGGGCGTGAGATCGCCAATTCCATTCCAACGTTCGTCCAGTCGGTGCCGTTCGCACCGCTGTTCAACGTCCTTGGCCCCGGCGGTGAGCGCTGGGTGCCGATCCATGGTGTGTTCGCGCATGACCGCGCAGTGGCGTTCGACGCCGCGTTCAAGGCCATGATCGCTGCCCGCAAGGCCGAGATGGATGCGCTGGGCGTGTGGCTGGGCACGATGTTCTCGCCCGTCGGCCCCACCGGGTTCCTCTACGAGATCGCGCTGTACTGGCCGGACGATCGCACCAGTTATCACCGCCAGACGCTGGGCGACGAGTACTTGGCCAAGCAGCCCTCTTTCGCGCCCAATGACGCCTCGCGCGCCTATGCCGACGACCTCAAGACCGCGATCGTGGCACTGATGCAGGACTATGGCGCAGGGCATTTCCAACTCGGTCGCGCTTATCCGTACCAACCGCGCCTGGCCCCACCTGCCGCCGCGCTGGTGCGGGCAATAAAGTCGCAGCTTGATCCCAAGGGACTGATGAACCCCGGCGCTCTGGGGTTCTAAAGGCTGGCCGCGCTACCTCAATCGGATTGCGCGGCCCGACCTTCCTAGCGCTTCATCAACCGCGCAGGCAGAGCCTGCGTGACAAGGCCATCCAGCTTGCGCCGCGCTTTGGCGCTACCCGCCCCGTAACCTTCAAGGAACAGCGCCACGCGCTGGTTCGCAAGGTCCAGCGCGGCAAGCTGCGGCGGGCCCGGCTGCTTGAAGTCGCAGATCGCGCCACCGAAGTAGTGGTTCGCACCTTCGAGTACCAAGCCGTAGCGATCACCACCAGGTGCGGGGGTCTCGAACGCGGCGAGGTGGACTTTCCAGGCATCGCCGGTCTGAGCGGTCATACCGGCCACATAGTCGAGAGTACCGGTCTGGATGATCGCGGGCACCACCAGCTTGCCATAACCTTCGGGCGTGACCAGCACGGGAATGGTCGGCGGAGGCGAGAAGGCGATAACCGCCTTGGCCAGACGCGGGACCAGCGGCAGCGACAAGCCCTCGGGCGTGACCGGCTGCGCGCCGCCCAGCATCGTCGCGGTCAACCCGCCGTAGGAATGGCCTGCGCCTACGAACGGCTCGTCACCAATGTGGGCGATCAGCGCGCGCATGTCCTCGACCCGCGCCTTCCAGCTCGCAAGCCCTGCGAACTTCGCCGTGTCCGGGTGCTCTTTGGAATCGACGTGAAGGGGGGCCAGCACATGCCACCCTGCCGCGACCCACGGACCGATGATCCGGTCGTAGTACGCGGGCGAAGACGCTGCGCCGTGTGAGAACAGGATAGTGCCGCGCTTATGACCCGCTGGTCGCCATTCGGTGATCGAGACGGCCCGGCCTTCGGGCGTCTTGAGCAAGAAGACCTGCGGCTTGGTAGCGGCGAACGCAGGCCCGCTCGCCAACGATGCTGCGACCGCCGCGCTGCCGATCAGGAATGAACGGCGCGCTATGGGCAAGCCTTGGTCCACGCTCACGATACCGGCTTCTTGAGATAGGCGATCACGGCCTTGCGATCTTCCGGCTTCGGCAGACCGGCAAAGACCATCGACGTGCCGGGAACCACGCTGGCCGAGCGGGTCAGCCACTTGTCCAGCGTCGCCTCGTCCCACGTCACGTTGGCCTTGGCCATCGCCGCGGAATACTTGAAGCCCTTCACCTGCCCGGACTTGCGGCCGACCACGCCCGACAAGTTGGGGCCGACCTTATTTTGGCCGCCCGGCTCCACTGTGTGGCACGCCATGCAGCGCAAGTAGACCTTCTTGCCGGCCGCGATCTCCGCTGTGCTCGGCGGAGCCGCCCAGGCCAGCGAAGGAACCGCTGCTACGACCGACATGGTCACTGCTATCAGCATGGGAAGGATCGTGCGCGTGGTCATGGGGTCGTGGCTACCTTCTTGGTTCGTTGCCCGGACATTACTGCAGCAGAACGTACGGTATGCTGGTCGGCGCCGGTTATCCGATGCGCGGCAAAAACCATCAGCATTGCGGCAACCGATAGCGCGAGAACACCAGCAGGCTGAGCACTTGTGTCGCTGCCGGGATCAGGCTGTAGAGCAGGACGATGCCGTTGATAGCATGGGGGGTTTGCGCCGCCGCGCCACCGGTAGAGGACACGAAGCCGAACGCGCTCATCACCAACCCTGCAACCACCGGGCCGAGCGCGAAGGCCAGCTTTTCAAAGGCGGAGAACAACCCGGCAAACACGCCTTCGTTGGCGATGCCCTTGCGCCGGCGTTCGTAGTCGATGGTATCGGTCAGCATCGAGAGCGAGAGCATCACGAACGCGCAGTTGACCACGCCGATCACCGCGCCGCGCAGCAGCACCAGCAAGTGCTGCGTGCCCAGCGCGCCGACACCTGGGATGGTCGCTATCACGTCGGTGGCGGGATGGATGAAGAACCACGTCGCCGTCACGGCGGCCCATGCGGCGGACGCCACGACGTACGTGCGCTCCTTGCCCCAGCGGTGGGAAAGGGCCAGCCACATCGGCTGCGCGGCGATGCCGGCGATGGCCATTACCAGAATGAAGAACGGTATGATCCAGATCGCCTGGATCGCGTAGAGATAGATGAAGCCGATCACGGTGTAGCCCGCCGCCTGGCCCACGTTCTGGATCAGGCAAGTGGTCAGCAGCACCAGAAACGGGCGGTTGCCCTTGATCGCGCCCAACTGGCTGAGCAAGCTGCCCGGCAGCGTTTCGTCCCGGATCAGCGGCACCCGCATCAGCCCCAGCGCGGTCACCAGCATCGAGATCAGGCAGACCGCACCCAGCACCAGCGCCATCACCGTCCAGCCCCGATTCCCACCGCCCAGCGCGTAGATCAGCGGTTGCGCCACGCCGACCGCCACCAGCACACCCAGGGTGGAGAACACCATGCGGTAAACCATGATCCGGGTGCGCTGATGCGGATCGTGCGATAGTGCCGCCGCGATCGCTAAATAGGGCACCGAGAACATCGAAAACGCGGTCGAGGCCAGGAAGAACAGCAGGCACGTAATCGCCGCCGACAGGAGCGGACTGGCGCTGCGGGTCAGAGTGAACAGCGCCATGAAGCCCAGGCTGGTCAGCACTGCGCCTGCGACGAGGAACGGGGTGCGGCCATAACGCCCGCGCACCCGGTCGGACCAGGCACCCACCAGCGGGTCGCACACGATCAGCCACAGCTTGGGGATCAGCACTACTAGCCCAGCCAGCCATGCCTGCACGCCCAGCATCGTAGTCAGGAACAGTGGCAACAGTACCGCCGGGGTATCGCGGAAGACTTGTGCGCCAAGCTGCCCGGTGCCGTAGCGCCACAGGACAGACGTAGCGACAGGTGCCGCAGTGACGGCGGCGTCGCGCTGAAAGCGTGCGTCGGGAGTGATCGTGGCCAATGTTCTATCCCGTGTTGTGCTGCATGGCAGCATGGCGTGGCAGCCTGGTGGCGTCCACGGCGCAGTGATGCAGCAAGCGCCCTTTTATCTGTCAGAACGCGCAAGTTTATCCGCCAGACGGAGGCATGGTGGGGTTGAGTGGTATCGATTGTCCCTCGTCCCATTCTCACCCACTCTACCCGTCCATTTGCCGGAGACCCGCCATCGTGATCGCCCGCCTGCTCGCCTGCACTGCCTTGTCGCTTGCCGTCGCCCTTCCGGCCTCCGCCGCGACCGATGCGGAGGTGATCGATCTTGCCGCTGCACAAGTCCGGGCAAAGGCCACGGTGGCCCAGATGCAGCCGGCTGAAAAAGTGGTGATCACCCACGGCATCATGCCCCTGCCTGGAGGCGGCCCCAAAGTAGATATCCCCAAAGACGCAATCGTCGGTGCTGGCTACGTCTCGGGCATCGATCGACTGGGCATTCCGGCCTTGCGAGAGACTGACGCCAGCCTGGGCGTCAGTTGGGCCGGGGGCGCGCGGGGCGACTGGTCCACCGCCCTGCCCTCCGCTGTGGCGCAGGCGGCAAGCTGGAACCCGGCCCTGATCCAGCGCGGCGGCGCTATGATCGGGGCGGAGGCTCGGGCCAAGGGTTTCAACGTGCTGCTGGCAGGGGGCGTCAACCTGGCGCGCGATCCACGCAACGGGCGCACCTTCGAATACTTTTCCGAAGACCCGCTGCTGTCCGGCATCCTGGCCGGCGCGGCGATCCGGGGTGTGCAATCGAACCACATCATTTCCACGATCAAGCACTTCGCGCTGAACGGACAGGAAACCGCACGCAAATACGTGGACGTGCAAATCACGCCCGGTGCGGCGCACGAAAGCGACTTGCTGGCTTTCCAGATCGGCATCGAGCAAGGCCAACCCGGCTCGGTAATGTGCCCCTACAACCGCGTCCACGGATCTCAGGCGTGCGATAGCGACTGGCTGCTGAACAAAGTGCTCAAGCAGGAATGGGGCTACAAGGGCTTCGTGATGTCGGACTGGGGCGCGGTGCCCTCGATCCAGACCGCGATCAATGGGCTGGATCACCAATCGGGCGAGCAGCTCGATCCCGGCGTGTTTTTCGGTTCGCAGCTTTCGGCCAAGGCTGCCGCCGATCCAGTCTGGCGCGCCCGGCTGGACGACATGAACACCCGCGTCCTGACTGCAATCTACGCTGCGGGCCTCGACAAGCACCCCGCCCCACCCGGCGGCGCGATCGACTGGGATGGCCATGCCGCCGTCGCCGAAGAGACCGCAAAGCAAGGCATCGTCCTGCTCAAGAACGAAGGCGGGGCGCTGCCGCTGTCCAAGACGGTCAAGTCGATCGCGGTGATCGGCGGCTATGCCGATGGCGGCGTGCTGTCGGGCGCAGGCTCCAGCCAAGTCATGGGCAAGGGGGGCCCTGCCGCGAAGCTGCCAGTTGCAGGTTCGGGGATCTGGGCCGGGTTCATCTCGGAATCCTATCACCGTTCCAGCCCGATGGCGGCGATGAAGGCGCAGGCCCCCGGCGCGACTATGCTGTACCGCCAGGGCCAGTACATCAAAGACGCGGCGGAACTGGCGGCGCGCTCCGAAGTCGCGGTGGTTTTCGCGACGCAGTGGATGACCGAAGGGCTGGACGTCCCTGACTTGTCGTTGCCGCGCGGGCAGGATGCCTTGATCGAGGCGGTCGCGGCGGCGAACCCCAACACGATCGTCGTGCTGGAAACCGGCGGACCGGTGAAGATGCCGTGGCTGGGCAAGGTCAAGGGCGTGGTCGAGGCGTGGTATTCGGGCGCGCGGGGCGGCGAGGCAATCGCCTCGGTGCTGTTCGGGCAAACCAACCCCTCGGGCCGCTTGCCCGTGTCGTTCCCCGCCGACGAAAGCCAGTTGCCGCGCCCGCGCCTGGACGGCAGCGACTGGGTGGAGCCGGACTTCGGCGGTAATCCCAAGAACGGCAAGGACCAGCTTAAGGCCGATTACAACGTCGAGGGGTCGGACCTGGGCTATCGCTGGTTCGCGCGCACCGGCAAAAAGCCTCTGTTCGCCTTTGGTCATGGCCTGAGTTATACCAACTTTTCCCGCACCAAACCGGCGATCAAGGGGCTGTCCGCCAGCATCGGCGTAAAGAACACCGGCCCGCGCGAGGGCGCCGAAGTCGTGCAGCTCTACCTCGTCCAGCGCGCGGGCGAGGCCAAGCGCCGCTTGGTCGGCTTCGGGCGGATCGAGCTGGCGGCAGGCGCCTCAGGCAAAGTCGCAATGACCATCGACCCCCGCCTGCTGGCCGATTGGAAGGATGGCCTCTGGACCATGCCGGGCGGTGATTACGTGCTGGCAACAGGCAGCGACGCCGAGACCCTCGACACGCCGGTCACGTTGCGGATGAAGGCACGTAGCTGGAAAAACTGAATGCGAGATAGCGCCATCGCCGTACCGAACGGCGATGGCGCGTTTACTCACTTCGCCTTGGCGAACCCTTCGGCTTCGATCCACCACAGGAACTCATCCAGCCATCGATCGGAAGTGCCGCCCAGTGCGCGCGCGCCGAAGCCATGGCCGCCGCGCTGGTACAAGTGCAGTTCGGGTCGATAACCGGTGTCGTACAGCTTCTGATAGAACGCGCGGAAGCCCTGCCCCGCCACCACATCGTCCTGTGCAGCCGCCATGAACAGCGGTGGCAGGTGACCCGGCGCAGGCTTCGCCGGAGGCTGCAGCCACGGCTCGCTCGGCGTTCCCGGCGGAAACGGCAGGTTGGCGGCAGGCATCTCGGGCATAGGCGCGTAGAACGGCATGCCGTAGATCAGGCCGGTGAAGTTCGGCCGATCCGCCAGCTTGGGCGCCAGCGCCATCATCCCGGCGACATGGCCGCCCGCCGAAAAGCCGACCGCGCCGATCCGCTGGGGATCGACGCCGTACTCAGCCGCATGCGCGCGGACAAGGCGCAGCGTTTCCAGCCCGTCCACCACGCCCGGATCGCCACCGACGCCGGGCTTCAAGTCGCGGTTGACGCGGGCGCGCATCTGTTCGTTGGTCTCGCCCGGCGGGGTCTGGATCAGCCGGTACTTGAGCACGAATGCCGCAACGCCGTGGGCGGCGAGCCACTGCGCCACCAGGTTGCCCTCGCCCTCGATCGCCAGCAGGCGGAAGCCCCCGCCCGGCGCGATGACGACGCCGGTCCCCGTCGCCTTCCCCGGCGGGGGCAGAAACGCCTGATAGCTGGGTACGGTGACGTTCCACAAGTTCCGCCCGGTCTTGCCATCGTCACGCAATTCCTCGGTGACGGGGGTTGCGATCTTGCCGGGCCAGCCAGGGATATCGGGCACGCCCTTGGGCCAGACCGGCTGCGGCACCAGAATCCGTCCCCCGTCTGCGGTGGGTCCGGGTTGGACGCTGCCCAGGGCGGACGATGCCGGCGCAGCAAGCGATGGCGCCGGACATAGGCAAACGCTCAGCAATAGTGCCAGCGGTGCGCTGTTGGTACGGCGGGCCATCAATGGAACAGCCGAGGCGCGAAGTCGGCAAAGTAGCGGCGCCAGTTGGGCCATTCGTGTCCGCCGCCGCTTTCGTTGTAGACGTGGGCGATGTGATAGCGGTCGAACAGCGCGCGGGTCGGTGCCACGGTGCCGTAGAGGAAATCGTCGCGGCCCATCGCCAAATAAAGCAGCTTCAGTTCGCGCGCCGATTGCTTGAGCGCGGCGTCGTTGGCTTTAGCATACTGGTCGATCCGGCCTTGATCGCCGGCCCGGTCCAGCCCCATCGAGAACACCCCGATCCAGCGAAACAAGTCGGGATGGGTCAGCCCGTTGCGCAAGGTGTGCGATCCGCCCATCGACAGCCCCGCCATCGCCCGCGCCTGTGGCCGTGCGTCGCTGCGATAGTTAGCATCGACGTAAGGGATCAGATCCTGGATGAGATCGGCACCGAAGTCCGGGTTGTCGAGCGTCGCCACCCCTTCGCGCGGCGGGGTATGGCCATCGGGCATGACGACGATCATCGGCACCGCCTTGCCCGAAGCGATCAGGTTGTCGAGAATGAGGTTGGCATGGCCCACGCTGGTCCAGCTATCGTCGCTGTCGCCCGATCCGTGGACCAGGTAGAGCACCGGGTACTTGCCTGAACCCTTGTTATAACCTGGCGGCGTGTAGATATGCGCGCGGCGCTGGATACCCAGCGACTTCGACCAATACGCCACCGTTGAAACCGCACCATGCGGGACGCCTGCCTCCCAGGTCTGGAACGCGCCTTCGGGGCCATTGACCTCGAAAGTGGAATTGATGCCCTTCAGTTCCTCGGAGAAGGTCTTTCCCTGCGGATCGACCGTCTTCACCCCGTCCACCCGGAACGCGAAGCGATAGATATCGGCAGGTACCGGCTTTGGCGTGGTCACGGTCCACAACCCGGTCTTATCCTTGGTCATAGCAAGGCCACGCGGGGTCCCTTGCGGGTAGCCCATCGGAATCACAGTGGCAATGTCGGTGCTGGTCACCAGCACTTCGCGTGCGTCGGGCGCGCACAGGCGAAAGGTGACTCGCTGGTCGGACAACTGCTCGACCGACTTGTACGGTGTCGGCCCCGAATAGAACGCCGGCAACACGCACGTCGCCGGATCGAGCTTGGGCTGCATCTGGGCGGTGGCCGGCGCGGCCGCTCCCCACCAGGCCAACGCCCCCACGAGCAGCGATGCGGATGCGAGGTGACGACGGCGCATGGAAGTTCCCTTCGTAGGAGTAAGGCGGGCGGGAAAGGTGGCCCGCCGTATCGTAAAACAATCGGGCTGCGAGCCTGTGACCGCTTGGCGGACAAGATCTATCTGGGGCGCGATTCCGCGCTTTGCTGATCGCTGATCGGACAGCGGCGTCCTCGCAGCGGACAAAGCGATTCCGGCACGCTCCATTCCGGCTTCGTCCTTCATAGCGAGGTTTAAGGTCCATGAGCATCGTCGGCACCAAGATGATCTGCGACGGCAAGACCGCACGCCAGATCTTCGAAGAGGTCATGGCCAATCCGGCGCGCACCAAGTTCGGCTTTGGCGAAAGGCTGGCGATCGTGAACGTCGATTTCCAGAACGCCTACACCCGGATCGAAGAGTTCAAGACCGCCTACGAGACCGATCCGCGCCAGATCGAACACGTCAACACCATCTCCGCCCTCGCCCGCGCCAAGGGCATGCCGGTGGTGTGGACCCACGTTGCTTATGCGCAGGATGCCAGCGACGCCGGTGTCTGGGGCACGCGCACGGATACATCTGACAGCCTGCAGAACATCAAGTACGGCAGCCGCCGCCACGCCTTCGATGAACGCTGCCGGATCGACCCGTCGGACATGGTCTATGACAAGCGGATGCCCAGCGCCTTTTTCGAAACGCCGCTGCAAAGCCTGCTGGTGTGGCACAAGGTCGATACCTTGGTCATCACCGGCGGCTCGACCTCCGGCTGCATCCGCGCAACCGCCGTGGACGCGCTCAGCCGGGGCTATCGCACCATCGTTCCGATCGAGACCTGTGCCGACAAGCACGAATCCTACCACTTCGCCAACCTCACCGACCTTCAGCTCAAATACGCCGATGTTGAGCCGGTGCAGACCGTGATCGACTGGCTGGAGGCCCGCTGATGCGCGAAGGCGAGCCCGACCCCGGCCTCTATGATTTCAGCCCCTATCGCGGCCGCACCCCGTTCGCGTGGCCGGGCGACAAGAAAGTGGCGGTCTGGGTTTCGCCCAATCTCGAATATTACGAGATCGATCCGCCTGCGAACCCGCACCGCAAATCATGGGCCAAACCGCACCCGGACGTGGTCGGCTATTCCCACCGCGACCATGCCAACCGCGTCGGTCACTGGCGCATGGCAGATGTCATGACCAAACACGGCTTTCCCGGCTCGGTCAGCTTGTCGGTCGCGCTATGTCAGCATCATCCCGAGGTGGTGGCGGACGCCAATGCGCGCGGGTGGGAGTTCTTCAGCCACGGCATCTACAACACCCGCTATTCCTACGGGATGGACGAGGCGCAGGAGCGCGCGATCATCGAAGATTCGATCCGCACCGTGCGCGAAGCCACCGGGCAGACGATCCGGGGCTGGCTGGCGCCCGCCCTCACCCACACCCCGCGCACGCTGGACTTGATCGCCGAATATGGCCTGGATTATACCTGCGACCTCTATCACGACGACCAACCCCAGCGCGTGAAGACCGCCAGCGGCGATCTTATCTCGATGCCCTACAGCCTCGAAGTCAACGACCACTACGGCTTCTTCATCTACAACATGAGCCCGCGCGAATATGCGCAGACGCTGATCCGCCAGTTCGAGCGGCTGGCGGACGAACCTTCGGGTACGGTCATGTGCATTCCGCTGCACTCCTACCTAATCGGCCAGCCACACCGCATCGGTGCGTTCGAGGACGTGCTGCGGCACATTACCGCCGATGGCCGTGCATGGATCACCCGCTCGGGCGATATCGCCGACGCCTGGAGAACCGTTCAGCAGGAGGCAGTGGCATGAGCCTCGACCCCAGTTATCTCGAATATGCGCATCGCCGCCTGGGCTACGATCACGATCTGTATCCCTACAGCGCCCTGCCCACGCGCAAGCCCCTTGCCTGGCCGCAAGGCAAGAGCGTGGCGACCTGGATCGTCGTCAGCCTGGAATGGTTTCCGATCGTTCCGTCTGACACCCCGTTCCGCGCGCCCGGCCACATGCAGACGGCCTATCCCGACTATCGCCACTACACCGCGCGCGAATACGGCACACGGGTCGGATTCTACCGCCTGCTCGATGCGTTCGAGAAAGCGGGCGTCAAGGTTTCGGTGGCAGCCAACGGCGCGATCGCCCAGCGCTACCCCGCGATCATCCGCGACGTGGTGGACGCCGGGCACGAGATCATCGCTCACTCGACCGACATGAACGGCACCATCGCCTCCACCCTGCCGGTCGAAGACGAACGCGCGCTGATCCGCGACAGCATCGCCGCCTTGTTCGACGTCACCGGCACTACGCCGCGCGGCTGGCACTCGATCGCTCGCTCGCAAAGTTTTGCCACGACTGACCTGCTGGTCGAGGCCGGAATCGAATATTGCTGCGATTGGGCCAACGACGAAGTGCCGTGGACCTTCGCCAATGGCTTGGTGAACCTGCCGCTCAACCACGAGTTGTCCGACCGGCAGATTCTGAACGTGCAGCAGCAGTCGGTGGACAGCTACTCGACCCAGATCCTCGACGCGCACGACTGGCTCGCCGGGGAAGCCGCCACCCACGGCGGTCGCCTGCTCCCGCTCCACCTTACGCCCTATATTATCGGTCTGCCTTATCGGATGGATGCCTTCGAGCGCCTCCTGGCCGATCTCGCCGCGAAACCCTCAACGTGGTTCGCGCGAGGCTCCGACATCCTCGATTGCTACCGGCAACAAGCGCCAGAGTAGGCAGGCTGGGAAGTGCCCTGCGCGCAAAATTTAGGCCCCCCGGCGGCAATCTATTCGCCCTTCGGCCATCCTATCAGGCGCAATTGCCGGATAGCCGCACATGCCTGACCCTTCACGCTCTGTAAGGGGTACAGGCAGGTCGGCATAGCCGGCGGGCACGATATTGATGGGGTTCAGGGACACATGACGCACACATTCACCCAGGCACTTCTGGTCGCCACCGCGCTAAGCACCCTGCCCACGATGGCGATGGCGCAGGACACCACCCCCGCCCCAGCATCAGCGCCCAAGACGGACAGCGCCTTCAGTGAGATTCTGGTGACGTCGCAGCGCACCGAACAGCGCCTGCAGGACGTGCCGATCAGCGTCACCGCCATCACTGCCGACGAGATTCAAACTCGCCAAGTCCTGACCCCCAGTGATGTCGCGCGCCTGGTGCCCAACGTGAAGCTGGATGGCGTCACCGGCGGTTCCGCCGGCCTCAAGGCGTCCATCCGTGGCGGCGGCGTGACCGACGGCGGCTACATAATGTCGGAATCCGAAGTCGCGCTGTACGTGAACGACGTTTACAACGCGCGGCTGCAAGGCGCGATGCTCGACTTCTCTGAAGTGGAGCGGATCGAGGTTCTGCGCGGCCCCCAAGGCGTGCTGTACGGTCGTAACGCCTCTGCTGGCGCGATCAACATCATTACCAAAGCCCCGGCGGACACCTTCACCGGCAGCGTCCAGGCCGGTTACGGCACCTGGAACGAACGCCGCCTCAAAGGCTACGTCTCGGTGCCGCTGAGCGCGGACGGCAAGTGGGCGATTTCCGCTAACGGCATCGTGCGCGCCCGCGACGGCGGTCGGCAGTACAACGAAACGCTCCACAAAAAGGTGGGCAAGGAGAACTTCAAGGGCGGCCAGTTGGACCTTGCCTACAAGGGCGACGTCGTGAAGGCGCGGCTCAATCTGTTCTACCTTGATCTGGATTCCGACGGCCAGTGGTCGGTGAACACTGTCGTCAATTCCGCCGGCAAGATCGTGCCCCTCTCCGGCTCCTACCGCACCGTCCTGTCGCCCACGCCCTCGTACACCACGGTCAAACAGAAAGGCGGGTCGCTGCACTTGTCAGCCGACTATCCTGGCGGCACCCTGACCTCGATCACGGGCTATTCGGAGCTGGACGATACGTGGTCGCAGGATTTTTCGGGCGGCGTCTACCCGTCGATGATCGGTCTTTCGGGCACGACGCCAATCACGCTGTTCAACCGCAAGAGCGCGTCGAGCCAGTGGCAGTTCAGCCAGGAGATGCAGGCCGCCGGGAAGCTGGCCAACGATTTCGTCAGCTATGTCCTGGGCGTTTACTACTTCCACGAGCAAGGCAACCAGCTCGTCAATTCAGAGACGTTCTTTGTGCCGTCCGAAACCATCTTCCGCGCCAAGACCGATGCTTGGGCGGGTTATGGGCAACTGACGTTCAAGGTGGCCGAGCCGCTCGAGCTCGTCGCCGGCGGTCGCTACACGCTGGAGGACAAGTCGCTCGATGCCGCGATCGATGGCACCCCGGCGATCAGCCGCGATCACTACAAGAAATTCACGCCCAAGATGGGGATCAACTTCAAACCCTCGTCCGACGTGCTGATCTACGGCTCCTATGCCGTGGGTTTCCGCTCGGGCGGCTACAACGGGCTTGCCTCCACCGCAGCGCAGCTTGCCGCAGCGTTCAAGCCACAGACCACTCACGCCTACGAGGTCGGGATCAAGGCGGACCTGGGCCGCACGCTGCGCGCTTCGGTGGCTGGCTTCATCAACGACATCAAGGACCGCCAGGAATCGATCAGCCTGGGCAACGGCGGCTTCCTCATCGAAAACTACGACATGACGGTGAAAGGCCTGGAGGCGGAAATCGCCTGGCGGCCGATCACCGGTCTGCAAATCTGGGGTAATGGCGCGCTCAACAACGGCAAGTATAAGAACGTGCCCGCCAGCGCCTCGCTAGCCGGCAACATGCCCCCGTCCCTACCCGATTACCAAGCGACGATCGGCTTCGATTACTCATTCGCCGTCGGCCCCGGCTCGCTCAAGTTCGGCGCCGACGCCAACTTCCGCGATGGCTACTATTCCACCGCAGACAATGCCGCGATCGGCAAAGTGGATGCCACCCAACTGGTCAACGGCTATGTCGGTTACGAAATCGGCCCCTGGGCCTTCCAGGTCGCAGGCAAGAACCTGCTGAACCAGATCAACTGGCAAACCGGCTTCGGCTTTTCGGTCATCAATCCGCGCTTCATGACCGACCCGCGGACCGTGCTGGGAACTGTGCGCTACAAGTTCTAGTTGGGCGATGCCTGTGGGGATCTGGCCATCTGGTGCGCGAGGTGCCCGGTACTGGTTGGGGTGGGCGAGCATGATCGCGGGAGTCCGCCCGCCCAGCATGAAGTCCACATCGTAGGAGCGAATTGATGGGGTTCGACTTCACAACGCTCGAGCGCGCTCAACCCAACAGTAAGCGGGCGCCGAGCGCGGCAACCAATGCGGGGATCATCGTGATGCAGCCTACTTTGAAAAAACGCCAGAAACCGACGTCCTCACCCTCGCGGCGGATTGCCTGAAGCCACAAGATCGTGGCGAGACTGCCGGTGATCGACAGGTTCGGACCAAGATCGACGCCGATCAACAAAGCATCGACGATCAACCGTGGCGGGTGCGCCTGTGCTACTGCGGTGCTGGCGACAAGCCCTGCAGGCAGGTTGTTCATCAGGTTAGACGCGAATGCGAGGATCGTGCCGCTCGCCGCCGCACCCTTTACCGGGTCGGATGCGGCGCTGCGCAAGGCGTCCGCGACGTGTCCGATGACGCCGGTGCGATCGAGCGCCTCGACCAGCACGAACAGTCCCGCGACCAGCGGCAACACGCTCCACGAAACCGACTTAGCCACCGCTACCGGCGACCGCCGCGCCAGGGTGCAAACGCCCAGCGTCGTGGCCACGCCGGCAAGACATGTCGGCAGGCCCAGCGGCAAATCGAACGCCGACATGACGACCAGCAACAACGCCGTGACCGCGATACCGGCGAATGCGGCCTTGCCGCCCGCAGATAGCCGATCACGCGCGACGTCGCGTTCGCAGGTACCGGTCAAACGTGCGCGCTCCGCCCACCTTAGCGCCACGAACGTGACGGCAATCGATGCAATGGACGGCAATGCGAACGAGCCGAACCATTGCCCCAGCGGTGGCATTTTGCCGCCATAAAGCACCAGGTTAGCAGGGTTCGAAATCGGCAGGACGAAACTTGCGGCATTGGCGATCAGAGCACAGGCGAACAGCAGCGGCAGTGGGTCTGCCTTTGCCTTCTTTGCCGCGGCATAGACTGCCGGCGTCAAGACCACGGCGGTCGCGTCGTTCGACAAGAAAGTGGTCGTGACAATGCCGGTGGCATAGACCAGCGCGAACAGTCGGGCCGTCGATCCCTGGGCATGGTTCGTTGCCGTCGCTGCAACCCAGTCGAACAACCCCTGCTCTCGCGCGGTTTCGCTCAGCACCATCATGCCGATCAGGAACAGATAGACATCGCCGCCCTTCCCAACAGCGCCCAAAGCCGCGCCCGGTGGCATGAGGCCCAGCACCAACAACAGCGCCGCACCGGCCACCGCCCATATCGCTTCAGGCCAGCGGAATGGCCGCCCGATTACTCCGGCAGTGGCAGCAGCACAAATGGCCCACGTAGCGCCGGTCGCCAGGATCACCACCGCAAGCCGATCGTGGCTCTGACCATACCGTCTGCCTCGTCCATGTGCAGGTCGCCGACAGGGAGCCCGCTGATCGGTGCTCTCATACCAGATTGTCCTTAACGCCGGTTTCCGACCCTCTGTCTCTATCGCTTTCACAAGCTGGCCTCAACGTGCCTGCAAAGCCGATCCACAGGCCCAGGCTTGCCAGAGCAAAGCTGCCCAGGATGTAAAACGCGACGTGGTATCCTAAACCTTGCGCCAGCCAACCGCCGATCGCGGGGCTGAGCGAGGCACCGACACCTTGCACCGTCATAACCGCGCCTTGGCCTACGTTGACGCGACCCGTACCACTGAGCAGGCAGGCGACCAGACCGGGCACTGCGACGCTCTGCAGCCCCGCGCCGATGCCGTCGAGCGCCTGCACCGGCCAGACGCCCCAGTGCTCGATAAACGTGCCCGCCAGAACACCGCGCAACGGTAGCGCCGCGAATGAAATCAGCAGTACCAGCCAGTAACCTTTGCCGGCCGAGATCTTCATGGCGACAAGCGCCGCAACGATCATCACTGCCTGCGCGACCACTACCGTCGTTGCGGTGAAGACCGCTGCGTTGCCTTTGCCTGCGCCCACCACAGCAAGGCCGTAGAGCGGCAGCATTGCCCCATTACCAAGATGAAAACAGGCGAGCGCGGCGGCCAGGATCAGCATCGGCTTGTTACGAAATAGAGTCTTGAAGCCTTCAACCTGACCTCGCTCGGCATCCTCTTTGCCGGCTCCGTCACTATCATTTTCCAGACCGCGCGCGGACCGATGGTCGATTGCCTTCTCAGGGATCATCAACACGCTGATGATCGCCAGCACGCCGAACAAAGCTGTAAGATAGAAGATTGCCGTTATCCCGAACTTCCAGCCGAGCCAGCCGGACAAACCCGCGCCGATCATGTTTCCGGCGTGGTTCCAGGCCTGATTCCGTCCGTTCTGAGCGTTGAAACCCTTTTGCCTCACTACGCCCAGGGTCATGCCGGTCACCGCCGGTCCGATCGCCGCGCCTGCGATCGCGGTGGCGACCTGGCTGACCGTCACGATGAGGCCGGACTGGGACGCCAATAGGAGAAACGATGCCAGCACCGTACAGATGCCGGTAACGATGACCAGCAAGCGCTTCTTTTCGGTATGGTCGATAAAGGCCCCTGTCGGCACCGTCATTATCATGCCGGCGACCCCGCCCGCAGTCATGACCGTTCCGATCGGGCCCGATGTCCATCCTCGTTGCTGCAAGAACACGCCTAGGAATGGGCCAATTCCGGCCTGCATGTCGGCCATGAAGAAATTCAGCGCCTGCAGCGCCGTTTTCGCGCGCTTTTGGTCGTCACCAGATTGGGTGCCAGTCCAGGTCGTTGCAGCAGTGGCCATGAGTTGCTCCGATTGGTCTGCGGAGTAACTGTTGATTGCTGCAATTGGCTCATGGCCCCGTAAACTTAATTTACGTTAGCGGTGAAAGGCTCGCTGGTTCCGCTTTTGACCAAGCCGGTCTGGCGGTGCCAACGAGCGTTTCTAGCGCCAGTCGCGCGCCCTATCTAAGCCGGCGCGCAAGCGTTTACCGCGATGCTGGTCAGGTTAAGGATGCCGCGCGCAGTCACGCTGGGCGTCAGGACGTGGATCGGCTGCGAAAGCCCCAGCAGCATCGGCCCGATGGTAGGCGAACTGGAGGAAGCAGACAGCGCGGTCAGGGTGATATTTGCGGCATCGAGGTTGGGCATCACCAACAGGTTCGCCGCGCCTTCGAAGCGGGCGTCTGGGACCAGCTTGTCCCGCAGCGCCTGGCTGAGCGCGGCATCCGCGTGCATTTCGCCATCGACCAGCAGTTCTGGCGCCACTTTGTGGACCAGCTTGGCCGCCGCCCGCATCTTGCGTGCGCTGGGGCTGTGGGAGGAGCCGAAATTCGAATGCGATAGCAGCGCCACGCGCGGGTCCAGCCCAAAACCACGCACGGCATCCGCAGCCAACACGGTCAGTTCCGCCAGCTGCTCGGGCGTGGGATCGGGGACCATGTGCGTATCGGTCAGGAACAGCGCGCCCGCGTCCAGGATCAGGCCCGACAGCGCATAAACCCGGCTGCTGCCGGGCGAGCGGTCGATAATCCGCAGTACGTGCTCGATCTGGCCCCAGTATTCGGAGTTGCCGCCCACCAAAGCCGCATCCACGCGGCCCGTACGCAGCAGCATCGCTGCCGTCACTGTCGGGCGGCGATAGACATGGCGCAGGACTTCGGCCGCGGGCACGCCCTTGCGCGCAGCAATGGCGCGATAGGCTTCGACGAGCGCGCCCAGGATTTCGTGATCGGTTTCGGGGTCGATGACGTCCACGTCCTGGTCGAGCTTGAACTGCAATCCCAGCTCAGGGAGCTTCTGCTCCAGAATGCGGCGGCGCGCGATCAGGGTCGGGCGCACCATGCCCTCGCCCAGCGCATCCTGCACCGCGCGCAGCACGCGATCGTCTTCGCCTTCGCCATAGGCAACCCGTCGTCCTGCCCCGCGCGCAGCCTGGAACATCGGCAGCATCAGTTGCGCCGAGCGCGTGTTGAGGTTGGACAAGGTCCGCTTGTACTCGTCGAGATCGAGTTCGCGGGTGGCGACGCCGCTTTCCATCGCCGCCCGCGCCACCGCCGGGGCGATCTCGCCAATCAGGCGCGGATCGAACGGCGTGGGGATGATGTATTCAGGGCTGAACGCCAGGCGGCGACCGGCATAAGCTTGCGCCACGCTGTCATCGGCGGGGACGCGCGCCAGCGCGGCGATGGCCTCGGCGGCGGCGACCTTCATCGCCTCGTTGATCTGCGTCGCGCCCACATCGAGCGCGCCACGGAAGATGAAGGGAAAGCACAGGACGTTGTTGACCTGGTTGGGATAGTCAGATCTCCCGGTGGCGATGATTGCGTCGGGGCGGATCTCGCGTGCGATCTCGGGGCGGATTTCCGGCTCGGGATTGGCCAGCGCGAAGATCAGCGGGCTATCGGCCAGTAGCGGCAGCCACTCGGGCTTGAGTACGCCGGGCGCCGACAAGCCGAGGAATACCTGGGCGCCGGGCAGCACTTCGGGCAGAGTGCGTGCGTCGGTCTGGCGGGCGTAACGCGCCATGTTGGGCAGCATGCCTTCGCGGCCGGAATGGATCACGCCGTCCTTGTCGGTCAGCGTCACATTCTCGATCTGCAGGCCCATCGAGACCAGCAAGTCGACGCAGGCCAGCGCCGCCGCGCCTGCGCCCGAGGTCACCAGCCGCACTTCGGACAATTCACGCCCCTGCAGCACCAGCGCATTGCGCACGGCGGCAGCCACGACGATCGCGGTGCCGTGCTGGTCGTCGTGGAACACCGGGATCTTCATCCGGGCCTTGAGCGCCGCCTCGATCGCGAAGCACTCGGGCGCCTTGATGTCTTCGAGGTTGATGCCGCCGAACGTGGGCTCGAGCAGCGCCACTGCTTCGATGAACTTCTCCGGGTCAGTCGTGTCCACTTCGATGTCGAACACGTCGATGTCAGCGAACTTCTTGAAAAGAACCGCTTTACCTTCCATGACTGGCTTGGACGCCAGCGCCCCGATCGCGCCTAGGCCCAGCACTGCCGTGCCGTTCGAAATCACCGCCACCAGATTTCCGCGCGCGGTATAGTCCAGTGCCTTGCTGGGGTCGGCGGCAATTTCCATGCATGGCACGGCTACGCCGGGCGAATAGGCCAAGGCCAGATCGCGCTGGTTGACCATCCGCTTGGTCGCCTCGATCGTCAGCTTACCCGGCTTGGGATAGCGGTGATAATCAAGAGCAGCGCGGCGGAGTGCTTCGTCCATTCGTAGTTCCTTCGTCATTAGGTAGGCAGGCGCAAAATGGCGGTAAACCTTCGTTTAGAAGATTGCGAGCACTCCGCGCACCGGGTCCATCAGGCCTTCCCAGATCATTTTTCCGGCAACGTAGAGGATGACCATGAGGCCCACGTAGGCCAGCCAGCGGTAGCGCTCAATCACCTTGGCAAGAAGATTGGCGGCGAGGCCCATTAGAGCGACGGACAGGATCAGGCCGATCGCGAGGATTCCGGGGTGGTCGCGGGCGGCGCCGGCTACGGCCAGGACGTTGTCGAGGCTCATGCTGACATCGGCGATGGCGACGGCCCAGGCGGCGCTGGCGAAGCTGGTCGGCGCGGCGTGGGCGAGCCCTGGACTTTCACCAGCGGCATCGCCGTGCAGTTCGCGCCACATCTTCCAGGCGACCCAGACCAGCAGCAATCCACCGGCGAATACGAGCCCGACGATCTGCAGCAACTGACTGACAACCAAGGCGAAAGCGACGCGCAGGACCAGCGCGGCCAGCACGCCTATCAGGATCACCTTGCGGCGCATTTGCGGCGGCAAACCGGCAGCCAGAGCACCGACGACGATGGCGTTATCCGCCGCCAGCATCACGTCGATCAGCACCACTTGCCCGAAGGCGGCGAGCGCGGCGGGAGAGCCGATGTTCGAGAAATCGGCAACGATGTGCTGCCACAAGTCAGTCATGGGGTTGAGTCCTGGTTGTTCGTCGCAGCCGATCGGCCGCGACGATAAAGTGTCGATAAGGTGTCGATAGCGCGCGGTTAAGACGCATCGGGCGCTCCCATCAGGCGAAAGGCGAACGGGGCACCGGCAATGACGAGCACGACCCGTACGAGGTGGTGGACAATCACGAAGCCAGCCTCCAGCGAAAGGCTGAGTGCGACCATGCTCATTTCGGCTACGCCACCGGGCGAATAGGCCAGCGCGATCAGCGCCGGGTTCAAGCCGGTTGCCCAGCCGATCGCGAACGACCACGCGAAGGTGATGACCAGCAGAATCGCGGTCGATCCGGCAGCGATCAGCAGGGTGCGAGCCACAGTGGCCAGCGGCAGCCCCACGAAGCGGCAACCGATCGTGGCGCCCAGCCCCACTTGCGCAGCAGCGATCGCCCAGGCGGGGATCGCGAAATCCGACAAGCCGGAAAGATGGACGGCGGCACTGACGAACAGCGGCCCCATCAAGTGCCAGGCCGGCAGACGCAGCGCCTTGCCCACCACCGCGCCGACCAGCGCGCAGCCGATGCCCCAGAGCAGCAGCGACCAGCTTCCCGTCTGGGCGACGACGGGCGCGTCCAGCACCAGCACATGCTGTTCCGCCTCGAAGGCGCGGATCAGGAACGGCAGGGTGAAGACGACGAGGAAGATGCGCGCGCCGTGGATCAAGCCGATGGCGCGCTCGTCCGCGCCGCGCTCACTGCCCAGCAGCACCATCTCGGCGATACCGCCCGGCATTCCGGCAAAATAGGCCGTGGGCGGATCGAACTTTGCCACCCGCCGAAAATAGAGAATGCAGGCAAAGGCCGCCGTGGCGAGGAACACCGGCAGCAGCGCGATCGGCAGTATCCATTCGGCTGCTTGCGCCACGAGGCCCGGATGAAACGTACTGCCCAGCACTACGCCCAGGACTGCCGCCATCGGTCGGCGGGTGGCGGCGGAGGCCTGCACCGGCAGGCCGGCAATGCTGCCCGCCGCGCACGCGGTCATCGAACCCAGCACCCAGGGCAGCGGCGCCCCGATCGCCCAGAACACCGCGCCCCCCGCCGCACCCAGCAAGAGCGCGGCGAGGAAGCGCAGGATAACGCCCGCGCTTCCTGCGCGGCTGGTCTGGGGCACGCTCCCCGTCATCCGACGAAGGGGAACGCCAGTACGATCATGCCCGTCACCGTCATCACCAGGCAGGTGAGGATCGCCGGGACCAGGGTGAAGCGCTGATGGTCTGCCAGATCGACACCCGCCAGGCTGACCAGCAGGTACGTGGACGGCACCAGTGGGCTGAGCAAGTGGACCGGCTGGCCCATCAGCGAGGCACGGGCGATCGCCATCGGCTCGACGCCATAATGCGCGCCGGCCTCAGCCAGGATCGGCAACATTCCGAAGTAGAACGCATCGTTCGAGATAAAGAACGTGAACGGCATGCTCAGCAGCGCGGTGATCGGCGCCATGTAGGGGCCAAGCACCGGCGGGATCACGCCGACCACTTCCTTGCTCATCGCCTCGACCATGCCGGTGCCCGACAGAATGCCGGTGAAGATGCCGGCGGCGAAGATCAGCGAGACGACCGCCAGCACGTTGCCAGCGTGCGCGGTGATGCGCTCTTTCTGCGCGGCGACGTTGGGATAGTTGAAGATCATGGCGATGGCGAAGGCCAGCATCATCAGCACCGGCAGCGGCAGCACGCCCCAGACCAGCAGCACCAGCAAAGCCACCACCAGCGCGCCGTTGAACCAGATCATCTTGGGGCGGCGGGCGGCAGGGTCTTGCGAGACCGCGAAGTCGGCGATGTCATGGTTCGCGCCGATATCGACCAGACCGATGCGGGCGCGCTCCTTGCGACCGAAGTACACCGCCAGGCCCACCAGGAACACCAGCCCGGCGATCATGCCGGGGATCAGCGGCACGAACAGCGCCGAGGGATCGAGCTTGAGCGCGCTGGCGGCGCGCGCGGTCGGCCCACCCCACGGCGTCAGGTTCATCACCCCGCTCGTCACCATCAGCAGGCAGACGAGGTACAGCCGGTTCATGCCGAAGCGCTTGTACAGCGGCAGCATCGCCGCCATCGTGATGATGTACGTGGTCGAGCCGTCACCATCGAGGCTGACGAGCGCGCACAGCACCACCGATCCGATCAGGATCCGCATCGGATCGCCATGGACGATGCGGATCAGGCGCGAGACCAGCGGATCGAACAGCCCCGTGTCGGTCATCGTGCTGAAGAACAGGATCGCGAACAGCAGCATGACGCCGGTGGGCGCCAGCTTGGTCAGCCCCTCGATCATCATGTCGCCCAGCCCTGCCGAAAATCCAGCGAGCAGCGCAAACAGCGTGGGGACGACGATCAGCGCGACCAGCGGGGTCATCCGCTTGGTCATGATGAGGGTCATGAAGGTGGCCACCATCAGGAAGCCGATGAGAGCAAGGCTCATAGGGTTGGTTCCGTTTTAAGGAGGATCAGAACGTGACGCCGACGCGCGCGCTGAGCGTCTGGCCATCGTCCTTGCCGACATACGTGCCGGCGGTGTTCTCAGTGTTCCAGTGGATGGCGTTCACCTGGAAGCGAGTGAAGCTGTTGAGATACCAGTTGACGCCGATCGTCGCCGCCCAGCCCTGGGCAGGGGTTTCGATATTGGTGAACTCCAGGTTCTCGTACCGCGCGGTCAGCTCGATCGCGCCCGTGCCGCCATCGAACACCGGACGCAGCACCTTGGGCTGGCCGAAGCTGCCCAGGCGCGGGTTGTAGGGCGGCAGGTCGCCGGTCAGGAACCAGCCACCGCTCACGCTCCAGGCGCGCGTGATGAAGTCTGGCCGTCCGCCATCGAGGCGCGCGTGGCGCTCACCCGCCTCGCCCATGATCCACAAGGGGCCGGAGTAGCCGCCGACCTCGATGCCGTAGCCAGTGGTTCCGGTGCCGCCCGTAATCGTGCCGGTGGACAGCCGCAGCGCCCCGTTGAAACGACCGCCGATCACGGTGTTGCGCGTCAAAGTGCCGCGACCGGGCTGCAACATCTCGTCGAAGCCCCAAACCCCCAAATGCAGCACCTGACGGGCCGACTTGATCGGGTTCCAGTGTGCGCGGGCCAGGACGGTGCGGTTGTCAGACGTGGTCTGATCGCCGTCGATGCGGTCTCCGGTAACGGTGAGCGAGGCATGGCCGGTCTTCCAGAACAAGCGCGGCATCACGCCCAGACCATAGAAGGCGCGCTGCGGGATAATCGCGGTGGCGACCACGGTGCGTTCCAGGAACGGGGTGGAATCCGAGCCGGTCGAGCCTTCGAAGCCGCGATCGTTGAACAAGTGACCGGCGCGCACGTCGTAATCCAGGCCCGGTGCGATGCGGTTCTTCCAGCCGACGAAGGCCGTCACGACATCGACGGTGTTTTCCGAAAAGTCCGTCTCGAACTGATAGAAGAAGTGCGGGCCGACCGTTCCTTCCAGGCCCATGCGCAAAGCGCGCATGCCGGTGGTGGTCAGGTTGCGGCCATCGTCCTTGGAGCCGGTGGTCGTGCTCACGTCGGTCAGGATGCGGCCACGCGGCTTGAAGGTGAACTGACCATCGGCGGAGTGGAACACCGGCAGCCCCGCGCCCCATTCGGTGGTGCCGCCGACCGCTTCGGTCGCCGCCGCCCGAACGCGCGCGATATCACGATCGGCCGGACCGGGAGGCGCGAGCTGCGCGGCATAAGGCGCGGTGACGACATTCGGGCGGGCGGCAGGCGGCACCGCGGCGGCGACTTGGGGTGCGGCGTTGGCGGCGGCATCGGCCTGAGCGATGCGCTTGACTTCAAGCCGCTCAACCCGTTCGCGTAAGCTGGCGATTTCGGCGGCTTGTGCGCGAACGAGGTTGGCGAGATCCTCCTGCGATGTCTGCGCCAATGCCGGCGTCGAGGCGATCAGCGCGGCGAGCGCTGTTCCGGCGGCCAGGTATCGTTTCATCGTGCTTTGCTTCCGGCTGCGATGATCGCGTTCCAGTCGCGCAAAAAGCGCTCGCGGGTCAGTCGATCGAGATTGACGAGGAGTTGCGGGCCCACGCGCACGGCACGCGCCTGGTCCGCCGGGAGGCGGCGGGCGTGGATATCAGTCCGCACCGGCCACAAGCTGTGCCGCGCCAGTTCGGTCTGTCCGGCGCGCGAAAGCAGGAAATCGAGGAACAGTCGTGCCGCGTTGGGATGGCGGGCCTCGCGCGAAATGAAGGCGATCCGCGAAGTGACCAGCGTATAGTCTTTCGGGAAGACCACGCGCAGGTCCGGATTCCGGCGCGCCTGCTCCAGCGCGTAAGAGCCGATCACGTTGTACGCGATCGCCAGCTTGCCCGAAGCCACGTCCGCGAGCATCGGCCCGGTGTTGGTGGCCAGGACCGGACGCGTGGCGGCAATCGCCTCCAGCAGCCCGCGCGTGTCGCGCGTGACTTGATAGTCCTGCGCCAGATAAAGATAGCCGACGTTGGAGCGCGCCGGATCGAACGTCGCCACCTTGCCGGTCAGCGCGGCGCGATCGCGGCGCAGCAGGGCTTCCAGATCCTGGTGGCTGGCAGGTGCGCGCCCTTGCAGCAGCTTGGCGTTATAAACGAACCCGACCGGCTCCGCCGTGACGCCAAAGCCCATGTTCTTCCACACCGCCGTCATCGGCAGCGCAGGCTTTTCGGGGCTGGCGTACTGCTGGGCAAACCCGTCGTTGATAAGCTTGATCTGCAAGTCCATCGCCGAGGACCACACGATGTCGGCGGAATAGCGGCCCTCGCGCACTTCGCGCACGAAGCGGCCGTACATCTGGGTCGATCCCAGGTCGGCGTAGTAGACGTCGATGCCCGGATAAGCGCGACGGAACGCGGCCACCACCGGCACCATCTCGGCACGATCGGCATTGGCATAGATCCGCACCCGACCTTCGGCGCGCGCGGCGGCGATGATGGCGTCGTATGAACGGGGGTAGCCGGCTGGTCGTTGCGCAATGTTGGTGTGCTGAGCCGATGCCGGGCCGGCAAGCAGAGCGAGGGCCGCAAGGGCAGGTAGGAACGCGCGCATTTCGGACTCCTCTCGCTTTCCGCCTTGTTTGTCGGATAAGCAGTCCTGATGTCCTACGGTCGCAACCTGTCATCCACCTTTCACGCCAAGCCGCCATGCGAATCCTGATCGTGGAAGACGACGCCGCCCTCGCCAGAGGCATCGTCTCGCTGCTGCGCGCGGCGGGGCACGCAGTCGATCATGTCGCGGGCGGCGAGGATGCGCTCTCGGTGCTGGCGACCGAGCCGTACTCGCTGGTCATCCTCGACGTCGGCCTGCCCGACATCGACGGCTTCGAAGTGCTCGCCCGCATCCGCGCGCGCGGATATCAGGCGCAAGTGCTGATGCTGACCGCGCGCGATGGGCTGGACGATCGCGTGCGCGGGCTGGACCTGGGCGCCGACGATTACTTGCGCAAACCGTTCGAGGTGGAAGAGCTTGAGGCTCGCGTTCGCGCGCTGGGGCGGCGGCGCGGCGGCGATGCGGCGCCTGAGGTGCAGATCGGGACGATGACGATCAACCGCTCCACCGGACGGGTCGAAGTGGCAGGCCGCGCGATCGACTTGCGGCGGCGCGAATGGTCGGTGCTCGAAGCGCTGGCATCGCGCGTCGGCCAGATCGTGCCGCGCGACACCTTGCAGGCCGAAGTGTTCGGGTTCGACGAGCCGGTGGGCTCCAACGCGCTGGAAGTGAACGTCACCCGCCTGCGCAGCAAGCTGGCGCCCGATGGCCCGGCGATCCGCACCGTGCGCGGCGTCGGCTACATGCTCGACCGCCCGTGACCACCCTCGCCCGCGTAGACGGTGGCGATGGCAGGGCGATGTCGCTGCGCATCCGGCTGCTGCTGGCGATGATCGGTCCGTTGCTGGTGCTGGCGGTCGTGCTCGGCCTGATCGGCTGGGCGCTGATCTCCGATGTCGTTCGCCGCACCAACGACCGGGTGCTGGGCGGCGCCTTGGGCGCGATTGCCGAGACCGTCGAAGTCGAACGCGGCGAAGTCACGCTCGACCTGCCGCCTGCCGCGTTCGGGATGCTGGAGAACGCCGAGCGCGATAATGTGTACTATCGTATCTCGGTCGGCGGGCAGTTGCTCACCGGATACGCCGGCCTGCCCGCGCCCGATCCAGCCGCGCTGTCTGCCGACACCGCGCGTTTTCGCTACGCCACGTTTCGCGGGCAACCGATCCGCATCGCCGAGACCCGCCGCGACTTGCCGCGCGTCGCGGCGCCAGTGGTGGTGCAAGTGGCCGAAACGCTGGAAAGCCGCACCGCGCTGCGCAATCAACTCATGGGCGCGCTGCTGCTGGGCGAATGCGTTCTGATCGGCATCGTCCTGCTGATGATCCGCCCTGCCCTGGGGCGGAGCCTGCGCCCGCTCACCAATTTGCGCGAGGTGATCGAAAAGCGAGACACCCGTGTCGCGCCTGATTTTTCGCCGCTGGCCGCGGGTCCTCTGCCCGCGGAACTTCAACCGTTATCGCGCGCCTTCGACCGTTTGCTCGCCCGGCTGGAGCGCGCGACCGGCGCCACTCGGCAATTCACCGCCGACGCCTCGCACCAGATGCGCACGCCGCTGTCGGTGCTCAAAGTACAGATCGCGCTCGCCCGGCGCGGATCGCCCGACGCCTTGCACGAAATCGAGGACGCGACCGACAGGCTGGAGCGTTTGCTCACCCAGTTGCTGGCGCTGGCCCGCGCCGACGAGGCCGGCGCGCTGCCGCCGGTGGAGCAAGTCGATCTCAAGGAAGTAAGCCAGTCGGTGATCTCGCGCCGCATTCGCCAGGCGATCGAGTCCGGTGTGGAACTGCGGCTGGATGGCGACGAGGCAGGCCCTGTCCCGGTCGAAGGACACCGCGCGCTGCTGTTCGAAATGCTGTCCAACCTGGTCGACAACGCGATCCGCTATAACCAGGCGGGCGGCTGCGTGACGATCGGGCTGCACCGCGAACCGCAAGCCACGGTGATGACCGTGGCGGATACCGGACAAGGCATCCCGGCGGAACTGCGAGACGTCGCGATGTCTCGCTTCACGCGGCTGCAGGGCGAGCGCGGGCCGCCAGGCAGCGGGCTTGGCCTTGCCATCGTCCGATCGATCGCCGCGCGTCTGGGCGCGGTGGTGGAACTGGCCGATGCCGGTCCCGGATTGCTGGTCATCGTCCGCTTTGCGACAACCGAACCCGCACCCGACGACAAATGACTTGGCACCATTGCGGAAGCCTATCGCCAGTGTCAGGCGTTGAGACAACTCGATCCCATTCGATCACGAAAGGACTCTTGCATGAAGCTCTACTACGCTCCCGGCGCTTGCAGCCTGGCCGACCATATCGCCTTGTGCGAAACCGAATTGCCGTTCGATACCGAGCAGGTCGATCTGCGCCAAAAGCGCACCGCGTCGGGCGAGGACTTCGTCGCCATCAACCCCAAGGGCTACGTCCCGGCGCTGCAACTCGACGATGGCGAAGTGCTGACCGAGAACATCGCTATCCTGAGCTACATCGCCGACCGCGGCGACTTGCTGGAGCCGCGCAACACCACCGGACACTGGCGCGTTCTGGAAGCGCTCGCGTATATCTCCACTGAGATTCACAAGAGCTTCAAGCCCTTCTTCATGCCCGGCGCAACCGACGCTGACAAAGCCAACGCCCGCGAGTTCCTGCTCAAGCGGCTGGGCTATCTGGACGAGAAGCTGGAAGGCCACGAATTCCTGGTGGGCGACACCTTCAGCGTGGCGGACTGCTACTTGTTCGTGATGCTGTACTGGGCGCGCGCGAAGGCCGAACTGACGCTTCCCCAACGCTTGTCCGCTTATGTCGAAGCGCTGGCCGAGCGACCCAGCGTGGTCAAGGCGATGACGGCGGAGGGGCTTCGCTAAGCTCTCGCGCTAGTCCTGAGACGCGCTCTTTCACCTTGGCGGTGGAGGAGCGCGTCCGCGCTTTCCGATCAGTCTAGCTTGGCGCATTGATCGGGCAACCGACCATAAGCGGTGCCGCATACGCCCTTCAATGCGAGATATTTCCCGGTAAGAAAACAAGCGTAATTTATCATTTTTGATATTGCGATTGCTTCGCAATATCCATAAGCGCTCCCCCGCGACAGCCGGTTACCGGCAAAGGGGAAGCTATATGAATCGTATCAGACAGGTTGCGTTATGCAGCGCGGCATTGACCGTCTCAGCCTTCGTTGCAGCGGCGCAAGCCGCGCACGCCGCCGAAACTACGGGCAGCGAGACCAGCACAGCCGCAGCCGACGCTCCGCCAGCTCCGAACGATGATGACATCCTGGTCACGGCCACCCGCACCGAGAAGTTCGCGGGCACCAAGACCGAAACCCCGCTGATCGAAATCCCGCAGCCGATCACGGTCATCACTGCCGAACAGTACTTGTCGCAAGGGGCGATCAGTATCAGCGACACGGTGAAGTACGCCGCCGGCGTGACCGCGAGCGCTTATGGCCGCGACACCCGGGTAGACAGCTTCGTGGTGCGTGGGATCGACGCGGTGCAGTTCCGCGACGGTATGCGCGACATCTTCAGCAATTATGCCAGCATCACGTCCGATCCGTACAACTTCTCACGCGTGGAAATCGTGCGGGGACCAGCGTCGGTGCTGTTCGGCCAGGGCTCGATCGGTGGCCTCGTCAACCTGGTTTCCAAAACGCCGGATTTCCTGACTCATGGCGAAATCAGCGCGACCTACGGTAGCTATAACCGCAAGGAAGTGATGGGTGACGTCAACCTGGCGTTGACCGATACTTTCGCGGTCCGCCTCGTCGGTCGCGCCCGCGATGCCGATACGTACATCGATAACGTCCCCGACGACCGCGTGTTCGTCGCGCCATCGGTCCGCTGGCAAGTGACGCCCGATACCGATGTGACCTTGCTGGGCCTTTATCAGGAAGACGATACCGGCTCGACCTCGCAGTTCCTGCCGGTCGTCGGCACGCTCGTGGCAAATCCGAACAATTCAGAGAAGCTGAACCGCTACACCTTCGTCGGCAAGCCGGGCTGGGATCGCTATTCGGGCCGCACCCTGCAAGGCGGCGGCAGCATCACCCACAGCTTTAGCGAGAACGTGACGCTCAGCCTCAAGGCGCGCTACATCGACAGCAACCTGAAGTATTTCACGCACTACGCCAACAGCTACAGCAATCCGACCAACCCCTATCTGGATTCGAGCGGCCACGAGATCGGCCTCTACAGCTATGCCAGCATCGCGCGGATGAACGTGTTTTCGACCGACAACAACTTGCAGGTGAAGTTCGACACCGGGGCGAACATCGAACACAGGCTGCTGGCCGGTGTCGATTATAGCTGGAACAAGGTGAGCACGCGCAGCGGCTACGGCTACGAAGTGGTAGACCTTTACAACATCGACTACGATGCGCTGACCATTCCCGCGATCGGCGATACGTGGTCGACGCAGACCCAAAAGCAGTTGGGCATCTATCTGCAAGACCAGATCCGCCTCTACGATCGCGTCTCCGTCGTGCTGGGCGTGCGCCGCGACCGTCTGGACACCACCGACGCCGGCATCGACAAGGCGACCACCTTCCGCGCAGGCATCATCGGCGAAGCGGTCGCAGGCATCTCGCCGTTCTTCAGCTATACCGAAAGCTTCGAGCCGATCACCGGCACCGATGAGAACGGCAAGTATCTCAAGCCGCAAACGGGGCGCCAGTTCGAGGCCGGGTTGAAGTGGCAGCCCGATCTCAAAACGCTCGTCACCGTAACCGCCTTCCACATCAAGGAGGCCAACCGTCCGATCTACGGGGTTGGCGGATCAGTCACCCAGTCCGGCGAACTCACTACCCAAGGCATCGAACTGGAAGCCAGCCGCACCCTGCCGGGCAATTTCCAGGTCATGGCAAACTACGGCTACAACAAGCTGGTCGCCCACGATTCAGACACGTTCGATTACCTGCCGCGCAACACCGCATCGCTTTGGACGACGAAGACCTTCGGCGCTCAGGAATGGGCACAACTGCGCCTGGGCGTAGGCGTGGTCTATACCGGCAAGCGGCGCTCGGTGGGTTCGGATTGGACCATCGTGACGCCTGCCTACACCACCGTCGATGCGTTGATGGAAATCACCCGCGACAACTGGCGGTTCTCGATCAACGCCACGAACTTGTTCAACAAGCAGTACTATGCCTCGTGCCTGGCCCGCGGCGACTGCTTCATGGGCGCACCGCGCAACGTGATGGGCACCGTGGGCTTCAAGTTCTGAGCTGAAACACGCAAACCTCCGGTCAGGGAACACCCAGCCGGAGGTTTGCCTTACGTCATTTCCCGCCAGCGGCGAGGCACTCGCTCTTGTCGTGCGCCGTCAGGGCATAGCGGCGGCAATGTTCGAGATAGCCCATCTCATGCCGGCCCGCCAAAGCGACGACGCTTTCCCATAGCCACGTCGGTGCGTCGATCGACTCATGCCGATCGGCTCGCAGTTGGCTGCCCCACAGCTCGCGGGTCCCGTAATCCATCTGCCTCGCGTGGGCCTTGCCGACAACGAACGCGAGATAGCGCGCGACTTTCGCCGATTGCTTCTCGGTGAACTGCGAGACCTCCAGTTTCAAATCCTGGGGCGACAGCTCGCGGATGAACAACGAGCGGTCCATCATCCGCACCGGGATCATCCGTTCGCCAAGATTAGGCGACAAAGCCTGGGCAGCGGCCAACACGCGCTGGGCGTTGTCTTGCGGCAACTGCGCCCCCTTGGCTGCGGGCGCGATGGGCTCGACGGCCTGCTTGATGTCGATCAGGGCATAGGTGTGGCTGCCTTTGTCCTTCCTAATTTCGATCAACACGGCATAGCGCAGCAGTCCCAGCGAACTGCAGCCTTTCATCCAGTAGGCGCCATCGACCATTCGCACCGTGCGATCGTCGTCCTCGGGGTCGAACGACAACAGGCCGCGAACGACATCGGGGTCCTCGAACAAGGCATCGAGCGCCTTGCGTTCGCGCTTTTCCAGGGGCCAGAACTTGCGGCCTAACGGGATCGTCGGCGCCTCGTCATCCAACCGTTCGCGCGCCAGGTGGCGCCATCGTCGGCCCCATGCCTTGCGCTGGACGCTGCGGACCAGTTCGGGTTTGGAGCCCGGATCTCCGCTGATCGGGTCGCGCATGGCGGCAGCATAGCCCTCGACCATCTCTTCGATCATGCGCGCGGTGGCCACCCCCGGCAGGTCGGAACCGCGCGCCGCCGTCGCCAGGGACAGCCCCAAACGGACCAGATCATGCGCCGGATTGCCGATCACCGCTTGATCGAGATCGCGGATCTGGATGTCGATCTGGCCCTCGGCGCTGGCGATCGGCCCCAGGTTTCCCAGATGGCAATCGCCGCAGATCCAGACCGGCGGCCCATCGGGCACGCGGGCAGTGGCGGGCAGTTCAGCCAGCCAGTCATAGAAGTTCGCGGTATTGCCCCGAACATAGGCATGGGCCGATCGCGCCATCTTGAGGGCGCGGGTTTCGGCCAGGATTATCGGTCGGTCGGCAACGGACGGGCTGCGCATTTCTGAAACATGTCCTCATGGGGAATGGACGCCAAACGCACGGAACCGATTTTCGTAACGAACTATTGCTTGGCCTAATTCACCCGCAGGGCATCCGCCGCTGGAAGCGACTAATCCTTGTTAAAAATCGCCTGTTCCCCTGCGACGATCATGCAGCCGGCGCGTTCACCCGTCTTCGAAGCAGACACTTGTCTGGGAGGAATTTCTGGAAGACGCCGCTGGCTGGATCGCCCCCGCCGCAACCATGATCGCCGCGATGATGACGGCTGCCAATCTCGGTGCACGAGTGACTGGCTGGGGCTTCGTCGTGTTCGTGGTCGGTTCGGTGGGCTGGTCGCTGGTCGGGCTTGCTTCGGGACAGACGAACCTGCTGGCGACAAACGGCTTCCTCACTCTCGTCAATCTCGTGGGCGTATGGCGGTGGCTGGGCCGCCAGCGCGCCTATGAGGACGGGGGAAAGTCTGCGCAGGAAGCGAGCCGCCGTTCGGCGCTGCCGACACTGTTCCCCGCCACGGGGATCGACGGCATCCCGGTCGAGGATAGGAACGGAGCGCCGATCGGCAGCGCCGTCGAAGCGCTGCTGGCGTGCGACAGCGCCAGCATCAGCTACGTCGTCGTCCGTTCGGGCGGTGCCGCGGGCGTCCATGAAACCTTGCGCGCCGTCGCCCGTGAGGCCATCCGGTTTTCGTCCACGACATTCACGCTGGTGCAGGACCGTGCCTGGTTCGAAGCCCTGCCGGCGCTGGGCGATGGAGATTGGCCGGCAGCGCCCTCACCGCACGCTTAACCCAAGCGCGGTAAAAAACCCTCCTGCGGGCGGCGCATCCTCCTTCGCACTGGAGCGTTCTAAGGGCTTCTCCCAATGGAGGTTTTCCCATGCTCCCCTGCTCTGCCCGCCGCCCCATGGTGCTCGATGTCTGACGCGCTCTCCCCCGCCCTGTTCGCCGACCAGATCGCGATCGTCACCGGCGGCGAATCCGGGATCGGCGCCGCGTGTGCCAAGGCCCTTGGCGATGCCGGCGCGCGCGTGGTCATCACGTACTTCAAGGATACCGCCGCCGCGCAGGCCGTCACGCGATCCATCGGCGACGAGAGCCGTGCCATCGCGATCCAGACCGACGTCGGCGACGAGGCGCAAGTGGAGCAATTGTTCGCGCAAGCCGAAGCGGCGTTCGGCACGGCAGGCCTGTTGGTCAATTCGGCTGGGCTGAACATGTCGGGCATCGATCTGGTCGATATGGAACTGGCGCAGTTCGACCGCGTCGTCCGCTCGGACCTCTACGGCCCGTTCCTCACCTGCCGCCGCTTCGTGCGGGCGCTGGAGGCGAAGGCGATGGGCGGGCGGATCGTCAACATCTCGTCCATCCACGAGAAGGCACCGCGCGCCGGCGGGGTCGATTACGATAGCGCCAAGGGCGGCTTGTCGCAGCTCACCGCGACGCTTGCGCTGGAACTGGCGCCCAAGGGCATCGCGGTCAATGGCGTGGCGCCGGGCATGATCCTCACGCCGATGAACCAGTCCGCGCTGACCCATCCCGAAGAACTGCGCACCAAGGAAGCCGCGATCCCCTGGCGCCGCGCAGGGCGGCCAGAGGAAGTGGCGGCATTGGTCAACTTCCTGCTGTCGCCAGCGGCGGACTACATCACCGGCACCACCGTCACCATCGATGGCGCCTTGTCGCTGACCGTCGCGCAAGGAGCCTGAGCATGGCCGCAAAGCTGGATTTCAACGTTGAGCAGATCGACCCCATCACCATGACCGGCAACGAGGTGGTCTGCCAGCGCGACATGATGAGCCCATACGTGTGGCGCCTGGATAACGGCCTGTACGCCATGCTGGTGCGCGCGGTGCCGCGCCCTGGCGAAAGCGGCGATACCGGCACCATCTGGTACGCGACCAGCACCGATGGCCTGCGGTTCACCGCCACCGACGCGCCGGTGCTATCGCCCGGCCCCGGCCCAGACGACATCGGTGGGTGCGAAGACCCGACGCCGGTGTTCCGCCCCGATGGCAGCGTCGTGATCTACTACACCGGCGTCGATGAAACGCGCAGTCATGGCGAGATGCTCTATGCCGTCGGCCCATCGATAGACCGGCTGGAGAAAATGGGCGTCGCGATGCCCAACACGCCCAGTCAGGGAAACATCAAGGAAGCGACCGTCGATCGCACCAAAAACGGCGGCTGGCGCATGTTTTTCGAATATGCCCATCACGAGGCATCGCGGGTGGGCCTTGCCGTCAGCGACGATATCGCCGGCCCCTGGACGGACGAACACGATCCCTTCGCGCCCCGGTCCGACAGTTGGGACAACTGGCACTTGTCCACCGGCCCGCTGCTGACGATCGACAAGGACATGCCGGTCATGTTCTACAACGGCGCCACCCATGATGCGCGCTGGCGGATCGGCTGGGTCGCCTTCGACGCAGAGTACACCCAGGTCGTCGCGCGCGGGGTCGAACCGCTGATTACACCGCCGCCCGAAGCGGATCGGACGGCCACTGACATCGCCTTTGCCGCATCGGTGGTAGTGGTGGACGATCAGATCTGGCTCTATTATTCGTTGTGGGACACCCACCTCTATCGCGCGATCATTCGCCGCAGTACGTGACCCAGACACACACAGTCAGTGTTTCGAAAGCTGCGATGGACTAGGGGTGATCCATGGACCTTCCTCAGATCGCCAACTTCCTCGCCGGCCAACCCCTGCTGATGCTCGCTTGCGCCGCAATTGCGGTCAGCGTGCTGGGCGGACTGCTGCGCCGGGTGACGCCGCTTTTGGGCGGATTTCTGAGCGGCGTGGGCAATCTGGGGCTGATTGCGGTGATGCTGCTGACTGTTGCGCAAGTGACGCGTGTGGTCGGCGGCCCGGAACTCGCGCTGCCGCAACTGGGGCTGCCCAAGCAGACCGTGGAGGGGCGCGAGACGCGCGTGCCAATGCGCGAGGACGGGCATTTCTGGGTTACCGCCACGCTCAACGGCGTCAAACGCGACTTCCTCGTCGATACCGGCGCCACTCTCACCGCCATCTCTCCCGCCACCGCACGCAAGGCGGACCTCAAGGCCAATGCGCTCAACCGCTCGATCATGATGCGCACCGCGAACGGCACGGTGGAGGCACAGCTCGTTTCGATCGAGGAACTGCGCATGGGCAACGTCGTCGCCCGCGATCTGGACGCCGTGGTCGCGCCCGGCCTTGGCGATGCGAACGTGATCGGCATGAACCTGCTCTCGCGCCTCGCTAGCTGGCGGGTGGAGGACAACACGCTGATCCTGGTGCCGCACCATCCCCAAGTGGCGGATGACAAGGGCTGAACGGCTGGTTTTAGTCCACCTCGTCACCCCGGCGCAGGCCGGAGCCCAGTCAACCTATCCACGCGCGCTGACGTTTGCAGGCGAAGGCAAGTAAGCTGGGCCTGCGCCGGGGTAACGGGGTTCACTGCGCCCCGTTATAAAGGCCAGATCAACCCTGAAACTTGTTGTCCCGCGGGAAGCCGTTGGGCGGCAGGCGCCCGGCCGCACCGCGCGCGACCTTCCACATCAGCATATCCTTTTCGACCCGCACCCGGCCGCTGTCGCCGCCCATCGTCCAGGATAGCCCGTCCTCCAGCTTGAGCGTCACCACGTCCGACATGCCGCCATCGCGGTAGCGCTGCAGCGTGACGCCCTGGCCCTTGGCCATGACCGGCAGTTCTTCCAGGCTGAAGATCACCAGCTTGCGGTTGTCGCCCACCACCGCGACATGGTCATGCTCTGCCGGGATTTCGCGCACGATCGCCAGCCGCACTCCGGGCTTGGTGGACATGACGGCGCGGCCTTTGCGCGTTTCGGCCAGCAGTTCGCTCGCTTCCGCCGCAAAGCCGCGCCCGACGTTGGAGGCCAGCAGCAACTGGCTCTTGGGCCGATAGGGGAACGCGGCGACGATGTGCGCGTCGGTGTCGATATCGAGCATCGTGCGGATCGGCTCGCCCAGGCCGCGCGCGCCGGGCAGCTTGTCGGCGCCGAGCGTATAGAACCGGCCATTATCGAGCGCGATCAGCACCTTATCGGTGGTTTGTGCGTGGAAGGCGAAGGCCGGGCCATCGCCTTCCTTGAACTTGAAATCGCCATCCAGCGGCACATGCCCGCGCGCCGCCCTGATCCAGCCGCGCTGCGAGAAGATCACCGTCACCGGCTCCTTCTCGATCATCGCATCCATGCTGAACTCGACCGTTTTGGCGGCTTGCGCGATCGTGGTGCGGCGGCGGCCCAGCACAGTGTCCTCGGCATAGTCCTTGCGCAGATTGGCAAGATCGCGCTTGAGCCGGGTGCGCTGGCGGGCCGGGCTTTCGAGCAGCTTCTGCAGCTCTTCCTGCTCCTTGAGCAAGTCGTCCCGCTCCTGCCGCAGCTCCATCTCTTCCAGCTTGCGCAAGGATCGCAGGCGCATGTTGAGAATGGCTTCGGCCTGGCGGTCGGTCAGGCCGAACTCCGCCATCATCACCGGCTTGGGCTCGTCCTCGGTGCGGATGATCTCGATGATCCGGTCCAGGTTGAGGTAGGCGATGATATACCCGCCGACCAGCTCCAGCCGCGCGGCGATCTTGTCCATCCGGTGACGCGTGCGCCGCAGCAGGATGTCGATCTGGCTGAAGACCCACTCGGTCAGCAGAAGCTTGAGGCCCAGCACCCCAGGAGTTCGGTGTGAATCCAAGACGTTGAGGTTGAGACTGAACCTGCTTTCGAGGTCGGTTAGCCGGTACAGACTTTCCTTCAGCAGTTCCGGATCGACGTTGCGGCTCTTAGGGATAAGGACGAGGCGGATTTCCTCGTCGCTCTCGTCGCGCACGTCTTCCAGGATCGGCAGCTTGCGGTCGCCGATCAGCGCCGCGATCTGCTCGATCAGCTTGGCCTTGGGCAGCATGTACGGGATTTCGGTGACGACGAGCTGCCATTGCCCGGCACCCAGCTTCTCGATCCCGGTGTCTTCCCACGAGCCGTCAGGCAGCCGCCCGGCGGAGAAACGCCCGCGCACGCGGAACGCGCCCTTGCCGGTCTCGTAAGCGTGCGAGATCGCCTCGGGGCTGTCGACCACCAGGCCGCCGGTGGCGAAGTCCGGCCCATGGAACACCTGCATCAACTGCTCGTGCTCGGCGTGGGGATTGTCGATCAGCATCAACGTCGCGTCGATGATCTCGGCCACGTTATGGCTGGGGATCGAGGTCGCCATGCCCACCGCGATGCCGGTGGCGCCGTTCGCCAGCAGGTTGGGAAACAGGCCGGGGAAAATCTCCGGCTCGCTTTCCTCGCCGTTGTAGGTGGGGATCAGGTCCACCGTGCCTTCGTCCAGCCCGGCCATGAGCTGGATCGCGGTCTTGGTCAGGCGCGCTTCGGTGTAGCGGTAGGCGGCGGCGTTATCGCCGTCGATGTTGCCGAAGTTGCCCTGCCCTTGCACCAGCGGATAGCGCAGCGAAAAGTCCTGCGCCAAGCGGACCATCGCATCGTAGACCGAAGAGTCGCCATGTGGGTGGTACTTACCGATCACGTCGCCGACGACGCGCGCGGACTTTTTGTAGGCGCTGCCGGGATCGAGCTTCAACTGCCGCATCGCCCACAACAAGCGGCGGTGGACGGGCTTGAGCCCATCGCGCAGGTCCGGCAGCGAACGCGCCGTGATCGTCGACAGCGCGTAAACGAGATAGCGTTCCGACAACGCCGCATCGAAGGGCGCGTCGACGATTGCATCGAAAGGATCGGGTCCGTCTTCGGTCTTGGTCACCATGGTGGCGCGAACCTAGCAGCGCAGGCCGCTACGCCAAAGGCCGGAATCCCCGGTTTTCCATAACCTAGCGTTTCCCGACCGCTCAACCGCCGAGGCGGGCGTCCGGCAGGATGGCTCGAGGCGCCCTTTCGGAACTCGCGCACCGTGCCGATCATTCATCCTGCAAACCCTCTCATATGGAGATTGCAATGCCCCGCGTACTCATATTGGCCACCGACGGTTTCGAGCAATCGGAACTAACAGGCCCGCGCGACGCGCTTAACCAGGCCGGTATCGAAACCGTAATTGCCAGCCCCAAGGCAGGCGAGATCAAGGGCTGGCAGCACACCAATTGGGGTGACACCGTCAAAGTCGACAAGACGCTGGACCAAGTTGAAGAGGAAGACTTCGACGGCCTTTTGCTGCCGGGCGGACAGATGAACCCTGACGTGCTGCGGATGGAAGAAAAAGCGATCGAATTGATCCGGGACTTCATCGATGCCGGAAAGCCGGTCGCCGCGATCTGCCACGCGCCGTGGTTGCTGGCGGAAGCGGACGTGGTCGATGGCCGCACCGTCACCAGCTGGCCCTCGATCCGCACCGATCTGCTCAACGCCGGTGCCGATGTGGTGGACGAGGAAGTGGTCGTGGACGGCAACCTCATCACCAGCCGCAAGCCGGATGACATCCCCGCGTTCTCCAAGGCGATGATCGCCGCCGTGAACGAAAGCGCGACGGCGACCGCCGCCTAAGCTTACCTATCCCCGGCGGCTCAACGGATTTGCATATCCCGCGAGACGCCGGGGATTTTCACGACCATTCCGTCCAGTTCCGCCGTCATTTCGATCTGGCAAGAAAGACGGCTGGTGCGCGCGACGCCTGCCGCGAGGTCGAGCAAATCCTCTTCATCTTGCGACGCTGGCGGCAGTTTGTCGAACCAGTCAGGCGAGACGATGACGTGGCAGGTGGAGCAGGCCATCTGCCCCTCACACGTTCCCTCCAGCGGCATCCCGGCATTCTGCGCCACTTCTAGCAAGCGATGGCCCGGCTGAGTTTCTGCGGTGACCCGCGAACCTTCCGGGGTAACGAACGACACGCTGAGCAAGTCAAACTCCCTGCACCGCCGCAGCGGCTTCTATTCTGGTGCAGGCATCCTCTAATTCCCGGAAATCACTATAACGCCCAAATCCCAGACGGATAGAGCTTTTGCTTAAGCTGTCGTTAAGACCCAGCGCGCGCAGCACGTGGCTGGGTCGGCCAGAGCCGCTGGCGCAAGCGGACCCAGCCGAAAAGGCCAGATCGCGAAGGTCCGACATCAGCCGGGCGACATCGAGGCCATCGAGCCGCAGGTTGAGATTGCCGTGCCAGCGTCGATCGGCAGAGCCATTGAGCGTCCAACGCCCCAGGATGCCACGCGCCCGCTGCCACAAGTCGCGGACGAGCGCCGTATCCCCGTCCATCCGTGCCTGGGCAAGCGAGGCCGCCGCACCGAACCCGGCGCACAGCATCGGGCTGAGCGTGCCCGAGCGTAGGCCCTGCTCCTGTCCGCCGCCCCGGATCAACGGCGCTAGATCGAGCCCATCGCGCACCCACAGCGCCCCGATCCCCTTGGGACCGTAAAGCTTGTGCGCGGACACGGCGATCAGGTCGGCGTTGGCAGGGGTGGCGAGCTTTCCCGCGCCTTGCACCGCATCGCACAGGAATAGCGCGCCTGCCGCGTGCGCCCGCTTGGCCAGCGCCTCGACTGGCTGGATCGTGCCAATCTCGTTGTTGACTTGCATCACCGCGACCAGGCCGGTGCCCGCCGGGATTGCGGCATCGGCGGCGACGAGGCCCTCGGCATCGACCGGCAGCAACGTCAGCCCCGGATCGACCACACGAGCGCAATCGAGAACCGCCGCGTGCTCGATCGACGAAACCGCCAACCGCCGCGCGCCGCTGCCGTGGATCGCCAGGTTGATCGCCTCGGTCGCGCCGGAGGTGAACACCACGCGGCCTCCCGCAGGCAGCAGCGCGGCCACTTGCGCACGCGCGAATTCGACCGCAGCAGCAGCGGCGCGGCCCGATCGATGCGGGCTGTGCGGGTTGGCGAAGCCGGTCGTCTCCGGCCCGCCCAGCCACGGCAACATCGCCTCGCGCGCTTCGGGCGCGAGCGGGGTGGTGGCCTGATAATCGAGGTAGATCATGCGTTGATCCGCGCCCATTGGTCTGCGAAAGCGTCAAGGTCCGCAGGCGTCGTCTGCCAGCCGATCGAAACGCGCACGGTACGCCGGGCCAAGTCCTCGTCGATGCCAAAGCCCTTGAGCACCCGGCTTTGCTTGAGCGTGCCGGACGAACAGGCGCTGCCCGCCGAAATGGCGAAACCTGCCCCGTCCATCCGGATCAGCATCGCTGTGGCCGAGATAACCGGCGCGGCGACGGCGACGATGTGTGAGCTTTGGACGCCGGGTTCCAACACTTGCCCATGCGCAGCCAGCCGCGCGATGAAACCGCGCCGGTCTTGCTCGCTGGTGCCCCAGGCTTCGATCCCGCCCGCCTCCAAGGCTGCTGCAAAGCCCAGCGCGCCCGGCAGGTTCTCAGTCCCTGCGCGATAGCCGCGTTCTTGCCCGCCGCTGGGCTCCAGCATCGCGAAATCGCGCACCAGCAGCGCGCCGATCCCGATCGGGCCGCCCAGCTTGTGCGCGGAGACGACCACCATATCAGCATCGGGCAGCGCCATCTTTCCGGCAGACTGCGAGCAATCGCTGAGCAGCAGGCCGCCCGCCGCGCGCACTGGCTCGACCGGCACGGGCAGCATGGTGCCAGTCTCTGAATTGAGCGATTGCACCGCCACCACCGCCCTGCCCGGTTGTGCCAGAGCTTCAGACAAAGCCTGCGTATCGATACCGCCACCGATAACCGGCAGCACTTGCGCATCCGGCGCCGCCCGAAACACCGCATCGTGCTCCACCGCCGAGACCAGCCGCCGCTCCGCTTTCGCGCGGCCAAGTCCGATGGCCAGCGCCTCGCTGGCGCTGGCGGTGAAGATCACCTCGCCTTGCCAGCCCAGCGCCGCCTTCACCCTTGCGCGCGCGTCCTCCAGCGCCGCGCGGGCAGCGCGACCGGCAGCGTGCGGGCTGGAAGGATTGGCCCAGATCTGCGCGCCTTGCTCCCACGCCGCGCGCGCTTGCGGCAGCATCGGCGTAGTCGCGGCATGGTCGAGATAGATGGTGGGAATGGGCATTGCTCGCAAAAGTTGTTTTTGGGGGCAGGATTTCTATATAGCGACTTCTCTTTATCACTCCCGCGACGGCCAGTCCTTGGCCATCCCGGCGGGAGTTTCAACAGGTCAGGTCCGAAAACTCCATGCCAGCCGTCATTTTTCCTGGTCCCGAAGGTCGTCTCGAAGGTCGTTTCCAGCCCGCGCCGCGTCCGCGCGCGCCCGTGGCGATGATCCTTCATCCGCACCCTCAGGCGGGCGGCACGATGAACGATCGCATCACCCAGCACCTCTACAAGACGTTCGTCAACCGCGGCTTCGCGACGCTACGGTTCAATTTCCGCGGCGTCGGCCGCAGCCAGGGCAGCTTCGACAACGGCATCGGCGAATTGTCCGACGCTGCCTCGGCACTCGACTGGGTGCAGTCGATCCACCCCGAAGCCTCTACCACCTGGATCGCCGGCTACTCGTTCGGCGCCCTGATCGGCATGCAATTGCTGATGCGCCGGCCTGAGATTCGCGGCTTCATCTCGGTCGCGCCGCCCGCGAACATGTACGATTTCAGCTTCCTGGCGCCCTGCCCCGCATCGGGCATCATCATCCAGGGCACCGGCGATACGGTGGTGACGCCCAACGCGGTGCAGAAGCTAGTCGACAAGCTGCGCACGCAAAAGCACATCACCATCCACCACGACGAGATCCCGCGCGCCAACCACTTCTTCGAGCACGAAACGCCCGAGATGATGCGCTCGGTCGATAACTACCTCGATATGCGCCTGGCGCCCGATTGCCCGATCAAGTGATGTGAACAACGGCGCCCGCCGATGCGGGCCCCGATCAAGTGATGTGAACGACGGCGCCCGCCAATGCGGGCGTCGTCACTTCGGCGTGCCGCTGGCCTTGGCCGCCTCGCCCGTCAGCGTCTTGCCCTCGTGTGTCGGCGCGACCCAGATCACGACGTTGCCCGCCAGCACCGCCGCCAGCACGAACATCAGCGTGGCCTGCTTGCGATAGCCATCGCGCCGCCACAGCACGACGCCGCCAAAAACCAACGCGATGACTGTCAGAACCATGAGCGACAAAGCAATGTCCATGGCCCGGCTTAGCGCAGGACGCACCGGCTCGCGAGTGGTTTGACACTGCGCCGGGCAATCGTCATCTTGCGCGACCATGCAAGATTCTTTTCCCAAAACCGCCGATCTGAACCGCCCGTTCTCCCGCCGCAACGCCGTCGGCGTGCTTGCCACTGGCACCGCCGGGCTGGTGCTGGCCGGTTCGGTACGCGCAGCGGTCGCTCCAACCGTGCCTGCCGCCACCTCGCAAGGGCCAAGCGCTCTGCTCGACCAGATTGCCTGGCGGCTGCTCGAACACGGCCCCGAAGGCGCGACCAACCTGGGCGTCGATACCGGCGCTCATGCCGCCTTGCGCAGCCAGCTCGAAGATCGCTCCCAGGCCGGTAAGGACGCGCTGGCCGCCAGCTTGCGCGCCGATCTTGCCCGCGTGGAGGCCGCGCCTATGGCCGGCACCGATCACGCCACTCGCACCAGCCTGGCGGTTGTCCGTAGCGCCTATGCTAACGCATTGGATGGGTTCGCCCAGCCGTATGGCGACGTCGCGGTGGGTAGCTGGCGCAACACCCCGTATGTCGTGATCCAGAACGTGGGCGCGTATCTCGATACGCCCAAGTTCCTCGATGCCGACCATCCGGTGCGCGATCCGGCAGACGCGGACGCCTACGTCGCACGGCTCGGCCAATTCAGCGGGCAGCTCGATGGCGAACTCGATCGCGTCCGCGCCGCCGCCGCCAAAGGCCTCGTCCCGCCAGACTTCCTGCTGGACCGCGCCATCGCCCAGATGAGCAGCACCATCGCCGACGCGCGCAACCAGGGCGGCGGGCTGGTATCCTCGATCGCCAACCGCACCACGATGATGAAGGGCACCTGGGAAGCCAAGGCGAAGGAGATCGTCGCCGGCCAGGTCGTCCCCGCGCTCGAACGCCAGTTGGCCGAACTACAGCGCCTGCGCGGCATGGCCAAGAGCGACCCCGGCATGCGCGAGCGCCCGGACGGAGCGCAATTCTACGCCTGGGCTTTGCGCGCCAGCACCACCACGCGCACGAGCGCGGATGAAATCCACCAGCGCGGGTTGGAGGAACTGGCAGCGCTGCACGCACGGATGGAGCCGATCCTGCAATCGCTGGGCTACTCCAAGGGCAGCGTCGGCGAGCGGATGAGCGCGCTGGGCAGCGACAAGCGCTTTATGTTCGCCAGCGGCGATCCGGGCCGCGCCGAAATCCTGGCGTTTATCCAGAAGCGGCTCGACTGGATACGCGGGCAGATGCCGCGCGCATTTCGCGAACTGGTATCCGGTCACGTCCAGGTGCGCCGTCTGCCGGCATCCGAGGAGCCCGGCGCACCGACCGCCTATGGCGGCGCGGGGTCAAAGGACGGCAAGATTCCCGGCAAGATGTGGATCAACCTGCGCACCACCGATCTCCACCGCAAGTACGACTTGCCCACGCTCGTCCATCACGAGGCGATTCCGGGCCACGTCTGGCAAGGCGAATACGCCAACCGCCTGCCGCTGATCCGCTCGCTGCTGGCGTTCAACGCCTATTCCGAAGGCTGGGCGCTCTATGGCGAGCAACTGGCGGACGAACTGGGCGCTTACGCCGATGATCCGGTCGGCCGGCTGGGCTATCTGCAGTCGATCGCCTTTCGCGCCTGCCGCATGGTGGTCGATACCGGCCTGCATTCCAAGGGCTGGACCCGCGATCAGGCGGTGCGCTTCTTCATGGAAAAGAACGGCAACAAGCGCGAGGAAGTCGTCAACGAAGTGGACCGCTATTGCTCATGGCCGGGCCAGGCCTGTGGCTACAAGATGGGTCATTCGGAAATCAACCGCCAGCGCGACAAGGCCAAGACGGCGCTGGGTAAGGCTTACGACTTGCGCGATTTCGACCAGGCGGTGGTCGATGGCGGCAACGTCCCGCTCGACGTGCTGGCGACCAACGTAGACGCCTACATCGCCGGCAAGCACCGCTAAGCGCCCCGCCGCCCCTCCGTATCAGCGAAGGGGCGGCGCTTAGCGGCGTGTTACTTGAACAAGCCCTTCGCCATGGCGCTCAAATCGTCGATCACGCTGCCGTCGCCGTCCTTGTCGAACAGGCTCGCCACTTTGCCCGGATCAGCCGCCAAAGCGCCGGCGAACTGGGTGAGCGAACCTTCGCCGCCGATCTGCTCGATCACTTCGCGCAGGGTGCCCACGTCCAGCCCGGTGCGCACGGACGCCAGTTCAGCCGTATCGCCGTCCTGCTGATGCGCGATACCCAGCGCGGCGATGGCCTTTTCCGCCACCGTCGGATCGAGCCCGAGCTTCGTCGCGAGGTTGGCCACGTCGGCGTGCTGGCTGACCTGGCCGAGGATTTCATCGAATAAACCCATGTTTTTCGCTCCTTTGCTGAATGATGTAACATGGGGGCAATACATGACGAGCGGAAGGCGCGAATTGTCTCAGGTCATAGCCGTGTGGAAAAACAGGCCGGCTGGATGCCAATTTGTCGCGCGCCCCCGCCGGCGACCAATCCCCAGGTAGCCGACGCTGCCGCCCACAACGAAAAAGCCCCGGAACCGAAGTTCCAGGGCTTTCCCGTTATATCCGTGAGGCCAGCTTACGCCGCGACGGGGGCTGCCTTGCGGACGCCTTCGTCGACGTGGGCTTCGAACTGCTCGAAGTTCTCAATGAACTTGCGAACCAGTTCCTGCGCGGTGACGTCGTAAGCGGCCGTATCGGCCCAGGCGCCACGCGCGTCGAGCAGCTTGGCGTCCACGCCCGGCACCGAAACCGGAACTTCAAAGCCGAAGTTGGGATCTTCGCGGAACTCGGCTTCGTTCAAGCTGCCGTCGAGCGCAGCATTGAGCAGTGCGCGGGTGGCTTTGATCGGCATGCGCTTGATGCCTTCCATGGTGGCCTTGCCGCCGGACCAGCCGGTGTTGACCAGCCAGCACTTCACGCCGCCCTTGGCGATACGCTCCTTGAGGAGATTGCCGTAGATGGTGGGGTGACGCGGCATGAACGGGGCGCCGAAGCAGGTGCTGAACGTCGCTTCCGGCTCGGTCACGCCGATCTCGGTGCCGGCAACGCGCGCGGTGTAGCCCGAGAGGAAGTGGTACATCGCCTGGTCGGGCGTCAGACGCGCGATCGGAGGCAGCACGCCATAAGCATCCGCCGTCAGGAAGATGATGTTCTGCGGCACTGGCCCCAGGTTGTCCTTCGACGCGTTCGGGATGAAGTCGATCGGGTACGAACCACGGCTGTTCTCGGCGAGCGTATTGTCGTCGAGGTCGAGGGTGCGGGTCTCGGGATCGATCACGACGTTTTCCAGCACCGTGCCGAACCGCTTGGTGACGGCGTAGATTTCGGGCTCGGCTTCTTCCGACAAGCGGATCATCTTGGCGTAGCAGCCGCCTTCGAAGTTGAACACGGCGGTGTCCGACCAGCCATGCTCGTCGTCACCGATGAGGGTGCGGCTGGCGTCGGCGGACAGCGTGGTCTTGCCAGTGCCCGACAGGCCGAAGAACACCGCGGTATCGCCATCGGGGCCAATGTTGGCCGAGCAATGCATCGGCATGACGCCCTGGACCGGCAGAAGGTAGTTGAGGATGCCGAACACCGACTTCTTCATCTCGCCTGCATAAGCGGTTCCACCGATCAGGATCAGCTTTTCCGAGAAGTTGACCGCCACGATCGTTTCGCTGCGCGCGCCGTGACGCGCCGGGTCGGCGCGGAAGCTGGGCAAGTCGATGATGGTGTATTCCGGCGTGAAGCTTTCCAGCTCCTGCGTGGTCGGACGGACCAGCAGCGTGCGGATGAACAAGTTGTGCCAGGCCAACTCGTTTATCACGCGCACGTTGACGCGGTATTCCGGCTGCGAGCCACCGAACAAGTCGGCGACGTAGATCTTGTCCTTCTGGCCCAGCGCAGCGTAAAAATCTTCCTTCAGCGCGGCGAACTGCTCCGGCGTCATCGGAGCGTTGGTCTTGCCCCACCAGATCGTGTCTTCGGTCTCAGCATCGCGCACGAAGAACTTGTCCTTGGCCGAACGCCCGGTGTGCTTTCCGGTGGCGACAACGAAGGGGCCCTCTGCGGCCAGGACGCCTTCCCCGTTCCTCACGGCATGCTCAACCAGCGGTGCGGTGCCGAGATTTGCGAAGAGCTGCGCCTTCGTTTCTATGCCTTGTTTCGCGAGCGGAAAGCTAAGGGAAGCGGTCAATGTCTATCCTCCAATAGAGCGTGCCGGCCGGAAGGTCCCCCCCGCGCCGAACACATAAGCAATTCTTGGGCAAGAATCACATTGCGCATAAGCGACCACCTCTTTTCAGTCAAATTTGCTCAAATGGGAACTTATAACGCAAGATCATATCCAATCTGGCTGAATTGGGGACCGATTGAGCAGCAATTGTCACGCGGCTCATCTGCGGCTAGGCAACGGGCGCGGCAATGAAGGACAATCGAGTACCTATGGGCGAACCGCAGCCATCTTCCCCGCATCCCGCTGACAGCGCGCCAGTCTCTCGCGCGTCCGGCGGCGAGCGGCCTGCCACGCCCGAGCGCCAGCAGGTCATCGCGCTGGTGGATGATGATCGCAACATCCTCACCACCGTCTCGATCGGACTGCAGGCCGAGGGCTTCGCCACCCGCGTCTATGCCGATGCGGAAACGGCGCTGCGGGCCTTGCTCGACAATCCGCCCGATCTTGCCATCTTCGATATCAAGATGCCGCGCATGGACGGCTTTCGGTTGTTGCAGGAACTGCGGTCGCAATCGCGCCTGCCGGTGATCTTCCTGACGTCCAAGGATGAGGAGCCGGACGAGGCGCTGGGCCTGGCGATGGGCGCGGACGATTATATCACCAAGCCGTTCAGCCAGCGCCTGCTGGTCGCGCGCATCCGCGCCATCCTGCGCCGCAGCGAACTCGCCCGCACCCCGCCCGAGGAAACGCCGGCTACCGATGTTCCCGAGCCCGTCGTACGGGGGCGCCTGCGACTGGACCCGGCGCGCCACCAGGTGACCTGGGACGGCGCGCAGGTTTCGCTCACCGTCACCGAGTTCCTGATCCTGGAAGCGCTGGCACTGCGCCCAGGCGTGGTGAAAAGCCGCAATCAGTTGATGGACGCGGCTTACAGCGAAGACGTTTACGTCGATGACCGCACGATCGACAGCCACATCAAGCGACTGCGGCGCAAGTTTCGCGCCGCCGACAATGAGTTCTCGGCCATCGATACGCTCTATGGTGCGGGCTATTCGTTCACCGATGCCTAAAAGCGCGCCTGAGCCGCCAACTTCCCGGATGCCGGCGCTGGCACGGCGAGCGGCGGTGCGGCTGGGGATGCCCTGGGGGGTCTCGCTGACGATCCGCATCCTCGCGGTCAACGTGATCGCCATCGCCTTGCTCGCCGGCAGCTTGTTCTACATCGACAGCTATCGCCGCGAACTGCTGGACGAGCGCTATCGGCTGGCCAAGGCCGAAGCCGAGATCACCGCCGATGCGTTGGTCCACGCCAATGCGAGGGAGACACGCGCATTGATCGCCCGCATCGGCACCGAACAGAAGTTGCGGTTGCGCTTGTTCAACGCCAAAGGCGCTCTGGTCGCCGATAGCTTTGCGCTGGCGCCGGCGTCCTACCGCTTGATCGACCCTGCCAGCGAGCCCTGGCTGCAGGACGCCGCCCGAGTTCTGGACCAGGCCATGGACAACGTGGTGGGGGCAGAGCTCATCCCCGATTACCACGATCCGGCGGATGCCTCGGCCCGCGCCTGGCCCGAGATCGCCACGGCGCTTGCCACCCGTCGCACCGAGATCAACCACCAGGCCGCGCCGGACCGCACCCCCGTCATCATCGCCGCAACTCCCGTGGGGACGAACGGCAGCGCCCTGCTCATCACCCGCAACGCCCGCGACATCACCGAGAACGTACGAATGGCGCGCCAGACGCTGGCCTTCGTCGTCGGCGGCGCCTTTGCGGTATCGATCTTCCTCTCGCTGTTCCTGGCCCGCACCATCGTCGAGCCGTTGCGCAAGCTGGTGCGCGCCGCCGTACGCGTGCGGCTTGGCCGCGACCGCAGCGTCATCGTTCCCCGACTGCCCGACCGGCGCGACGAAATCGGCCTGCTCGCGCGCGCCATTTCCGACATGAGCGGCGCGCTCAGTCAGCGGATCGACGCGGTGGAAAGCTTTGCGGCGGATGTGGCGCACGAGCTGAAAAACCCGCTGACCTCGCTGCGCAGTGCCCTGGAAAGCCTGGAACGGGTGGAGCAACCCGACTTGCGCGCCCAATTGATCGGCATCGCCAAGGACGATGTGCGCCGTCTCGACTTCCTCATCTCCGAGATCGCCGATGCCAGTCGCATCGACGCGCAGCTCAGCCGCACGACGTTCGAGCCGGTGGACATGGCGCGTCTCGTCCATGCCCTCGTCGGCGAGCGCGACCAGCGCGGCGTTAATGGCAGCAGCGTGATCGCGATCGCCTATCAGGAGGGCGACGACCTCGTCGTACCCGGCGATGCACCGCGCCTGGAGCGCGTCCTGCAGAACCTCATCGACAACGCCGTCTCGTTCTCAAAGGAAGGCGGCGCGATCGAGGTGACCCTGGCGCGCGAAGGCAAGCGGGTGGTGATCGCGGTGGCGGACCATGGCCCCGGCGTTCCCGAAGGCGCGCGCGAACGCATCTTCGAACGCTTCCACTCGCTACGCCCCGCGCGCGAAGAATTCGGCAAGCACAGCGGCCTGGGCCTGGGCATCGCGCGCACCATCGCCGAAGCGCACTTCGGAACTCTCGTCACCACCGACCGGACCGACGGCGCGCCCGGCGCCCGCTTCGTGCTGTCGCTGCCGGCCTGGCAAGGCTGATGACGCCGCCGTTTTCGCGACAGTCGACTTGCGTTGCGATCGGCGGCCGGGCGGTGCTGATCGAAGGCCCGCCGGGTACGGGTAAGTCCGCCCTGGCGCTGGCGCTGATCGACCGGGGGGCCACACTGATCGGAGACGATTCGGTCTTGCTGTCCACCGAAGGCGACAAGCTGGTCGCCCAGCCACACCCCAATACCCACGGGCTTCTGGAAGTGCGCAACCTCGGCTTGCTGCCGTTCCCGGTGTGCGAGAGCGCGCCGGTCGCGCTGGCGGTCATGCTGGATGCGGACGCGCCGCGCTACATCGAGCAGGCCCAGATCATCGCGATCGGCGGAGTATCGGTACCTTGTCTGCGGTTGTGGCCAGACGGCGGGCCGCTCGCGCTCAAGGTGGAACTTGCCCTGGCCCGTTTTGGCTGGCCCGCTTCGGCAAGTGAGAGCGCGGCATCCGCGCCATCGTCCTGAATATCACTCGTTAAGCCCCCTTTCCTTTCCGCTGAACCGGGCGCACAAGAGGGTAAATGGACGGCGACAAACTCCAGCACGATACAACCACAGAACCGAGTCCCGCAGCCTGTCAACGCGTGCTGCTGGTGACCGGCATGCTCGGGGCCGGCAAGACCACCGCGCTTCGAGTGCTGGAGGATTTAGGCTGGGAGATCGTCGACAATTTCCCAATCAGACTACTGGACGGCCTGCTCGAATCCGCACCCGGCCATGGCCTGAGCCAGGCGCTGGGCAGCCGCCAGGACACCCTCACTCCCCTGGCGATCGGCTTCGATTCGCGCACGCGCGGCTTCAACCCGGAACGGATCATCGCCCAGGTAAAGGCCTTGGGTGAACGCCGCGATATCGAATTGACCACGCTGTTCCTCGATTGCTCCAGCAAGGAACTGGAGCGTCGTTACAACGAGACGCGCCGTCGCCATGCCCTGGCGTTGGACGCTCCCGCCTCCACCGGCATCCGGGCGGAACGCGAACTGCTGGCACCGATGCGCCGCTGGGCCGATCTGCTGATCGACACTACCGAATTTACCAGCAACGATCTGCAACGCGTGATTCGCGAAGACTTCGCCGCCAGCGCGCCCGAAGATCTGACGATCACCGTATCCAGTTTCGGCTTTTCGCGCGGGATGCCCCCGGTGGCAGACCTGGTTTTCGATATGCGCTTTATCGAGAATCCGCATTGGGACCCGGTGTTGCGCCCGCAGACCGGGCAGGACGCCGCCGTAGGCGCTTATATCATGCAAGATCCGGCCTGGGATGAGGCGTTCACCCGCATTCGCGACCTGCTCCTGCTCCTGCTTCCGCGCTATCGCCAGCAGGGCAAGGCGTATGTCCATATCGCCTTCGGTTGTACCGGAGGGAGACACCGATCGGTTTTCACAGCAGAGCAGATCGCAGCGGCCTTGCGCCATGCCGGTTTTTCGCCCACATTGCTGCACCGCAACCTGGCCTCGCGCGCCGCAGATTTTCTAGAAGGCGGTCGCGACGTGAAAAAAATCAACGAAACGCCTGGGGGCGCAGGTAGGAATCGGAGCCCATTTCCAGAATGATCGGCATGATCCTGGTGACCCACGGCAATCTCGCCGAAGAGTTCGTAAACGCGATGGAGCACGTAGTGGGCGACCAGCCTGCCGTCGCGACCGTGTGCATCGGGCCCAACGACGATATGGAGCGGCGCCGCAGTGAAATCGCCGAGGCGATCGTTGCAGTCGATAGCGGCGAAGGCGTTATCATCCTGACCGACTTGTTCGGCGGCACCCCCTCGAATCTGGCCATCTCTCTGATGCAGGCCGGCAAAGTCGAAGTGATCGCCGGCATCAACCTGCCGATGCTGATCCGCCTGGCCAAGGCCCGCAGTTGCATGGGCGTGCGCGAAGCAGCCGGTGCCGCCCGCGATGCCGGGCGTAACTACATCACCATCGCCAGCGAATACCTGGGGCAGGATGCATGATTGACTGCCGGGAATCGGTTCTGATCGTCAACAAGCGCGGACTGCATGCACGGGCCAGCGCGAAGTTCGTCAACCATGTCGCTGAACTGCCGGCCACCGTATCGGTGACGGTCTCGAAGGACGGCAGCTCGGCGGCGGGCGGCTCGATCCTGGGACTGATGATGCTGGGCGCCGCGAAGGGCGATACGATCGAGATCAGTTGCTCGGGCGACGGCGCCGACACCGCGCTCGCCACGCTGGCCGGCCTCGTGCGCGATGGCTTCGGCGAAGACTGATAAAGGCGATTTCAGGTGCCTGAGCGCCGCCATATTACCGGCTTTTCCAATCCGCTCGTCAAGTTCCTGCGCTCGCTCAGGGACAAGAAGTACCGCAAGCGCGAACGGCGATTTCTAGCCGAGGGATTGCGCCTGCTGACCGACGCGCGCGAAAGCGGCATCGTGCCTGAAATCCTGGTCATGGCCACCGGGCGCGAGGCACACCCCTTGCTCGATTCGCTGGAACGCGCGGTGATCGCCGCGGGTGGTGACGTGGTCGAGATGGATTTGGAAATCCTCGCCAAAGTCACGGGCAAAGACAATCCTCAGGCGGTTGCCGGCGTCTTCACCGAATTCGACACCAGTTTGTCCGCGTTGGATCGCCAGGCCGCGCCGATCTGGCTGGTGGCGCAGGCGCTGCGCGATCCGGGGAACCTGGGCACCATGCTGCGCACCGGCGATGCCGTGGGTGCGGGCGGTCTCATCCTGCTCGACGATTGCGCCGACCCGTTCTCGGTCGAGGCCGTGCGCGCCAGCATGGGCGCGATCTTCACCCAGAAGCTGGCGTTGGCCCGCTGGGATGAATTCATCGGCTGGCTGCGCGCGGGCGACGGCCAATTGGTCGCCGCATCGTTGCGCGATCCGCTCGATTACCGCCAGGCGCCTTATGCCGCGCCGTGCTTCCTGATGGTCGGCAACGAATCGCAAGGGCTGCCCGAGGAATACGAAGCCGCTTGCGACTTGCGCGTCACCATCCCGATGCTGGGTCGCGCCGATAGTCTCAATGCGTCGGTCGCAGGCGCGGTGCTGGCCTACGAGGCTCTGGCGCACTTGCGGTAAGCGTCGGACGCTCGGCGGCGCGCTTCCCGGCTTCCCGCGAAAATCGGCTACTCTGCTGCCTCGGCGGCATCATCTTGTCCGATCACCGCAGTCGAATATCGCGGGGCCACTTCTACCAGCGGGATGTCTTCGGAAACCTCGCGCTTGCCGATCTTGATGTGCTTTTCCGAAAGCCTGCGCGCGCGGCTCATGACGTTGCCTTCGTAAGTTCGGGCGAAGTCGTTGAAGCTGTTCACGGCGCGACCGAGATGGGTACCGACCTTCGATAGATCGTCCTGCGTCTTGGCGATGCTGTCATAGAGGTCCGCGCCGAGCTTGCCGATTTCGCGCGCCTCTTTCGCCAATCCTTCCTGCTGCCAGACCTGGGCGATGGTGCGGGCGATGGCGACGAGGTTGGTCGGACTGGCGAGCAACACCTTGCGATCGAATGCGAAGTCCCACAGCCCCGAATCCTGGTCGAGCGCGGCGGCGATGAAGTGTTCGCCCGGCACGAACATGATGACGTAGTCGGGGGCATTCTCGAACTGGCTTTGATAGCTCTTGGCGCCGAGCATCTGGATGTGGTTGCGCATCGAGGCGGCATGGCGGTTGAGCGAGGCAAGCCGAGCCGTCTCGTCTTCCGCCTCGAACGCATCCTGATAGGCGTTGAGCGAAACCTTGGCGTCGATCACCAATTGCTTGTTGCCCGGCACCCGCACGATCGCGTCAGGGCGCAAACGACCATCCTCGGTGTTGATGGAATGTTCGGTGACGAAATCGGTGTGTTCGGTCAGCCCGCATTGTTCGAGCACGTTCTTGAGTTGCTGCTCACCCCAGCGACCGCGCGCCTTGGGCGCGTTGCGCAGCGAATTGCCTAGCCGCAACGCCTCGATTCGCACTTGCTCCTGCCCAACGCGGAGCGCCTCGATCTGGCCGTTGAGCTGGCCGAACGCGTCCACGCGCTTGGCCTCCAGCGCCGAGACTTGCTCCTCGTAGCTCTTTAGCCGCTCGCCAACGGGGGCGAGAATGCGGGTTATTCGCTCGGCATTAGCCTTCTCGCTTTCCTCGAAGCGAGCCCCAGCGCGGGTAAGAAACGCTTCCTGCGCGCCTGCCAGAACTTTGGCGCCGGCATTCTCGAATTCCTTGCGCAAGGCTTCCTGAGCCTCGATCAGCAAACGTTTTTGCTCATCGAAATTGGCGGATTTCTCTCGCAGAGTGGCAAGTTCGGAGGCCAGGTCGCGCTGTTCACGACGCAGCCCATCCACGAGTACAGCATGGTCGCTGCGGGTCTTGTCCAGCACCGCCGTCAATTCGCCGCGTGTGCGTTCGAGCACTTGCGTGGCGTCGCCACGAACCCGCTCCAGCGTCAGAGCATGGTCGCTACGCGCCGCATCCAGCGCTTGCGCCAGCGAATCGGCGCGGCTCGCGCGTTCTTCGGCGCCGGCAAGGTCACGAATGGCGAGGCGGAACTTCTCCGCCTGATCGCGCCCTTCGCGCTCTCGCGCTTCCGCCTGCTCGCGCCATTGCGCTGCAGGACGCGAACCGAAGAACCAGCCGGCGGCCAGGCCGACGACGAGTGCGAGAATCATGGCGACGATCATTTCCATCGCCACAGCCTAATCAGAACATTTCAGGACGCTAGTCCCGCCCGCGATTTTTCCACGGCGGAGCACGATCCTCGCTCGGTCGCCGCCCCCTGCCGAGGACGCGATCGAAGGCGATAAATCAGGCCGCCTTGCGCATCTTTTCCAGCTTTTTCAGCACCATCTGACGCTTGAGGCGCGAGAGGTGATCGATGAACAGCACGCCTTCGAGGTGGTCCATCTCGTGCTGCAGACAGATCGCCATCAGCCCTTCCATGTCCTCTTCGTGGGCATTGCCATCCAGATCCTGCCAGCGCGCACGGATGCTGGCCGGGCGTTCGACATCGGCGTAGATCTCTGGGACCGACAAACAGCCTTCCTGATAGACGATGTAATCTTCGGAAGGATCGAGGATTTCGGGGTTGATGAACACCCGCGGCTCGCGCTTGGTGGGCTTGTGGTAGTGCGCGTGGCCGCCGTGCGCCTCGCACAGCTCTTCTTCTGCTTCGTCGTCCTCAGGCTGGAGATCGATCACCAGAACCCGCAGCGGCACGCCGACCTGGATTGCGGCCAGACCAATACCGGGCGCGTCGTACATCGTCTCGAACATGTCGGCGACGAGCGTCTTGAGTTCATCGTCGAACGCTTCGACGGGGGTGCTGACTTGCTTGAGACGCGCGTCAGGGACTTCGATGATTTCGCGGATAGCCATGGTGGGGCAAATAATCATCGAAAGCCATACGCGCAAGCCGTCATGCGTTCTGGAGATTTTCAGAACGGCACCGGCCCACTACCGCGAAGTCCGCTTACGGCGGATTTACAAACATGCTCTCAGCCCACGGGCCGCCGCGCGCGGATCGCCTGGGCCAGCGTGCCTTCATCGAGGTAGTCCAGCTCGCCGCCCACCGGCAGGCCGTGCGCCAGTTGGGTGACGCGCACCGGCAGGTTTTCGAGCCGTTCGGCGATGTAATGGGCGGTCGTCTGCCCTTCCAGCGTGGCGTTCATCGCCAGCAGCACCTCGTCGATGCCGCCACCTTCCACCCGCGCGAGCAAGCGATCGATCGCCAGATCCTCTGGCCGTATCCCGTCGAGCGCCGAGAGCTTACCGCCCAGCACATGATACGTTCCGGCGAACAACCGCGCGCGGTCGAGCGCCCAAAGGTCCGCCACTTCCTCCACCACGCACAACGCACGATGGTCACGGCGCGAATCAGCACAGATCGCGCAAGGGCTGGTGGTATCAACGTTGCCGCACACCGCGCACTCCACCAGCGCCTCGCGCACGGCAGCTAGCGCATCCAGCACCTGGACCAGCGCGGTTTCGCGGCGCTTGATAAGCCACAGCACCGCCCGCCGTGCCGAGCGAGGGCCGAGGCCGGGCAAGCGTGACAGGGCGGCGGTCAGTGCCTCGATCTCTTGCGATGCCATGGGTGTAGAGATAGGGGCTGTCGCTTGCCGGCGAAAGTGCAACGGAGAGTTCCCCACATATGCGCGTGATCTTCATGGGAACGCCCGAGTTCGCGGTGCCTGCGCTGGTCGCGCTGGTCGAGGCCGGGCACGAGGTCCTGGCGGTCTACAGCCAGCCCCCCCGCGCCGGCGGACGGCGCGGTAACGAGTTGACCCCCTCCCCGGTCCACAAGGAAGCGCAAGTACGCGGCATCGAGGTGCGCCATCCGGTTTCGCTAAAGGGGGCGGACGAGCAAACCGCGTTCGCCGCGTTGGACGCCGATATTGCGGTGGTGGCTGCTTATGGCTTGATCCTGCCGCAAGCGGTGCTCGATGCGCCGCGCCTGGGGTGCCTGAACATCCATGCCTCGATCCTGCCGCGCTGGCGCGGGGCAGCGCCGATCCAGCGCGCCATCCTGGCGGGCGATCCGACCACCGGCATCACCATCATGCAGATGGAGGCCGGGCTCGACACCGGGCCGATGCTGGCGACGCTGCGCACGGTGATCGATGCCAAGAACGCGGGCGAACTGACGGCGGAGCTGGCCGACAAGGGCGCACAGCTGCTGATCGGCACCTTGCGCGACCTGGCGGTACACCGCGCCGTGCGCCAGCCCGAGGACGGGGTGACTTACGCCCGCAAGATCGACAAGGCCGAGGCGCAGATCGACTTCACGCAGGAGGCCGAGCAAGTGGAGCGTCATGTCCGCGCGTTTATGCCGGCGCCCGGCGCGTTCTTCGTGCTCGATGGCGAGCGTTACAAAGTGCTGGCAGCGCAAGTCATCGATGCCGCCGGCGAGCCTGGTGTGACGTTGGACGAGGCGCTGACGATCGCCTGCGGTGACGGTGCGCTGCGGATCACGCGCATCCAGCGCGCAGGCAAACCCGCGATGGACAGCGCGGACTTGCTGCGCGGCCGGCCGATCGCGGCAGGAACCCGGCTGGGTTAGACGAATGCCACGCTTTGCCCTGACCATCGAGTTCGACGGCGGCCCGTTCATGGGCCTGCAGCGCCAGGCCCATGGCCCCACGGTGCAGCAAACGATCGAGGAAGCGGCGGAATTGATCCTTGGCCAGCCGGTCATCATGCACGCCGCCGGGCGCACCGACGCGGGCGTTCACGCGCTGGGCATGCGGGTCCATCTCGACAGTCCCAAGCCGCTCAGCCCGTTCCGCTTCATGGAAGCGCTGAACGCAAGGCTGAGACCGAACCCGATCGCCGCGCTCGATTGCGTCGAGGTGCCCGAGGACTGGCACGCGCGGTTCTTGTGCAGCGGTCGATCGTATCTCTACCGCATCATAAACCGCCGCGCCCCGTTGACGCTGGAACACGGGCGGGCCTGGCATGTGATCCGCCCGCTGGATGCAGACGCGATGCACCGCGCGGCACAGGCCTTGGTGGGCATGCACGACTTCACGACGTTCCGATCTGTCCAATGCCAGGCGGCCAGCCCACTCAAGACGATCGATCGCATCGCGGTTCGGCGCGAGGGCGATGTGGTGCTGATCGAGACGGCGGCGCGCAGTTTCCTCCATCATCAGGTTCGCTCGATGGTGGGTTGCCTGACGCTGGTAGGCCTGGGCCGGTGGCCGGAAGAACGGATCGCCGAAGCGCTAGAAGCGCGGGACCGGCAGGCTTTGGGCCATAACGCACCGCCCGAAGGCCTGTACTTCGTGAAGGCGGACTATCCGCAATTCGGGTAACGAAGTGTAATTGCAGCGAACCATCGGCGTGCGCGGGCGTTGCGCCGCAGATGGACACCTCCGAAGTATTCACCAAGCTCCCCGTCACCCTCACACCCGATTCCTCGCGCACGGTCATCCGGCCCTTCTCGTTCACCTGGCCCGAGCGCTTCGCCCACAATCCGCCCCGCCCGCCAGCTCTGGTCCGCCGGCTGAAAGCGCTGGACGAGGACGTGCGCGAGCGGATGCAGGCGTACATAGCAGGCCCGATGCGCCAGCGGCACCGCAATGCCGATGCGATCTTCCGGCGCCGGGTCGAGGAGATGCGCGACGAACTGGGCGATTTGTCCGGTCTGTCAGAGCGAGACCTGCTGCTGGTGGGCGCGTATTTCAGTCAGGAATACGCTTTCGAATCTGCGGCCTTATTCAACCCCAGCCTTGTTCTGATCCCTGGTGAGGACGGATTGGCCAAGGACGGCCAGTTGCGTTTCCTGCTTTCGCTGCGGGGTATCGGCGAAGGTCATGTCTCGTCCGTTACGTTCCGCACCGGCACCTGGGACGGCGGGACCGGATTGACCATCGACCCGGCCAGCCCCCACGGTATCCCACCCCGCATCGAAAGCCATGACGGTGAATGGGTGCGCCTGATCTGCGATGATGCGCAGGACGTCTCTGAAACGGTGATCTTTCCGGTCCTGCCCCAGCAACGCCAGGGGGTTGAGGACTTGCGCCTCGTCACCTTCACCGAGGACGACGGCAGCCAACAAGTCATCGGCACCTACACTGCCTTCGATGGCAGCCACGTCCGCCAGGAAATCCTGCGCGGAGTGGACTTGCGCACGTTCGAGATGCAGCCGCTATCCGGCGCGATGACGGGCTACAAGGGCATGGCCTTGTTCCCGCGCCGGATCGATGGTCGCTATGTGATGCTGGGCCGGCAGGACAGCGAGAACATCTGGCTGCTCCGCTCGGACGACCTGGATGTCTGGGAGGAAGGAGAGCCGATCGTGCGCCCCTGCTATCCGTGGGAATTCGTGCAGATCGGCAACTGCGGCTCTCCGATCGAGATCGACGAAGGCTGGCTGGTGTTCACCCACGGCGTCGGCCTGGTGCGCGGCTATGCCATCGGCGCCTGCCTGCTCGACAAGGCCGACCCGTCCCGCCTCCTCGCCCGTACCCACGCACCCCTCATCTTCCCCAGCGCCGAACAGCGCGGCGGCTACGTGCCGAACGTGACGTATAGCTGCGGCGCGCTGGTTCATGCCGTGGGCGACCGACGCCGGGTGCTGCTGCCCTACGGCATCGGCGACGCCTTCACGGCATTCGCGGTGGCGGACCTGGACGATCTGCTGGGAGTGATGGTGGCAGTGTAATCTGTAGGGCTCCTGGTTTCGGCTATCCGAAGGGCATCGTTCGCGCCGAGCCTTGCCGATATACGAATTGTAACCTGGGCGAGGACGTTCCTCACTTCACACTGACCTCGTTTGGAGCGAGGATGAACCCGGTCCTCCTTTTGCGAGTCCGGTGCTTTATGCGGATGGTTCGTTCGACCACCTCGGCCCTTTGCCTAATGCTTTGCGCGTTCGCACCTCAAGGTGCTTGGGCCGCCAAGCCGGGCAATCGGGAAATTCTGGTCACCGGGTCGGCCGACACCAAGGTCGATCCTCCCAGCGCCTGGCGCCGCGCTGAAACCAGACACCTTGTGGTTTATGCCGATACCGGCGACGACGACGTGCGCCGCGTAGCCCGAAATCTGGAGCGGCTGCACCAGCTTCTTGCCCGCATTTACAACCAGGGGCAGACCACCGGCGATACGGCCAAGATCCAGATCGTGCTGTTCGATTCCGGCGCGAAACTCAAGGAATTGGGCCTTCGCAATCTACGCTCGGAGGAAGGGCCTTATACGAAAGCCTTCGCCGATCAGCGTTACTACGATCCACGCGAACAAGGCGAAGTCCTCGCCATCGCCCGGTTGGACCAAGCGGTAGATCTTAACACCCCCAAGGCCCGCGACGCAGATTGCGAGGCTGCCTATGCGAATGGGGGGGATTGTATGGACAAGCGGCGACCATACCATTTGCCCGTCAAGCGATCGTGGGAAGCCGTCCTCTATTCTGCCTTCGCACAGCACTATGTGCTGACTTACGCCCCGGCGGCCTATCCGCGCTGGTATCTGGATGGCGTCGGCGCGTTGTTCTCAACGATCGAGGTGCGCAAGGACGGTGGTTTGGATTACGCGCTGCCACCGCCGGATTATAAGCTGGTGTTCCGCTCGTATGGCCTGGTCAAAGCGGCAGATGTGGTGACGGGCAAATACCTTGCCGATCGCTCGTTGCGAATGGATTGGACCCCGTACCATGCCTGGGCGATGGCGCACTACTTCCTCTACTCCAATCTCAAGCCGGATCGCCAAGCGCAGTTCGCTCGATACATGGCTGCGGTTCGTGAGGGCAAATCGCTGGCCGAAGCCGCCACCGCTTTCCCCGATCTCGGCCAGCTTCAGCGCGAAGTCGTCAGTCACGCCAACCGGGACATCACCTACGCCCATGGCGCAAAGCCGACGGTGGTGGAGGAAGAACCGGCGATCGATACCTTGACGCAAAGCGACGCCGCCGGCTTGGAAGCCCGGTTGAGGCTGGGAACGATCACAGCTCCGCCGCTTGCGGCAGGCAGTATTGTGACCGATGCGACCGTCGGTGCGCCATGGATCGCTCCGCTGCGTCAGCGCCTGGCTACCGCGCCCTTGAATGCGGAAGCATCCCTGGCCCTGGCCGAGGCGGAATGTCGCAGTGGTCAGTCGGAGGATTGCCTGGCCGATGCAGATGCGGTGCTGGCGAAATCACCAGACAACGTTCACGCGCTCGGTTGGAAAGGGGTGGCACAGACGGACCTTGCGCTGGCCGCGCCGGCAGCAGAACGTGCGCAACGCCTGGTCGAAGCCCGCAAGACCATCGCACGCGCTATCGAAATCGATGCCGACGAACCGCTGCCGCTGATCGCTTACTTTCAAAGCTTCACCAAGGCCGGTGAGGCCGTGCCGGCAGGCGCGATCTTAGGCATGGCCAGCGTAACGCAATACGTTCCTGCCGCGCCTTCGCCCCGGCTGGAACTGGGCGCCGAGCTGGTCAAACAGGGTAAGCCCGATCTGGCGCACAAGGTCCTCGATCCGGTGCTTTACGGCGCTTACGATTCGCCCGAGAAGACGATGGCCGGCAAACTCTTCGCCTCCGCTGCCACGCAGAGCGCGACGGCAACGCCGTGACCGGGTGAGTACGTGCTCAACCCGTATTGCTTGCGCGTCTCAATCCCACGAAAGCGGGAAAATTCCCCGGTCGATAGCCCTCAAGCCTTGCCGACGATGCTTTCCGGCAAGTCCTGCCCGAACACCCGCTGGTAGTATTCGGCTACCAGCATCCGCTCCGTCTCATCGCACTTGTTCAGGAATGACAGGCGAAAGGCGAAGCCGACGTCGTTCTTGAAGATCGCGGCGTTCTGGGCCCAGGTGATGACCGTGCGCGGGCTCATCACGGTCGAGATGTCGCCGTTCATGAAGCCCAGGCGGGTGAAATCGGCCACTTTGACCATCTGCGCGATGACGCTGGGCGCGATCTGCGGCACTTTGGCCACGACGATGCCGGTTTCCACCTCTGCCGAGAGGTAGTTCAGCGCCACCACCAGGTTCCAGCGGTCCATCTGGCCCTGGTTGATCTGCTGGGTGCCGTGATAGAGGCCGGACGTGTCACCCAGGCCGACCGTGTTGGCCGTCGCGAACAAGCGGAAGTGCGGATCGGGGCGGATCACGCGGTTCTGGTCGAGCAAGGTCAGCTTGCCCTCCGTCTCCAGGATGCGCTGGATCACGAACATCACGTCCGGGCGGCCCGCGTCATATTCGTCGAACACCAGCGCGACCGGGTGCTGCAGCGCCCAGGGGAGCAGACCCTCGCGGAATTCGGTCACCTGCATGCCGTTGCGCAGCACGATCGCATCGCGCCCGATCAAGTCGATACGGCTGATGTGCGCGTCCAGGTTGATGCGGATGCACGGCCATTTCAGGCGCGCGGCGACTTGTTCGATATGGGTCGATTTACCCGTGCCGTGATAGCCCTGCACCATCACCCGGCGGTTGTAGGCAAAGCCGGCCAGGATCGCGAGCGTGGTGTCCGGATCGAAGACGTAGGTTTCGTCGAGATCGGGCACGCGCTCGTCGGCAATGGAGAAGGCAGGCACCTTCATGTCGACGTCGATACCGAAGGTCTCGCGCACGTCGAGCTCGATGTCGGGCGCGGCAAGGACGGTGGCGTCGCGATTCTCGGCGCGCGAGGCGGTGGTGTTGGAGTCAGTCATCGCCTTATCGCCTAACGAACCCGGCGCTGCGCCGCAACAAGGTTTGCGCCTCGCACCGCAAGCAGGTGCCATTGACGCCGTGCCATTGTTCCACCAATGTTCCAACATTGGAAGCCGCTGGGAGAGGACCCGCCGATGGCCGACTATACGTTTTTCACCAATCCGATGTCGCGCGGACAGATCGCGCGATGGGCTTTGCATGAAGTTGGCGCGGACTACGAACAGCGGCTGGTCGATTGGCGTGACAAGCCCGCCGCGCTGCTCGAAGCGAACCCGATGGGCAAGCTGCCCACCCTGATACACCACGCGGACGACGGCGATCGGATCGTGACCGAGGCAGCGGCGATCTGCCTCTACCTGGCGGAAATGCACCCAGAGGCGGGCCTACTTCCCAACGATGCGGAAACCGCCAACTACTATCGCTGGACGCTGTTCGCCGCCGGTCCGATCGATCAGGTGATCGCTGCCCGCGCCCTCAAGTTCGAACCCTCACCCGAGCAACAGGCGATGGTTGGTTTCGGAAGCATTGAGCGCGTGATCCACACCCTCGACGCCTTTCTCGATGGCCGCACCTGGGTCTGCGGCGATCGGTTCACGATGGCCGACGTCTATTTTGGCAGCTCGCTTGACTGGGGTCTCACCTTCGGGGTGCTACCGCCGGACGAGCCATTGGTGGCCTATGCCGAGCGTTGCCAGGCGCGGCCCGCTTACAGGGCTGCCAAGGCGATCGACGGCAAGCTGATCGAGGACATGAAAAAGCCATCGTAAGGCCCAACAATTCCCATCACCACGACAGCGCGATTCGAGGAGCGCGCCGACTGAGAATGACGACGAGGAGAGAACCGATGCCCGAAAATCATGAACTCTCGGTCACCCGCTTTATCGCCGCTCCGCCTGCAGTGGTGTGGGATGTCATGGCCAATCGCCCACACGAGTGGTGGTGCCCTGCCCCCTGGCGGGTGGAGATCGATCACCAGGACCGACGCCCGGGTGGTATAGCCAAGATGACGATCTACGGCCCAAACGGCGAAATCGCACCTCAAAGCGGCATTTACCTTGCCTATGATGAGGGACCGCGGATCGTCACGACAGATGCTGTAGTCGACGATTTCCAGCCCAACGGCCCGTTCATGATCGGGATCTGGGAAATTGAGCCCGAAGGCGATGGCACTCGCTATACTGCCAAGGCACGCCATTGGACGGCGGATGCAGCCAAGCAGCACGCCGACATGGGTTTCGAACAAGGCTGGGGCGCCTGCGCCGCGCAATTGGCCGAAATCTGCGAACGCGAAGCGAGGTAACCAATCTCGCGTTCGGGCAACTCAAGCCAGCGCGCGGGCTTTGCGCAGAAGTTGGTAGGCCTCCACCACGGCTTGCAGCCGATCGGCAAAACCGTGATCGCCACCGTTATGGTCAGGATGGTATTGCCGCAAAAGCCTGGTGTAGCGCAGCCGCAGCGTCTTGCGATCGATGTCGCCGTCCAGGCCCAAGACGCCCAGGGCACGGCGTTCATCCGGCGCGAAACGGGTGTTTTCCGGGCGCATCGCCTCGCGCCGCTGGCGCACGTGCGCCCTGGCCCGGGCGCTGATTGCCTCCAACGGATCGGCGAACTGGCCCCAGTGCGGTGCTTCGTCGATGCCGGCGTCGGGCCGAAAGGCGCGGGTCTGGCGCTCCCAGCCATGCAGCGGCGATTGCGCGCGCAGGATTTCCTCGGCTTCCATGCCGTCGAAATAGTCGTAGCCGGCGTTGAACTGGCGGACATGCTCCAGGCAGAACCAGCGATAATCGCCGGGCCCGTCGAAGCCGGGCGGCCGAACGCCGGGCGCGCGAAACTCTCCCGCTTCGTCGCATCCCGGCCAGTTGCATGCACGCCCGCCGGAATCGATCCGGCCATGAAATCGCTGGTGTCTCACCGGCTTCCAGATGGGGGATCAAGCGCGTAAAGGAAAGACATGACCGGACCACTCGCACTCGAAATGCGGCAATTACTTGCCGCCGCCTTCTCGCCCAGCCAGCTCGAAGTCATCAACGATTCCGCCAGCCACAGTGGCCACACCGGCGATGATGGCAGCGGCGAATCGCATTTCACGATTCGGATCGAGAGCGATCAATTCGCCGGCGTCTCACGCCTCCGGCGCCAGCGGCTGGTCAACGCCGCGCTGGGTGACATTCCCGGCAACCGCGTCCACGCCGTTGCGATCAAGGCCAGCGCGCCGGGCGAATAGATGGCGCGCGGCTTGGGCTAAACCCCGAACCACTCCAACCACGCGCCATGAGCGTGGACGGTGCCCAGCACATGCTCCTCTGCTCCACCCGGCCAGTACCGCACGCGAATCTCGTGGCGGAAGGTCTGGCGGTTCGTCTCGATCTTGATCCAAGCGAGCGGGCTGTCCGCAGTGGCGCGGGCGCCGGCGGCTTCCATCGCAGCGGTGATCGCAGCCCGTGTTTCCGCCGGCAGATATTGCCACACGATCGTGTGGAACAGGACCCGCGCGACACCGTAGGGCGGCTCCTCGCTCAGAACGCTGGCAACGAACTCGCCGGCGTCACGGCGCACCACATCGGGCCGCCGTTGGGACGCAAGCGCCACCGCTGCATCGATCCGGGCAAGGCGCTCGGTCACTTCGGCCCAGACGTAACTTTTCAACCGCAGGGCCTGCGCCGGGTCGAGCAAATCGATCGGCGCCACGTCGCATCCGCGCACTGAGACGATCTCGACTGGCGCAGCAGGCGGCGGCGGTCCTCGCCACTCGGGCGCAATCTTCATCGGCGAGTCCTCGACGCCAGCGCGCACTCCGCCCAGATCGAAATCGAAGCGGTCCAGCATGGTGTTGATCCCGGCGCTCGATCCCAGTTCGAACAGCGCGAAACGCGGGCCGATCTGGCCGGACAGCCACAGCAGCGCCGCCATGACCCCCGCCGAGCGGCCTGCCTCATTGGTCTGCGGCGGGCCGTCGAACCAGGGGAGCAGCGCTGCGTCATGATCGGTCGCCACGGCCAGCACGATCGCGTCGACCGCGTCCTGGTCCGTCGCTTCGCCGCGATAGATCGGTCCTAAACGGTCGTCGCCGCCGGTCAGATGCAAGTTGTGAAAGCCGCCGGCGATCCGCAGCGGCATCGCGGCTTCCAGCGATAGGCCGGGCCAAGTCCGCATCTTCTCGCCCACCGCCAGGTCGGTTTCCAACAGCGGCACCAGCCCCAGAAGCAGCCGCCCGGTGGCAGGAGCGCCATTGCGGGTGGAATGCTCGGCCTGCCAGCGGATCGCTGCTTCTACGTTTACGATTTCCATGATCGATTTTTCGGGCACCATTGGGCCTTTCTGGGCGGTTGTGCTTTGGGCCTTGTCGGCCTAAACGCGCGCACCATGCCGACACCCCTGACTTTCGCCGTGCCCAAGGGCCGAATCCTCGACGAGGCGTTGCCGCTCATGGCGCGCGCCGGCGTGGTGCCCGAGGCAGAGTTCCATGACAAGAAGTCACGCGCGCTTTCGTTCGCTTGTGAAAACAGCGACATGCGCCTGATCCGTGTGCGCGCCTTCGACGTAGCGACGTTCGTCGCACATGGCGCTGCCCAAGTCGGCATCGTCGGCTCGGACGTGGTGGAGGAATTTGCCTATCCCGATCTGTACGCGCCCGTCGATCTGGACATTGGCCACTGCCGCCTCTCGGTCGCCGAACCGGCGGGCCAGGCCAGCGGCGCGCTGCCTTCGCACCTTCGCATCGCCAGCAAGTACCCCAATCTTACCCGCCGCCACTTCGAGAAGCTGGGGGTGCAGGCCGAGGTCGTGAAGCTGAACGGGGCGATGGAACTGGCCCCGTCGCTCGGGTTGTCGAGCCGGATCGTCGATCTGGTTTCCAGCGGGCGCACGCTCCAAGAAAACGGATTGGTCGAGACGGCGCGTATCCTCGACATCTCTGCCCGCCTGATCGTCAACCGTGCCGCGCTCAAGACCGACGAGCGGGTGGCCGCGCTGGTCGAGGCGTTCCGGGCGCTGGTGGCCGAGAAGGTCGCCGCCTGATGCTGCGGCTGTCCTCCAGCGATGCCGGTTTCGCCGAAGCCTTCGCCCGCGTCGTCGCCGACCGGCGTGAGAGCGCCATCGATGTCGCCGCCGACGTGGCCGCAATCCTGCAATCCGTGCGCGAGCGCGGCGATGCGGCCCTGGCGGAACTGACCGCCAAGTTCGACGGCCACGATCTCGACCGCACTGGCTGGCAAGTGGACCTGGCTGATTGCAAGGCCGCCTTCGAGGCGCTCGACCCCGCCTTGCGCGATGCCCTGGAACTGGCCGCAACCCGCATCCGCGCCTACCACGAAGCGCAATTGCCCGAAGATCGCGACTACACCGATGCCGCAGGGGTTCGCCTGGGCGCGGTTTGGAATGCGGTGGACGCGGCGGGCCTTTACGTTCCGGGTGGCCGCGCGGCTTATCCCTCCTCGCTGCTGATGAACGCGATCCCGGCCAAAGTGGCAGGCGTCGAGCGTCTCGTCGTCGTAACCCCGACGCCCAAGGGCGAGGTCAACGCGCTGGTGCTGGCGGCTGCGCACCTGGCCGGCGTGGACGAGATGTGGCGCGTAGGCGGCGCTCATGCGGTAGCGGCCCTTGCCTACGGCACGGATCGCATTGCGCCCGTCGATGTCGTGACCGGCCCAGGCAACACCTGGGTGGCAGAGGCCAAGCGCCAGCTTTACGGCGTCGTGGGGATCGACATGGTCGCCGGCCCCAGCGAAATCCTGGTCATTGCCGACGCGAAGAACCCGCCGCAGCGGATCGCCGCCGACTTGCTCAGCCAGGCCGAGCATGATCCCACCTCGCAATCGATCCTCATCACCGACGATGCAACCTTCGCCGATGCCGTCGCTGCGGCGGTGGAGACCGAACTGACCGGACTCGCCACGCAGGCCACCGCCCGCACCAGTTGGGACGACAACGGCGTCATCGTCGTGGTCGGCAGCTTGGCAGAGGCCCCTGCCCTCGCCAACGCCCTGGCCGCCGAGCACGTCGAGATCGCCACCGACGATCCCGAAGTGCTGTTCAAGCAGATCCGCCACGCCGGATCGGTGTTCCTGGGCCGCATGACGCCCGAGGCGGTGGGCGATTACGTCGCCGGACCCAACCACGTCCTGCCCACCGGGCGGCGGGCGCGTTTCTCCTCCGGTCTTTCGGTGCTGGACTTCATGAAGCGGACCAGCTTCATCCAACTCGACGACGCGGCGCTTGCCGCTGTCGGCCCTGCCGCTGTCGCGCTTGCCGACGCCGAGGGGCTTCCCGCGCACGCGCGCTCCATTTCCGTAAGGCTTGGCCAATGACCACGAGTTCCAAACAAAAGCGCGCCGCCGCGCGCCTGCTTGCCGTCCAGGCGCTGTACCAGTTCGACATGGAAGGCACGAAGATGCCGACCTTGCTCGACGAATTCCACCGCCACCGCGCAGGGATGGAGATCGACGAGGCGCAATTCGCGCAAGCCGAGATCACCTTCTTCGACGACATCGTCCAGGGCACCGTCGCGCGCCGCGATGAAATCGACGCGCTGATTTCCGCCCGGCTTACCGAAGGCTGGTCGATCACCCGCCTCGACAAGACCCAGCTCCAGATCCTGCGCGCGGGCGTCTACGAACTTCTCGCCCGCCGCGACGTGCCGATCGGCGCGGTTATCAGCGAATACCTGGATGTCTCGCACGCCTTCTTCGATGCGCGCGAGACCAAGTTCGTCAACGGTGTGCTGGATGCCGTGGCTAAGGACGTGCGCTGAGCCAGCGGATCGCGACATCACGGCTTAGCGCCGACATGTCGCACTGCGGCTCGACAGCGATCAAGCGCTGCCTCATGCCAAACCGATGACGTCCGAACATGCCCTTCTGTTGGCCTTGCGTGCCTTGGTGACCACGCCGGGCGCGCGCGGGCTGGCAGACGATGCGGCAGTGCTGGAGATTGGCGGCGAGGCGCTGGTGCTCACGCTCGATACGATGGTGGAAGGCGTCCACTTCCTGCCGGACGATCCGCCGCAGGACATCGCGTGGAAGCTGCTGGCGGTCAACGTGTCCGACTTGTCCGCCAAGGGTGCACGGCCCTTGGGGTGCCTCTATTCCCACGCCTTAGGCGAAACGGAATGGGACACGGCGTTCCTTTCCGGCCTTGCCGAGGCCTCCGACCATTTCGCGATGCCGCTGCTGGGCGGCGATACCGTGCGGATGCCGACCGGCGCCCCGCGCAGCTTCTCGTTGACGGCGCTGGGCGTCGGCTCCAGCGGCCTCGCCGTGCCCTCGCGCAGCGGCGCTCAGGTCGCTGACCGAGTCTGGGTGAGCGGCACCATCGGCGATGCGGGCCTTGGCCTTGCGATGCTGACCGGGCGGATCGAGGCTGATGAACCTTACGCCAACGCGCTGACGCAGCGATACCGCCGCCCCGACCCCGAACCGCATCTGGGCGTGGCGCTTGCCCCTCTGGTACATGCGATGATGGATGTGTCGGACGGCTTGTTGATCGATGCCCAGCGCATTGCGACGGCAAGCAACGTCGCGATCCTCCTCGAAGCCGGCGCAGTGCCGCTGTCTCCCGAACTGCGCGCCGTGGCGGGCGAAGACATGGCCGCTCGCCTCACCGCCATGACTGCGGGCGACGATTACGAGCTGCTGTTCACCGCGCCCGATGCCCAGTCTGCCATCATCGAAAAGATCGCCGCCGATCTCGGGCTGGTCGTCACGCCTATCGGCTGGGTCGCAGCGGGCAGCGGCCTCACCTTGCAGGATGGCGCTTTACCGATCCCCCTGCCCAACCACCTCGGCTACCAGCACTAATCGCGCCCTTACCGGCCAAGACGTTGGCGCTGCTTGCTTGGCCAAAGTTCTGCCGCGTCAAGTCGTAGACAAGCCGCTTGCCAGCCCCCCAGCTTGTCTATAGCCCTTGTGCGTTCGAGCAGGAAAACCTGTCGAATTAAAACAATAGGGAAGGGGGCGTTACGTGAACCTAATCACGATCGCGATTATCCTGGGGCTCCTGGCGATAGTTTATGGCTTCGTCACCAGTCGTCAGGTCTTGAGTTCTCCCGCCGGCAGCGAAAAGATGCAGGAGATCGCCGCTGCCATCCAGGAAGGCGCGCAAGCCTATCTGAAACGCCAATATTCCACCATCGCCATGGTCGGTGTGGTGGTTGCCGTCATCATCGCGGCCACATTGGGCGCAATATCCGCCACCGGCTTCGTTATCGGTGCGATCCTGTCGGGCCTGGCCGGCTTCATCGGGATGAACATCTCGGTCCGCGCCAACGTCCGCACCGCTGCCGCCGCGCAGACGGGCTTGCAGGCTGGTTTAACCTTGGCGTTCCGCGCGGGCGCGATCACCGGCATGCTGGTGGCGGGCCTGGCGCTGCTCGCCATCGCGGTGTTCTTCTACTACCTGACCGCCATCGCGGGCCACACCGTGGGTGGCACCGACCGCACCGTGGTGCAGGCACTGACCGCCCTTGCCTTCGGCGCCTCGCTCATCTCCATCTTCGCGCGGCTCGGCGGCGGTATCTTCACCAAGGCGGCTGACGTCGGCGCAGATCTCGTCGGCAAAGTAGAGGCCGGCATTCCCGAGGACGACCCGCGCAATCCCGCCGTTATCGCCGACAATGTAGGCGATAACGTGGGCGACTGTGCCGGCATGGCCGCCGACTTGTTCGAAACCTACGTCGTCACCGTGGGCGCCACCATGATCCTCACCGCGCTGTTGGTGAAGGGCCTGGGCACCGGCCTGATGGCGTTGATGACGCTGCCGCTGCTGATCGGCGGCGTCTGCATCGTCACCTCGATCATCGGCACGTATTTCGTTCGGCTGGGCCATTCGAACAACATCATGGGCGCCATGTACAAGGGCTTCCTGGTGACCGCCGTGCTCTCGGTCCCGGCGATCTACGGCTGCATCTGGTTCGTCCAGCAAGGCGACATGGCCACCACGATCGGCAGCCTGGCGTTCAACGGGATGGACTTGTTCTGGTGCGCGCTGCTCGGGCTGGTCGTGACCGGCCTCATCATCTGGATCACCGAATACTACACCGGCACCAACTACCGCCCGGTCCGCTCGATCGCCAAGGCCAGCGTCACCGGCCACGGCACCAATGTGATCCAGGGCCTGGCTATCAGCCTGGAAGCGACGGCGCTTCCCACGATCGTGATCGTTGCGGGGATCATCATCGCCTATCAACTCGCCGGGCTGCTGGGCATCGCCTACGCCGCCACCGCAATGCTGGCGCTGGCCGGCATGGTGGTCGCACTCGACGCTTACGGGCCAGTGACCGACAACGCCGGCGGCATCGCCGAGATGGCGGGCCTGGACGACGCCGTACGCGCGCGGACCGACGCGCTCGATGCGGTGGGCAACACCACCAAGGCCGTGACCAAGGGCTATGCCATCGGTTCCGCGGGATTGGCCGCGCTGGTGCTGTTCGCCGCCTACACTACCGACTTGCGTGAGTTCTTCCCGGACTTGCACGTAAACTTCAGCCTGGAGAACCCCTACGTCATCGTCGGGCTGCTGCTGGGTGCGCTGCTCCCCTACTTGTTCGGGGCGATGGGCATGACGGCGGTGGGCCGCGCGGCGGGCGACGTGGTGATCGACGTGCGCGAGCAGTTCCGCGAAAAGCCGGGCATCATGACCTACGAGGAAAAGCCGGACTACGCCCGCACGGTCGATCTCGTGACCAAGGCGGCGATCAAGGAGATGATCGTCCCCTCGCTCCTGCCGGTGCTGGCGCCGATCGCGGTCTACTACGTGATCGGCTGGGTGGCAGGCCAGGCCAACGGCTTCGCGGCGCTGGGCGCGCTGTTGCTGGGCGTGATCGTCAGCGGCTTGTTCGTAGCGCTCTCGATGACGTCGGGCGGCGGCGCGTGGGACAATGCCAAGAAGTACATCGAGGATGGCAACTATGGCGGCAAGGGTTCAGATGCCCACAAGGCCGCCGTCACCGGCGACACCGTGGGCGATCCCTACAAGGATACCGCCGGTCCGGCGGTGAACCCGATGATCAAGATCACCAACATCGTCGCGTTGCTGCTTCTGTCGGTGCTCGCAGCGGGATAGTCTCGCGTTAATCCGATAAGCCTTGAAAAAGGCCCGTCGGTGCGATCCGGCGGGCCTTTCTCATGACCCGTGCGGCACGCTCGATCATTAGCCATTCCTTGAGTTCTCTGCGATAACGCCCGGCTACACCGTGCATGCGAGTGGACAGACAAAGCCCGTGGCGAACAAGACGAAGGACTGGAGCGACACGGCGGGCATAGCCGCCAGCGCCACCCCGCTTCCTTTGCAGTCCCAACTGGCGTGCATTCCCTGGCGTGACTTGCAAACGCAGGTCGAAGCGTGGGATCGCTTGGCAGCCGAGGCGGCGGAGCCCAACCCTTTCTTCGAAAGTTGGTACCTCCTCCCCTCGCTCCGCAATCTGGCCGGTACCGACAAAGTCATGGTGCTGCGCTACGAAGAGAACGGCCGCCTGACGGGGCTACTGCCGATCGTGCGCAGCCGCCGCTACTATCGCTGGCCGCTGCCGAACATCGCGGGCTGGCTTCACCCCAATTGTTTCTGCGGTGTCCCCCTCGTCGCACGCGGAAGCGAAACCGCTTTCTGGCGCGAGGTGCTGCGCTGGGCGGACGAACGATCGGGCCTGGCGCTGTTCCTACACTTGCGCGGCATTCTGCTCGGCGGGCCGCTCCACGCCGCTCTGGAAGCGGTGGTGGCTAGCCAGCACCGGCAGGCGGTGGTGGTGCATGAGGAAGAGCGCGCGATGCTGGCTTCCGATCTTTCGCCCGAAGCCTATCTGGAAGCCTCGCTCAGCGGCAAGAAGCGCAAGGAACTGCGCCGCCAGGCCAACCGCCTCGCGGACGAGGGCACGGTCCTTTTCACCCGCAGCACCGATGCCGACGCCATCGGCCCGTGGTGCGACGCCTTTCTCGCAATGGAGAAAGCGGGCTGGAAAGGCCAGGCCGGCTCCGCACTGTCCTGCACCCCCGCCACCGAGGCGCTGTTTCGCGAGAGCCTTGCCGGCGCGGCAGCCCGCGGGCGGCTTGAGCGGTTGACCTTGTCGCTCGACGGTCGGCCTATCGCACTGCTTGCCACATTCGTGACCCCGCCCGGCGCCTATTCCTTCAAGACCGCCTTCGACGAGAACTACGCCCGCTTCTCACCCGGGGTCCTGCTGCAGCGCGCAAATCTGGCAGTGCTCGATCGGCCTGACGTGGACTGGAGCGATAGCTGTGCGGCGGCAGACCACCCGATGATCGACCACTTGTGGCGCGAGCGGCGGCGGGTCGGTCGCCTCTCGATCGCCATCGGCGGGCCGCTTCGCCGCGCCGCATTCCGCCAGCTCGTGCGCGCCGAAACGGCCCGCAGCTCCGCAGGACCAACGCCATGAGCGCACCCTCCAGCTTCCAGTCCGCAGCCGTTTTTTCAGAGCAATCGCGCGCCACGTTCACGGCCAACTATCCCGAAGTGCCGCATAAACTCAGCCACGCGCTGGGCGCGCATCCGTTGATGGAACTGGAAGCGCTGGCGGTACTGGCCGAAGGACTGCCGCAGGCGTCGATCGAATACAACGCCGGCAACCAGCCGATCGGCATCGAAGGCAAGCCGGCTCCCACCGGCATCCCCATCGGCGAGACTATCCGCAACATCGAGACGACCAATTCGTGGGCGGTGCTCAAGAACATCGAGCAAGATCCGGCCTATGCCGCGCTACTGGCCGATCTGCTGTCGGAAATCCGCCCGGTGATCGAGGCGAAGACGGGCCGGATGCTCAAGACGCAAGGGTTCATCTTCGTCACGTCGGCGGGAGGCGTCACCCCCTACCATTTCGATCCCGAGCACAACATCCTGATGCAAGTGCGCGGCACCAAAGTGATGACCCAGTTTCCGGCAGGCGATCCCATTTATGCGCCCGATACAGTGCATGAAACCTACCACACCGGCGGCGGGCGCGAGCTCAAGTGGCGGGATGAACTTCTGGCCGGGGGCCAAGCCTTCGCACTGGAGCCCGGCGAGGCGATATTCGTGCCGGTGATGGCGCCGCACTTCGTCCGCAACGGCACCGCGCCATCGGTGTCGCTCTCGATCACCTGGCGCTCTGAATGGAGCTTCGCCGAAGCAGACGCGCGCGCATTCAACGGTTTGCTGCGCAAGTGGGGCCTGAACCCCAAACCTCCCGGACGCTGGCCCGCCACCAACCGCGCGAAAACGCTCGGCTGGCGGCTCGCAAGGCGGCTGCGACTGGGCTGAAGACGTTTGGGCTAAAAGCGGCTGCGTGGTCCTTGACCGCCTCAACCGCTGGGGTGGTAGAAATCGTAGATCGTTCGCGCCACCGCTTCGCTGACGCCGGGCGCACGCTGGAGATCTTCAAAGCTGGCCGCGCGTACTTTGCCGGCAGTGCCGAAATGTAGCAGCAGCGCCCGCTTGCGAGCGGGACCGATGCCGGGAATTTCGTCCAACGGACTGGCACTGATCGCGCGGCTGCGCTTGGCGCGGTGGGCGCCGATGGCGAAGCGGTGGACCTCGTCGCGCAGGCGCTGGAGGTGGAACAGCACCGGCGAATTGGTTGGCAGCATCTTCTCCCGGCCATCGGGAAAGTGGAACACCTCGCGCCCCTCGCGCCCGTGATGCGGTCCCTTGGCGATGGCGATCAGCGGCACGTCCTCGATCCCCAGTTCCTCCAGCGCATCGCGGACCGAACTCATCTGGCCCTTGCCCCCGTCGATCAGCACTAGATCGGGCCAAGTGCCGCCCAGACGCTCGGGGTCTTCCTCCTGCACCCGGCCAAAGCGGCGCGTCATCACCTCGCGCATCATCGCATAATCGTCGTCCGTCTGCGCGGACTTGATGTTGAACTTGCGGTACTGGTTGTTCACGAAGCCTTCCGGCCCGGCAACAACCATCGCGCCTAGCGCTTGGGTGCCGGAAATATGGCTGTTGTCGTAGATCTCGATCCGCTTCGGCACATCGGGAAGTTCCAGGAAGTCGGCCAGTTCGCGCAGAACCTTCGCCTGGGTGCCTCGCTCCGCCGCCCGGCGCTCCAGCGCTTCGACGGCATTGCGCGTCGCCTGCATCATCAGCCGGCGGCGAGTGCCACGCTGGGGGACCGAGATTTCGACCTTGCCGCCAGCGGCAGGCCGGAACGCCTCGGCCAGCAATTCCGCCTCAGGCAATTCGCGATCCACCAGGATCGTGCGCGCCGGTGGTACTTCCTCATAGAACTGGGCCAGGAAGCTCTGCATCACTTCCTCCTCGCTCAGCCCCTCGGTATGGGTGGGGAAGAAGGCGCGGTGGCCCCAGTTCTGGCCGCCGCGGATGAAGAACGCCTGTACCCCGATCTGGCCGCCGTGGCTCGCCATCGCGAAGATATCGGCGTTGTCCAGCCCTTCAGCATTGATCGCCTGGCTGCCCTGGATGAAGGTCGCCGCTCGCAAGCGATCACGCAGCATGGCGGCCCGTTCGAAATCGAGTGCCTGCGCTGCTTCCGCCATTTGCGATTCGATCTTGCGCTGGACCGCGCTCGACCGACCGCCAAGGAAGTCCTTGGCCTCCGAAACCAGTTCCTTGTAGCCAGCCTCGTCGATGCGGCCGACGCACGGGGCCGAGCAGCGCTTGATCTGATACAACAAGCAAGGCCGATCACGCCGGGCAAAGAAGCTGTCGGTGCAAGAGCGCAGCAGGAACAGCTTCTGCAAGGCATTGATCGTGGTGTTGACCGATCCGGCGCTGGCGAACGGCCCGTAATAGTCCCCTTTCGACCGACGCGCGCCGCGATGCTTCACAATGCGCGGAAACTCGTGGTCCGATCGCAGCAGGATGAACGGAAACGACTTATCATCGCGCAGCAGCACGTTGTATGGCGGGCGGAAACGCTTGATGAGTTGCGCTTCCAGCAGCAGCGCTTCGGCCTCCGAATTGGTAGTCACGATCGTCATCGACCGCGTCTGGCTGACCATGCGCTGGAGGCGACCCGGCAGCCGCTCCCACTGAACGTAATTGGCCACCCGGTTCTTCAGCGCCCGCGCCTTGCCCACGTACAGCACGTCGCCGCGCGCATCCTGCATCCGATAGACGCCAGGCTTCACCGGCAGGGTGCGAACCGTATCGCGAATGACCTCAGCGCCGGCCACCAAGTCCGGCTGATCGGTGCCGCGCACGGTCGATGTCGCCCGATCCTCGCGGAAGCGTTCGGTGCCCTTGGGGTGGTCGGGAGTGCCGGCAGGTGTTCGCGCCATGGCCGCCAGATAGGGTATCGGGCGCGAAACGGGTAGCCCCGCGCCCGAACAGGATCAGAACATCTTGCGGAAATCGATGCCGATCACGCGTCCCTGCGGGTCTCGATAGGCGCGCTGGTAAGCAATCGGGGTGGCCCCGGTGCCATCCGTCACGCGCTGGCGCGAGTTGAGCAGGTTGTCGAACTTGAGCGCGATACGCCCGCCCTTGAGGAACGGCATCTTGTCGGTCAGCGAAGGAATGCGATTGAGATCGGCGAACAGCCGCGCTGTCACGTCGAAGGTGCTGCCGAACCGCAGACTGGAACTGGCCGACTGGTCCGAGCCATCGACTCGCGCCGGGGCGTCCCACTCAGCCTTGAGCCGCAAGCCATAGCCGCTGACGAACACGCCGCCTTCCGCCTCGATAGAGTGGCGCGGCACCCCGCCTGCGGTGAGCGCCTGGCCGTTGAGCTGGTCGAGCACCGCTGCGCCGGGCGCGATGCGGACCGTGTCGGTGAACTGCCAGGTGTGATAGACCGCCAGGTTCCAGCGATTGCCGCCACGCCCGCGCCCGCCAAAGCCGCCGCCGGGAGGGCCACCCATGCCGCCGCCGCCAGGACCTGCGCCGACGCCAGCACCAGGCCCGCCACTACCTTGGCCGCTTCGGCCCGAACTCCCGGTCGCTGGGGGTGGGCCGCCGAAACCGCCGCCAGACATGCCGCCCATTAACGCCCCGATGTTGACAGGGCCGCCCTGCCCTTGACCGCCTTGCCTGGCTTGGCCGTTCGCCCCTTGGCCCGAAGCCTGTTGGCTGCAGACGCGCTCGCGCAAGGCGGACAGCTTGGCCGGATCGACTTTGCCATCGGCGCCGATGATCCCTTCGCGCATCCGTTCAGGCAGCGCCGAGACATCGGGCGGACCGCTACCTTGCGTACAAAGCGCGGCGCGGATCTTGGCGAAACGCTCTGGATCGAAGCCGCCTGGGCCAGCATCTTGGCCCTGGCCGCCGCCGGGATTGGCGCAGAACCGCGTCTTTAACTCGGCGAGCTTTTGCGGGTCGATCTTGCCGTCCGGCCCGCTTACCCGCGCCCGCATCCCTTCGCTCAACGTGGCGGGATCGACATCCCCCTTCGCTCCCGGGGCGCAAAGCTGCTGACGCAACGCCGTCATGCGCGCCGGATCGAAGCCGGGACGCTGGCCTCCGGTTCCTGCTCCGGCAGAGGTATCGCCCGGCATCGGACCTTGCGGGCCGACGACCGCTACCGGTGCGGATGCAGCCGGGGTGCTTCGGCGCGAGCCAGCTTCGCCGCCACCGCCCGGACCGCTGCCGCCCGGCCCACCGCCCTGGCCAGACGCCCCGCCGAGATTGCCGGTCAGATTGATACCCCAGCGCAGGCGTGAGCTTTTCACCTCGTCGTATGTGACGGGTCGCTGGTCCACCGCGATCAGGTTGCCGTTGCTATCGCGCGTCACGCGATCGGGGAATGCGGCTTCGACTGCGGAGGTGAGTACCGGGAACGTCTCGGTCACATCGGTGGAGCGGTTGCGGAAGTATTCCACCAGCAAGCTGCCGCGCTGTACGAACGGCAGCTTCCACTGGCCCGAAATCTTCCAGTCGCGCTGCTTTTCACGCAGCAAGTCCGGGTTCCCGCCCGAAGTCGTCGTAACCAGCGACGTCACGCCCCGCGTGTAGTCGTACACCGCCACGTTGTAGCTGGTGGTGTTGGGCGAGCCCAGGTTGGAGAGCGACGGGGCTTCCTGGTCGACGATGTAGCTGGCCTGGAAGGTGAGCGTGTCGGTCGGCGACCAGGTGAGGCCCGCGCTCCAGTCGGTCAGGGTGCCGAAGTCGGAAAGCTTGTCGAGCCCGGCGCTGAAGTTGAGGGTGATGTCGCCCACCGCGCCCAAAAAGTCATACGAACGGCTGGTGATCGGCAGCGCCAGATTGACGCCCGTGCTGACATCACCTCGAGTCAGAACGACCGAGCCGAGATCGTTGCGGCTGTCTCGCGCGGCGTTGCGGGTGTAATTGTACCCACCCTTCACCGTCAGGAAGGCATCGCCCGCCGGCAAGCTGAAGGGCTTGCCGGTGATCGTCGCTAGGCTGGTCACTGCGACCGAGCGAGAGGTGGCGACATCCACGCCAGCTCCGGCCACGGCGGGCAAAGCGCCGTCGATCGCCAGCGTGCCGGCCAGCGCCTGCGCCTGTAGTCCGGATGTGTCGCGGCGTCGGTCGGTCCGGGTCTCCTCATCGGCTATCGTCAGATTGGCGGTCGTGCTGAGCTGCCACAAGCCGATGCCTTTGCTGTAGCCCAAGCCACCTTCGAACGTATCGGTTACGTCGCGGCGGGTCAGCGGGTCGGACAACGTGCGGATTGCACTGTTGCCCGCAGGATCGGTCAGGGTCACCGTATCGAGGCCCGAAAGCGAGGTCTTCTGCGAACGGGTATAGCCGCCCGTCACCGTAATTGAACCGTCGACGCCGTCCTTCCCCAGCGTCTGCGTCATCGTACCCTCGACCTGAAGCTCCAAGTCGCGCGGGGAAAGGCTGCGGTACTGCGCGGGATCGGGATCGCCCGCGACCGTCGGCGTGGTGCCCGATTGCTGGATGACGCCCCGCTCGTTCTCGGTCAGCATCGAGGTCTGGTCGAGCTTGGCCGAGACGTTGTAGCGGCGCTGCCCGGCGATCTTGAACAGCCCGCTTTCCAGCTCGACATTGTCGTACCCGCCGCTGGTCGGGCGATTGTATTCGGTGGATGCCGTCGCTGCCTTGAACTGGCTTTTCAGAATGATGTTCACTACCCGCTGGTTGGGCGGATAGCCGAAACGAAGCGCCGCTTCCTCGGGCAGAACCTCGATCTTGCGCAAGGCTTCGGGCGGGATGTTGCGCATTTCGCGCTGACTGGAAATGCGCTGGCCGTTGAGCAGGATGATCGGCTGACCATCGCCCCGGCCGCGACCACTGCCCGTCTGCGGTGAGATCGCGTCGAGCAGTTCCTGGATCGAGTTCACGCCGTAAGCGGCGATATCCTCTTCCTCGAAGGTCTGCACCGGCTGCTGCGGGATTTCCACTTGCCCGGCGATGCGCGGTGCGCGCACGACTATCTCACCCGTGCTGGGCGTGGGAGAGGATTGAGGATCGTTTTCCTTATCGTCATCGTCGCTCTGGTTACTACTCGTCGCGGGTTGTTCGACCGCGAAGGCAGGCAGGCTTAGAGATACGGAAAGGCCCACGAGTGGCAATGAACGCAAGACGCGTGATAACGAACGCAAACGCATTTCTCCGCCAAGAATGCTGATCTAATATCAATTGCAATGCGGTTAGCCGGGATCGAGGGCAAGTTGCAGTGCGGTAACATATTGTCGCGCCGCGCTTGCGTAGGCCTGAACCATGCGCTTTCTCGGCAAGTCTTTCTTTTTTGCCAAGTCGTGGCTATGTGGCCCGCCCACTACCAATCAAAACAGCGGACATTGATCGCCGATGGCGAAAGAAGAGCTTCTCGAAATGCGCGGCCGGGTAGTGGAACTGCTCCCCAACGCCATGTTCCGCGTACAGCTTGAAAACGGCCACGAGATTCTTGGCCTCACTGCCGGCAAAATGCGCAAGAACCGCATTCGTGTTCTGGTCGGCGACGAAGTTCTGGTTGAATTGACACCTTATGACCTCACCAAAGGCCGCATCACCTACCGTTTCATGCCGGGTCGCAGTGGCCCCCCTCCGCGCTGACGACTCGCCAGATACCGGACCCGTCGCCGAACACGCATCCCCGCCTTCGCTGATTTTGGGGTCGGCCAGTCCGCGCCGTCGCGAGTTGTTGGCACGCCTGGGCCTTGTCGATTTCACCGTGACCGCCGCCGATATCGACGAGACTTGTCGCAAGGACGAAGTCCCGCGCGACTATGCCCGTCGCATGGCGCGCGAAAAGGCGTTGGCGCTGCCAGCGTCGGACTCGTTCGTGCTCGCCGGCGACACGGTCGTGGCCTTGGGCCGTCGCGTGCTGCCCAAGGCGGACGACGAAGCAACCGCGCGCCAGTGCCTGGCCCTGCTCTCCGGTCGTCGCCACCGCGTCCTGTCCGCCATCGCCTTGCGCGCCCCGGACGGCAACTTGCGTGAACGCATGTCTGAAACGGTCGTGCGCTTCAAGCAGCTCTCGCGTGAAGAGACGGACAGCTACATCGCCGGCGGCGAGTGGCACGGGAAAGCGGGTGGCTACGCCATCCAGGGTAGCGCCGAGGGATTGATCGCCTGGATTTCAGGCAGCCATTCCGGCGTCGTCGGGCTGCCGCTGTTCGAAACCCGCGCGCTGCTGAAATCGGCGGGTTTTCCGATTGCCTGAATGGCTGATCGAGGACGGCATCGGTGAAAGCCGGGCCATTCTCGTCGATGGCGGTGAGGTGATGGCCGCTCGACTCGATTGGCCGGGGCGTCTCGCCGCCGGCCAGGTCGCGGATGCCACGCTGGTATCGCGCAAAGCCAGCGCCTCGCGCGGCACCTTGCGTTTCGCTTCGGGCGAGGAAGCGTTGGTCGACGGCTTGCCGGCTGCGGCGAGCGAGGGCCGAACATTGCGCGTCCTCGTCACCCGCGCCGCCATGGCGGAGACGGGCCGCCTCAAGCGCGCGCAGGCCCGCCCGTCCGAGCTTGCTCTGCGCCCTGCCCCAGGTCTGGCCGAAGCGCTGCGCGGTGAGGGGCTGCCGGTGCGCCTAGTGCGCCAGTTCCCCCACGATCCCTGGCCCGGCATCATGGCGGACGCGATCGAGGGCACGATTGACTTCGAAGGCGGCGCGATTGTCGTCACGCCTACCCCGGCCATGACCCTGATCGACATCGACGGGACGTTGCCTCCACGCGCGCTGGCGCTCGCTGCCGTGCCTGCCATCGCGCGTTCCGTCGCCCAGTTTGACCTTGGCGGTTCGATCGGCATCGATTTCCCCTCTCTCGAACGCAAGGACGACCGACGCGCGGTGGACGAAGCGCTAGCTGCAACACTGGATCATTGGCCGCACCAGCGCACGGCGATGAACGGCTTCGGCTTCGTCCAACTGGTCGCCCGACTGGAACGACCCTCACTGCTTCAGCGAGTCCGCGCGAACCCGGCAGGCGCGGCCGCGCGGCTCCTGCTGCGCCAGGCCGAGGCCGTGGACCAGCCCGGCGCGCTCTTGCTCACCGCCCATCCAGCCGTGCGTGCTGCGGTTTTGCCCGCATGGCAGGACCAGCTTGCGCGCCGCACGGGACGCACCGTACGCTGGCAGGACAATCCGGCGCTTGCGATCACCGGCGGATTCGCGCAGGCGATAGCGCTATGACTGGTTCCACCCGCAAGTGCCCCATCTGTGGCAAGCCCCGCGCCGCCGAGCATACGCCGTTCTGTTCCAAACGCTGCCGGGACCGTGACCTCGTCCAATGGCTGGACGGAGGTTACGCACTACCTGGGCCTGCCAACCTGGAAGACGACCCCAGCATTCCGGATGGTTCACAGCAAGATTGACCGGCAAGTCGCTTTAAGGGGTTGCCAAGGGGCTTAGGCTTCGCCATAGGCCCGCCACCAACCGCTCGCCGGTCCTTTTCGGGGCCGCCGCCGAAGCGATGCCCGAGTAGCTCAGTTGGTAGAGCATGCGACTGAAAATCGCAGTGTCGGTGGTTCGAATCCGCCCTCGGGCACCACTTGCTTACATAAGCGGCGGCGCCACAGTTGCGCCTTTCACCGTAGATTGTGGAACATGTGTGCAAATGGCGCGCTTATCTTTATTCATTTCCTTGTAATTTGTCGTACTTGCGCAATGGATGGTTGCGGCGATCGCTCTTTGCCTCAATAGGTCGCATAGACTTTCGAAACCAACGATTTGAAAGGCCACGCTATTCCTTCCTTATTGACGCGGCCCCGATCGAAGTGGGTGATTGCAGCCCTGCCTTTGATGCTAGCCGCCACTTGTCTTGCCGGTTGCACGGGCAAGTCTGACAAGGCTGGACGTGAAAAGCCGCCGGCCCAGGTCGGCTACATCGTCGTGCAAACGTCTTCCGTCCCCGTATCGGTTTCGCTCAGCGGTCGTACTGCCGCATTCGAAAGCTCGGAAGTGCGTCCGCAAGTCAATGGCGTGATCCGCAAGCGGTTCTTTACAGAGGGCAGCACCGTTAAGGCCGGACAGCCGCTGTTCGAAATCGACCCGAGCTTGTACCGCGCCAACGTCAACGAAGCGCAAGCCAACCTGGAAAGTGCAAGGGCCACTGCAGAGGCCGCCGCTGCCAAGGCGAACCGTTACAAGCCCCTGGCCGCGATGGAGGCCGTCTCTAAGCAAGATTATACCGACGCGCTCGCCACGGCCCGTACCGCGCGCGCCAGCGTTGCGCAAAATGCCGCCGCCCTCGATACCGCACGGATCAACTTGCGCTTCACCCAGGTGCCTGCCCCGATCAGCGGGCGCATTGGCCGACAGTTGTTCACGGTCGGCGCGCTCGTCAGCGCCAGCCAGGCCGATCCGCTCGCCGTGATCCAGCGGATGGACCCGATCTACGTCGACATGCAGCAATCCGCCGCCGATCTCCTGGCGCTCCGGCGCAAGTTGGCGCAGGGCGGGGTAGAGCCTGGAAGCACCACGGTGCATTTGTTGCTCGATGGCGGCAACCGCTATCCCGTTGCTGGCACGGTGCAGTTCTCCGAAGTTACCGTCAACGAGGCGACGGGAACGGTGACCTTGCGCGCGAAGTTCCCCAATCCCGATGGCATGTTGCTGCCCGGCATGTTCGTAACCGCTACGTTCGAGCAGGCTTCCGAACTCAACGCCATCCTCATCCCGCAGAACGCGGTCCAGCGCGATTTCGATGGTAGCGCGTTCATCATGGTCGTGGGTGCCAACAACAAGGCCGAGCGCCGCAAGGTCACGGCGGACCGCACCTATGGCACCAACACCGTCATCACATCCGGACTCAAACGCGGCGATAAGGTCATTATCCAGGGTCTCAACGGCTTGAAGCAAGGCGCGGCGATCAAGCCGGTGCCCACGTCCACGCCGCAGAAGATAGTGCCCCCCAAGCCAGGCGAAGGCCCTGCTGGCGGCGGCCCCGGCGGACCGAAGGGCGCATAGACCCAGCATGTCACGCATATTCATCGACCGGCCGATCTTCGCCTGGGTGCTTGCGATCATCGTCATGCTGGCCGGCATCGGCGCGCTGAACGCGCTGCCTAACGAACAATATCCCGATGTCGCCCCCGCGCAGGTCAACATTCGCGCCACGTACAACGGCGCCTCGGCGCAGACGATCGAGAACAGCGTCACCCAGATCATCGAGCAACAGCTCACCGGGATCGACGGGTTACTGTATTTTTCGTCGACCTCGAGCAATCGCGGGCAGGCGACGATCAGCGCCGTTTTTGCCAAGGGTACGGACCCGGACATCGCCCAGGTTCAGGTTCAAAACAAGGTCCAGTCCGCGCTCTCTCGTCTGCCGCAGACCGTGCAGAATCAGGGCGTCACCGTCACCAAGTCCAACCCCGACCAGTTGATTACGCTGGGCGTCTACGACGAGACGGACACGCGCTCGAACCAGGACGTGTCGGACTACCTTGCATCCAACATTCAGGACCCGCTCTCGCGCATCCAGGGCGTCGGCGATGTGAACGTGTACGGCGCGCCGCACGCGATCCGCGTCTGGCTCGATCCGAATAAGCTGGCCGCCGTGGCGCTGATGCCCAGCGATGTGACTGCAGCGATCCAAGCCCAGAATACCGAAGTCGCCGCCGGTGAACTGGGTGGCCTGCCTGCCCCGACCGACCAGGCGCTCAATGCGATCGTCACCGCCGGTTCACGCCTGCAGACGCCGGAGCAATTCCGCGCCATCGTCCTCAAGACCGCAAGCGATGGCTCGGTCGTGACGATCGGCGATGTGGCGCGGGTGGAGATGGGCGCCGACAACTACAGTTCCGTCAGCCGCGTCAACGGACACCCCGGCGCCGGCCTCGCGATATCTCTCTCGCCGGGCGCTGACGCGCTGGCGACTGCCGAGTTGGTGAAATCCAAGATGCAGGAGCTATCGCGCGGCCTGCCGGACGGCGTAAAGTTCATCTACGCGTCGGACTCCACCAGCTTCATCAAGCTTTCGGTCGCCGAAGTTGAAAAGGCGCTGTTCGAAGCGATCGCGCTGGTCGTCCTTGTCATGTTCGTGTTCCTGCAAAGCTGGCGGGCCACCCTGATCCCGGCGATCGCGGTTCCGGTGGTTCTGCTGGGCACTTTCGCGATCTTCTACGTCGCGGGATTCTCGATCAACACGCTGACCTTGTTCGGCCTGGTGCTGGCGATCGGCCTGCTGGTCGATGACGCGATCGTCGTCGTCGAGAATGTCGAGCGATTGCTCGACGAGAACCCTGGTATGACGCCGCGCGATGCGACGATCAAATCGATGGAAGAAATCCAGGTCGCCCTGATCGCCATCGCGCTGGTGCTGTCGGCGGTGTTCCTGCCCATGGCGTTCTTCGGCGGATCGACGGGCGTCATCTATCGTCAGTTCTCGCTCACGATCGTTTCGGCGATGATCCTGTCGGTGTTGGTCGCGCTGGTGCTGAGCCCCGCGCTGACCGCGACGATGCTCAAAGCGAAAAAGCCTGAAGGCGCGCCGCATGAACCAACATGGATCGAGCGCCATTTCCCGTGGCTCGCCCGCCAGTGGGAACGGTTTCACATCTGGTTCAATCGCAGCTTCGAACGCACTTCGGACGCCTATAGCCGCAAGGTGGGCGTCGTGGTCGCGCACAAGTGGCGTTGGCTGGGCTTGTTCCTCGTAACTTGCGTGCTGACGTTCGTGCTGTTCCAGCGCCTGCCGACCGGCTTCCTGCCGAACGAGGATCAAGGTTCGCTGTCGCTGCAATGGCGCTTGCCCGCAGGCACGCCGCTTGCGCGAACACAAGAAGTGCAGCGCTCCGTAGAGGAATACTTCACCAAGTATGAGAAAGCCAACGTCGCCGGAATGCTGACCGTCGCCGGCGGTGGCCAAGGCGCAGCCGGCCAGAACAGTGGCCAAGGCTTCCTCAATCTGGTCGACTGGGAAGAGCGCAAAGGCGCCGACAACACCGCAGAGGCTATTGCGCGCCGCGCGACCCAGGCGTTCGGCTCCTTGCGCGACGCCCAGGTCTTCGTTTTGGTGCCGGGCGCGATCCGCGGCTTGGGCCAGACTTCGGGCTTCACCATGGAGCTGCAAAATACCGGCGGCTTGACCACGCAGCAGTTCGCAGCAGCACGCGACAAGGTGCTGGCTGCCGCGACCTCCAATCCCCAACTCGCCAGCGTCCGTCTGACCAACCTGCCGGACGTTTCCACGCTCAGGATCGCCACCAACACGCGCGCGCTCACGACGTATGGCCTGACCGCCAGCAACGTCAATTCGACCCTCTCGACGGCGTGGGGCGGCACGTACGTCAACGATTTCATCGACAATGGCCGCGTGAAGAAGGTCTATGTGCAGGGCGATTCCCAGTTCCGTTCGCGGCCTGAGGATTTGTCTCAATGGTTTGTTCGTGGATCGGACGGGCAGATGTCTCCGTTCTCCGCTTTCTCGAACATCAGTTGGTCGACCGCCCCTAGTTCGACCACCCGCTTCAACGCGCTTTCGGCGTACGAATTTTCCGGCAGCGCCGCTTCCGGCGTCAGCTCGGGCACGGCGATGGACGTGATCGAACAACTCGCGCGGCAAGTGCCAGGCGTTTCGGTCGCCTGGGCGGGTTCGTCGTTCCAGGAACGGATCTCGTCCGGACAAGCGCCGGTGCTTTATGCACTTTCGCTGCTGGTCGTGTTCTTGTGCCTGGCCGCGCTGTACGAAAGCTGGTCGATCCCGGTCGCGGTCATATTGGTGATCCCGCTCGGACTCCTCGGCGCGATCGTGTTCGTCACCCTGCGCGGGCTGGAGAATGACGTCTACTTGCAGATCGGCCTTCTCACCACGATGGGCCTGGCCGCCAAGAACGCGATCCTGATGATCGAGTTCGCCGAGCGAGCAGAGCGCGAAGGCAAGCGCGTCATCGACGCCGCGATCGAGGCCGCGCGCATCCGCCTGCGTCCGATCCTGATGACCAGCTTCGCGTTCATTTTCGGCGTGTTGCCGCTGGCACTCGCGACCGGCGCCGGCGCCAACAGCCGCGTCGCCATCGGCACCGCCGTGGTCGGTGGCATGTTGACCGCCACGTTGCTGGCGATCTTCTACATCCCGCTGTTCTTCGTCCTGGTGCGTCGCGGCGTGCGCGATAGCGTCCGTGCGGTGCGGCAAAAGCTCGCGGAACGTCGCGAGCGGCAGCGCGGCCAGGAAGGCGGCATCGCATGAACTATCGCTTGAAACTGGTAAGCGCAGTGCTTCCCGCGCTGGCGCTGGGCGCTTGCTCGCTTGCGCCCAAGTACGTCCAACCCGCAGCCCCCGTCCCCACGTCCTGGCCGGCGGGCGACGCCTATCTGGTTCAAAGCGAAGCCAGCTTGCCCATCGTGTCGTACACCCAGATCTTCCGCGATCCCAAGCTGCAGCAATTGATCGAGCAAGCGCTCGTCAACAACCGCGATTTGCGCACGGCTGCCGCCAACGTTGCTGCGGCGCGCGCGCAAGTAAAGGTCACGCGGGCCAACCAGTTTCCCGCCGTGTCCGTCAGTGGCTCGGCGTCCGACACTCAGACCGGCGGCGGCTTTGGTCAGAACGGCCAATCCTATTCGCTGCAGGGTGGCATTTCCAGCTTCGAGCTCGACTTGTTCGGTCGCCTGCGCAACGCCACTCAAGCAGAACGCGATACCGCGCTTGGCACCGAAGCGGCAGCACGAACCGTGCGCCTGGGCCTCGTTGGCGATCTTGCGAACGCGTGGGCCAGCTATGCCGCCGACCTCGATCTCCTCGCCATCGCCCAGGCCACGGTGACGAACGCGCAGAGCAGTGTGACGCTCACGCAAGCCCGCCTCTCAGGCGGCGTGGCACCCCGCACCGACGTGCGCCAGGCCGAACAAGTTCTGGAAACCGCACGCGGCGATGTTGCCACGCAAACGGCGGCGTTGGCACAGGACATCAACCAGATCCGCCTGCTTGTCGGCGACGAATTCGACCGCTCGCTGCTGCCCGCCAGCATGGACGAAGTGATAGCGGGCCTCGGCGAAGTTCCCGCCGGCACCTCGTCGCAAGTGCTGCTGCGCCGCCCGGACGTGGTCGAGGCGGAATATACCTTGCGCGCCGCCAATGCCGATATCGGCGTTGCCCGCGCGCAGTTGTTCCCCACGATCTCGCTCAGCGCACTGATCGGGTTGTCCAGCACCGCGCTGTCGTCGCTGTTCAGTGGCGCATCGCAAACCGCAAGCTTCGGGGCCGATGGCAGTTGGTCGATCTTCAACGCGGGCGGCAAAGTCGCCAATGTCGAGATCTCCAAAGCTAAGCGCGATGCTGCATTGTCCAGCTACGAGAAAGCCATCCAGACCGCATTCCAGGAAACTGCCGACGCGCTGGCCGATCAAGGAACGCTGGGTGAGCGGTTGCGCTCGGCCCGCGCCTACACGGCGGCCTCGCAAGACAGCGCGACGTTGACCGAGGCGAGCTATCGTGAAGGCATCTCGAGCTCGCTCGACAACCTCGACGCGCAGCGCAGCCTCTACACCGCGCGTAAAACCGAAGTCTCCGTGCGGCTGGCGGCGGCAAGCAACCGGATCACCCTGTATCGCGTGCTGGGCGGGGACCAATCGACGGCGCAAGCCTCGAACCCGGTGCCCACCTCGAGGTAGAGTTCAGGCGCAGCCTTTCAGAGAAAGGCGCGCACTTCGCTCAGGATCATGTCGGCGTGCTCGGACCGACAGATCAGCAGGTCCGGCAAATACGGGTCGTGCCGGTTATAGACGAGCGGACTGCCATCGATCCGTGACGCGTGCAGCCCCCAGCCGACTGCCACAGCCGCAGGCGCGCAATTGTCCCATTCGTACTGGCCGCCGGAATGCAGGTAAACGTCTGCTTCGCCGCGCAGGATCGCCATTGCCTTGGCTCCAGCCGAACCCATTTCAACCAGTTCCGCGCCAATCGCCTCGGCCACCCCGGTCGCCTCGCGCGCCGGGCGGCTGCGGCTGACGACCATGCGCAGCCGCTCCGGCGCAGGCGGCACCACGCCGGGCTGGTCGGACCGCAGCACCGCACCTACGCCAGGCAGCGCCACCGCGCCTAGCGCCGCCACGCCGTTCACCGCCAGGCCGACATGGACGGCCCAATCCGCTCGCGCATCGCCATATTCGCGCGTGCCATCCACTGGATCGACAATCCAGACGCGCTCTTTGGCAAGCCGCAGCGCGTTGTCTTTTTCCTCCTCGGACAGCAAGCCATCCTCAGGGCGCTGCTCACGAAGGGCGTTGACCAGAAACTCGTTGGCGATCTGATCCCCGGCCTTGCCCAGCGCCTTGCCGGCGAACAGGCCCGATCCGCGTACTTCGAGCAGGATGTTGCCCGCCACCTGCGCCAACTTCGCCGCCAGGTCGCCGTCTGACAATGCCGGCATCAAGCGTCGCCCAGCAGCGTATCGACGATCAGGCTGGCGGCTTGCTCAGCCGTGATGGCAGTGGTGTCGATGTGAATTTCCGGGTTGCGCGGGGCTTCGTAGGGGCTGTCGATCCCGGTGAAGTTCTTGAGCTGGCCCGAGCGCGCCTTTTTGTACAGGCCCTTCACGTCGCGTTCCTCGGCCACGCTCAACGGCGTGTCGATGAACACTTCCAGAAACTCGCCTTCCGGCAGCATCGCGCGCACCATCTCGCGGTCGGCCTGGAACGGCGAGATGAAGGCCGTGATGACGATCAGGCCGGCATCGCTCATCAGCTTGGCGACTTCGCCCACCCGGCGGATGTTCTCGATGCGATCGGCCTCGGTAAAGCCCAAGTCCTTGTTGAGACCGTGGCGCACGTTGTCGCCATCGAGCAGGAACGTGTGCCGGTTCATCCGGTGCAGCTTCTTCTCGACCAGATTGGCGATGGTCGACTTGCCCGAGCCGGAAAGCCCGGTGAACCACAGCACCGCCGGCTTCTGGTTCTTGAGATCGGCGTGCTGCTTGCGGCCGATGTCGAGCGCTTGCCAATGCACGTTCTGCGAACGGCGCAGCGAGAAGTTGAGCATGCCCGCCGCGACGGTGGCGTTGGTCATCTTGTCGATCAGGATGAACCCGCCCAGCGTCCGATTGTCGGCATAAGGCTCAAACACGATCGGCTTGTCTGTGGTCACTTGCGCGACGCCGATGGCGTTCAATTCCAGCGTCTTGGCCGCCAGATGCTCCAGCGTGTTGACGTTGACCGTGTACTTGGGCTCCTGCACCGTGGCCGAAACCTGCTGCGTGCCCAGCTTGAACCAGTAGGCACGGCCCGGCGTCAGCGGCTCGTCGGCCATCCACACGATCGTCGCCTCGAACTGATCGGCGGTCTGCGGCGGATTGTCGGCAGTCGCGATCACCGATCCGCGCGAACAGTCGATCTCGTCGGCGAAACACACCGTCACCGACTGACCGGCCACCGCTTCGTCCAGATCGCCATTGAAGGTGACGATCCGGGTGACCGTGCTGGTCTTGCCCGAAGGCAGCACGCGAACTTCATCGCCCGGCTTGACCGAGCCCGTGGCGATCAGGCCGGAGAAACCGCGAAAATCCAGGTTCGGGCGATTGACCCACTGCACCGGCAGGCGGAACGGCTTGTCCGCATCAATCGAGGACAACACCTCGACGGTCTCAAGATGGTCCATCAAGGTCGGCCCGACATACCACGGCGTGTTGGCCGAGTGCGTCGTGATGTTATCGCCCTTGAAGCCGGAAATCGGCATCGCGGTGAAGCTTTCGATCCCAATCGACTGCGCGAACGCGGCATAATCGGCGACGATGCGGTCGAACACGTCCTGGCTGTAGTCCACCAGATCCATCTTGTTCACGGCCAGCACAACGTTGCGGATGCCGATCAGGTGGCACAGATACGAGTGCCGCCGCGTCTGCACCAGCACGCCCTTGCGCGCATCGATCAGGATGACAGCAAGGTCGGCGGTCGAGGCGCCCGTCACCATGTTGCGGGTGTACTGCTCGTGCCCTGGGCAATCGGCGACGATGAACTTGCGCTTTTCAGTGTTGAAAAAGCGATAGGCGACATCGATGGTGATGCCTTGTTCGCGCTCGGCCGCCAGACCATCGACCAGCAGCGCGAAGTCGATTTCCTGGCCTTGCGTACCGACCTTTTTGGAATCGCTTTCCAGCGCCGCAAGCTGATCCTCGAAGATCATCTTGGAATCGTACAGCAGCCGGCCGATCAACGTGGACTTGCCGTCATCGACGCTGCCGCAGGTGATGAACCGCAGCATCGTCTTGCGTTCGTGGCTTTCGAGGTACGCGTCGATGTCGTCAGCGATGAGCTGGTCGGTGACGTAGACCGCCTCGTTCTTTTCAACGGTGTCGGTCATCAAAAATACCCCTGCTGCTTCTTCACTTCCATGCCCGCGCCGCCTGCATCCTTGTCGATGGCGCGGCCCTGGCGTTCCGAGGTGGTGGTGAGGAGCGTTTCCTGGATAACCTCGGGAAGCGTCTTGGCCACGCTCTCCACCGCGCCGGTCAGCGGGTAGCAGCCCAGCGTGCGGAAACGGACCGAGCGCAGTTCCGGCACTTCGCCCTCTCGCAGCGGGAAGCGATCATCATCGACCATCAGCAGCATCCCGTCGCGCTCCACCGTCGGGCGCTTGTCTGCGAAGTACAGCGGGACGATCGGGATGTCGTTGAGGTGGATGTACTGCCAGATGTCCAACTCGGTCCAGTTCGAGATCGGGAAAATGCGGATCGATTCCCCGCGCGCCTTGCGGGCGTTGTAGAGGTTCCACAGTTCGGGCCGCTGGTTCTTGGGGTCCCACCCGTGGCTGGCGGTGCGGAACGAAAAGATGCGCTCTTTCGCGCGGCTCTTTTCCTCGTCGCGCCGGGCGCCGCCGAACGCCGCGTCGAAGCCGTACTTGTCGAGCGCCTGCTTCAACCCTTCGGTCTTCCACATATCGGTGTGCAGCGCGCCGTGATCGAAGGGGTTGATGCCCTTCTCCTTGGCCTCGGGGTTTTGATAGACGAGCAGTTCCATGCCGCTGTCGCGCGCCATCTTGTCGCGCAACTCGTACATCGCCTTGAACTTCCAGGTGGTGTCCACGTGGAGCAGCGGGAACGGCGGCGGCGAGGGATAGAACGCCTTGCGCGCCAAGTGCAGCATCACCGCACTGTCCTTGCCGACCGAGTAGAGCATCACCGGCTTTTCAGCCTCGGCCACCACCTCGCGCAGGATGTGGATGCTCTCGGCCTCAAGCCGTTCGAGGTGCGTGAGGGTGTTCATTGCGGTATCCTGTTGCCTATGTGGCGATCTGGTGGTGCCGCATAGCCTTGGCAACCGCCGGGCGCCCGCGACAAAATCTATCGCACGGACAACTGGAAGTCGGACCAGCCCATATAGGCGGCCCGACTGAGCGGGTTACGCCTGCGCCGCTTTGATGGCGGCATGGAACGCCTGGACCGCCGCGACCTCGTCGCCGTTCCAGACCGCACCCGAGACGGCCAGAAAGTCCGCGCCGGCCCGCACGAGGTCGCCGCAGTTGTCCGGCGTTACCCCGCCGATCGCCACGCACGGGATCTCGAAGATCGCCTGCCACCATTCCAGCAGGTCCAGCCCTGCCTCATGCTTGGTTTCCTTGGTTGTGGTTGGGAAAAACGCGCCGAAGGCGACGTAGTCCGCCCCTGCCTCGCCCGCTGCCATCGCCAGGTGGCGGCTGTCATGGCACGTCACGCCGATCTGCGCGTCTGTGCCCAGCGCCTCGCGGGCTTCCTCGATCGTGCCGTCGTCCTGCCCAAGGTGCACCCCATCGGCGCCGAGGCGCTTGGCCAACCCGATAGAATCGTTGACGATGAAGGCCGTCTCGCGCTCGGCGCAAATGCGCTGGAGTGGCTCAGCCAGGCGGGCGGCTTCGTGTTGGTCCACGTCCTTGACGCGAAACTGGAACGCCGCGACTGGCCCCGCATCTAGCGCGCGCGCCAGGCGATCGGGAAAGCCGCCGCCGACATCCAAGGGAGAGATCAGGTACAGCAGGGTCGGTGCGCGCGGGATCGTAGATGATTTGCTCATGCCTGCGCTCTAGCGAGGCACCGTCCACTCGCCAAGCGTTCCGCTGCCGTTCAGGCCCGATAGGGTGGAAGGCAAGCGATGAGGATAGCCATAACACTTGTTTTCTGCGCCGCCGCCTTAAACGGCTGCACCGTAATCCCGCCGGCGGAGTATGCCAGGCCCGCGCCGCCAACGCCGCAGCCGCCAACGCCGCAAGTGCCCCCGCCTCCACCGCCGCGCGATTACTCGCCCGCGCCACAACAGGAACTACCGCCGCCGAGCGACGAAGCTCCCCTCGCCTACGCCGCGCTGGGGCAGACGGTTCGTGTAGACGGTCCCAACGTCACTCCGCTCAAGGTACTGGAAGACAGCCGCTGCGCGATGAACGCGCGATGCGTCTGGGCCGGACAAGTCCGGCTATCGCTGCGGGTGGGGCAAGAGATGATGGAGATAACCTCGGGCAGGCCGATCCGCGTTGCCGATGGCACGCTGGAGTTGGTGCAAGTGCGGCCCGACAAGATGGCCGGCGGTGACAATCATGGCGCCATTCCTCTGGACGCCTATCGTTTCGGCTTTCGCTTTCGCGGCGGGTATTAAACGGTGGGCGGCATAAGCCGCCCACCGTCTCCGGTCGGTCAGAAGGTCGCGATACGGGCGACCAATCGAACCGTGCGACCCGGAGAAATCACCTGATCCTTGTTGAACGCCGTGGCGTAGCGCTGGACGTCATTCGTCAGGTTATCGCCGACGATCGAGAATTCCACGCCCGGATGCGCTTTGAACGGGCGCAGGCTGAGGTGCATGTTGAGGTTATTGTAACCGGGCGTCGCGGTATCGAAGGCACCGTACTCATTCTGGCGACCATAGTGCGTCAGACTGATGCCGGCGTCGTACGTCGCGCTGGTCCAGTCCATCCCGCCACCGACGCGGTACGGCGCAATACGAGGCACGTTGTTGCCATCGTCCAGCGTGGCGCGGGTGTAGTCGGCCAGCACATGCGCGGTCAGCGTGCCCTTTTCATCCTTCACCAGATCGAGGCTCGCCTGGCCCTCTAAGCCGCGGAAGTGGGCTCCTTGCTGGCGATAGAACACTTCGCGCAGTTCTTCGCTGTTGCCCTCGACGCAAACGCCGTCGTCCGAACATGTTCGCCCGGTCAGGTCGCCGTAGATGTAGTTCTTGAACCAGGTGCTGTAGACGCTGCCTTCGAAGCGGAACGGGCCACGATTGACGCGTAGGCTCAGTTCCAGGCCGTTGGCGCGTTCCATCTTGAGGTTCGGATCGCCGGTCTCGTACGTCTGCGGACCATCGTGGCCGCCGCGCGCGAACAATTCGGTCAGCGCGGGAGCGCGGCCCGTGCTCGATGCAGTGAAGCCCAGCTTCACTCCATCCGCTACGGTATAGAGCAAGCCCACCGCCCCGCTGACGGGCGTGTAATTGCGCTCGGTGTATTCGCCAGAGGCAGGCGTGCCGGTGACGTCAACGCTCTCGATCCGGCCGCTGGCCTCCAGGTGCAACTTGTCCGCCAGCGCGATTTCGGTGAACACGTATCCGGCAATGTTCTGCGATGTCGCCGGGTTCAGGTATGAGCTGTCTTCGCCGATCGCGGAGAAATCGCGGTGCTGGTATTCGACGCCGATGGCGGTGTTGGTGATCGCGCCCAGCGAATTGAGCAGCAGTTCGCCGCGCCCGTTGTATTCCTTGTTCTTGAAGGTGGTGTTGACCGAACCGTCCGGGTTCTTTTCCTGGTGCTGGTAGTCACCATAACTGCCGTCGAAGTTAAAGCTCTTGAACAGGCCGCCCAGTTCGATCACGTCGCGGGTGATGAGCTTGGTCTGGCGCATGTCGATGTAGGTGGTGTCGCTGGGGATGCCGTACTGCGCATCGTAATGGGTCACAGCCAGGCCAAAGTGGCTGCCGCTGTCAAGGAAGTAGGAACCGCCGACCGAGCCACCCCAACCCTTGAAGAACGAGTTGTCCTGCTTGCCTAGCGGCGTGTCGTAGTCTCCGGTGTGGCGATAGTAACCATCGGCATGGAGCGCGAGGTTGCCGACTTTGGCATCCGCCAGACCCGAACCTTCGTAGGAATCGTTGACGGTGCCGTAGCTGCCGGTCGCCTCGACGTTGAGCGGCGCGGTGGGCAGGCTCATCGGCACGCGATCGTTCAGGACGTTGATGACGCCGCCGATCGCCTGGCTGCCGTACCGCAACGTCGCCGCGCCGCGCACGACCTCGATGCTGCGGGCCGACAGCGGATCGATCGGGGTGCCATGATCCGGCCCGATGTCGGACACGTCCGAAATGCTGGTGCCGTCTTCCAGCAGACGAACGCGGTTGGAATCCATGCCGCGAATGATCGGGCGCGAGGCGCCTTGCGCAAAGCCAGAGGCCGAAACGCCCGGAACGTTGGCCAGCGCGCCCGCGATGCTGGCGCCCCCGGCCCGGCGAATCTGCTCCGAATCGACTCGGGCAGGAATCGAAGGCGTCTCGTCGGTCGCATGACCGAACGGGGTGGCCGTAACGACGATGACCCGTCCCGCGTCCTGCGCGGTAGAATCGGTCGTCGATGTCGATTTTTGAGCCGAAACAGTGACCGGAGCGGGAGCCGGAGCGGTTGACGAGTCCTGGTCCTGTGCGAACGCCGGGGCCGTCATCGCCAAGCTGGCCAGCACTGAACCACCAGCCAGCAAATGTACGATCTTCATTGATGCCTATCCTTAACGCGAATCCCTGAATCCCGCGCCTGCCCCGCACCGGATGTTGCAGTGCCATATACTGGGTACATCAATGATACAAGATAACATAACATAACAAATGTCTCATTTTTGAGCCGCCCATCAACCCTTGCGCCAACACAAAAGGCGGCGCTCCGAGGAGCGCCGCCTTCGCGTGTCGTCCAAGTCGGAAAGGATCAGGCCGCTGCGGCAGCTTCGGCCTTCTCGGTGGAGCCCTGGTAGATCGCGTCGATCGCCTCGCCCAGCGATGCGTCGAATTCCTCGTCGGTCATCTGCGAGCGTAGATCCGACAGCAGCGCGCGGCTGAAGCTGGCGATGATGCCCTTGTTCTTCGACAGTTCGACGCAAGCCTCGGGGCGAGCATAGCCACCCGACAGCGCAACGACACGCAGCACCTTGGGATGCGAAATCAGCGGATCGAACGTGCCCGGCACGATCGGCAACGACAGCTTGAGCATCACTTGCTGGCCTTCGGGAAGCGCATCCAGGTTCTTGAGTATTTCAGCGAGCAGGATCTCGTCGCATTCGCTGCGCGTCTCGCTCTTTATGTTCACTTCGGGCTCGATGATCGGCATCATGCCGTGCGACAGCACTTGCGCGCCGATCTCGAACTGCTGCTTTACGACGGCGGCGATGCCCTCGGCATTGCCCGAGTTGATGACCGAACGCTCCTTGGTGCCATAGACGCCCAGCGCCTTCGAACGCTCCAGCAGCGCATCCAGGGTCGGCATCGGCTTCATCAACTGTACGCCGTTGGCTTCGTCCTCAAGGCCCTTGTCGATCTTGATGAACGGCACCACGCCCTTGGCGATCAGCGCCTGCGGAGTCGGTACGCCGCCGACCTGGCCGTCCATCGTGCGCTCGAACAGGATCGCGCCGATCACCTTGTCGCCGGTAAATACGGGGGAGGAGATGATACGGGCGCGCATTTCGTGGATGAGACCGAACATCTCTTCCTCGGTCGTCCATGCGTCATCCTCGACGCCGTAGCCCTTCAGTGCCTTGGGCGTAGAGCCACCACTCTGGTCGAGCGCGGCGATAAAGCCTTTGCCCGCCGCCATTTTGGCGGTCATTTCGGAATACTGCATGGTTCTCCTCCGTATGTTGCAGCTACTTGCGTTCAGCGTATCCGCGAGCCGCTCTTTTCGCAACTGCAACAAAGGCGGATAAAGCCTCAATTAGGCAGTGGTGATGGCCGAAGTGACGCCGATGACCGCGACGCACGGCGCCTGGCCGAAAGCCAGCGCCGCGCTGGCACATCGACGTAGCGAACCGCGCACCAGGCCAGCGCCACACAAGCACTCAGATAGACGCCGCCCATCAGCACCTCGTTCCAGCCCAGGTCGTCCTTGAAGTACCGCAGCGGCTCCATCAGCGCCCAATGCACCGCATACAACGCGTAGGAGATTTCGCCCAGAAACCACGCGATAGGTTGGATCGCGCGCGGCGGCTCGAACCGGGTTCCGATCCAGACCAGCAATGGCGCGACGAACAGCCCGCAGGCGATATCGTACCACGCGTCGAAATTGCCGAAAGATGGGGCCATCAACATCGCGCCGATGGCGAATAGCAAAAGAAGACCGATCCAACTGGAAGGCCGGACCTCTGGCTGCGGCAGACGACCCAGAAAAACCCCGATCGAGAACGACATCGCAGTGCGCGCCAGGCAAACACCCACTTGGTCCCACACCGCGCCAAGGTTGCCATCGGTATGCGCGATCACCGCCGGAACCAACCACCAGGCACCGGCTAGAGCGACCACCAGCAGGCCGATCCGGGGCAGGCGGAACAGCACAAGCACTAGAGCCAGATTGGCGACCAACTCGAAGAACAGCGACCAGGCCGGGACGTTCATCGGAAACAACGTGCGCGTCACCGGCGATGGCAGCATCAGCAGGTTGAACGGCAAGGCGGCAGCCATCTTCGCAGGCGCGATGATGTCGCCCTTGCCGGTCCAGTGGTTCGAGATCGACGACAGCGTGGTGACGACGATGCCCACGAAAAACAGCGGGTAAAGCCGGATCACCCGCTGTTTCATGAACGTCCAAGTGCCAAGGCCAGCCTGCCAGCGCGGCAGGTAGGTCCGGCACAGGACGAAGCCCGAAAGCGCGAAGAAGAAATCAACGGCCAGGTAGCCGTGCGGCGCTTGCGAAATGTTGTAGTGGAACAGCGCGACCGCCAGCGCGGCAACCCCGCGCATGCCGTCCAGCGTGACGTATCGCCCCTGCCACGGCGGTGCGCCAGTAATGGAGCGATCCGCCATCGCGCTGTCCCTTGCTTTGCCTAGATCAGGCAGAAAGCGCCGCGACGCCAGGCAGTTCCTTGCCTTCCATCCATTCCAGGAAAGCGCCACCAGCCGTCGAGATATAGCTGAAGTCCTGCGCCACGCCGGCGTGGTTGAGTGCGGAGACGGTATCGCCGCCACCGGCAACCGACACCAGCGAGCCTTCTGCGGTCAGCGCCGCGGCGGTTTTTGCCAGCGCCACGGTGGCCGCATCGAACGGCACCATCTCGAAGGCGCCGAGCGGGCCGTTCCACACCAGCGTGCGGCAGGTCTTGAGCACATCGCCCAGGGTTTCCACAGCGTTGGGGCCGGCGTCGAGGATCATCTCGTCAGCAGCGACTTCATGGACGTTGCAGGTCCGCAGGCTGGGCGGATTGGCGGCGAATTCCTTCGAGACCACCACGTCGTACGGCAAGTGGACGGTGCACCCGCTCGCCTCGGCGATGGCGAGAATCTCGTTGGCGGTGTCGGCCAAGTCATGCTCGCACAAGGACTTGCCCACATCCACGCCTTTGGCAGCAAGGAAGGTGTTGGCCATGCCGCCGCCGATGATCAGGTGATCGACCTGCTTCACCAAGTGCTTGAGAACGTCCAGCTTCGAGGAAACCTTGGCGCCGCCAACGACGGCTGCGACCGGCTTTTCGGGATTGCCCAGCGCCTTATCGAGCGCTTCCAATTCCGCCTGCATCGAACGCCCGGCATAAGCCGGCAGCACATGCGCGAGGCCCTCGGTGGTGGCGTGCGCGCGGTGTGCGGCCGAAAAAGCATCGTTGACGTAGAAGTCGGCGTTGGCGGCGATCGCCTTCACCAATTCCGGATCGTTCTTTTCCTCACCCTTCCAGAAGCGGGTGTTTTCCAGGATCGCGATGTCGCCCGCACGCAGGATGCCGATCGATTGCGCGACCACAGGCCCTGCGATCTCGGGCACGAACATCACTTCCTTGCCCAGCGTCTTTTCGACTGCGCCGACCACCATCGAGAGCGACTGGGTGGAAACCCGCTCACCCTTGGGACGACCGAAGTGGGCCAGCAGCAGAACCTTGGCGCCCTTTTCGGACAGTTCCAGGATCGTCGGGGCTGCGGCCCGAATGCGCGTATCGTCGGTAACCGTTCCTTCCTGCATCGGCAGGTTCAGGTCCACGCGCACCAGCGCCACTTTGCCGGTTACGTCGCCCAGGTCGTCAAGGGTCTTGAAAGCGCTCATTCTTCGATCCTTATCTCGTCACCGACGGCAATCGTGCCGTCCTCGATCACCGTGCCCAGCACGCCGCCCCGCCAATCCGGCATGAGCGCGCCCTTGAGGCCGGCTGCCACTTCCTCCATGCGGCTGCATGGATCGCATTCCATCGTGATCGCGATGCGCAAGGATGCGCCGATCGCCACCACATACCCTTTTTCGCGCGGGAAACGCAGCCCTTCGACCAGCAGGTTGGCCCGGCGCGCATGCCACGGCGGCGCGTCGAACCCGTCAATCCCAAGGTCGTGCAACGCGGCGCGCCAGCTTTCGATCTCCATTAGGGAAACCTGCCGCCGCGGCGTCCGCCCCGGACGCACCGCGCCGCGAAAGTCCCCTCGGACCCCCGCGGCGGCAGTCACGGCGGCGGACCGTAACTCTTCCATCGGCGCGCGGGGCCTTGCCCGCCGCGCGATGCCTATGAGCCGGCCCGCCGTCACGCGTCTTAGAGCAGACCGCCCATCACGCCGGCGGTGTCCACCATGCGGTTGGAGAAGCCCCACTCGTTGTCGTACCAGGACAACACGCGGACCAGCTTGCCTTCGAGAACCGAAGTTTCGAGGCTGTCGATGGTGGACGAGTGCGCGTCGTGGTTGAAGTCGATCGAGACCAGCGGTTCTTCGGTGTAACCCAGCACGCCCTTGAGCTCGCCCTCGGCCGCTTCCTTGAGCAGCGCGTTGACTTCCTCGGTGGTGGTGTCGCGCTTGGGGACGAAGGTCAGGTCGACAACCGAGACATTCGGGGTCGGCACGCGGATCGACGAACCATCGAGCTTGCCCTTCAGGTCAGGCAGCACGAGGCCGACGGCAACGGCAGCGCCGGTGCTGGTCGGGATCATGTTCATCGCCGCAGCGCGGGCGCGGCGCGGGTCGGAGTGGATCTGGTCGAGGATCTTCTGGTCGTTGGTGTACGAGTGGATCGTGGTCATCAAGCCGCGCTCGATGCCGATCTTCTCGTTCAACACCTTGGCGAAGGGCGCCAGGCAGTTGGTGGTGCACGATGCGTTGGACACGACGACGTGGTCGGCGGTCAGCTTGTCGTGGTTCACGCCGTAAACGACGGTCAGGTCGACGTTCTTGGCCGGAGCCGAGATCAACACGCGCTTGGCGCCCGCCGCGATGTGCTTGGACGCGCTGTCCTTGTCGGTGAAGAAGCCGGTGCATTCCAGCACGATGTCGACGCCCTGGGCGGCGTGCGGCAGGTTGGCCGGATCACGCTCTGCGGTCACCTTGATGCGCTTGCCGTCGATAACGAGGTCATCGCCTTCAACTTCGACGGTGCCGGGATAGGCGCCATGAACGCTGTCACGCTTGAAGAGGAGAGCATTGGCCTTGGCGCTCGCCAGGTCGTTGATCGAAACCAGTTCAAGGTCGTGGTCCGTGCGCTCAAGAATAGCGCGGGCAACATTGCGCCCGATACGTCCGAAACCGTTGATCGCAACCTTCGTCGCCATAAAATCTCCTCCTTAGGTGCTGAGCTTTTCCAAAATCTTGGGCACGATCGCATCGACGGTGAAACCGAAGCGCTCGAAAAGGTGCTTGGCCGGAGCCGACGCGCCGAAGCGGTCGAGGCCGATGTTCAAGCCGCCGTTACGGCTGGCCGCGGTATAGCGTTCCCAGCCGAGCGTCGAGCCGGCTTCGATCGATACACGCAGGATCGCCGGATCGTTCGGCAGGACTTCATGATGATAGGCGGTGTCCTGCGCGGCGAACAATTCCATGCACGGCATCGAGACGACGTCGGCGCCGATCCCCTGCCCTTCGAGCGCGTCGCGAACCTTGACCGCCAGTTCCACTTCGGAACCGGTCGCGATGAGGATGACCTTGCGATCGGCCTCTGCACTGCGCAGCGTGTAGGCGCCGCGCGCCGAGAGCATGTCGCCCGAGTGGCGCAGTTGCGGCAGGTTCTGGCGGGTAAGCGCGAGGACCGAAGGCGTATCACTCGATTCCATGGCGACGTTCCAGCACTCGGCGGTTTCCACCGCGTCGGCGGGACGGAACACATAGAGGTTGGGGATCAGGCGCAGGCTCATGACCTGCTCGATCGGCTGGTGGGTCGGACCATCTTCGCCAAGGCCGATCGAATCGTGGGTCAGCACGTAGATCACGCGGGTCTGCTGCAGCGCCGACAAGCGGATCGCATTGCGGCAGTAGTCCGAGAAGATCAGGAAAGTGCCGCCATAAGGAATAACGCCGCCGTGCAACGCCATGCCGTTCATCGCCGCCGACATGCCGAATTCGCGGATGCCGTAATAGACGTAGCGACCGGCATAGTCGGTCGCATTGAACGGCGCCTGGCACTTAGCCTTGGTGTTGTTCGAGCCGGTGAGGTCGGCCGAGCCGCCCACCATCTCCGGGATCGCCGGTGCCAGGACGTTCAGCCAGTTCTCGGACGCCTTGCGCGTGGCGACGTTGGCATCGCCCGCAACCCATTCCGCCAGCGAAGCGCGGACACTGTCACCGTCGGGCAGTTCACCGGCCATGCGGCGGTCGAACTCGGCGGCATCGGCATGGGCTGCCTTGCGCGTATCCCAGATTGCGCGGACGGCGGCACCCTTGGCACCCAGCGAGCGCCAGTCGGCCAGGATTTCCGCCGGGATTTCGAATGGAGCCGCGCTCCAGCCCAGGTGTTCGCGCGCAGCGGCGATTTCGGCATCACCCAGCGCAGCGCCATGAACGTCATGGCTGCCCTGCTTGTTCGGAGCGCCCTTGCCGATGATGGTGCGGCAAGCGACCAGCGTGGGCTTGTCCGAAGCAGCAGCCTCGGCCAGCGCACGCTCGATATCGGCGAAGTCATGACCGTCGCACTCGACCACGTCCCAGCCGGACGCACGGTAGCGCGCGGGGATGTCTTCTGTGGTCGATAGCGACGTGTCGCCATCGATGGTGATGCGGTTGTCGTCCCACAGCACTTTGAGGCGGCCGAGCTTGAGCGTCCCGGCCAGGCCAATCGCTTCGTGGTTGATGCCTTCCATCAGGCAACCGTCGCCGGCAATCACCCAAGTGCGGTGATCGACCAGGTCATCGCCGAAGGTGGCGTTCAGATGACGCTCGGCCATCGCCATGCCGACCGCCATCGCCAGGCCCTGCCCCAGCGGGCCGGTGGTGCATTCGATGCCTTCGATCAAGAAGTTCTCAGGATGGCCGGCGCAAACCGAACCCATCTGGCGAAAGTTGCGGATGTCCTCCAGCGTCGGGCTGGCGTAGCCGGACAAGTGCATCAGCGAGTAGATCAGCATCGAGCCATGGCCCGCCGACAGCACGAAGCGGTCACGATCGGCCCACTTGGGTGTGGTCGGATCGAACTTGAGGAACTTGGCGAACAGCACCGTGGCAACGTCGGCCATGCCCATCGGCATGCCCGGATGGCCGCTGTTGGCAGCCTGGACCGCGTCCATGGACAAGGCCCGGATCGCATTCGCCATCGGTGCGAGACGCTCAGCGGCGAGGGACATTAGGCAAGCTCCGGGAAAAATACGGGATAAGCATACGATTCGATCTTTTGCCGCCCCCTTTAGGCAGAGGGCCGGTCCCGTCAAGTTCAGCGCAGCGTAACAATCGCATAGATACGCTGCATCGCAGCATATTCTTACTCAATCAAGATTGTGAACAACCCGAACCAACCATTTGCTTTGGCGAGATTTGGCTCTAGCCCATAAAGAATGAACGATACGACGACCCTAGATGCCGTCGGGCGGATCGAGGCAGCGCTGGTCCGACTGGAAGCAGCAATCCGCAACACGTCCGATCTGGCAGAACGACACCAGACGCTCAAGCAGGCGGTGGCGCGTTCGATCGCGGAACTCGATGGACTGCTGACCCAGGCCGAAGCGGGCGGAAGCGAACGATGAGCAACGTCAATCTTTCCATCGGCGGACGCGGCTTCATCGTTTCCTGCGCGGACGAAGAGAAAGAGCACGTCGCCGCGCTGGGCCGGATGATCGACGAGAAGGTCACCGCTGCGGGCCTCGCCGGCCAGCCGGAAGGACGGATGCTGCTGTTCGCCATGCTGCTGCTCGCGGACGAGCTTCACAACGTCGGCGCGCCAGCATTTCAGTCCGACGATTTGCGCGTCAAACTCGACGCTGTCGCGACAAAGATCGAAAATCTAGCGGAACTGCTTGAGAGTACCGCTACGAACGCCTAACTAGGGAGTGACGGGATCTGCCCGGCACGAGCCGTTTGAACATCCCTGAGGCTATAAGCAATCCAAATGGGGGCTGTCCCTGCCCGGATCCTGGTCCGACGCACATGGTTCCCACCTGACGTCAACGCGTCAGAGGAGTTCTTGGAAACGACCCATGGTGGACCCGTCACCCCCCATTCTCCCGCCCACTTGGGCAAACCGCGCCGCACAGGCCAAGGCGGAACTGCGCCGGGCCGCCAGGGCCAAACGGGCAGCGCACGTCGCGTCCCTGCCTGCAGGGCTGCGTGCGCTCATGCTGAACCGGCCGCCGGCCCCTGTGCTGGCGATGATCCCGCAAGGCGCCACGGTCGGCCTTTACTTTCCCGCAGGCGACGAAGCGCCGACTCTGGGCTGGGCGCGGTGGCTATCCGAGAATGGCCGCACCGTTGCCCTGCCCTGGTTCGCCGCGCGCGATAACGCCATGACGTTCCGCCTCTGGTCCAACCCCTGGGACGAAGACGATCTCGCCCCCGGCCCTTGGCGCGCGCTCCAGCCGCCGGTTGAAGCCGCAGAAGTCACCCCGGATGTCGTCGTGGTGCCGGGCCTCGCCTTCACCGCCGACGGACAGCGGCTGGGCCAAGGCGGTGGCCATTACGATCGCTGGCTGGCAGTGCATCCGCAGGTGACCGCGATCGGCCTGGCGTGGGACTGCCAGATTACGGACGAGCTGCCGGTAGAGCCGCACGATCGCCCGCTCGCAGCCGTGGTGACACCAACCCGCATCCACGAAGCCGCGCGCTGATATGCGCGAAACCCCGACTTGGCGGATACCCATAGGCGTGCTGGCGCTGGTCCCAGCGCTGACGGTCTACGCGCTGCTGATCGCCCGCTACGTGCCCTCGGCGATTGGATCATGGCCGGGCCTCGCGCAAGCGCCCGTATACACGGTGCTGGGGATCGTGTGGATCATGCCGCTCAAGCGCTATCTGATGTGGATGGAAACCGGCCGCTGGCGCTAGAGCGTTTTCGAAGCAGGTGGAATCACCTGCTGACTCGGAAAACGCGGCGAAACAAGAGTCTAGAGCAACCAAGCCGATGCAATCGGATCGGAACTTGCTCTAAGCGCCGCTGACCTGTGGTTCCTCAATTCCGGTTCATTGCTGTGGCGCGAGTGACGGGACTTGAACCCGCGACCTCCGGCGTGACAGGCCGGCACTCTAACCAACTGAGCTACACCCGCGCATAGCAATGAAGGCCAGGAGAATGAAAAAGGCCGGGGTGCCCGACCTTTCACCATCCGGTTTCCCGGCTATTTTCCCAAGTGGCGCGAGTGACGGGACTTGAACCCGCGACCTCCGGCGTGACAGGCCGGCACTCTAACCAACTGAGCTACACCCGCGTTCTAAACGGTTGCGTCCGCTTGGGAGCCGCGCCACTAAGCCAGCGTCACGGGGCTGTCAACCGCATTGCCCGACCCCACTGGAATTTTTCGGCGACCTGCTTTGTAGACGCCATGGCCAACGCCGGGTGAACCGTACTTTCGCAGATCAGCGCAACCGCTACCGCCGTCTGTCTCTGGATGGAAACATAACGACAATGGGGCATTTACGCTTGGGCGCGAGCGTAAGATGCCCACGATCCGGCTCCCCTATCCCGCCAGAATAAGTGCCGGTGCCTCGATCAGCTTCTTGAGATCCTGGGCAAAGCTGGCGGCGTCCCAGCCGTCCACCACGCGGTGGTCGCAGCTCATCGACATGTTCATGATCTTGCGCTTCTCGATCCGCTCGACGCCACTGGCATCGCGCACGAACATCGGGCGCTCGACGATGCGGTTGGGGCCGATGATCGCGACTTCCGGGCGATTGATCACCGGCGTGGTCGCAACGCCCCCCATCGGCCCCAGCGAGGTGACGGTGATGGTGGAGCCTGAAAGCTCAAGTGATTTGGCCGAGCCGTCGCGCGCAGCGGCGGCGAGGCGCGTGATTTCGGTGGCGAGTTGCCACACGTTGCGGTCCTGCGCGTCGCGGATCACCGGCACCATCAGGCCCGCCGGCGTCTGCGCCGCAAAGCCGAGATGGACCGAGCCGTAGCGCGTCACGACGCCGGCTTCGTCATCGTAATGCGCGTTCAGCATCGGGTACTTGGGCAGCACTTTGCAGATCGCGGTTATCAGCAAGGGGAGCATGGTCAGCTTGGGCCGATCACCGCGCCCGGCGTTCAATTGGGCGCGGGTTTCCTCCAGCGCCGTGACGTCGAACTCCTCGACATAAGCGAAGTGGGGGATGTGGCGTTTGGACGCCGCCATGTTCTCGGCGATGCGGCGGCGCAGGCCGATAACCCGCACCTGCTCATCCGCGCCCCGCCGTCCGGCGGGCTGGAACCCGCCACTCGCGTTGTAGGACAGGAAAGCATCGAGATCGGCATGACGCACGCGGCCATCTTCGGCGGGGCGTAGCTCAGCCAAGTCTATGCCCAGGTCTTTCGCACGCTGGCGTACCGCCGGGCTCGCCATCACTTTGCCCTGGCTCACCCTTGAGACCGGGGCGGGCGTGCGAGCTTCAGCCGACGCAGGCGCTGTGGGTTCGGACGCCAAAGGCAATTGCGCTGCTGGCGACTCGGCAGGCGCTTGCTTAGCCATCTGCGCTGCCGCGTTCACCCGATCAGCATCGCCCGCATCGGGGTTCTCGGCCTCGATCCGCTCTTCGACCGCCGCCGCCTTGGCGCCCTGCCCGCGCGTGTCTTCGTTCCCGGCGCCTTCGACCTCGATCACCACCAGCGGCGATCCGATGGCGATCAAGTCCCCTTCCGCGCCTGCCACTTCGACGATAGTGCCCGAAACCGGACTTTCCATCTCGACCGTGGCCTTGTCGGTCATCATGTCAGCGATGCGGGCATCTTCCTCGACGGTATCGCCGACTTTGACGTGCCAGGCGACGATTTCAGCCTCGGCGATGCCTTCGCCGATGTCGGGCAGGCGAAACGTGTAGCGACCCATCGGATCAATCCTTCATCAGCCGGTCGACCGCTTCACCGATGCGGACGGGACCGGGGAAATACGCCCATTCCAGGCTGTGGGGGTATGGTGTGTCGAAACCCGTCACGCGCTCGACCGGCGCTTCAAGGTGGTAGAAGCATCGCTCCTGGACGAGCGCGGCCAGTTCGGCGCCAAAGCCGGAGGTGCGGGTCGCCTCGTGTATCACCAGGCATTTGCCGGTCTTTTCCACGGACTTCTCCACAGCTTCGATGTCGAGCGGCACCAGCGTGCGCAGGTCGATGATCTCGGCGTCGATGCCCTTTTCGGCCAGCACCGCTTCAGCAACGTGGACCATCGTGCCGTAGACCAGCACCGTCAGCGCCGAGCCTTCGCGGACCGTGCGCGCCTTGCCCAAGGGTATCGAATAGTACCCCTCGGGCACCTGGCTGCCAGGATGCCCCTTCCACGGGCGCGAGGGCTTGTCGTAATAGCCATCGAACGGACCGTTGTAGATGCGCTTGGGTTCGAAGAACACGACCGGATCGTTGTCCTCGATCGCGGCGATCAGCAGGCCTTTGGCATCGTGCGGCGTGGCTGGGATCACCGTCTTGATGCCAGCAACGTGGGTAAACAGCGCTTCCGGGCTCTGGCTGTGGGTCTGCCCGCCGAAGATACCCCCGCCGAAGGGCGAACGGACCGTGATCGGGGCGATGAATTCACCGGCAGAGCGATAGCGCAGCCGCGCCGCTTCGGACACGAGTTGGTCGAGGCCGGGATAGATGTAGTCGGCGAACTGGATCTCGGGCACTGGCCGCAAGCCATAGGCGGCCATGCCCACGGCCGCACCGATGATGCCGCATTCGTTGATCGGCGTGTCAAACACGCGGTTCTTGCCGAACTTCGTCTGCAAGCCCGCCGTCGCGCGGAAAACGCCGCCGAAGTAGCCGACATCCTCGCCCATGATGACGACATTCGAATCGCGCGCCATCATAACGTCGAGCGCTTCGTTGATCGCCTCGATCATGTTGAGCTGCCGGGTGGGCGCGTCGTGCAGGCTGATGGGAGCATCCTCTATCATCGCGCTCACTCCTTCCAATCCGGCCATTTAGTTTCGCGCTCGCGGATGGCCTGCGCGGCTTGTTCCTCAAGGTGCCAGGGCAATTCCTCGAAGACGTCCTCGAACATGGTGTGGAACGGGTGGTGGAGGCCGTGGCCCAGGATGCCGTTCTTTTCGGCTTCCTTGGTCGCCGCCCGCACCTCTTCGGCCAGTTCGCGGTCCATCGCTTCGTGCTGCGCCTCGCTCCACTCGCCCAGCGCCAGCAGATGCTGCTTGAGGCGGGTGATCGGATCGCCCAGCGGCCAGTCCTCGGCCTCACGCGCGGAGCGATAGGCGTTGGGATCATCCGAGGTGGAATGCCCCTCGGCGCGGTAGGTGAAGTGCTCGATCAGGGTTGGGCCAAGGTTGGCGCGGGCGCGGTTGGCGGCCCACTGCGTCGCGGCGTAAACCGCCAGGATGTCGTTGCCATCCACCCGCAGACCCGCGATGCCGTATCCTGCCGCGCGCGCCGCAAAGGTGGTCCGCTCTGCCCCGGCAAATCCTGAGAAGCTGGAGATCGCCCACTGGTTGTTGACCACGTTGAGCACTACCGGTGCGTTATAGACCGCCGCGAACGTCATCGCTGCGTGGAAGTCTCCCTCCGCGCTCGATCCCTCGCCGACAAAGCTGGTGGCGATGCGGGTGTCGCCCTTGATCGCGCTCGCCATTGCCCAGCCTACAGCTTGCGGGAACTGTGTCGCCAAATTGCCCGAGATAGTGAAGAACCCATAGTCCTTCGCCGAATACATGATCGGCAACTGGCGACCCTTGAGCCGATCGGCGCGGTTCGAGTAGATCTGGTTGATCATCTCGACCAGCGGGTAGCCGCGCGAGATCAGGATGCCTTGCTGGCGATAGCTGGGGAATACCATGTCGTCACGCGCCAGGGCGAAGGCGCAAGCGATAGAGATCGCCTCTTCGCCGGTGGACTTCATGTAGAAGCTGGTCTTGCCTTGCCGCTGCCCGCGATACATCCGATCATCGAACGCACGGGTCAGGGCCATCGCCCGAAGCATCCGACGCAGGGTTTCGGGATCGAGGCCGGGGTTCCAAGGACCGATCGCTTTGTGATCGTCACCCAGCACGCGGACCATTTGCGTCGTCAACGGCCAGGTCTCGGACGCAGCGCATGCTTCGTCGGGGCGGGCCAGTTGACCGGCAGGCGGGATCACGAGGTGCGCGTAATCCACCGTCTCGCCCGGCCTATAGCGCGGCTCGGGAACGTGGAGTTCCAGCGGCGGCAGGTTGCCGCGCGGCGTACCTGTTCCAGATGGACCTTCGGCCATTTCATCGCTCTCCCCGCAAGATCGAGGGATCGACCATGCGTAGCAAAATTCTATTGTTACGTCATATTATTTCAACTTTGCGCAATGTCAATCAGACAGCGACGGGCGCTGCAATGTGGGTTTGCGGGGCATATCCCGACACTTCGAAGTCCTCGATCCGGTAGTCGAAAATCGACGCAGGACGGCGGCCAAAGCGCATATGCGCCTCGCCGGCAGGTTCGCGGGAAAGCTGTTCTTCGACCAGCGCTGCGTGGTTGAGGTACAAGTGGACGTCGCCGCCCATCCACACCGCCTCGCCTGGCTCCAGGTCGCACTGGTGCGCCATCACCCGGGTCAGCAGCGCCAGCGACCACATGTTGAACGCAAATCCCAGCCCAAGGTCGCAACTGCGCTGATAAAGTGCGCACGAAAGCCGCCCATTGGCGACATGGAACTGGTAGGTCTTGTGGCACGGCGGCAAGGCCATTGCGTCCAGTTCGGCAACGTTCCAGCCTTCGATGATGTGCCGGCGGCTGCCCGGGTTGGTCTTCAGGCTTTGGAGCACTTGAGTGACTTGGTTCACGCCCGGACCACGACGAAAGAGACCCTCCTCCCCCGCAGACTCATAGGTGGGCCAATCGACCCATTGCTTGCCGTAGACCGGCCCCAGATCGCCCCATTGCTCCGCAAAGGCTTCGTCCTCGACGATCCGACGAGAAAAATCGGCACGGGCGATGTCATCGCCGGTCTCGCGCCGGTAGCGGTCGAGCGGCCAGTCGGTCCAGATTTCCACGCCTTGCGCGCACAACGCGCGAATGTTGGTGTCTCCGGTCAGGAACCACAGCAGTTCGCGCGTCGCCGTTTTCCAGTAGACCCGTTTGGTCGTCAGCAGCGGCATCGCCCCGCCCGACAAATCGAAGCGGATCGTTTCGCCAAACAGAGAGCGCGTACCAATGCCGGTGCGGTCCACCCGCTCGTCCCCTTGCGTCCAGATCCGGCGCATCAAGTCGAGGTATCGCCACTCCCAATGCGGCGCTCTGGCAGTGGCGGCGGGGCGGCTGAGTGGTTCGATCGTCATGCCCGCACGCTAGTCCCGCAGGGCGCGAACGGTCAATTCGCAGGCATCGCGATAAAGTGAGAAACGACGCTTGCCACCTCCAGAGTCGCCCTATATAGGCGCGCTCCTGCCTCGGAGCCGCTTCGGCGGCACGATCGGTCGGGGAGTAGCTCAGCCTGGTAGAGCACTGTCTTCGGGAGGCAGGGGCCGGAGGTTCGAATCCTCTCTCCCCGACCATTTCACGTTCAGGTTAGGCATTAAAATACAGCGGAAACGCTGTGTTTTATGCTGCCTGGCGTACATTTCTCATGACCTCGTAAACAGGGACTCAAGGTTCCGACTGAGCCTAGGCGCGCTTGCGGATGACTTTCGCGACTTCAGCCAGGGACTCGGCGCTGAACCTGGCATAATGTTTCTGCTTGGTGCGGTCGTCGTCATGCCCCATGAACTGGGCTAGCTTCGGCATCGAGACGCCCGCTTCGGCCGCCCAAGCACCGGCATCCTTGAACGGTTATGCGCAAAGCTGCACAACGTAGAAAAGTGGCCTGCAGCAGGGTTGCTTAAAATAATCCGTCGTCGAGATCGTCGTCTAGTTGTGGATCAGCATCGGCATTGCCTAATTCATCCATGGAGTGGCTAAATTTCTTATGAATTACCCGCTCCTTATCCATAGTATACAATTGCGCCATGGAATCTAGCAGCGGCGCGGCATGGATGGCCGGCTCTGCCTCATCGCTCAACATGGGCAAAGAGAGCGAGCAAAAATGCCGGCTTATGATTTCGAGATCTTTCGCAAAATGCTTTTCGCAATCCACGGCAACTGCTGAATCGTCCAGGATACTGCCAATCAGGCTAGCGTCCGCTTCCAAATGCGACAGATTTTCGCGCATTCTCAGCGCGCCATCGCGTATCGTGGCGAGCGACTGCTCAAGTGTTTCACCCGTGACATGCTTGCTAGTAGACCCTGCAATTGCCAGCGCACTCTCATTTAATTTGCCAACTTCAAATGCAACTCGCTCAGAAATCGATTCGAGCATTCTTACGAAATTGCGAATTTCCGTTGCAACGCGCGCCAGCCCATTGCCCTCGCGCCCCATGCGATAGCAGCGCAGGTCAGTGTTCCAGGCCATGTTATGCACTTCGCCGGTCACCTGGTGGATGACCTGCAACCGTTGCCCCAGCCGCTCCACCGTCATCGCGGTGTCGCTGCCGAGCCCGTGCGAGCGGCTGTCCGCATCGCGCAGCCCCGTGGTGACCTTGCTCACCTCGGCAACGCTGTTTTCCAGCGTATCGAGAAAGGCCGCATCGCCATTGGCGTGCGAACCGCCATCGCCCTGCATTGCGAGCATGATGGCAACATCCGGGCCGATCGCGCGCAGGCTTTCCACGAGACGCTGGTTTTCGTGCCGAAAGTCGTTGATCGTCTCGTCGAGCTGAGCCGTGAGCAGCGCCAGAAAATGCCCCTCGACAGCCTGGTCGGTCTCGGAATGCGGACCGTCGTGGGGATATGCGGCAACGAGCATTTTGTATCCCGTCGCCACATGTTCGAGCCGCTGCCGCGTGATGTCGCCGATCTGCATCGCCCCGAGCGCATCGCCGAGCTTGGCGCGGATCTGCCGCGCGACCGCCGAAATGCCTTCGGACAGCGCCGAGACACCGTTCAGATGCGCCTGGAGACCCAGCGCATCGGCAGCCAGCCGGCGCGGGACATCGGCGGCGAGGATCGCACATTGCGCCGCCAGCGCCCGGTCGACCTCGACCACGCGAGGAATGACCGATGCCAATTCCTGCAATTCGCTGCGGATACCGCTGATCTCCTTTTCGCTCAGATCGAGCTTGGCGAACATCGCATCGGCAAATTCCGCAAATCCGTTCCTGCCGCCGGCTGCGACCTTGATGTTGAGGCCGCAGATGCGAAGGAATTCCAGCGTCCGGCCAACGCGCACGAGCTGCTCGCGCACGGTCATGCCCGCATGTTCGATGGTCGCCAGAGCCTCCGCGCGCGCGGCCATCGACTGGGGCAGCCGTTCGAGCCGCTCGGCCGTCATCTGCATGTTCTCCACGGCGCGGGCGGCGGCGTCGCAATCGAGCGTATCGGTCACCCCCTCAAGATCCGCGATCAGCTTTTCGACGATGTCATAGGCGCGGGCGAGCGCCGTCCCGGCCTCCACGAAGTGCGCGTCCAGCCCGCTCGCGACCAGATCGAGCGTGGCGTCGACCCGCACTGCGATCGGGCAGCCGTCAGAGATCGCCGCAGAATACATCGCATCCGTCCCGAACAAGTGCGCCACGATGGCTGCAGCCGCCGATCATCGTATCGTCGCCTGCAACAGCTCGCTCGCGATGTGGCCCAGCGGGACGATCTTCTCGACGCCACCATGGGCGATCGCTTCCTTGGGCATGCCGAACACGATCGAGGTCGCTTCGTCCTGCGCAAAGGTCCGGGCACCGGCCTGCTTGAGTTCCAGCATGCCCCGCGCGCCGTCATCGCCCATCCCGGTCATGATAACACCCACCGCATTGGCGCCGGCGGCACGCGCGACCGAGCGGAACAGCACGTCGACCGACGGGCGATGCCGCGAGACCAGCGGCCCGTCACGTACCGAAACATAATAGCGCGCCCCGCGCCGCTCCAGCATCATGTGCTTGCCCCCTGGCGCGATGAGCACTTGGCCGCGCAGCACCGGATCACCGTCGACCGCTTCCTTCACGTCGGTCTCGCACAATGTATTAAGCCGCGTGGCGAATGCCCGCGTAAAATTGACCGGCATATGCTGGACGACGACAACACCGGGCGAATTGGCCGGCAGCGCCTCGAGAACCTGCCGGAGCGCCTCTGTCCCGCCGGTCGAAGCGCCGAGGCAGACGACCATTTCGGTCGTGCGGCTCATCGCCCTGCCGCTCGGTGGAGGCAGGACGGCGTCCGCCGTCAGCTTCTTCTGCGGCGCGGTCGATCGAGGCGCGTGTGCCGACCCACCCTTGACCCGCGCCTTTGCCGCCGCCTTCACGGCGTCACGAATCTGGAGATTATGGTCGGCAAGATGCTCTGCAACACCGACCTGCGGTTTCAGGATCACGTCGACCGCACCAGCCTCCATCGCCTGCAACAGCGTGTCGGACCCCTCTTCGGTGAGCGATGAGCACATCACCACCGGGATCGGACATTGCGACATGAGTTTGCGCAGGAACGTGATGCCGTCCATGCGCGGCATCTCGACGTCCAGCGTGATGACGTCGGGCACCTCTTCCTTAATGCGCTTGGCTGCGGCGAACGGATCAGCGGCGGTTCCCATCACCTCGATCTCGGGATCCTCCTCGAGAACCGTCGTCATCGTCTGGCGGACGAGTGCCGAATCGTCGATGATCAGAACGCGAATCTTCTTTTGGTGCTCGGCCATGCGTCAGATCCGTTTGAAGATGGTGTTGCCGACCTGCACGAGCGGCAGGTCGTGGCCCACGATGGATTCGGAATGCCCGAGAAACAGCAGGCCGCCGGGCGCGAGTTGACAGACAATCTGCGACACGACCCTGTTCTGCGTTTGCCGGTCGAAATAGATCAGCACGTTGCGACAGAAGATCAGGTTCATCGGTTCGCCCACCGGATACTGCTCATCCATCAGATTGAGACGAGCAAAGCCGACATTGCGGCGCAGGGCGGGAACGACGCGGACCTCGCGCCGGGCGGGATCGCGGGACGCGGTCACGTATTTCCGCCGCAACGATGCGGGGACCGGTTCGATGAGACCGGCAGGATAGATTCCTGCGCGCGCGACCTCGAGCACGTCGGTATCCAGATCGGTCGCAAGGATGCTGTAGGCGGGGCCGAACCGACCGGCGGCGAAATCGTCGATCACCATGGCGATCGTATAGGGTTCGGGGCCGGTCGAGCACCCCACGCTCCACGCGCGCACGGTCTGCACGCCGCGTTCGGCAAGGTCGGGAAGCGCGACGTCGCGCAGATACGTGAAATGATGCGGCTCGCGGAAGAAATCCGTCTTGTTCGTAGTGACGGCATTGATGAGATGCTCGCCTTCGCGATCGATGTTGCCGTCGGCGATAAGATAGTCGCAATAGTCGTCGAGCGTTTCCGCCCCCACCGCCCGCTGCCTGCGGCGGAGACGCCCTTCGAGCATCGTCTTCTTGCTGGGCGGCATCCGGATACCGGCATAGGCGTAGATGTAGCGCGCAAGCTCCTCGAAATTATCCGCGCTGATCTGGTCGACCGGCTGGAGCGACGGGTGCGAAAGGGGGGCGACGAGGGTCAATACGATGCTCCGAGATTGTGGCCCCTGCCGATCTTGAGAGGGGTTGCTGTGCGACCTGCAACCCGATCAGGCCGCGATGCCGGATGGCTGCAGGGACCGGGTTTCTTCGGCCGAGAATATCTCGATGACGTCGACCAGCACCACGAACCCTTCGGGCCGCTTCGCAACGCCGGTGATATAGCGCGAGGGCCATCGGACACCGAGATCGGGCGCCGCCGCAATCTCGGCCAGGTCGAAGGTGCTGACGTCGAGCACCCTGTCCACCACCAGGCCGAGCACGAGAACGCGCTGCTCGAACGGCACGTCGACGACCAGGATGCGTGTGCTTGGCGTGGGCTCCACGTGCGGCAGGCCGACCCGCAGGCGGAAGTCCACGGTCGTCACACCCTCGCCGCGCAGTTCGGTGAGGCCGAGCAGATAGTCAGGCCCGTTCGGAATGCGGAACGTCTCGCGATAATCGAGGATTTCGCGGACAAGCGTGACCGGAACCGCGAACGTTTCCGCGCCCAGGCCGAAGGTAACGACCTGAAGCTCCTGCCCGCCGCTCATGCCGCTGTGCTTCCGAAGTCGGCATCTTCCGCGTCGGGGCCACCCTGGTTCAGATCCAGCGCAAAGCCGTTGCTGCGCGCCACCCGACCGGCGATCGCGTTGAGCTTGCCGCTGCTTGCGGGTTTTGATCGGTGCGCGATTTTTCTGGCGATGCTGTCCGCCGGCTTGGCTGCAGGCGCTTCGGCACGGCGGCGAGGCGCTGCTGCTGGGGCAACGGCCTGACGCGCAGCCGCCTCGTCGCGGACACGGAAATAGGCGATGCTGGCCTGCAACTCGTCGGCCTGGTTCGCGAGCAGCTCGGATGTGGT
>NZ_AKFJ01000012.1 GCF_000272475.1 Novosphingobium sp. Rr 2-17
GGGGTCGTCCAACCCAACACTCCTGATAGTTGCCAAGAATCAGGGAGTGGGGGTCACTGCTGCCACATTGCGCGAGTTCGACGTGTTGCGTCATACGATGACAGGGATTGGCGTGCTTGCCCTGTTCGATGCTCCCTGGGCGCCGATCTACATCTTTGTCTGCTTCCTGATCCACCCGGCGATCGGAGCGTTGGCAATTGGCGGCGCCGTCGTGCTGTCGCTACTTAGTTGGCTGAACGAGCGGGGGACCCGTGGTTCGTCTGGGGACGCTATCCGCCGCGAACAGCAGATGTACTCCAGTCTTGATTTTTCGCTTGGCGCCGCCGGTGTTGTGGGGGCACTGGGCATGGAAGGGCCCATGGTTCTACGCCACTTGCGCGAGCGGGTGGAAGCGAACGGCATGGTCAACCGATCGAACATCAAGTCGGTTCGGTTCACATCGGCGATAAAAGCTGCGCGCTTGCTCCTGCAGTCGCTGGCCTTGGGACTGGGCGCCTTGCTTGCCATTGAGCAGCAGATTTCCGCTGGCGCGATCTTCGCCTCTTCGCTGCTCATCGCGCGCGCGCTTCAGCCGATCGAGCTGGTTAATGGCGCGTGGCGTAACCTACTGCAGGCCCGAGCGGCCTATGGGCATGTCACGGAGCTGTTCGACCAGACGAACGCAAACCTGGCGGCAACAAATCTCCCTGCTCCCGCTGGCGCGCTGTCGGTAGAGAATTTAGGCGTTGCGGCGCCCAGCAAGGACCGTTTGCTTATTGGTGGCGTTTCCTTCTCACTCGATCCCGGCGATATGCTGGGCATCCTTGGCCCAAGTGGCGCGGGCAAGTCCACGTTGGCCCAGGCGCTGGTGGGTATTCGACCGCCTGCGCAAGGGTCAGTCCGGCTCGATAACTCAGACTTACGCAACTGGCTGCCAGAGCAGCTTGGCCCGGCGATCGGCTACGTGCCCCAAGAGCCTGTGCTGTTCCGTGGCACGATAAAGGAGAACATCTCCCGCTTTCGCACGGAAACCGCGGCGGCGGGTGAATTGGATACGGCCGTCGTCCAGGCCGCGCAGATGTGCGGCGCACATGAGTTCATCGTGCGGCTGCCGCAAGGGTATGACACTGAACTGGGTTGGGGGGGCTCCGGCCTGTCGGTAGGGCAAGCGCAGCGCGTAACGCTAGCGAGAGCCTTGTTCGGCAGTCCATCCTACATCGTGATGGACGAACCCAACGCTGCGCTCGACGCTGAGGGTGAGGCGAAGCTCATTCAAGCGATGGAAGGCTTGCGTCAAAAAGGCGTCACCCTTGTCGTCATCGCGCACCGCGCGGGCATCCTTCAAACCGTGGACAAGCTGCTCGTCATGCGGGCAGGGCGTGTCGAGATGTTCGGTGAGCGCAACCAGATCGTAGCTCGTCTGAATGCGCCAAGGGAAGGGGAGCCTGCCTCTGCCCAACCATCCGGCGCGTCCTCCGGTCACAAGGGCGAGGGGGGCGTTGCTGCAGTTGATCCCGATACACCTGCTGCGTCTGCTTTCGCTGAGGGGCAGCATCATGGCTAGTGGCGTCATTACCGTTCCGCATCGGCTGGTCGGGTCGCTCGCCGACATGGATTATGCGGGCGAAGAAGGGGTGGCGGCGCGCGAAAGCGGCTTGGGCTGGGTAGTCGTAGCCCTGTTCTTTGGTGGGTTTATCGGCTTTTCGGCCTTCGTGAGGCTGGACGCGGCGGCTCATGCGGAAGGCAACGTGAGCGTTGCCGGCAACCGTCAAGCGGTGCAGCATCGCGATGGCGGCGTCGTCCAGGCGCTGCATGTGCAGGAAGGGCAGTTCGTACGGGCAGGGGACGTGCTGATCGAACTGGCTGGCGCCGAAGTGGTGGCGAATGAGCGGGCACAAGCGTCGCAGGTCATCAACCTTCAGGCAGAGCGTGCCCGACTTCTGGCAGAACGCGCCAGATCGGCTGTTATCGCCGAGCCGGTCAGTTTCGCCCGTCTCGATTCCCAGGATCGCGTTCTAGCTCAGCAGGCCATGGCATTGCAGAACGCGATCCTGGCGAGCCAGCGCCGCTCGGTCGTCGCGCAGAAGGATGTGCTGTCTCAGCAGGCCGCGCAGCTTCGCCAGCGGATCACGGGTATCGGCGAACAACTGACCGAAAACGAAAAGCAGCGCGATTTGTTCGACCAGCAGCTCAAGGGCATGACTACCTTGGTCGATAAAGGCTACGTCAGTGTCAACCGTGTGCGCGAACTCGAACGTGCCCGGGCCGGGGTATCCAGCGACCGGGCCAACCTTTCCGCCTCTGGCGCTTCGGCGCGCGAACAGATTGGTGAAATCCGGATGCAGGGGCTGACCATCGATGCCAAGACGCTGGCGGACGTTGCCCAGGATTTGCGCACCAACGAACAGTCGTTGGGTGAAGCCTTACCAAAGTGGGAAGCACTCAAGCGGCAGAGCGAGGAAACCCGCATCCGCGCACCGGCAACCGGGCAGGTCGTGGGATTGCGGGTGTTCACCGTCGGCGGCGTGATTTCGGCCGGCACCACGCTCATGGAAATCGTGCCCGACCAAGTACCGCTGGTGATAGAGGCGCGTTTCAGCCCCGACGATGCCGACGACATGCACGTCGGTCAGAAGGCGGAAGCGCGCTTTCCCACGATGCACGAGCGCGATTTGCCGGTCTTTTCAGGTACGCTTACCCGCTTTTCTGCCGATGCTTTCACGGATGAGCACACGGGCTTGCGTTACTATACGGGCGAAGTGACCGTTCCGGCCAAGGCGCTGGATGAGATTAAACGCCGAAAAGGCCCTGACGAAGGTCTCCGTCCGGGGCTGCCGGTGGACGTGCTGATCCCGCTGAAAAAGCGGACGGTCCTGCAATACCTGCTCGAACCGCTGAACCAGGCGATCTGGCGCAGTGGCCGCGAACACTGATGAACGCGGATCACACCATCTGGAAAGCGCCTCCGGAAACCCGCACGCCCGCCCTGCTGCAGGAGCCTTGAAGCCATGCTGTTCAGTTCTCTCGTGTTCATCCTGGCCTTCCTCCCGCTCTCGTTGGTGGGATACCATGCACTTCGGCTGACTGGCCGACAGGCGCTGGCTAAGGCCTGGATCGTGGCTTGTTCGCTGTTCTTCTATGGATGGTGGGATTGGCGCTACGTCGCGCTGGTGTGCGGCTCGATCGTGGCCAACTTCGGTTGGAGCCGGGCGATGGAGCGCCGGCCCGGCAAGTCTAAAACGATGCTGCTAGCAGGCATTGGCGGCAACTTGTTGCTGCTTGGCTACTACAAATATGCCAATTTCTTCGTCCAGACGGTGGACGCTGTGACCGGGGCAGGGTGGCACATCGCCCATATCGTTCTGCCACTGGCAATCAGCTTCTACACGTTCCAGCAGATTGCCTATCTCATCGAGAGCCACCGGGACGGCAAGGCGGCGGCAAGCTTCGTAGACTACGCGCTATTCGTGCTGTTCTTTCCGCATCTGATCGCCGGACCCATTACCCACCACAAGGAAATGCTGCCTCAGTTTGCAACGCTTGGTGCAGGGCGCCTGCCCCGCAGCTATGTGCAGGTTGGTACGACCGTCTTCGTGTTGGGCCTAGCCAAGAAAGTGCTGCTGGCGGATGGTTTCGCCATGCTGGCCGATCCAGCTTTCGGCGCCGTGCGTGATGGGGCGATCCTCAGCGCGGGCGATGCCTGGCTGGGCGCGCTGTCCTACACCTTGCAGCTCTATTTTGACTTTTCCGGTTATTCGGACATGGCGATCGGGTTGGGACTGATGTTCGGCGTCCTGCTCCCGGTCAACTTCGCCTCTCCTTACAAAGCCACCAGCATCGTCGAGTTCTGGCGTCGCTGGCACATCTCGCTTTCCCGCTTTCTGCGCAATTACCTTTACATCGCGCTGGGTGGTAATCGGCATGGCCCAGCCCGCCGGTATGCGAACTTGCTGGTGACGATGGCGCTCGGCGGTCTCTGGCACGGAGCAAGTTGGACGTTCGTTCTGTGGGGCACGCTCCACGGACTCTACCTCGTCATCAACCATGCCTGGGGCGTATTGACTTCAAAGGTAGACACAGGCGCGGTAGGCCGTGTGCTTGGCTGGTTGCTCACCATGGTGGCTGTCGTCGTCGCCTGGGTGTTGTTCCGGGCGGAATCGTTCGGCTCGGCTTCTTCGATCTTGTTCAGCATGAGCGGGGCGAATGGGCCCGGCACAGTGGAAGGCTTCCTGTTTGCCAGGCCGTTGGGGTGGTTCGCGGTCGTCGCTGGCTTTGTAGTCGTTACGCAATTACCCAGCGTGCTTGAACTGGTGGACTATCCGCGTTCGACGCCCGGGCTTCCGATCGAGCACGATGGCCTAAAGCCTGTGCGTTGGCGCGCTCCTGCCTGGGGCACTGCAGCGGCGATCGGCGTGGCCGGGGCGCTGGCGTTCGCACGCCTGCCTGATCCCGGCATCTTTTTATACTTCAACTTCTGACGACGGGGACGCGGCGATGACGCAACTATACGAAGCGGCCGAGACGCTTCCTGACGATACTCGTCCCCCGAGTGGCCCATTGTTCGCCATCGGGATCGCGGCATTCGTGGCGACAATGGCCGCAATGGCCCTCATTCCGCATGATCCCTATGTGCGCTGGCAGTCTGTCCGCACGGAGGCTTATGCACGGCTGGGCTGGTCGTTCGAGCGCATTCACGACGATCCTACACCGGTGGACGTCGCGCTGATCGGCACTTCGCACACGATGAACGGGATCGATGGTTCGGTGGTGGCTGGCGAACTCGCGCAGTTGGGTTTTCGCGAACCCAGCGGGCGCTGCGCAACCGTTACCAATTTTGCCATTCCTTCGTACGGGCGCAATTTGCACTACTTGCTGGTTCGGGAACTGCTGTCTGCCCGCAAACCACGGGCAATCGTGCTGGAAGTGCTGGAGAATGAGACACGCAAGGCTCACCCGCTGTTCTCCCATGTCGCCACCGCCGACGACATGGTCGAGGCGCCGCGGATCGGCAACCTCAACTACTTTTCCGATCTGGCCCGGCTTCCCTATCGCCAGGTTGTGCTTGGGGTGGAAAGCCTGGCGCCGGCACAATTCGGCCTGAAGACGCGGTTCGATCCGACCAACTACGATGGGTCGGAAGTCGATAACACCCATGTCGTCAATGTCGGCGGCAAAGCACTCACCTCGTCGCTCGATACTGCGATGGATCCAGGGGCGCTGGGTCAGGCTGCCGAAACGCTCAACAAAAACAAGCGCCTTAATTATTTGCCTAAGGCGTTTGAGGATTACGAATACGCCATGCCACGTCGCTACGTGCAAGAATTGCTGCAGCTGGCGGATCGACACGGGGTGCCGGTTTTGCTGCTTTACCTGCCGGGTTTTGGCAAGCCGGCCCGGCCGGTGGATATGAGCCTTTATGGGGTCGGGCGGCCACTGATAACAGTCAACGATATTCTCGCAAAACGTCCATATTGGCACGACGTCCATCATCTGAATGCTCAGGGCGCGCAGCAAGTATCACGCCGGCTGGCGCAGCTTCTTTATGCTGCTTTGAAAAACAACAACTCACTGGGGCAAAAGGCCAAGTTGCCTTCGACAGGCGAGACGGGATGCAACTTCGGGATTCCGGCCAGAATCGTTTCCGCCCGTCCGGCGCAGAGCCGAGTAATAGATTCCGCGTTCGCCGCCGACTGATCCGGATCGGCAGGATGGGTCCGGAACGGATACAAGAAGACATGCCAGTCCCCTACAATACAGTAGAGTATGGTTGCTTCTCAAACATCATTCGAATGGCGTTTTAAAAGCAAATTACCGATTTGGGTAAAACGTTTTGCTCGCCACAAGATTTACAAGAGGGAAAATATTCCATGCGTAGGGCCCCATTCATAGGCAAAAGCGTGCTGTGCGTTTGCTTTATGGCACTAATGGCTTCCCCCAGCGTCGCGCAAACAGCAGGCACAGTGGCAGCACAGCCTGGTTCGCAAATCGCGCAACTTGCCCCGGTCGCACGCGATCCCGGCTATGCGCTCGGTACCGGCGATAAAGTGCGTATCACTGTCTTTGGCGAAGAAGGTATGACCGGCGACTACGCCGTGACGCCTGGGGGTGCGATCTCTTTTCCTCTGATTGGTGAAATCCCCGCCCAAGGACGTACTCTTGCCGACGTGGCGCTTGAAATCCGGCAGCGATTGCTGGCCGGGTACATAAATGATCCCCGGGTTGCGATCGATCTGCTCGAGTATCGTTCCTTCTTCATTCTTGGCGAAGTAAACAAGCCAGGGGCTTATCCTTATACGGCTGGCCTAACTCTCGGTCGGGCCGTCGCTACTGCCGGCGGCTACACTTATCGTGCGCGCAAATCGAAGGTTGTGGTCCGCCATGACGGATCGACCCAGGACGAACGCGTAAGCGTGGAAGATAGCGGCCTGGTAGTCCGGCCGGGCGATACGATCGTGGTCCCTGAACGCTTCTTCTGATTGCTGTTGATCATGACCGAAAGCACAGGCCAAACTCTAGGAGCAGAACCCATCTCGCCGGCTGCTTCAGCAAATGAAGTAATCGACGTGATCATCGCCAGCCATAACGCGCGCACAACCATCTTGCGCGCCATCGCTTCAGCCCTGGCATGCCCGCCCGTCGCGCACATTATCGTCGTTGACGACGCATCAAGCGATGGCACCGCTGATCTTGTGGATGCGCAGTATGCTGGCAATCCGTCCGTTCGGCTGCTTCGCGGTTCCCGTAATGTCGGACCGGCTGCGGCACGCAACCTTGCCATTGCTCATGTGGCTTCGCCGTATTTCGCCATCCTAGATAGCGATGATTACTTTCTCCCCGATCGTTTCAGTCAGCTCTTTACGGGGGAGCCTTTCGACATTTGGGCCGATAACATCTTGTTCACCAATCGATCGGATTTGATCGACCGAGCGGATTTGACGGGCGGTGGACTTCTGCCGCACACGGACGAGAATGGGCGCAATGGTGAAGTCGCGCGCATCGGGCTGCGCGAGTTCATCCTTGGAAATCTCGCCGATTTCAGCCGCCGCCGACACCAATTGGGCTTTTGCAAGCCCATCTTGCGCACGGCGTTCGTGCGCGACAAAGGGCTTCGCTACGACGAAGCGCTGCGTCTTGGCGAAGACTTCGTCTTTCTGATGGACTTGTTAACCGCAGGCGCACGTTTTCATTTCAGCCGAGGCTGCGGCTATGTCGCGATCGAGCGCTCGGACTCGCTGAGTGCGCGTCATGGCGTGGACGATCTTTCAAGCCTACTGGCTGCTGAAACCCGATTGCTGGCCACTTGGCCAAAAAAATCTCTTGTCGGGCGTGCCATGGCACGGCGCCATCGTCAGACTTTGTGCAAGTACAACCACGCCCGGACTTTGGAACAACGCCGCGCTGCGGGCGTCATGTCCGGCTTGCGTGCCGCCCTAAGCCTCCCTGTCCGTCAGGCGGCAGATGTCGGTAAGGCATGGTTGCAGGACAAGCTGCAGGCTGCCGCCGCGGCACTTCGTCCGCGCAAGGCAACGGACGCGTTCTGCTATTATATGATTTCGGCTGATATCCGATGGCAGTGACGCCCACCCAGTCTGAGGGGCGTTCGCTGCTCGGCGGAGCTGCCATCATGTCTGTTGCCAGTTGCGTACGCATGGGGTTGCAAGTGCTCGTGCTCCCGGTTCTGGCACGGATGCTGGAGCCTCATGATTACGGTCTTGTCGCGCTGGCGATGCCGGCGATCGTGTTTTCAATGATTGTGTGTGACGGTGGCCTATCCGCGCCCCTGTTGCGCCGGAGCAATGATGAAGACAGCGTATGGGCAACGGCGCACTGGGCAATCTGTGCCAGCGGCCTGGCGCTTGCTGCATTGGTTGTGCTTGCGGCCACGCCCATAGGGTGGCTTTACCACCAGCCAGATTTGACGCCCATCATTATGGTTTTGGGCGTCACGCTGTTCCTGCAAGGCCTAGGCACAGTACCGACCGCGCGTTTGCAAAAGGCGCATCGGTTCCACGCGCTTAGTCTGGTAGAAATCATCGCAACAATGGGCGGCGTTTCGGTGCTGTTTGCGCTCGCTGTGGCAGGGGCGGGTGCTTGGTCACTGGTGGGCCAGCAAATGGTCTATTGGGTCTTACGCCTAGCAGGCGTCTTACTGGCAGCGCGCTGGTGGCCATCGACATCGTTCCGTTATTCGTTGATCGCTAATGATGCCGCGTTTGGCCTGTCTGTGCTCAAAGTAAACGTCGTGAACTTCGCCACGCGTTCGACCGATGTCTTTCTGCTGGGACTGTTCGGAACGAGCGAACAAGTCGGGTTCTACGCGATGGCCATGCAGGTGGCCCGGTTGCCCGCGAACGTGATTTTGGGGCCGCTGCATGGCGTCTTCCTGTCACACTTGGTAAAAGTGCAGGATCAGCCAGCGCGGATGGCGAACATGCTTGTCGCTGTAAGCGCTGGTGTCGCCTCGATCGTGGTGCCGGCAACGGCAACGGCGGCTTTCATCGCGCCACAGATGTTCGCGGTCGTGCTTTCCGACAAATGGCTGCCGGCTGCGTCGATCTATGCGCTGCTAGTCCCGGCGGCCGCTATCCAGTCCGTGGCGTTTCTTACCATGCCTTGTCTGGTTGCGTTGGGCCGGCCGGACCGGCAACTGCGCCTAACAGTCGGTTTCACTATGCTTTGGTTGTGCTGTGCAATGGTAGGGGCACTGGGAGGCGGAACCGGCTTGGCGCTCGCAATCGACGTCGCTTTCCTGGTCGGCACGCCTGCGATCATCGCCAGTGTCCGCTCAATCCTTGAATTTCCGTTGCGGATATATCTCATTGCTTTGGCGCGGGCAGGGCTGGGTGCAGTGTTGGCGCTCTGCGCAACCAGCATGGTGAAACACGTGTTTCCGGCATCGCCTCTCATGGTCGTAGCCGGTGCAGCATGCTGCGCGGCTGGCGGTGTGTTGTTTGCCCTTGCCGCCAATCGCTCGACGTTCGGCCTGGCTCCTGGGGTAGCGCGTCCGGCGTGAAGATCACTGGACATTCGAATTTTCAAAGGAAAATCTGGCATGACTCATGGTTCTCGCACGATCGCGCTGTTGTGCGCGCGTCCCCCGGAACGCAACACCGGGATGGTCACCGTAGATCTAGCCGGCAGCCACTTGCTGGCTCAGGCATTCCCTGATGCAAAAGTGGAACTATACTACTACGGCAGTGCCGATCGTCTCCCCTATCCCAGCGATTGGTTGCCTTTTCGCTATCGCGATGTCTGGACTGAGAGAGAATCATTCCTCGCCGCCGACTGCCGGGTTGTGTGGGGCGATTTTACGCATAGTGCTGCGCTGTGGCTCCCCGCACGTGATTCCTGGCCGGAGACGGTTGCGGCGCCTGTACCGGCGGACATCGCCGCGCTTTCATTTCTCTATGGTCATGATCCCGAACTGCTGCGCCGTACCATCAGCTTCGGAGGTACGATCATCACCAACGGCGCTGCCGTCGTGGATGACGAACTCTACGCAAGCGCGTTCGAGAATTTTTGCGCGGGCGCCGGGCGGGTATTATTGCGAGATGCAATTTCAGCCACCTATGTGAGCACGTTGCGGCCTGATGAGCGAACGCTCGGCATCGACTGCGCCTTCCTCAATTCGCCGGACAGTCTTTCCTCCCTGAAGGATTTTTCTCCAGCGGCCCAGCGCCTAGGGTTGGGTGTCTTTTTCGGTCGGACACCGGGCCTTTATCGACTTCTTGCATTCAGCCGGGAGATGGGAAAGCAATTGGGCCTTGCGCCATCCTGGCTTCCCTGGTTCCACAGCCCCCGCCGTCAGCGCCTTCTTGTGCGCGCATTTGGCCTCGAACCATCGGTTTTGCAGCCATCTCCGGGGAGCTTGTTGTCCCAACTATCTGGCTGTGAAGCCATCCTGACGGATACTTATCATCTTGCCATCAACGCTTGGCGGATGGGCATACCTGCCATTTGCGTTGGTACTGGCGCTGGTAGAGCGCTGAACAGCCTTTCCGACAAAAAGAAGGAATTACTCTACAAGATGTACGGGGCAGACGAATTTTACGTCTTTGCAGAGGCGCTGGGCAGTCGGTCCGACCGCATCAAAGCTGCAGGGGCGGCGAGCGATGCGTTAAGATCGGTAGCTCGCCTAGCCTATGTGCACGAACAGATCGCGCGTCACCGTGAGCGCGCGACCAAGAATTTCGTCGATGCTGTCGCTGATGCGCTGAATCATAATTTCATCAAGTAGCGAATCGTCTTCGCCTGCGGGGATCCCAGAAATTTCACAAGTCGTTTGATCCAATTGATCATCTACATGCCCTTATATGACGAAGTGAAAAATCTCGCCGACTGTTAACGCTGGGATAATAAGGGGCCAAGCACCGATTTATACTAAACCCCTGAGAGAATGACTTGCGATGGATTGCCAATGGCGGCGGGTATGGATTCAACATGGCAAACGATCTGGAGTTTGCCATGGCGCCTGCGCTTTGCACGGATTGCGATGCCTCGGTGGTTAGAGCCGCAGTGCGAAAATTGGTGGAGGCGTAAGGTTGGCGTAAGGTCGCGGCGGCAAGACGGGGCTACTTGGACGAACGAGCCAGGGTTGGGGGCGCTGTCAGCGGTGCGAGCTGGCAGGCCGGCGTTGAGACAATCAGTTGTCCCCAAGGATGGTTAGATCCGCGCGCATGGGGCGAACGGGACATGAGGTGTAATCTATATGGCCGGACGCACGCCGAAGAAGCGCTTGGACAAAAAGACGGGAATTATCATTCTCGCGGCGGTCGTCTTGCTGGCAGCGCTTGCGATTTTCGGTGCGTTCCACAGTCCCGACACCAATAGCGAAACGGTTGCGGAAGATCCCGTGGCGCAAGATGCCGAGCCGACCGAAGCGCCTCTTCCCGTGCCCGTTACCGCTGAGCAATTGTCGGCAGCCTATCAAGCCAACGCCACCGCCGCGCAGCAGCAGTATGGCGACAAGATTCTTCAGGTTGGTGCGACATTGATCCGGGTCCAACGGGATCTCAACGAAAAGCCCTTCCTTTTGCTACGAGGGAAGGATGAGTTCATGGGGCCTCAAGCGCAGTTGGACGAGCCGAGCCAACGACGAGCCACGTACATGAATCCCGGTAGCAAGGGGCAGCAGATTGAATTGACCTGCCAGGGCGTGACGAGTGTGGGAGGCATCCCGATGCTCACCCAATGCACGATCGACTGATCTCGCCAATCATATGCGGTAGCGCCGGCGATATCGGAGGCTCCGCTGCGATATCACCCTTCATCCAGCATCCGCGCCAGGCCTGCCAGATCCGCCGCGAATTTTTGATGTTCGCGCTCTTTCGCGGCGCCTTCCAGGCGTAAGAGGTAGCTGGGGTGTGCGGTGAGCCAGACTTGGGTTCCGTCCGGGCCGGTGAGCGCTTGGCCGCGTTCACGCCCGATGGCGGGGGTGCGGCCAAGCAGGCCACGGGCACCGCTGGCGCCTAACGCTAGGATGACTTTGGGCTTTACCAAGGTCCGTTCGGCGTCGAGCCACCAGCGACAGGTATCGATTTCTCCGGCGGTGGGGTTCTGGTGGAGGCGAAGCTTGCCGCGCGGCGCAAACTTGAAGTGCTTGACGGCGTTGGTGACGTAAGCGGTGCCGCGGTCGATCCCGGCTTCGTGCATCGCTTGGTCGAGGACTTGGCCGGCGGGGCCGATGAAAGGATGGCCTTCGCGTTCTTCGTTGTCTCCAGGCTGCTCGCCCACGATCATCAGCGTGGCATCACCCGGGCCTTCGCCCATCACCGCGCGAGTGCCGTTACATCCGATGGCACAGCGACGGCATTCGGAAATGCCGTTCGCGATTTCGGCCAGGCTGCGGGGGGCGGCATCTGCAAACAAGCTGGCCCCGGTGGCAATCATGCTCGCTTCGCGCTTCTGCGCCCCGGCGATAAGATCGTGGATCTGGCGCGCTTCCGGCAGGTTTTTCCAGTACTTGCGCGGCATCTCCTTGAGCATGGCGCCAACCTTCAACCGCGCGGGATTGAAGATCGAACGATAGTAACCCAGCCAAAGTTCCTCGGTCGCGTCTTCACCCGGCGTATCGGCGCGCGAGCCGGCCGGGCCTTCGAGCAAGGCCGTGCCGTCCCAATGCAGCGACAAGCGCGGCGTCAGGATCGACCACCGTTGGTTGGCGAAGCGTCCTACGAAAAAGTCCGCCGTCGCCCGCTCGATCCGGTGGTCGGGTTCGAACCACGCCACGTAGCGTTCTTGGCCGTCGTCCTCCCGAACCGAGCGGAACCGCACGAAGGCGTGCATCTTGTGGATGTCGCGCCGGACTTGCTTGGCGAGGCGTTCGACCGCCAGGACATCGGTATCGGCAGCATCGTCGAGCAGGCGCGGGTTATCCTGCAGGCGCCAGAGCAAGCGGTAGAGCAAAGGGAGCCGTTGCGGATCGCTGTGCAGGATGGCGCTTTTGGCAAGATCCATGAAGGCACGACTGGCACGCACACCGCCGGACGCGAGGCTTGGCACCACGGCAGGGGCCGCCGCCGCGAACAAATCGGAGCCGGCACCGGTGTCGTCTACTCCGGACCACGCGACCTCCTGAGGCGGCACGCCTTGCTGGACCAGCCGCCGCGCTTCCTCGCGCCAGACCTCGAAATCGTCAGGCTCTGCAAGGTTTGCTGCGATCACCCGAACAATTCCATCTGCTTGGCCGGCGGGGATAGACGGGCGTGCAGATCGGCACGGTCGGTCAGCAGAGTAGGGCGCCAGTCTGCAGTAATGAGGAAGGGCCGCAGCTTCTTGACCGAAACGGTGAGGCGCGCGACATCCTCGAGCCGCATCGTGCGATAGCGGCGCGCGGCGATGATGGCGTCGATTGCCTTGACGCCTAGTCCCGGCACCCGCAGCAGCGCTTCGCGCGGGGCGCGGTTGACGTCGACCGGGAAGCGATCGCGAAACTTGAGCGCCCATGCCAGCTTCGGGTCGATATCGAGGGGGAGCATTCCGTCATCCCCCGCCGCCGATTGTACCTCACCCGGAGTGAAACCGTAGAACCGCATCAGCCAATCCGACTGATAAAGGCGATGTTCGCGCAGCAACGGTGGGCGCTTGAGCGGCAGGACGGCGCTGGCATCCGGGATGGGGCTGAAAGCCGAGTAGTAGACTCGCTTGAGCGAGAACTTGTCGTACAACGTGCTGGCCTTGCCAACGATCTGAGCGTCGCTGGCATCGTCTGCGCCCACGATCATCTGGGTGGATTGGCCGGCAGGGGCGAAGCGCGGCGCGGCGCGGAACCGTTTGCCGGCATCGCTGGCCTCGACGATCGCGTCCGACAGATTGCCCATCGCGCTTTCGATCTGGGCGCCGCTTTTGTCCGGTGCGAGGCGGGAGAGACCGACGTCGGTGGGCAGTTCGACGTTGATCGAGACGCGATCGGCCCACAAGCCTGCTTGCGCGACGAGTTCGGGATCAGCTTCAGGTATGGTCTTGAGGTGGATGTAACCGTGAAAATCATGTTCCTCGCGCAAAATGCGCGCGGCTTCGATCAATTGCTCCATCGTGTGATTGGAGGATTTGATGATGCCCGAAGAGAGGAACAGCCCCTCAATGTAATTGCGGCGGTAAAAGGCGATGGTCAGGTCTGCCACTTCCTGCGGGGTGAACCGGGCACGCCGCACGTTCGAACTCTTGCGGTTGATACAATAGTGGCAATCAAAAATGCAGTGGTTGGTCAGCAGCAGCTTGAGCAGCGAAATGCAGCGGCCATCCGGCGCATAGGCATGGCAAATGCCCATGCCGCCATCGGTTGACCCGATCCCCTTACCGCCGCGGCTATCGCGCTTCTGGGTGCCGGAGGATGCGCAGGATGCATCGTACTTCGCGGCATCGGCGAGAATGGCGAGACGATCCATGACACTGGTTTGCTGCATATGTTCTCTATATGTTCGCGCAATGTCTCTGGCAAGTTCCTAAGGTTCCGAACAGGATAGAAAGCGTCCTGGCGGCGGTCAGGGACGAGGAGGCATGGCAAGGCCACGCCACGCCATGACATCAGCCGATTGGGACGATCGCATCGGCCAACCGCTCCACCTCGGCGCGGTCGTGGCTGACGTAGAGAATCGGTAGCTTCAGCTGGTCCCGGATTCGCTCGATCAAGCGCAGGACTTCTTCGCGGCGCCCGGCATCGACCGAGGCGAGCGGCTCGTCCAACAGCAGGAAGCGGGGCGCGGAGAGCAAGGCGCGTCCGATCGCGACGCGTTGCGCTTCGCCGCCCGACAGAGTCGCCGGCATACGGTCGAGCAAAGGCGCAATTCCCAGGAAATCGAGCGCCTCGTCCCACGATAGCCCAGGCACTGCGTCGGTCCGGCGGTTCCAGCCGAAGCGCAAGTTCTGCGCTACGGTGCGGTGTGGGAAGAGGCGCAAGTCCTGAAAGACGTAGCCACACTGGCGCTGTTCTGGTCGTAAGTCGACGCGGCTACGGCGGTCGAAGAGGACGTGGCCTGCCACCTCTATGCGGCCTTCGGTGGGCCTTAGCAGGCCGGCGACGGCATCGAGCAGGCTGGTCTTGCCCGCGCCCGATGGGCCGAACAAAGCCGTGAGGCCAGGACCGGTTTCGACGCGGCACTCGATCCTTCGAGTGCCGCGTTTCAGCGCTACGGCGATGTCAAAGGACATGGCGGCCCCGCTGCTGGCCGCTGCGCCGGGCCAGCCATTCCGAGATGACCAAGGCCGCGAGCGAAAGTGCCACCGATATGCCTGCCAGTCGCGCAACCTGCCATTCCGCGCCAGGCACTTGCAGTGCGCTGTATATCGCGAGCGGCAGCGTCTGCGTTTCTCCGGGAATGTTGGAGGCGAAAGTGATCGTGGCACCGAACTCGCCCACCGAGCGCGCAAAGCCCAGCACTAGCGCGGCCAATACGCCATTGGCGCTGAGGGGAAGGGTCACGGCGGCGAAGGTCCGCCAGCGCCCGGCGCCCAGCGTGCGCGCTGCGCTTTCCAGCCGGCGGTCGACGCCTTCGAGCGACAAGCGCATCGCGCGCACCATCAGCGGCAGTGCCATCACCGCAGCAGCCAGCGCGGCGCCAGTCCAGCGGAACACGAACGTGATGCCGAACGCGCTTTGCAGGAACCGGCCCACAGGCTCGTTGGTGCCCAGCGCGATCAACAACAGCCAACCCGTGACCACGGGCGGCAGCACCAGCGGCAAGTGAACCAAGGAATCGAGCACGATCTTGCCCGGAAATTCACGGCGCGCAAGGAGCCAGGCCAGCGCAAAGGCAGGGGGCAGAACGCCGAGAATGGCGACAGCGCTGACTTTCATCGACAGCAGCAGGATGCCCCATTCATCCGGGCTTAGCGCGGGCATCAAAAGCTTTATCGCGTGCCGAAGCCGAAGCCGCGAAACACGGCTTTGCCCTCAGCGGAGATAAGATACCGGCGAAAGCCTTCGGCCTCTGGATTGCGCGAACTGGCGATCAGCGCGACGGGATAGGTGATGGGCTGGTGGCTGCGTTCGGGAAAGGTGCCGATGATGCGGACGCCGGGATCGGCCTTGGCGTCTGTGGCGTAGACGATTCCGAGCGGCGCGGCGCCCCGGCTCACCATCGCCAGCGCGGCGCGAACGCTTTCGCCTGGTGCCAGCCGCGATTGCACTTGCGACCACGCGCCTAGTGCCGTGAGCGATTGCTTGGCGTAGATGCCGGCAGGGACGGCGCTGGTATCGGCCACCGCCAGCCGTCCGTTCGGTCCCAGCGCCTTTGCCAGCGGCATGCCCTTGGCGATCGTCAGCCTCGTGGAGCTGGCTTTGGGCGCCACCAGCACCAGCGCGTTGCGCAGGAACGAGACGCGCGTGCGCGGGCGCAGCAGGCTCTTCTTTTGCATCTCGTCCATCCACTGCTCATCGGCTGAGACGAAGACGTCGGCGGGCGCTCCGGCCTCGATCTGGCGGGCGAGGGCAGACGAGGCGGCGAACGAGATGCGAGGCCGGGGATGGCCCTTCCTGGCCCAGCCATCGGCAGCAGCGTTCATCGATTCCTGCAAGCTGGCGGCGGCCAGAACCAGCGGCGCCGTGCGCGTCGGTTGCGCGTAAAGCGCGGACGGGACCAACATGGCGGGGGCCAGAAACAACAAGGTCAATACGCGGCGCATGGCATCGGGCTTTCGGTGATCTATATCCGGTTGTATATAGAATGCTCCGCAGCACAATCGCCAGGGGTGGCTCAGGTTCCTTGGTGGTTCAACGCGAAGGAGCGCAAGGCCGCCGCCAGCGCATCATGATCGGCACAGCGCGACGTTCCTGCGATCCGATTTTGCGGCGCGCGATAATGGGACAGGTCGTCCTCTTTCAGTGGCGTAACTTGGCGCCGCTGCGGGCGCTGCCGTCTGGCGATGCCTGTACCAGCGGTGCGTTCCAGCAGCGGTCCATCGCATCGACCAGCAGCCAGGCCCGGCGATAGCTCATCCCCATTGCCCGGCTGGCGGCGGCATGGAGCCATTGCGGCGGATCGCTTCGAGCAAGTCGGCGTTGCCTGGCCCCATGGCGACGTCTTTGCCGCAGTGGATCTGGATTTTGATCTTGAGCACAGGCGCCGCTTCCATCGCGATCGATCAGGGCGCGCGTCGCTCGACGACCAGCAAGACCATGCCGTGCCGATTCGCAAAGCGGTGCAGTCGCGCTGGCTCCTGCGCAAAACGGGACGGAACGACAGCCGCGGATTTCTGCGATTCCCGGAGGTGGGAGATAGCTTCGGCAAGCGATGTTGCGGCGCCGAAGGCCCAAGCGCCGATGGGCTAAACCAACCGTTTAAACGGCGTTAATGTAAGGGAAAGCTCGCTGTGGCGCCGCAACATCGAATTTAGAACTGAAATTATTTTATTATGATATTAGGCAATATAATTACCAATATGACATTGGTTCCAAGCCATACGCGGGGTCTATTAAAATTATGTGAGACGAAAACGCCATATGGCGTATTTTGTCGCGAGATGTTACAAGGCGATACATAAGCAAAGTAGGAGCAACGCTAACAGGCGGGCTCTTTTGGGATTGAGGATCAGATCGGACACAGCTTGGCTAATAGCGAGCGTATTCCGGTCTATGCGCTGAGGAGGCAGACATGAAGATCGGTAACGGAAATTTCGCTCGTTTCGAACACGATATGGACCGCATGGGTCAGCATCGCTTGCGGTCCATGGGGCTGGTTTACGCGTCTCAGCGGGCGCTTGAAGGCGATGGCGAGCATGATGGGCGCGGACTGCTGTTCGCCATCGGCTTGTGCATGACATGCTGGGGTGCGTTGGGTTTCTTCTTGCTGAGCTGATCGAAGAGCTTAGGCCCGGAGGCGAGTAGCCCCCGCATGTCCAAGCGCATCGGCGCTACAGCGGGGATTACTGCTCCTAAGCGCGCCGGTGGCACTGCCATCTGCGGATACTGCGCGCCGCGTGAATTTGGCCTCACGCCTATTTGAACGAGTTATGGGGGGAGCGCCTGGAATCGAGGACCTGAAAAATCAGGCCTCGTTATTCCTTAATCTGCCGTCCTTGCGCCAAAACGTTTCCTTCCAGATTCCCGCCATAGAGCGAACTGGCTCTCGCCGGTCGTACGTGCACGTCTGCAAAGATGCATTTGTGGGGATGAAACAAGCCATTCGTCTGGCTGTGCTTGGCAAGCAGGGGGCAGTGCACCTATCTCGCCGCCTTACCTTCTTTCGGAGATCCCTTCCGTGGCGACGACGCACAAGACCCGCATGCTCATTATCGGTTCAGGCCCGGCTGGCTTGTCCGCCGCGATATACGGCGCGCGCGCGGGAATGGAGCCGATCGTAGTCCAGGGCCTCCAGCCCGGCGGGCAGTTGACCATAACCACCGATGTCGAGAACTACCCCGGCTTTCGTGAAGTGATCCAGGGTCCATGGCTGATGCAGGAGATGGAGGCGCAGGCCGTCCACGTCGGCACCCGGATGCTGTGGGATACGATTACGTCCGTCGATCTGGCAGGTCCGGTGTTCAAGGCGATCGGCGATGGCGGCGACGTGTATGAAGGCGATACCTTGGTGATCGCCACGGGCGCGCAGGCCAAGTGGTTGGGCGTCCCGGGAGAGCAGGAATTGTCGGGCAAGGGCGTGTCGGCTTGCGCGACCTGCGACGGGTTCTTCTATCGCGGCAAGAAGGTTGTGGTGATCGGCGGCGGCAACACCGCCGTGGAAGAGGCGCTGTACCTCACCAACCATTCCGACGACGTGACGCTGATCCACCGCCGCGATTCGCTGCGCTCGGAAAAGATCCTGCAGGACCGCTTGTTAGCCAACCCGAAGATTTCGGTGCTGTGGAACAAGCAGGTCGACCAATTCCTGGCCGGACCCGATGGCGCCTTGCACGCCGTCGCGCTCACCGACACCGAGACCGGCGCCACCAGCGAGTTCGAGACCGAAGGCGCGTTCGTCGCCATCGGCCATGCCCCCGCGACCGACTTGTTCAAGGGCAAGCTGGACATGGACGAGACCGGATACCTGCTGGTCGAGCCGGGCACGCCCAAGACCAAGATACCGGGTGTGTTCGCGGCTGGCGACGTATCGGACCACGTCTATCGCCAGGCCATCACGGCGGCGGGCACCGGCTGCATGGCCGCGCTCGATGCCGAGCGCTATCTGGCCGCACGCAACTTCCCCGGCATAACCGAACCTAGCGGGTACTGATTGGACAGGTGCCGGCGGGGCGGCGGCTCAGCCCCGCAGCACGTCCAGCACTTGCGTGACCAGCCATTCCTGAGAAGTAGGCTCGACATAGCTGTGCGTAGCTTGCGGACATGTGCGCAAGCGTGGGTCCGCCTTGTTCCAGTGTGACAGGAAGGCAAGCCCGGCGCGGTCGCGCCCGGCGACGAGGAAGCGGATCGGTCCGCCGAACCCGGCAAGGCCGTTGGCCATTTGCGCGGCCAACCCGTTCGGCGCCGTTGGCCTCCGACGCGCCGCCGCGACAAGGCTCCGCGCCAGCTTGGGGATCGAAACGTGTCCCGTCAGCAATCGCCGGATCGCAGCGGGATCGGCCAGCCGGCGGCGATAATGGCCGCGAACGCCTTCGGTAGGTTCGTTTTCGCCATTGGCATCATTGCCGGAGCTTTCGATCGTCCACGGGTTTGACAGCACCAGCGCATCGCAGCCCGTGCCACCCGCCAGCATGAGGGCGCTAGCCGCGTCGCAATTGCCCAGGGCGACGATGCGCGAGACATGCGGCAACTGTTTGCGCAGTGCGACGCAGGCCGCATTGATATCGTCCACACTGGTACGAAAACCGGCGTTTACGCCCTCGCTGTCACCCACCCCGCGACGGTCGAAACGTAGGACGGGGAAGCCTTCCGCCGCGATCCGCGCTGCGAAGCGGGCCTGGCCGTTCCAGGCGCCCGCACGCACTTCGTTGCCGCCGCTTACGATCAGCAGCGCCGTCGCGCCGGACGCGACGTCGATCGTGCCGACGAGTTGCGATCCTTCGCAGGGGAAGAGGAAATGCCGCCGATTCATGCGAGGGCTTTCGCCGCGATCAAAGTGGCCAGCGCTTCCGCTTGCTTAGCATTTTCGTCCGGTTCAGCGCGCAGCCACAGACCGGGGCCTCCTACGTCATCCTGCGCGATCGGGTGAGCGTCGGGCGCCGGCACCGTAGTCTCGAACGCGCGGTAGAACTGCGCAGCCAGTGGGTAGCCGATCAGTTCGATCCCATCTTTGCGCGCCGCCTCTTCCAGTGTCTCGCGGCTCTCCTCGCGTCCGGCTTCGCGTGACGCGAGGGTGCGGGCGCGGAGCATCTGGCGCAGGATCGCGGCAGCTTTCACGGGGGCATAGTGCCACGTTGGCAGGCTATTAGGGGTGAACAGGCAGCCGCCGCGAATGCCTAGAACATGCGTCGCGCCGAAGTGCTGGGCGGCAGCATGCATCGCCTCGTGCCACGTCGCGACGCTCTGCTGCGCCAGCGGTTGCACGCTTTCGTTGCAGCCGGGCAGGTCGGGCAGAAGGCTGTCGATACCCATACCATCCAGCAGCCGCATCACTTCGACGGTGAAGCGGCGCAGCTTGTTGCCTTCGTCGAACAAGGCAGGGACGATCAGGAGGCGTCGTTCGCGCGCCCGATCGAAGGCCAGCGCGTATTCCTGCGTCACGCCGCCAAGGGGCAGCGGGCAAGGCCAGCCCAGCGCGATCACGCGACCGGGAGCGGCGGTTTCATCCGCCTGCGCGCTTGGCCTCGGCGAAAGCAAGCAGGCCGCCGTAGGTTTCCAGCATTTCGCCGTCGATCTCATCGTCGTCGATCACGATGTCGAGGCGGTCTTCCAGTTCGGTCAACAGGCCCGCCACCGCCATCGAATCGAGTTCGGGCAAGTGTCCGAACAGGCCTGTATCATTGCCGAAGGTTTCGGCCTGGCCTTGCTTGAGGCCAAGCACGTCCGTCAGGATGCGGCGCAGCTTGAGGTCAGTATCGTCGCGCATTGTTTTTGGCACCGCAGTGGTCATGGCTGATTTTCCCGGCCTCTAGCGGCGGGGCGCGCGTGCGGCAAGCCGCGCCTCAGCGCGCGCCGGATCATTACCGGCCAATTGCGCAGCGAAAACGGTCGCAGCAGGTCGATCCGGTAGCGTGGGCGAGCCTGTTCCATCCAATCGCGCTTGTAGGGATCGTCGCCGGTGCCGAAGTCCACTTCGGCCACGCGGTCCACATCGATGACGTGGCGCATCAGGGCGCCTGTGAGCACCGATCCGGGCGACAAGGGCCGTGCTGCCTCGCGGTAGGCCAGCTTGTGTATCCACGCGGTGCCGCCCTCGACGGTCCACATTTGTGCGGCGATCGCTTCGCCGCTCGCATGGGCGACGCCCAGCCGCAGGCGGCCTGCCGCGCCTTCGGCTTGCGCGAAAGTGCGCAGGAAGTCCGGGCTCCCTTCCTCGGGTTTCCAGCTTTCGGCGTAGATCGCCTCGTACTCGGCCCAGGCGGCGGGATCGAAATGGGTGTAGATTTGCGTTTCCAGCTTGCCGCTTTTTCGCTTGAGCGTGGTGCGCAGGTTGCCGGGGCGGGTGGTGAGGTATTCCTCGTAGGATCGACCGGCCACCGTGAGGAAGTGGTTGGTGTCGCACTCTTCGCGTGAGGTCAGCCAGCCGGCGGCGCGGAAGGCGCTTTGGATCAGCGCAGCGCTACCGTCTTCGTCCGGTACGCCGTTCAACGTCACGCGCCGGCCCAAATGCCGCAAGGCGCGGGCGAGTTCCTGGAGCAGTTCCGGCGACGAGGCGATCGGTCGAAAGCGGAACGTGTACCAGTTGGACAACGCTTGAAATTCGCCCGAGCCTGCATCGTGCAACGCGAGGATAGCGTGATCGCCGTTGCAATAAGCTGCGGTTAGCGCGGGGTTAAGGCCGCAATAGTCCGCCAACCCCTGCCACCAGGCCAGGCGATCGAAAGGGGCTGCCTGTCCATCGGCAGACAGCAGCCGCGCCAATTCGTCGTCCGATTGGACTTGATTAAGATCGCGATGGTAGGAGATCCGCACGACACGGTCTTTCATCGCTTACAGAGCCCTATCGTTCATCATGCCAGGACGTTCCGATACCCCAATCCTGCCGCTTGACCACCTCGCACTTCGCGGGGCGGACGACGATGCCGCGCTTATCCTGCGCGAAGGCGTGGTTAGTTGGAAGGACTTAAGATCGCGTGTCGCTCGCTTGGCGGCGTGGCTGGCGCAAGAGGTGCCGGCCAACGGCGCGCGCGTCGCCAGTTGGGCTGCGAAGGGTGAACTGACCTGCCTGCTACCGCTGGCTGCGGCGCGTGCCGGGCTGGTGCATGTGCCGATCAACCCGCTGCTCAAGCACGCCCAAGTCGCGCATATCCTGGCCGATAGCGGCGCGCGGCTGCTGATCGCCACGCCGGCGCGGCTGACGACCCTGGGCGAAGGTGATGTGCCGCACGATTGCCGCACGATGGCCGAAGCCGATGCGCTGGCCGCCGTCGCCGAGCTTGGCGGAGCGCTGGCGCCGTCCATCGCCGATCCCGACGATCCCGACGATCTTGCGGCGATCCTTTACACCAGCGGGTCCACCGGGCGGCCCAAGGGGGTCATGCTCAGCCATGCGAACATGTGGTTGGGTGCCGATAGCGTTGCCGACTACCTTGACCTTACAGCCGATGACCGCACCCTGGCAGTGCTGCCGCTGTCGTTCGATTACGGTCAGAACCAGTTGTTTTCGACGTGGTACGCAGGCGGCTGCGTGGTTCCGCTTGACTACTTGATGCCGCGCGATGTGGTGAAGGCGGTGGAGCGCCACGGCATCACCACGCTGGCTGCCGTCCCGCCGTTGTGGGTGCAGTTGACGGAATTGGATTGGCCTGGCGAGACCTCCGCAAAGCTCAAGCGCCTGACCAACAGCGGCGGCGCCTTGACCGTCGATCTCGTCCGCCGGTTGCGCGCGCTGTTTCCGGCGGCGCGGCTGTTTCCGATGTACGGGCTGACCGAAGCGTTCCGCTCGACCTATCTCGACCCCTCGCTGGTGGATACCCACCCGACTTCGATGGGTAAGGCGATCCCGCATGCGGAAATCCTGGTCGTCAACGATTCCGGTGCGATTGCCGCCGATGGCGAGGAAGGCGAATTGGTCCATTGCGGGCCATTAGTGGCGCATGGGTACTGGCAGGACGCGGACCGCACTGCCGAACGGTTCAAGCCCGCGCCGGTCGGCTCGATCTATGGCGGCACTGCGGTGTGGTCGGGCGATCGGGTGCGGCGGGACGCGGACGGGCTGCTCTATTTCGTCGGTCGGCGCGACGCGATGATCAAGAGCGCGGGCAACCGCATCAGTCCGCAGGAAGTCGAGGAAGCAGCGCTGGCGACGGGCCTGGTGGTCGAAGCGGTGGCGCTGGGCCTGGCTGACGAGCGGCTGGGGCAGGCCGTGCATCTGGTGGTGCGCGCCGCACCGGGCGCCACCAGCGCGCAGGAAGACTTGCCGCGTAAACTCATGCAGGAATTGCCGAACTTCATGCAGCCCAAGGTCATCCACTGGCGCGAGGCAATGCCGATCGGTCCCAATGGCAAGATCGACCGCACAGGTCTGCAGGCGGAGCTGGCGGCATGAAGGCGCTCGGTCCGATCCCCGCCGGTTTCACCGCCGAGAACGGCGTGCTCGTCATCGGCGGCAAGCCGGTGACGCAATGGGCGGAGGAGGCCGGTACGACGCCGCTGTTTCTCTACAGCGCCGATCGCGTGCGTGCCCGCGTCGGCGAACTGCGCAGCGCCATGCCCGATCGGCTGGCGCTGCATTATGCGGTGAAGGCCAACCCTTTCGCCCCGCTCGTCTCGATGATGATCGGGCTGGTGGATGGGTTCGATATCGCCTCGGGCGGGGAACTCGCCATCGTTCGGGCAGCAGGCGTTCCGCTCGACAAAGTCAGCTTTGCCGGCCCCGGAAAGCGCGATGCCGAACTGGAAGCGGCGCTGGCGGCGGGCGTCACGCTCAACCTGGAATCGGAAGGCGAAGCGGCGCGGGCTCTGGCGATCGCCGAAAAGCTGGGCGTCACCCCGCGACTGGCGATCCGGGTCAATCCCGATTTCGACCTCAAGGGCTCGGGCATGAAGATGGGCGGCGGCGCCAAGCCGTTCGGGATCGATGCCGAACGAGTGCCGGCGCTGGCCCGGCAGATCATCGCCAGCGGCGCGCAGTGGCGCGGCTTTCACATCTTCGCCGGCAGCCAGGCGCTGGACGCCGAAGCGATCGCGCAGACGCAAGGGCAGACCCTCGATCTGGCGGCCAAACTGGCGGAGGAAATCGACCATCCGCTGCCCCATTGCAATCTCGGCGGAGGCCTGGGCATTCCTTACTTTCCGGGCGACACCCCCGTCGATCTCGCCACGGTGGGCGAGCGCCTTGGTGAACGGTTCGCGGCGTTGCCCGAGGTTCTGCGCGATACCGCGTTCTGCATCGAGCTTGGCCGCTATCTGGTGGGCGAGGCGGGAATCTACCTCGCGCGCATCGTCGATCGCAAGGTCAGCCATGGCGAGGTATTCCTGATCACCGATGGCGGCTTGCACCACCAGTTGGCCGCCTCGGGCAACTTCGGCACCGTGGTGCGCCGCAACTACCCTTCAACTATCGCCACGCGTTTCGGCGCAGAGGTGGAGGAAGAAGCGACGATCGTGGGCTGCCTATGCACCCCGCTCGACAAGCTGGCCGACAAGGGCGGCTTCCCGCGCGCCGAGGTGGGCGATTTGGTCGCGGTATTCTGCGCCGGTGCTTACGGCGCCAGCGCCAGTCCGGCAGAATTTTTGGGGCAGGGGCCTGCGGTTGAAATTCTCGTCTAAGTTTCAGTAAAGAACATATGCGTTCTCGTCCCATTATGGGACCGGTTAGTAATCGCTGGTTTGGCTAACGCAATGTTCACCCTTTTTTGGGATAGCAAGCACCGGATTTGTCGTCTTTCCTTGAGCGTCTGCGCAGGACGGGCGACGCAGACAAGGACGTGTTCATGCCGTATCGCCGCCTCGCGGGAATTCTCGCCGCAACGGCTCTTGCCAGCCTAGGTCTGTCTGGCTGCGCGACGTCAAACGTGAAGCAGGAACTGCCGCCAGCGGCATTCGTGTCGATGCAGGAAGGGCCGGGCGAGGAATACATCATCGGCCCGCTCGATTCGCTGACCGTGTTCGTGTGGCGCAATCCCGAGCTGGGCGCCAAAGTGCAGGTCCGCCCCGACGGACGCATCACCACGCCGCTGATCACGGACATGCCCGCCGTGGGCAAGACGCCGTCGATGTTGGCCGAAGACATCCGCTTGCAGCTTTCGCAGTACATCGAAGACCCGCTGGTCTCGGTGATCGTCGATGGCTTTTCCGGCACGTTCAGCCAGCAGATCCGCGTCGTAGGCGCCACCGGCAAGCCGGCCTCGATTCCCTATCGCGCCAACATGACCGTGCTGGATGCGATGATCGCGGTGGGCGGCTTGTCCGAATACGCGGCGGGGAACAGCGCGCGACTGATCCGGTTCGACAAATCCACGGGCAAGCAGGCCGAATACAAGTTGCGGTTGGGCGATCTGCTCAAGAAGGGCGATAGCAAGGCCAATGTCATGCTGAGCCCGGGCGATGTGATCATCATCCCCGAAAGCATGTTCTGAGGCATCCGGGAGCATGACCAACCTTTACGAAGAACTGCTGAGCGCCCTGCACAGCGTCTGGCACCGGCGCTGGATTGCGCTGGCGATTGCCTGGGGCATCTGCATCGTTGGTTGGTTGGCCATTGCCTTGATCCCCAACAGCTACGAATCGCACGCGCGCATCTTCATCCAACTGGACGATGCCTTGGCCGAGCAAGTCGGCATCGGCGTCGCCGACAAGAAGCGCGACATCGAGCGCATTCGCCAGACCCTGACCAGCGCGGTCAACCTGGAGAAAGTCGTGCGGGCAACCCGCTTGGGCGATACGATCCAGAACCCCAAGCAGATGGAAGCGGCCACGCTCAAGCTGGGCGACAACGTCAGGGTCATCAGCCAGCAGGACAATCTGTTCGAGATCACCGCGACTGCCAACAATTCGTCGTTCTCCGATGCCGAGAATGCGCAACTGGCGCAGCAAGTGGCGCAAAAGCTGATCGACATTTTCCGCGAGGAAAACATGTCCGGCAGCAGCGGCGACATGGTCGAGACGCTCGACTTCGTGAACGGCCAGCTCCGCGCTCGCGAAAAAGAACTGGAATTGGCTGAAACCAAACGCTCGGCATTCGAGGCGGCCCATCCCGAAATGGCCCAAGGCGGCGCGGCGCTGTCGCAACGGCTGGAATCGTCGCGCGCATCGCTGAGGGATATCGATGCCGATCTGTCCGCCGCGCAAAGTGCGCTGGCCGCGATCGACGGGCAGTTGGCGGGAACGCCCAAGCAGATCGCCGGGGCCGCCGGCGGCAGCGCGCAGTCTGCGCTTGCGCGCGCCGAGGCGGACCTTGCCGCCATGCGTGCTCGCGGCCAGACAGAGAACCACCCCGACGTCATCGCCGCGCGCAACCAGGTTGCAGCGCTGCGCGGCCCTGCCGCTCGCGAGGCTGCCAGCGGGACGGGCGGTACGCCGAACCCGGCTTATAGCTCGCTGCAATCGATCCGGGCTGAGCGACAGGCCAACGTCCAGGCGCTGCAATCGCGGCGGGCATCGCTGCAATCGGACGTGGCATCGTTGACAGTGTCTACGATCTCGGACCCCGAGCTTGCCACCGAAGCCCAGCGCATCAACCGTGACTATGACGTGCTGCGCCAGCAGTACGACAAGCTTTTGCAGGACCGCGAGGAACTGCGGCTGCGCGGCGAGGTGAAGACCGGACGGGAAGCGGTGAAGTTCCAGGTGGTCGATCCGCCGACGACACCACGCTCGCCCGCCGCGCCCAACCGCCCGTTGCTGCTGTTCGGTGTGCTGATCGCCGGGATTGCCGGTGGCTGTGCCGGGGCCTTTGCTCTGGGGCGGTTGCGTTCGGTGTTCCTGACTGCTGCCGCGCTGGAGCGTGCAACCGGTCTGCCGGTGCTGGGCGCGATCTCGCAGACGTTGACCGATGGCGCGCGGGCGCTGCATCGCAAACGACTTAAGTATTTCTATGGAGCCTCGGTGGCGTTGGGGGCTTTGTTCGTGATGCTGCTGGCCGCCGAATTCATCCAGCGCGGCATGGTGGCGTGAGGAAAGACGGCATGACCGACCAGACCAAGTTCCCCACGCCCGCTCAACCTGAGGCCGCGCGCCCTCAGGCCCCGAAACCTGACGATGGCACCGAGACCGGTGGCAAGCGTCCGTCCCTGCTGGAGCGGGCGACGGGGCGCTTCGATCTCAACAGCTTCATCAGGCCGCCCGCGCCGATGCCGGCGCCTACCCGTCCGTCACGGCCCGTTGCAGCGCCTGCGCCGGTCGTCCAGCCGGCACCGGCTCCGGTGGTCCAGGCGGCGCGACCCGCAGCCACCCCGGAAGCCCCTATCCTCGCGCCGGCATACTTCGGTGGTGAGGTTCTTCCGATTGATCGCGACCATCTGCGCGACCTCGGCCTGATCGTGCCCGAAGGATCGGTGACGGAGCTGCTCGAAGAATTCCGTATCGTGAAGCGGCAGATCCTGCTGCAAGCCTCGGACCTGCGCCGAAAGAAGGCCGGCGCCAAAGCGCAGCGCGTGCTCATCAGCTCCCCCCATCCGGGCGAGGGCAAAACCTACTGCGCGGTCAACCTGGCGCTGTCGATCGCGGCGGAGAAGGAAAGCGAAGTCCTTCTGGTGGACGCCGATTTCGCCAAGCCCTCGATCCTCTCGGCGCTCGGCCTGCCGGGTGGGCCGGGGCTGATGGACGCGCTGATGGACGAGCGCATCGACGTGGCCGACTGCGTGCTGACCACCGACATTCCGGGCCTGTGGGTGCTGCCCGCCGGCGACACCACCAGCCACGACAGCGAATACCTGTCCAGCTCGCGCACGGCCAAAGTACTGGAGCGGCTGACCGAAGGGGCGCCGCAACGCATCGTGATCTTCGATTCGCCGCCGGCCCTGGCTGCGTCGCCCGCAGCGGAGCTGGCCAAGTACGTCGGCCAGGCGATCGTCATCGTGCGCGCCGATCAGACTGCGCAAGGCGCGCTTGAGGACGCGATCTCGCTGCTCGATGCCTGCCCGAACGTGCAACTGCTGCTGAACGCCGCGAAGTTCAGCCCCAGCGGTCGCCGCTTCGGCTCGTACTATGGATACAAGGGATGATCGCAGTGGGACGATTGCGAGCGCTGGGCTCGACCGCCTCGCTGGCGGTCGTCGCTGCGCTGGGCCTGCCGCAAGTGGCCGGTGCGCAGACGGTCGGTTATGACAACGTGGGCAGCGACACCAGCAGCGATCCGACGGTCACGGCCAACGCGGATGCGGACACGAACAAGCCCGCACGATCCAGCAAGCGCGGCGGCAAGGGCAATGGCAGGGGCAACGGCGCCAAGCATATCGACGTGGTGCCCTACATCGAGCTGGACCAGATCGTCACGGCGGACATTACGCCGGGCAGCGACGTGCTGACCTACACGCAGGCCGTTGTCGGCGTCGATGCGACGATTGCGGGGCGCAACAACGCCTTGTCGGCCTCGGTACGCTATGCCCACCAGATCGGCTGGGGCAAGAAGGCCAACGATGGCGACCAGATCAGCGGCATCGCGCGCGGCTATACCAGGATCGCGCCGGGCCTGACCGTCGAGGCCGGCGCCCTGGCGACGCGCACCAACAGCTATGGCGGCACTAGCAGCGGCATCGGCAGCAGCAGCCTGGGCGGCGGCAGCTTCGGCGGCAACCAGACCGTCTATTCCGTCTACGCCGGCCCCGCGCTGACGCAGCGGGTGGGCGACCTTAACATTTCCGCCAGCTATCGCCTTGGCTACACCAAAGTCACGCAGGACGGCGACCGCTCGGTCGGCTCGTTCGACACCTTCGACGAAAGCATCGTCCAGGTCGCAGACCTCGAAGCCGGTTTCTCGCCAGGCACCCTGCTGCCGGTGGGCGTCGGCGTTGCCGCCAGCGGCTATCAGGAGAATATCTCCAACCTGGACCAACGCGTGCGCGATTTCCAGGCCCGCGCGCTCGTCACGGTTCCGGTCAGCCGGACCGTTCAGGTGGTGGGAGCGGTGGGGTATGAGGATGTCGAAGTGTCCTCGCGTGATGCCAAGCGCAATGCCGACGGCACGCCGATGGTGGGTTCGGACGGTCGCTACGTTACGGACAAAAGCTCGCCGCGCCAGATATCCTACGATGTCAGCGGGTTGATCTGGGACGTCGCGGTGATGTGGCGACCCAGCCCGCGCACGTCGCTGTCGGCACACATCGGTCGCCGCTATGGCAGCATCAGCTATGGCGGCAACTTGTCCTACGCCCCCAGCGACCGCAGCCAGCTCAGCATCTCGGTCTACGACAATATTTCCGGTTACGGCGGGCAAGTGAACCGCCTGCTGGGCGAATTATCGGACGACTTCGAAGCGGTGCGCGATCCCGTGACCGGCCAGTTGCAAGGCTGCGTTGCCACGCTCGATGGTAACAACTGCTTGTCCGGCGTACTGGGATCGCTGCGGTCCTCGACCTTCCGCGCGCGCGGCGTGACCGCCAGTTATTCGATCCAGATCGGTCGCCGCCTCAGCGCCGGCATCGGCGTGGGCTATGATCGGCGCAACTACATTGCGGCGCAAGGCACCGTGCTGGCCTCTGCCAATGGCGTGATCGACGAGAACACCTGGCTGGCGGCCTACATCGGCGGCCAGCTTAGCCGCAGGGATGGCTGGTCGGCCAACACATACGTCAGGTGGGTGTCCACCAACGATCTCGTCTCGGGCGATGAGACCGGCTATGGTGCCAGCGCCAGCTATTACCGCAATTTCCTGCCGCGCCTGCGTGGTACCGTCGCGGTCGCTATCGATGGTGTATCTTCCAATACCCCCTCGATCGACGATATCTGGTCCGCTTCGGCGCTGGCCGGGCTGCGCTACAGCTTCTGATAAGGAACGCACGATGTTCGATGATTTCTACGGGCTGGGTGGCAAGCCGTTCCAACTGACGCCCGACCCGGCGTTCTATTTCGAGAGCGCGACGCACCGCAAGGCGCTGTCGTACCTGGGCTATGGCCTGGCCCAAAGCGAAGGCTTCGTGGTCATCACTGGCGAGGTTGGCGCGGGCAAGTCCACGCTGGTCGCCTACCTGATGGCGACGATCGACCCCGCGCGGATGACCGCGGCCAATGTGGTGACGAGCGCGCTCGACGGCGAGGAAATCGTCCACGTCGTCGCTCAGTCGTTTGGCCTTGCGGTCGCCGGGCATGACAAGGCTTCGGCGCTGGGTGCGATCGAGACGTTCCTGCACGAGGAAGCACGCGCCGGTCGCCGCTGCCTGCTGATCGTGGACGAGGCGCAGAACTTGTCGGTCAGCGCGCTGGAAGAACTGCGGATGCTGTCCAACTTCCAGCTTGGCGCTAATCCGCTGTTGCAAACGCTGCTGCTGGGCCAGCCCGAGTTTCGCGATACCCTGCTGCACAGCACCGAGCTGGAGCAATTGCGCCAGCGCGTCATCGCCACCCACCACCTGGCGGCGATGGAGCCGCGCGAGGTGCAGACGTATGTCGAGCATCGCCTCACGTGCGTCGGCTGGACCGGCCGGCCGGCGTTCGATCCGGAGGTCTTCGCACAGATCCATGAGGCGACCGGCGGCATTCCGCGCCGGATCAACCAGATCCTCAACCGCTTGTTGCTGCTGGGCGCGGTCGAACAACGCGATCGCATCGACGGGGACATGTTGGACCAAGTGCTGGCCGAATTGGACGACGATGGCGCGCTGGCCTTGGTGACCGTGCAGGCGCAAGTCGCTCCGCAGACCACTCCTGTCGCTGAGCAACCCGCTCAACCTTTGTCGTTCGCCCAAGGGCCCAACGCGCCGGTCGTGGCCGGGCTCGATGCGGCAGAGGCGCGTTCGCTGATCGAACAAGCGCTTGCCGATCGCGATGGGCAGATCGCCGAGCTTCAGACGGCGCTGATTGAACTGGCCGCCTCGATCGAGCCGGGTGAAGCTGCGTCCAAAGCACCCGACAACAGCGATCAGGTTGCGGCGCTGCAGGCCGAACTGGCCGAAGCCACCGCAACCGTGGCAAGGCTTGAAGCACGCTTGGGCGATACCGAGCGCACGCTTCGCCATGCCTTGACGATGCTGATCGAGTGGATCGAAAACGGCGACGGCCAGCGCCAGGCAGCTTGAGCGGCACGGAGAGTTTGATGACCGCGATGGCAACGGCTGATGGGCAGATCAACGGCCTCTCTGTCGATGTGGAGGAGTGGTTCCAGGTCGGCGCCTTTGAAAAGGTGATCGATCGTGCGGACTGGCCCTCGCTCGCTAGCCGGGCAGAGCGCAACTGCGATGCTATTCTCCAGTTGTTCGACGACGCGGGCGCCAAGGGCACGTTCTTCACTCTGGGCTGGGTGGCAGAGCGTCACCCCGCCATGATGCGCCGCATTGCCGAGGCTGGACATGAGGTCGCGAGCCACGGCTGGGACCACGAGCGCGTGTTCCGCCTGGGCGCGACTGCCTTTGCCGCCGACCTTTCGCGCGCGCGCCGCGTGATCGAGGATGCCAGCGGGCAAGCCGTGACTGGCTATCGCGCGCCCAGCTTCTCGATCGATGCCCGCACGCCCTGGGCGTTCGAGGTGCTGGCCGAACAAGGCTATGCCTACAGTTCCAGCGTCGCGCCGGTGGCGCACGATCACTACGGCTGGCGCGATGCACCACGCTTTGCCTTCCGACCGCTGGCGGACGCGGCGCTGGTCGAAATCCCGGTGACCACCGCGCTGTTCGCGGGCAAGCGGCTGGCGGCGGGCGGCGGCGGGTTTTTCCGGGTGCTGCCCTATCAGTTCTCACGCTGGGCGATCCGGCAAGTGAACCGCGACGAGGGCCGCCCGGCAGTGTTCTATTTTCACCCGTGGGAGATCGATCCCGACCAGCCGCGCGTCGCAGGCGCACCGCTGCGCTCGCGCTTGCGCCATTACACCAACCTCAATGTGATGGCCGCTAAGCTGCGCCAGCTCGTGGCCGAGTTCCGCTGGGGGCGGATGGATGCGCTGGCAGCCCGCGAGGCTGCGCGCGCGCCGATCTGGCCCGCTGCGCTGCTGGACCAGGCGGCGTGAACGCGCCGTTCGTGCCTTTGGCGGACACCATCAGACTGGTCGATCTTGCCGATCCGAACGAGATCGCGCGGATCGATGCGTTCGTTGCGCACCACCCGCAAGGCACACCGTTCCACCGCCCGGCCTGGTTCATCTCGGTGGCGCGGGCCACCGGCAACCAGCCGCTGGCGCTGGTGCAAGAGCGCCATGGTGAGATCGTGGCGCTGCTGCCGCTCGACCTGATCCATTCGCCGATCTTCGGTCGGCTGCTCGCCTCCACCGGCTTTGCCGTGGGCGGGGGCGTTCTGGCCTTGCCCGACGCCGATGCCGCCGCGCTGTTCCCGGTGCTGGAGGAATTGGCGCTACGCCATTCCTGCCCCACCATCGAACTGCGCGGGGGCGTTCTCCCGCACGAGCAGGGGGGCTGGGCGCTCAAGGCCCAATCGCACGCCAACTTCGCCCGCCCGCTCGCGCCCGAAGGCCCCGGTGCGGACGAGGCCGAATTGCTCGCGATCCCGCGCAAGCAGCGCGCCGAAGTGCGCCGCTCGCTCGCCACCGACTTCACGATCGAGACCGGCAGTAGCGAGCGTGATCGCGCTGCGCACTACGCGGTGTTCTGCGAAAGCTACCGCAACCTCGGCACGCCGGTGTTCCCCCGCGCGCTGATCGACGCGGTGCTCGATGCGTTTGGCGACGAGGCCGACATTCTGACGGTGCGCCACGAAGGCCGCCCGGTGTCCAGCGTCGTCAGTCTCTACCATCGCGGTGTCGTCATGCCCTATTGGGGCGGTGGCACGCACGAGGCGCGGCGACTGCGCGCAAATGACCGCGCCTATTACGAACTCATGCTCCATGCCCGGCGGCGCGGCTGCACCGTGTTCGATTTCGGGCGCTCCAAAACGATGAGCGGCGCCTATCAGTTCAAGCGCAACTGGGGCTTCGAGCCCGAGCCGCTCACGTACGCCAGTTGGACCGCCCCTGGCGCCGCGCCGCGCGATGCGGACCCGACCAGCAGCGCGCTCTCGGCAAAGATCGCGCTGTGGCAGCGTTTGCCGCTGGGGATCGCCAATCGCCTCGGCCCATGGATCGCGCGTGGCATCGGCTGATGGGCGACACCTGATGGGAGACATCCTGTTCCTGTCGCACCGCATTCCGTTCCCGGCGGATCGCGGTGACAAGATCCGTTCGCACAACGTCCTCAAGGCGTTGGCCCGCTACGCGCCGGTCCACGTCGCGACCTTTGCCGACGATGCCGCCGATCGGGCCTACGAGCCGCAGCTTGCCAGCCTGGCCGCCAGTTATCGCCTGGTCACTCGGGCCAAGTCGCTGCCCCGCGCCGGGGTGGAGGCGCTGGTCGCTGGCAAGCCGCTGAGCCTCACCGCCTTCCACCACCGCGCGATCGAGGGCTACGTCCGCCACTTGCTGGCGAGCCGCTCGATCGACGTGATCTACGTTTTTTCCGGGCAGATGGCCCAGTACGTGCCTGCCGACTTCACCGGCGTCGTTGTGGCCGATCTGGTCGATGTCGATTCGGCCAAGTTCGAAGCCTATGCCCAGCGCAGCGGCGGCATCCGCGCCTGGATGGAACGCCGCGAGGCGCGGTTGCTCAGCGCCGAGGAAGCGCGGATTGTCGCTAAGTCTGAGGTGATCCTGCTGATCAGCGAGCCGGAAGCGGCGCTGTTGCAATCGCGGCTGCCAGTCCCCTCGCAGCGCGTGCGGACGATGGGCAATGGCCTCGACGCGGCGTTCTTCGATCCCATTGGCATCGCGCCCGCGCCGCAGATGGCGGGGCGCGCCAGGCCGCGCATCGTGTTCACCGGACAAATGGATTACGCACCCAACATCGAAGCGGCGATGCGCGCGATCGAGCGTATCCTGCCGCGCGTGCGTGCCGTGCTTCCCGAAGCCAGCTTCCATGTCGTCGGTCGCAATCCGTCTCCCGCGCTCAAGGCGCACGACGGGCGGAGCGGCGTGCATGTCTGGGGCCGGGTCGACGATATACGCCCTTGGCTTGCCGTTGCCGACTGCGCCCTGGTGCCACTGGAGATCGCACGCGGCGTCCAGAATAAGGTTCTCGAAGCGATGGCGATGGCGCTGCCGGTCGTCCTGACGCCGGGTGCGGCGACGGGCATCCCTGCGTGCGATGGGCGTGACTTTGCCGTTGCCGAAAGCGACGATGCACTGGCGCAGGCAGTCATCGCGCTCGCCGCCGATCCGCAGCGCGCCCAAGCCATGGGCCGCGATGCGCGCGCCTGGATTCTCGCGCACGCCAGTTGGGAGGCGGCGTTGGCCGATCTGCCGTACTATTTGACCCAGCGCCAAACGGCCTTGTCCGATGCCGCCTGACATGACGCTCACCGCAACCGCCCTTCCTCCCGAACCTGCGGCGATGCTGACGCCAGCCTGGCGGGCGGCGCTGATCCGGCTCGGCATCGCCTGGGCGCTGATCTTCGCCGCTGCGGCGCCAGACTGGCTGGCGATGGTGCGGCAGTGGTGGACTATCTCGACCTACAACCACATCATTCTGGTCCCGCTGATCCTGGGCTGGCTGGTTTGGCAACGCTGGCCCGAACTGCGCCGGCTGGAACCGCGCTGCTGGTGGCCGGGCCTGGTGCTGCTGGCGGGCGGGGCGTTCCTGTGGCTGCTCGGCGCCATCTCGGGCCTGGACCTGGCGCAGCAGGCTGGCGCTGTCGCCATGCTGGGCGCCAGCGTGCCCCTGTTGCTGGGCGTGCGCGTGACTGCCGGGCTGACCTTCCCGCTCGCCTACCTCGTCTTCCTCGTTCCGTTGGGAGAGGAACTCGTCAAGGTGCTGCAGATGGTGACGGCAGACATCACCATCGCGCTCACCCATTTGAGCGGCATCCCCGCCAAGATTGACGGCGTCTTCATCGACACGCCCGCCGGCTTGTTCGAAGTGGCCGAGGCGTGTTCGGGGGTTAAGTTCCTGATCGCGATGGTCGCGTTCGGGGTGCTCGCAGGCAACGTGTGCTTCCTTAGTTGGCGCCGTCGTTTCGCGATGCTGGCTGCCTGCATCGTGGTCCCGATCCTCGCCAACGGTGTGCGCGCCTGGGGCACGATCTACGCCGCCCAGATATTCGGGGTCGAGGTGGCTGCCGGGTTCGATCATATCGTCTACGGCTGGATATTCTTCGCGGTGGTGCTGGTGCTGGTGATCGCGCTGGCTTGGCGGTTCTTCGATCGCCCTTTGAACGCGCCGATGATCGACCCTGAGGCGATTGCGCGAGACCATCGGCTGGATCGGCTCGAACGTTTTTCGCTCGGCAACGTGGCGGCGCTGGCGGGGGTCGTCCTGATCCTGCTGGCCGCGCGCGGCTGGGCCTTTTGCGCCGACACGATTTCGGCTCCGATGCCAGCGCGTATCGATTTGCCGCAAGTCCCCGGCTGGACCCGCATGGACTACGCACCGCGCATCTGGTGGGAGCCGCGCGCGCAGGGTGCCGCTCACCGCCTACTGGGCCGCTACCGCAACGCCCAGGGCCGCAAGGTCGATGTTTTCGTGGCCCTCTATGCCAGCCAGGGAGAAGGGCGCGAGGCGGGGGGCTTCGGTCAGGGCGCGCTGATCCCGGCCAGCCCCTGGTCTTGGCAGTCGGACGGTCCTGCATTTGGCCCCGCCTTCTCCGAAGGGCGCAGCGAACGCCTGCTCGGCAACGGCCGGGTCGAGCGGATTGCCGTGACCTGGTATCGCAGTGGTGATTTGATGAGCGGCAGCAACTTGCGGCTCAAGCTGGCGGTTATCGCCGACCATCTGCTGTTCCGCGCCCGCCCCACCGCGACGCTGATCTTGTCTGCCGAAGACACGTCGTCCGGCACGGCGGCGCAGACCATTACCGCGTTCGCCGCCGCCACCGGACCGCTCGAGTCCTGGGTGGACCGCGTGACTCACGTCCGTTAGGCCGGGCGCATGTGCGGAATTGCCGGAATTTTCCATCTCGAAACGCCCAAGCCGGTCGATCCCGCCCGGGTCGAGGCGATGTGCGATGCGATCGCCCATCGCGGCCCGGACGGCCACGGCATCTGGACCGCGCCGGGCGTGGGCCTGGGTCACCGCCGACTTTCGATCATCGACCTTGCCGGATCGCCGCAGCCGATGGCCTCGCTCGATGGCCGCGCGATGCTGGTCTTCAACGGCGAGATCTACAACTATCGCGAGCTTCGCCAGGAACTGAAGGCGCTGGGCGCCAGCTTCCGCACCGATGGTGATAGCGAAGTGATCCTGGCCGCCTGGCAGCAATGGGGCGTCAATTGCGTCACCCGTCTGCACGGCATGTTCGCCTTCGCCATCTACGATCTGGCCGCGCGCTCTCTGTTCCTCGCGCGCGATCGGCTCGGGGTGAAGCCACTGTTCCTCGCGCCGCTGAGCGATGGCAGCGTGGTGTTCGGTTCCGAACTCAAAGCGCTGCTCGCGCATCCGCTGCTGCGGCGGGACGTCGATCCGCTCGCGGTCGAGGATTTCCTGACCTGGGGCTATGTTCCTGATGATCGCTCGATCCTCAAGGGCGTCACCAAGCTGGCGGCGGGGCACTCGCTGCTGCTGCGCCATGGTTCTGCGATGCCGCGTCCCAGTCAGTGGTGGGATGTGTCTTTTGCCAATCGCCGCAAAGGCACGGTGCAGGATTTCGAGGCGGAATTGCTGCACTTGATGCGCCAGGCGGTGTCGTCGCGCATGGTCGCCGACGTGCCGCTGGGGGCGTTCCTGTCGGGCGGAGTCGATAGCTCCAGCGTGGTGGCGCTGATGGCCGAGGCAAGCTCGCAGCCGGTGCGGACGTGCTCGATCGGCTTCGACGTCGCTGCGCTGGATGAAAGCGCCTACGCCACCCAGGTCGCCCAGCGTTTCGGCACGAACCACGCCTCGCGGCAAGTGTCGCGCGATGATTTCTCGGCGATCGAACACCTCGCGGGCATGTTCGACGAGCCATTCGCCGATGCTTCCGCGCTGCCAACCTGGCGGGTGTGCCAACTCGCGCGTGAACGCGTGACGGTCGCTTTGTCCGGCGATGGTGCCGATGAAGCGCTGGCCGGCTATCGCCGCCATGTGTTCCAGCGCGGAGAGGACCGCGTGCGCGCGCTGTTGCCCCAAGCGGTGCGCTCGCCCGTGTTCGGTGCATTGGGCGCGATCTATCCCAAGGCCGACTGGGCGCCACGACCGCTACGCGCCAAAAGCACGCTGCTGGCGCTGGCCGGTGACGCCGCGCAAGGGTACGCTCGCTCGATGGCGTATGCTCCGCCGGAAGTGCGCGATACCTTGTACTCGGACGCTTTCCTGCGGCTGCGCGGCGACTATCGCGCGGAAGATCGGCTGGTGGCGCTGATGCGCGATGCGCCGGCCCGTTCGGGGCTGGACCGGGCACAGTACGCCGATCTCAAGGTCTGGCTGCCGGGCGATATTCTGACCAAAGTCGATCGCACCAGCATGGCCGTGGGCCTTGAAGCGCGCGAGCCGTTACTCGATCACCGGCTCATCGAATTCGCGGCCAGCCTGCCCGAGACGATGCGCGTGCGATCGGGGCAGGGCAAATGGCTGATGAAGCGCACCATGCGGCGTTTCCTGCCAGACGACATCCTCTACCGCCCCAAGCAAGGCTTCGTCACCCCGATCGCGCAATGGCTGCGCGGCCCGCTGGCGGACGATGCCCGCGCCATCGCCGGCGGCGCGATGCTCGCGCGCACGGGATGGTTCGACACGCGGCGCATCGCCGGGGTGGTGGACGCGCATATCGCGGGAACCTCGGACCATTCGCGGTTGCTGTGGCAACTGCTGATGCTCGAAAAGTCGTTAACCGCGCTGGGCATCGCCTGAGCCAGCGAGAGGCGGCGGGGACGAGGCGCGCGTTAACGCGGTCGCCTAACCACTACCTGCGATTAACTAAACTTATTCTTAGGATATTGGTCGTAACCCGAAGGCCACTGCGCTTAATCCGGGACGTAAATGAACCACGCCGGTCGCCAACATTGCTCCTCGAAGCGGACACCGTCCGCCGAGCGAACGCGCGTCTGCCGCGACCTGAGCCGGTTGCCCGCAGAGGGGCGACCCCGTGGTTGAAGCACGCGGAGGGCTAAAACGATTGTGGAAGAACGCCCGCGCCCGGATCTTGGTTTGGGCTGCGCTGACGGGTATCGTCATGGGCTTGACTGGCTTCGGCCTGCCGCTTGAGGACGCGTTGCGCAACATGCGCTCCGCCATGCGCTTGGAGACGGTCAAAAGCGATCTCGTTCTCGTGAACGAAGATAGCCGCACTCTTACGGAACTGAACGCATACGATGTCACACACGGCACCGATGCAGACACGATTGACAAGCTTTTCGAAGCTGGCGCTCGTCGTGTCTTCTTTGATCGATCATTTGGAAACGCCGGTAGCCCGTCCGATGATGCGAAGCTAGTCCGTGCACTAAAAGCCCACTCTGGCAAGGTCTATCTGGGTGCGGGGCTTAACGGTGAAAGTGGGACGGGCAATTTTGCGGGTAAAGTCCCGCTCAAGATGTTCAGCGAACACGCGCACGTGGTGTCGCTGATGGTGCTTCACCATCCTTTCAACCTCAGCGTCGAATTTCCTCTAGCATCAGATAGCCCGCTTGGAAATTTACCGTCGTTGAGTGCGGCCATCGGAAACGTAAATGGCGATATCAGCACCAATTATGTTCCAGATTTTTCGATTTCAACAAAATCATTCCGTTCGCTTAGTTACATTGACGTGCAACGAGGGAGTTTCAATCCAAGCGATGTACGCGATCGTGACGTTCTGATTGTTCCAGCGGCCGCATCATTTGGAGATATGCATCCAATTCCTAGTCAGAACGTGACTGTTCCGGGCGGATATCTTCATGCCATTGGATCTGAGACGCTCAAGCGGGGCATCCCGCGAGACTATGGTTGGTTTCCCGGTTTCGCCCTCGTTTGCATGATCGTTGTATCGGGCCTCGGGCGCGGCCGGGTGCTCGACGCTTACCGCTTTACCGGACTGGTCGTAGTGCTTGTTGCGGCACCGACATTGCTTGATAGCGTTGGAGCGCAGGTCGATGTTTTTCCGGCTTTTGCGGTGGCTCTGATCTCCGTGCTTCGCATGCGCAGTTTAGATCGTGTTGAGGTGGCAGGAGAAACAAATACGGGGTCTGGTTTGCCAAGCATTCAAGCATTACGCAATTCGGAAGAGCTATCTGCTCGTATTCTTGTGGCTCTGAAAATCCGTAATTACGGCGCCATTATCGGTAGCTTTGCAGAACACGTTGAAGCTCAATTGGCATCCGAGATCGTACGACGGATTCGCATCAGTGACGATAGCGTCGTCGTCTATCATGAAGGTGGACTATTCGCTTGGCTATCTACGATCCGTAGTACGTTTGATCTCTTCGAGAATTTGGAAGGCCTTCATCGAATCGTTCAAAACGGCATCAAGGTCGGTGGGATCGACGTCGATCTTTCGTTCAACTGCGGCATTGATTCCGATTTCGAACGACCGCTTGCGAGCCGGGTTGCCGGTGCGATGCAATCGGCTGAGGAGGCCGTACGTAACGACGAACTCGTCTATCAGCACGACGGCCAAAAGCACGAGGCGCAGTGGGAGATTTCGCTCCTCACCTCGCTCGATCGCGCGATCGACAACGGCGAGGTCTGGGTTGCCTATCAACCCAAGCTGGATCTGGCGCGCAATCGCATTTGCGGTGCGGAAGCCCTCGTCCGCTGGACGCACCCGGAGCGTGGCCCGATCAGCCCGGACAAGTTCATTCGCATCGCCGAAGAGTTTCACCGGATCGAGCGCATCACCCGGTTCGTGATCAGGGATGCCGTCAGGTGCGCGGTCGAGTTGCAAAAGCACGGGCATGACTTGTCGGTCTCGGTCAACATATCTGCACAACTGCTACGCAACCCCGGCCTGCCGGGCATGATTTCCGATATTTTGTCCGAGCATGGGGTCAGTCCGGACCGGCTGATCCTGGAGATCACCGAGACCGACAAGCTCGATCGCAGTTCGCGCTCGTTTCAGATGTTCCAACGACTGGTGCAGACTGGCCTTCGTCTCTCGATCGATGATTTCGGCACGGGCAACGCCACGATCGATTACTTGCGCTACTTGCCGGCCAGCGAAGTGAAGATCGACAAGACGTTCGTGTCATCCATGGAGACGCGCAAGGACGACCTGCTGCTCGTGCAATCGATCATCGAGATGGCGCATTCGCTAGACCGCGTGGTCGTCGCCGAGGGCGTCGAAACCGCCAAGGTGCTGGAGATGCTCACGGCCATGAAATGCGACATGGTCCAGGGCTACTACATTAGCAGGCCCGTCCCGTTTCGGGATCTTCTGGTGCAGATCGAGGAGCACGGCGTTCGGGCAAATGGTTAAAAATTCCTTGATGACCTGTTAACGTGTTGTTACCCATTAACTACTGCGGCTAATCGCGGTATTTCACATGGGAAATTACAATGCGCAAAGATATGTGGAACATGTGGTGGTGGGGTCAGGCTGGCGTCTAATACGCCCCTGCCTACTACCCTCCAGCCAGTAATGGCGGGGGCCAATAAGAAGATGTAAAGCGCTTTCCAGAAGATCTCCTGTCTTTTGGAAAGCGCTTTATTCATATTTGTTGTGCGCGTTTAATGAGCGCGCGGCATTTTCAGCCCGAAACGAGACTGTTTCTGGCCTTAAATGATCCAGATGCTTCTAATAGGCGATACTGGTCTTGCCGGTAAAAGTGGCCTGATCGAGCCGAAATCGCCCGTACCGATTCGCAATTAGCTAACTCAATAGTCAGCGTTAACGGTTTACTCAGTCTTCGCCGTGGCCGAGGGCGAGATATTCGGCGCTTTGCATCTCGTTGAGGCGGCTGACGGTGCGCTCGAATTCGAAGTGGCCGGACCCTGCCTCGTACAGTTCTTCGGGTGCCGCGTCGGCTGAGACGATCAATTTAACCTTGTTCTCGTACAGTGCGTCGATCAGCGTGACGAACCGTGCCGCCTCGTTGCGACGATCCGGACCCATCTTGGGAATGCCCATGATAAGGACGGTGTGATACGCGCGGGCGATTGCCAGGTAGTCCGCCGCTCCGCGAGGTTCCCCGCATAACCGCTTGAAACTGAACACGCCTACGCCCTTGAGGCTTTTGGGAACGTGGAGCAGACGTCCGCCGCCTACATCGATGTCTGCCGAGGGGACATGCTCGCTGTCTTCGGGCGGATAATCGGTCAGGCGAAAGAACGCCTCGCGCGCTTGGGCGGTCGCTTCCTCGCCCAGCGGCGTGTGCCAGGTGGCCATGCCGCCCAGGCGCTGCATGCGGTAATCCATCGGGCCATTGAGCGTGCGTACGTCCAGCTGGTCCTCGATCAGCGCGATGAACGGCAAGAAATGCTCGCGGTTGAGCCCGTCTTTGTACAACTCGGTGGGCGCGCGGTTCGACGTGGTCACGATCGTCACGCCATCGTTTACGATCAGATGCGTGAACAGCCGGCTCATGATCATGGCGTCGGCGGAATTGTTGACGACCATTTCGTCGAAGGCGAGGCAGCGCACATTGCGGGCGATGATCGCCGCGACCGGTGGGATCGGGTCGCCGGCTTCCTTCGTGCGTTCTTCGCGCAGCAGCGCATGAACTTCGAGCATGAACGCGTGAAAGTGGACCCGGCGCTTTTCAGTGATGTCGAGCGTGTGGACGAACAAATCCATCAGCATCGATTTGCCGCGCCCGACGCCGCCCCACATATAGACGCCGCGCGGGGCTGCAGGCTTTTTGCCCAGCAGCTTGCCGAACAGGCCGGTCGAGGACGCGGACTTGTAAAGTTCGCGCTGCAGGCGGTCCAGGCGTTCCGCAGCGGCGGCCTGCTCGGCATCCACCCGCAGTTCGCCGGTGGCGACGAGCGCCTCGTACCTCTCCAGCATCGCGGTCATCTGGGCATGGCCCGGCAGAAAGCCTTCTGGTCTCGCCTCAGACTTGCCGCTCTGCCTGCATCTTCTTGATCTCGGCGATTGCGCGTGCGGGCGAGAGACCCTTGGGGCACACGTTGGCGCAGTTCATGATCGTGTGGCAGCGGTACAGCCGGAACGGATCTTCCAGCTCGTCCAGACGTTCGCCGGTCATCTCGTCGCGGCTGTCGGCCAGCCAGCGGTAGGCCTGCAGCAGGATGGCCGGACCGAGGAACTTGTCGGAATTCCACCAGTAGCTGGGGCACGAGGTCGAGCAGCACGCGCACAAGATGCACTCGTACAGACCGTCCAGCTTTTCGCGCTGTTCCGGGCTCTGCAAACGCTCCTTGCCCGACGGCGTGGTCGAAACCGTCTGCAGCCAGGGGCGGATTGAGGCGTATTGCGCGTAGAAATGGGTGAAATCGGGGACCAGATCCTTGATCACGTCCATGCTGGGCAGGGGGGTGATGCGGATGTCGCCCTTGAGGTCTTCGATCGCGGTGGTGCAAGCCAGCCCGTTCTTGCCGTTCATGTTCATCGAGCACGAACCGCAGATGCCTTCGCGGCACGAGCGGCGGAACGTCAGCGTCGAGTCCATCTCGTTCTTGATCTTGATGATCGCATCGAGGACCATCGGGCCGCACTTGTCGAGGTCGATCTCGAACGTGTCGTAACGCGGGTTCTCGCCCGAGTCCGGATCGTAGCGATAGACGGTGAACTTCTTGATCTTCGTGGCGCCTGCTTCGGCTTTGTGGACTTTGCCCTGCTTCCTGATCTTGCTGTTTGCCGGAAGAGTGAAGGTCGCCATCGAATGAATCCTCGTGATCTTGCACTGCGACATAAGCCGCACCTGCTCCCCTCTAGCGATTCGGCGGCGCAGGGCAAGGGGTGACGAAGCTGAACAGCCCGGCGGGATCGCGCGTTTGTCTCAGGGTTAATACATTGTCGGCATTCGGCCGGGTAGATAGCAACGTATAGATAGCAAAAGGCCCCCCGTCGCGAGACGGAGGGCCCATGCATTTATAGCACGTGGCGTGGATCAGGCGCCGAAAGTGCGCTGCCACCAACCGCGGCGTGCTCCGCCGTTATCGTCTGCATTAGCGGCTTCCTGGCCGGCGCCTTCGGTGCCTTGGGGAGCTGCGGTTTCCGCGGGCGGAGCGACTTCGACTTCCGCTGTTACGGAGACCTGGTCGTCAGCCTTCTTGCGGGCGCGAGCACGCTTGGGCTTGGCTGCGACTTCTTCGGTCGGAGCCACGTCCTGTGCGGGCGCTTCCTCGACAGCCGCTTCGACTGCCCCAGCTTCAACTGCCGGAGTCTCCACGACCTTGCGAGGACGACCGCGCTTGGGCTTGGCCGGTGCTTCCTCCGCCGTGGCAACCGCGACGGCGGGTGCTTCGGCTTGCACGTCGTCGGCCTTGCGGCGGCGGGTGCGCTTGGGCTTGGCAGGGGCTTCTTCCGCGACGGTTTCGGCTGCCGGAGCCTCTTCCACCGGAGCGACTTCGACGGCTTCGGCTTCGACAGCGTCCGACGCCTTCTTGCGACGCGCGCGCTTGGGCTTGGCGGGCGCTTCCGCAACCGCTTCGACCGGCTCAGGCTGTTCGCTCACCGGCTCGGCGTCAGCGACATCGTCGCTTTCGCTCGAAACGGTGTCGTCGCCGTCGGCGCCATTTTCACCAGCTTCGTTCTCGCCGGCTTCATCACCGCGACGTCCACCACGACGGCGACGTCCACCCCGGCGGCGACGCTTGCGCGGCGCTTCGCCATCCTCGGACACAGCCTGCTCGCCTTCGACTTCGGACTCGTCGCTGGTATCGGTTTCGCCCGCTTCCAGCTCGCCTTCGTCGCCGCCGTTGTCGTGCTCGCCTTCGAGTTCGCCTTCGGCGTTCTCTTCACCGTTCTGGTCGTCGCGGCGATCGCGGTTGCGGCCACGACGGCGCTTGCGCCGCTTGCGGCGTCCGCCTTCGCCATCGCTTTCATCGTCCGAGCGCTCTGTGCGTTCGGCCCGTTCAGGACGCGTGGTCTCGCGCTCTTCGGCCTCGAACCCGTCTTCTTCCTCTTCGACGATGACGGTCTCATCGACGATTTCGGAGATCGGATCGAAACGTGGCACGAAGTCGTTGCGCGGGCCGGACGAGATGACGCGCATCTTGGCGCCCTCGTTCTCACCCTCGGGGATGACTTCGACGGCAACGCCGTAGCGATCCTCGATGTCGGCCAGATCGGCGCGCTTGGCGTTGAGCAGGTAGATCGCGGCCTCGGTGCTGGCGAACAGCGAGATGACCACGCCCTTGCCCTTGGCAGCTTCGTCCTCGATGAAGCGCAGGGCCGACAGGCCGGCAGAGCTGGCGGTGCGGACCAGGCCGGTGCCGTCGCAATGCGGGCAACCGCGCGTCGTTGCTTCCAGAACGCCGGTGCGCAGGCGTTGGCGGCTCATTTCCATCAAGCCGAAGCTGGAAATGCGGCCGACCTGGATGCGGGCGCGATCGTTCTTGAGCGCGTCCTTCATCGCCTTTTCGACCTTACGGACGTTCGATCCGTATTCCATGTCGATGAAGTCGATGACGACGAGGCCGGCCATGTCGCGCAGGCGCAACTGGCGGGCGATCTCGTTGGCGGCTTCGAGGTTGGTGGCGACCGCCGTCTGCTCGATCCCGTGCTCCTTGGTGGCGCGGCCCGAGTTGATGTCGATCGAGACCAGCGCCTCGGTCGGGTTGATGACGATGTAGCCGCCCGAACGCAGTTGCACGACCGGATCGTACATCGCGGTCAACTGGTCTTCCGCGCCGAAGCGCTGGAACAGCGGCACCGGATCGGAATAAGGCTTCACCCGTGGCGCATGGCTGGGCATCAGCAGCTTCATGAATTCGCGGGCGGCGCGATAGCCTTCTTCACCTTCGACCACGATCTCTTCGATCTCGCGGTTGTAGATGTCGCGGATGGCGCGCTTGATGAGGTCGCTGTCCGAATGGATCAGCGCCGGCGCGGCCGAGCGCATCGTCGTCTCGCGCAACTCGTCCCACAGACGGGCGAGATAATCGAAGTCGCGCTTGATCTCGGTCTTGGTGCGCTGGAGGCCGGCGGTGCGCACGATGCAACCCATCGAGCGCGGCAGTTCCAGCTCGGAGATGATCGACTTCAGGCGCTTGCGATCCGAAGCCGAGCTGATCTTGCGGCTGATGCCGCCGCCGTGGCTGGAGTTCGGCATGAGCACGCAATAACGGCCCGCGAGGCTGAGGTACGTGGTCAGCGCCGCGCCCTTGTTGCCGCGTTCTTCCTTGACGACCTGGACCAGCAGCACCTGGCGGCGATGGATCACGTCCTGGATCTTGTAGCGGCGGCGCAGCGCCATGCGCTTGGCGCGCAGTTCGTCGGCTTCCTTCGAGCGGCCCGAAGTACGGCCCTGGCGGCGACGGCCACGGCCACGCTGGCCCGAGCTGTCTTCGCCGTTTTCTTCACCGGCGGCATCGCCATCGTCGTCGAAGCCGTTTTCGACGGCGCCGTCCTCGATCGTGGCGACTTCGTCCTTCTCGGACGTGTCGACTTCGGTCAGGCCGCCATAGTCGGCGCCTTCGAAGTCGTCGTGATCGTGATCGCCATGATCGGAATCGTCGTCGGAATCGCTGGCGCGAAGCGCGGCTTCTTCCTCGGCGTGCGCGGCTTCTTCAGCCAGAAGCGCTTCACGGTCTTCCTTGGGGATCTGATAGTAATCGGGATGGATTTCGCTGAAAGCGAGGAAACCGTGCCGGTTACCACCGAAATCGACAAATGCTGCCTGAAGCGAAGGTTCGACGCGAGTCACCTTCGCCAGGTAGATGTTGCCTTTTATCTGCTTACGTTCGGTCGATTCGAAATCGAATTCCTCAATGCGGTTTCCCTTGAGGACCGCCACCCGTGTTTCTTCCGGGTGGCGCGCATCGATTAGCATGCGCGTTGCCATTATAAATTCTCCGTGCGCTCTGTCTCCCGGCCGGATCAGCCAGGGGAGCGCGATTTTGTTCGTGAATGCCCGCTGCGCCGATTGGCGCCCTGCCGGTTGCGGCGGGGCGCCTCGCGCTCTGGGCGAGGGTACTGACGAAACCGGAGCAATCCATCGCTCCGGTTGCGATAACGGTCTCTTCCGTCGTCGCGACGAAAGAGGGCATGTCTGCCGCCACAAGGGCGGAAAGCGTGTCTGCGAGATTGAGTTCGTGCTGCGTAATTGCACGCACCGATGACTGCGACCAAGCGGCCCACGCCCTTTCGGGCGTCGGCTGGCAAGGGGGCAGTTGGCTTCTCATTACTCGCATCAACCTGTTCGGGTTTGGGGAAGATGTCCCCAAATCTCCACGTCCCGGTTTGATCGCGGCCGGGTCCTGCCCGGTGCCATGTGGTGGCGCTTGTCCGGATTGCGAGGACCGAAGGCGCAATTGCTCCGGGTCACAGGGGCGTAGCATTCATGACACCCGGCGGCAAGTTGCTTGATATGTTCGGGATTTAGGTAACGCTGCTTAGCTAATTTCGCTGCGCAAAACCCATGTGATAAAGATCTGCAGGCATTGTCGGGCGCGCTTCGCGGACCTAGGCATGGCCACAAATGTCGCGCTCGCTTCGGTATGCCCTGCTTTTGTCCGTGCCGCTATCGCTGGCGGTCGCCGCGATCGTGCTGCTGCGCGCCGGCAGTCTGGGCGCGGCCGATCAAGACTATGTCGTGCGGTTCGACATGCCCAGCGCTGATGCGCCAGTGGGCCTGCCGCGCATAGACGGCCCGCCCGATGCCAGCCGGCCACTGGTGGTGATCGACCCCGGCCACGGCGGCTTCGATCCCGGCGCCGGGCAGGGTGCGCTCAAGGAAAAGACCGTCGCGCTGCAAGTGGCGCTGGCGCTGCGTCGGCAATTGCTGGACGCTGGCGGGCTGAGGGTGGCGCTGACCCGCGATACCGACCGCTTCATCGCGCTGTCCGATCGACCCGACATGGCGCGACGCCTGGGCGCGGACTTGTTCGTCTCGATCCATGCCGACAGTGCGCCGGAGGAAGGCGCGCGCGGCGCCAGCGTCTACATCCTGTCCGAAAAGGGATCGAGCGAGGCGGCAACGCGGTTCGCCGCGCGTGAGAACGGCGCGGACCTGGTCAACGGCGTCCGGCTATCGCCGCGCAACGCCGGGGTGAACGCGATCCTGCTCGACCTGGCGCAGCGCGGAGCGCAGGCCGGCTCGGCGCAAGCGGCCTCGCTGATGCTGCGCGAACTGGGCGATGCGAAGCTGGGGCTGCACCGAGAGCGTCCCGAAGCTGCGGCGCTGGCGGTGCTCAAAGCGCTGGATATTCCATCGCTGTTGTTCGAGACCGGGTACATCAACAACCCCGCAGACGCTCAGGTTCTCGGCTCGCGCCAGGGGCAGGAGGCGCTGGCGGGTGCGGCGGCGCGGGCGATCCGCGCGTATTTCGCCAGGACGACAGGCCTGTGAGGACTGCTGATCGCAAGCATCTGGCCTTGCGCAAGAGGGCCGTGCTAGGGCGGCGCCATGACTGACGAGAGCCGCGACAGCATGACGAACGCCGAAGGCGGAAACGAAGACGTCCACTATCGCATCCGTCGCGGCGCCTCTGGTCGCCTGGGCGCGTTGCGAGGCGGGGTGGTGAAGCGCTGGCGCTCCAGCAAGTGGCTGCGCCGTTTCGGCTACCTGGGCATTGCCGGGCTTGTCGGCGTGGCGGGCTTGTGGATCGCCGTCTCACGCGATCTGCCGGACGCGAACAAGCTGCTGGAATACCAGCCGCCGCTGCCCACGATGGTGCGCGGCATGGATGGCGAGATCGTCTATTCCTACGCCCGCGAACGGCGCGTGCAATTGCGGTTCGTCGATTTCCCGCGTCCGCTGGTCAATGCCTACTTATCTGCCGAGGACCGTACCTTCTGGACCCACGGTGGCGTCGATATCGGCGGCTTGGCCGGGGCCGTGGTGGATTATGCCTCGAAGTACGGCTCGGGCGTTCGCGCCAAGGGCGGCTCGACGATCACCCAGCAAGTCGCCAAGAACATCCTGATCGGCGACGAGTATTCGGTTACCCGCAAGCTCAAGGAAATGGTGCTTGCCCGCCGCATCGAAGGCGTGCTGACCAAGCAGCAGATCCTCGAACTCTACCTCAACGAGATCCCGCTCGGCCGCCGTGCGTTCGGCGTGCAGGCCGCTGCGCGCGCCTATTTCGACAAGGACGTTGAGAATCTGACGCTCAGCCAAAGCGCGTTCCTGGCGATCTTGCCGCGCGCGCCCGAAGTCTATGGCCGCGCCAAGAACAACGACAAGGCGATCGAGCGTCGCAATTGGGTGCTCGACCAGATGGTGCGCAACGGTTGGGCCACGCCCGCCGCCGCCGCCGCCGCCAAGGCCGAGCCGCTTGGCCTGGTTACCCAGCGCGGCAGTTTCTACGATCCGGCCAATGGCTATTTCATCGAGGAAGTGCGCCGCCGCCTGATCGAGCAGTACGGCGAAAAGGCCGAGGATGGCCCGAACAGCGTCTATGCCGGCGGCTTGTGGGTACGCACTTCGCTCGATGCGACGCTGCAAAAGACGGTGCGCGATGCACTGCGCAAGGGTTTGCTCAACTACCACGGCAATCGCGGCTGGTCCGGCCCGATCGCGCATCTCGACAGCCTGGAAAACTGGCAGTCGCAACTGATCGTCGCCAACAAGACCACCGACTACCAGAACTGGAAGGTGGGCGTGATCCTGGAGACGCCGTCCGGCCTTGTCGGCGAAGGCGCTACCGGATCGGGCCAGATCGGCTTTTCCAGCGGCGAGATCGCGACGCTGACGGGTGTTCCGGCACGGGCGAAGGCAGGCGACCTCGTGGTTGCCGCGCCGAGTGGAGCGGGCACTTTCGCGCTGCGCACGGTGCCGGGCGTGGGCGGCGGCATGGTGATGGAAGAACCCGCCACGGGCCGCATTGTCGCCATGCAGGGCGGCTTCGACGCTGGGCTGGACAGCTTCAACCGCGCGACGCAGGCCGAGCGCCAGCCGGGCTCGACGATCAAGCCATTCGTCTACGCCACGGCGCTGCAGTATGGCATGACGCCCGCCACCCAGGTGCTGGATGGCACCTTCTGCGTCTATCAAGGCGCGAACCTTGGCAACAAATGCTTCCGCAATTTCGGCGGAGAGGGCGGTACTGGCAGTCACACCATGCGCTGGGGGCTTGAGCAATCGCGCAACCTGATGACGGTGCGGATCGCCAACGACACGGGAATGCCGCGCATCACGCGCACGTTCCACAACATGGGCATCGGCGACTACGGCAACTACCTCAGCTTCGCGCTGGGCGCGGGCGAGACGACCGTCACGCGCATGCTCAACGCCTACGCGGCGCTGGCCAACAATGGCGTGCAGTTCCCGTCCTCGGTGATCGACTATATCCAGGACCGCAACGGCAAGGTCATCTGGAAGGCCGATAAGCGCCGCTGCGATGGCTGCAACATGGCGAAGTGGGATGGCAAGCCGATGCCCCGCATCGAGCGGCGCGGCAAGCAAGTGCTGGACGCGGACACGGCCTATCAGGTCGTCCACATGCTGGAAGGCGTCGTCACGCGCGGCACCGCAGAGCGCTTGCGCGACCTCAACCTGCCGATGTTCGGCAAGACCGGCACTACCAACGGGCCGACCGACGTGTGGTTCATGGGCGGTAACCAGGACTACGTCGGCGGCGTCTACATGGGCTACGACACGCCGCGTTCGCTAGGCGGCTATGCCCAGGGCGGCCGCATCGCCGCGCCGATCTTCAAGGATGTCGTCCTCGCCACGCGCAGCCGCTGGACCGACCGTCCGCTGATCGCGCCGCCGGGTATTCGCATGGTCCGCATCGACCGCGTGAGCGGCAGGCGGGTGATGGGCGTGGAGCCGACCAACGAGGCCAAGGCGGCGGTGATCTGGGAAGCGTTCAAGCCCGATACCGAGCCCAAGCAGTACGCCGCCGATGACGAGTTCACCCGCCGGCGCAACGCCTTGGTGGCCGAAATTCGGAACGCTCGCGATGCCCGCGCCAAGGCTGCCAGCAATGCCGCCGATGCGGGAGACTTCGCCGAAGAGCAGGGCGGGTTGTACTGATCCGCGCGCACTGGGCGCTAGGTCAGTACACGAAGGCGTCCTCGCGCTTTTCGGGGCGGATGTAGATCGAGGTGATTTTGGGTGAGAGCGCTTTCATGCGCGTCTCCAGATCCTCGATCAGCGTTTCCGCCTCGCCCATCGGCAGCATGTCGTCGAAGTCGGCGCTGATGGCGACGAAGATGGCGTCCGGCCCAGTGTGGACGGTGCGCACGTGGTTCACGCTGGTGATGCGGGCGTGGTCGTCCATCACCGCGCGCAAGGCGGCGATCAGCGCCGGGTCTGCCGCTTCGCCGATTAGCAGGCCTTTGGATTCGCGCGCCAGCAGCACCGCTACGGTCGCCAGCACCAGCCCGATCAGGATCGAGGCGACGCCGTCCAACCGCGCGTCGCCGAAATGCACGCTCGCCCACACGCCGATCGCCGCGATGACGAGGCCGACCAGCGCCGCGCTGTCTTCGAACAGGACGATGAAGCCCGGCGGATCTTTCGAGCGGTGGATCGCCTGCCACCAAGATTGGTCGCCCTTGCTGGCGCTGAATTCGCGTACCGCGATCACCCACGACGCGCTCTCCAGCGCGAAGGCGATGCCAAGGACGATGTAGTTCACCGTCGGATCTTCGATCGCGTTGGGCGCGGCGATATGGACGATGCCTTCGTAGATCGAAACGCCCGCGCCGACCGCGAAGATCAGGATCGCGACGACGAAGGCCCAGAAATACAACTCGCGCCCATAGCCGAACGGGTGCGCGGCATCCGCAGGCCGGGCGGCGCGGCGCTGGCCGAACAGCAGCAGCACCTGGTTGCCGCTATCGACCAGCGAGTGGACGCCCTCGGTCGCCATCGAGGAGGAGCCGGTGAACCCCGCCGCCACGAATTTAGCGACCGCAATGCCCATGTTCGCGGCGAGCGCGCCATACAGCACGATGTCTTTGCGGATGTGCGTGATGAAGCTGGTGTTTTCGGCCATGGCGGGACAACCCGCGAGGGGCCCTGCACGTTTCCGCCCGCTTGCTGCAATTTTTCTGGAGCCACCCCTTGGGATCGCGCGGGGCGTGCGTACATGCTGGCTCAGACAGCCAAGGACACCCTTTCGATGAAGCAATCCGGTAACACGATCCTCATGACCGGCGGCGGTTCGGGCATCGGCGCGGGCCTGGCCCAGCGCTTTCACGATGCCGGCAACACCGTGATTGTCGCCGGCCGCCGGCGCGAGGCGCTGGAGCAGACCGTCGCGGGCCGCGCAAACATGCACGCCGTGGTGCTCGACGTGAGCGATCCGGCCAGCATTACCGCCTTTGCCCAGGACGTCATCGCCCGGTTCCCCGCGCTCAACGTGCTGTTCAACAACGCCGGGATCATGAAGCTGGAGCCGCTGGACACCGCGCGCGACTTGTCGGTGGCAGAGGCCACGATCGAGACCAACCTGCTCGGCCCGATCCGCCTGATCGACGCTTTCGTGGAGCACCTGTGCGCCCAGCCGGATGCGGCGATCGTCAACGTCACTTCGGGCCTGGCCTTCGTGCCCTTGGTTGCCGCGGCGACCTATTCGGCCAGCAAGGCGGCGTTGCACTCGTACACGGTGTCGCTCCGCATGGGGCTGGAGGGCAAAGTCGAAGTGATCGAGCTGGCGCCGCCCGCCGTCCAGACCGGCCTGACCCCCGGCCAGGAAACCCGCCCCGGCTACCAGCCGCTGCCTGAGTTCATCGAACAAGTCATGGCCAAGTTCACCCAGCAGCCCACACCCGAAGAAGTCGTCGTCGACCGCGCCGTGGGCTTGCGCAATGCCGAGGCGGAGGGGCGGTCGAAGGAAGCGCTGGCGCAGATCAATGCGTTCGCCAGCCAGGCGCGGGCGAGCCAGCCAGGGTGAGTGGGTGAGTTGTTGCCATGGTCGTGAGCGGACCAATTACGACATCAGTGTTCCCGTCGGAATGGAGGCCGTTCACCGCGCAGCCAAACAAACGCCTTTTTCATGCAATAGATACGGGCCGGAAGGGCGAAATGTTGAGCAGCAATAAGGCTAAATATATCAAAGGGCTGTTATTGAATTCTAGAAGCTAAAAAATTCAATCGTTAAATGAAAAAAACCATTATCAGTGTATAAAAATTCTGCTGCCAAAATTGAAGGCAGCTACAATATTTCTCTTTTTTCACTAAAGATTATCTTCAAGTGCCTATCGTAAGTGCTGCGCTTTGGGCGAGTCAAGAACGACCAATTCAAGATTCCTCGGATCGACTGCCAAGTGCCGCAGCTATGACGAAAATTGGCAAATTTGGACCGGCATGTTTCAACGGTCACGCATGATACATCGCTATGTCGGTCGCATTGAAGGCTACGTGCTGATAGTAGCTCGTGGCGAAGATAGTACGTGCGTGGGGAATAAGATCGTGTTTTTACCATTTCTGCCTTTGAAGCGTTATGCGGAATTTCATGGGCGTTCCAGTAGGGCAGAATATTGGAGTTTTGTAGCGTTTATTAGTATAGGATATGCTGCGATTGTTGCCATGTTGGCAGCATCTGTGAGTGGATCGCTCAATGAGACGTATTCAGAGCAAACTATATCAGCATTAACGTATTTTTTGTCTAGATTTGCAATAATTCCATATACGCTTGCTATTTTTGTACCTTATTTTGCAGTTCTAGTTCGTAGGTTGCATGACCAAGGCCGAACTGGATGGTGGCTGATAACTTTGTTGTTTCCCTATCTAGGTGTACCGATTCTTTGGGTGCTGACCTGTATAGAGGGAACTGTTGGTCCAAATCGTTTCGGCCCAGACCCGAAGGCGTAGGTCTCGATGAAACCAGGGCGATGTTGCGGAGAGTATAACGAAAGTACGGTGTTGAGCATCACGCGATTGCAGGCTCAGTAGCTTCGTCTTTTCCTTTCGCCCGCAGAGTTCTCTTGTCGGCCCGCAGAGCGCGGCTCGCAATGATTGTAATTGCGCGTCAGCACATTACTCAAACCAACCCCCACTAACGCCACCCGCCGCCCTACTTCTCCAGCAACCTCGGCATCAACTGCACGAAGTTGCAGGGGCGGTTGCGGCTGTCGAGTTGTTCGGCGAGGATTTGGTCCCAGCCGTCTTTTACGGCGCCGTTGGAGCCGGGCAGGGCGAAGATGTAGGTGCCGCGCGCGACCACGGCCATGGCGCGGCTTTGGACGGTGGAAGTGCCGATGGTCTTGAAGCTGATCCAGCGGAACAGCTCGCCAAAGCCGGGGATTTCCTTGTCCTTCACCCGGTCGAGCGCTTCGGGGGTCACGTCGCGGCCCGTCAGGCCGGTGCCGCCGGTGGTGACGATCGCGTCCACGCGGGGATCGTCGATCCAGTTGTTGAACACGCTGGCGATAACGTCGGCATCGTCTTTTTCGATCGCGCGGTGGACCAGGGCGTGGCCGGCATCCTGAATGCGCTGGGCGAGGATGTCGCCCGAGGTATCTTCGGCCAGGGTGCGCGTGTCGGAGACGGTGAGGAGGGCGATGTTGATCGGCTGGAAGGTACGGCTGGGGTCAACGGGCACGCAGGATCGCTCCGTTGGCGTTCATGCGCACGCCTTGCGATCCGGTGAGGCCGGGGAAGGTGGGCCACATGCCTTGCACCAGTTGCATCCGGCTTTCGGACGGGCCGCCCGCCTGCCGCTCGTACATCCAGTAATTGCGCATGACGATGTTCACGTAGCCGCGCGTCTCCCAATAGGGCAGCGATTCGATCCACAGCAGCGGGTCGCCCTGGTCCTTGATCTCGTCCTTCCAGCGCGTGATGGGAACGAGGCCGGCGTTGTAGGCGGCCATGACCTTGGGCAGCAGCCCCTGGGTGCCGGGCGCGGACTGCAGCACTTGCAAGTGGCGCTGGCCGAACGCCAGGTTGACCTCGGGCTTGTTGAGATCGGTGGCCGAGCCGAACACGCCGATCGCAGCGGCATTGTCTTGCGCGGCGGCCGGCATGATCTGCATCAGCCCGCGCGCGCCGGCGGGGCTGACGACATTGGTGCGGAACACCGATTCCTGCAACGTGTGGGCATAGACCAACGCCGGGTCGATCTTCCAACCGCCCACCGGCGTCCACTTGGGCGTGGGGAACCGGATGGCCGGCTCTGGCCTGCCGCCGGACGGGGCGTTGTAGGCCATCCATAGCTGGGTGGCGGGCAGCCCCAGATCGCGGGCAAGGCGGGTGAGCGGCGCGTATTGCGAGGCGTTGCCGATGCGCGCCTGATGGCGCAGCACTTCGTCGGCCAGGCCATCCTCGCCGATTTCCGCCAGTTCGACGGCGGTGCGCACATTGGCGTTGGTGCGCAGTTGCTGCCAATCGGCCTGGGTGAAGTCCGCGCCGGAATGCTGCTCGGGTATCTTCATGCCCAATTGTTCGGCGGCGAGCATACCGTACAGCGTCTCGTCACGCGCGGCAGCGAGGCGCAGCGCGGCGGCGGCTTGTTCCGGCTTGCGGCAGCGCACCAGCGAACGGCTGTTCCAGTAATGCGCGGCGCTGGTCAGTTCGGCATTGTCGGACGAGCGGGCCGCGCGCGCAAACGCGTCGGAGGCGCCGTCGCAGTCGCCCAGGCGCCAGGCGGCAAGCCCGGCGGTCCACCACGCCTCGCCCACCCAGGGGCCCGTGCCCAGTGCCGCCAGTTGCGCCATCTGGTACGCATTGGCGTCCTGGTTCTCGATATAGAAGCTCCAGGCGATCCGCTCACGCCATTCGGCCTGCGCCGAGGGGCTGACATTGGCGGCGATGCCATCGAGCAGCAGGCGCGCGCCCATCGGATCGTCGTTCTTGATCCGCTCCAGGATGCTGTTGGAGATGGCGGCGGGCATGGTGCCATCCTCGATCGAGGAAGGGCGCACGCGCTTGGCCATGGTGGGCAGGCGGGCAAAGGCTTGCTCGCTGGGCAGCGGCGGGAGGTTGGTGGCGCCGCGCTTTAATGCCAGGCGGCTGATCTGGTCGGCTTCGGGAAGGTCCGTCCCTTGGGCCAGCCAGGCCTGCAGTTCGGACAATTCGATCTTGGGGGAACCTTGGGCGAGGTAGTATTCGGCGCGGGCTTGTTGGTGGAGCGGGCCGTCGGGGCGATCGGCGAACAGCTTTTGTACGACCGACCAGTTCTTGCTTTCGATCGCGTCGAACACTTGTTTGTAATACGCCCGGTCGTCCTGGCTCAGCAGCGAGGGGACGGCGGTGCGATCGGCGCGGGTGCGGAAATAATCCACCGCCGCGCTGTTGGCGAAAGCCGGCACGGCGGACACCGTCGCGGCAGCAGTGAGCGTGAAGCCCGCAACCCATCTTGCTGTCGATTTCAACGCATAACCCCGCAAGTCATTTCCCGCCATTTATACCCTGGCTATACCTTGGCACGCGGGGCCGTGTTTTAGACGGCAATACCCTCAAGCCAGGCCCGCCACAGCGCCGCTTTCGCGCGTGGCTGACTGGCCAACGCGCGCAACGCCCAAGAGGCAATCATAGGTATCTTGGCACCTTCATGGTTAAACGTGCGCAAAACGGCAGGGCCTTGCGGTGGTTCGTGGCCCAGAAGCGACAGAACGTTGCTTCCCAGCACGAAAAGCCGCTGGGGAGCCACAAGGGCGATATGCTGGGTCAGGACCGCACCCAGACCACGCTCGGTCATCTCGGTCCAGTCGGCGCCCGGGGTGTGGCGGGGCAGGGCGCTGGCGACATAGGCGTGGTCCGCTGCGATGCCGAACGCCGTCAGCATGGCGCTGAGCAGCCGGCCTTGCGAGCCGGCCAGCAGCACATCGCCGTCCTCGCTCTCAGGCTCCTCGACCAGCACCATCACTTTTGCGCCTTTGACCCCGCGCGGCGGAACGCGCAAACCGGCGCCGCCTTCGGTCAGCAGCGGCTCTGTCATCCACCATTCCTTGAACGCAGGCAGATCGGCTGGCAGCGTCGCCGGATCGATACGCGGACGTTCGGGCGCAGCCGCCTCCACCTTGCGCGGCTGTGGGCGAGGGCGCGGCTCGCCCGGGGCCAGCTCAACCTCGGGCGGGGCGAGCCAGGTCGCCGGCTCGTCGAGAAAGTCACAGTCGACCCCAGCGGTGCGCCACCAGTCCAGCGCGCCGCTGATGTCGTCCAGAAATTCAGGATTTGGGCGGTGATCCATGCGGCGGGTCTTGACCTGCCGCGCCCGACCAATCAAGGCGTTTTCAAGATTTAATCGCGCGGCTAAGCGTGAACGGGATAGAGAAAGCCAAGGGGCTGCCATGATCGAACGTGAAGAGATGCCTTACGACGTGGTGATCGTGGGCGGCGGGCCGGCAGGTCTGGCGACGGCGATCCGGTTGAAGCAACTCGATGCGGAGTTGTCGGTCTGCGTATTGGAGAAGGGCTCCGAGATCGGCGCCCACATCCTCTCGGGCGCAACGATCGATCCGCGGGCGCTGGATGAACTGCTGCCGACGTGGCGCGACGACGGCTGCCCGCTGGCGCAAGTGCCGGTGACGGACAATTGGCACTGGCACCTGACCAAGAAGAAAAAGGTCTCGCTGCCGCACGCGTTCATGCCGCCGCTGATGTCGAACAAGGGCAACTACACCGGCTCGCTGGGCAATCTGTGCCGCTGGCTGGCCGAGCAGGCCGAAGCGCTGGAGATCGAGATATTCCCAGGCTTCCCCGCCGCCGAGATCCTTTTTGACGACAACGGCGCCGTGATCGGGGTGCAAACCGGCGACATGGGCGTCGATCACGCGGGCAATCCGCGCGACGATTACCAGCCCGGCATGAACCTGCTGGGCAAGTACACCGTGTTTTGCGAAGGCGCGCGCGGTCACCTGACCAAGCGCTTGAAGGCCAAGTTCAACCTCGAAGCCGATTGCCAGCCGCAGATCTATGGCCTGGGCATCAAGGAGCTGTGGGACATCCCGGCGGACAAGCACGTCCCCGGCCGAGTGATCCACACCCAGGGCTGGCCGATGAGCGAAAGCGATAGCTGGGGCGGCGGCTTCCTGTACCACCAGGCCAACCACCAGGTGGCGCTCGGCTTCGTCACCGCGCTCGATTACAAGAACCCTTACGTCAATCCGTTCGAGGAGTTCCAGCGCTGGAAGCAGCACCCGGACATCCGTGCGATCCTGGAAGGCGGCAAGCGGGTGGCCTATGGCGCGCGCGCGATCAACGAAGGCGGCTGGCAATCGGTGCCGCACCTCGCGTTCCCCGGCGGGGTGCTGGCGGGTTGTTCGGCGGGCTTCGTCAACGTGCCAAGGATCAAGGGCACGCATACCGCTATGAAAAGCGGGATGCTGGCCGCCGATGCGATCGCTGCCGCCGTCAAGGCCGGGCGCGAGCAGGATGCGCTGGACGAATACGATGCCGCCGTGCGCTCAAGCTGGATCGCCGACGAATTGAAGCTGGTCCAGAATGCGGAGCCGATGGTCGCCAAGTGGGGCGGCGAGCTGGGCACGGTGCTGGCGGGCGCCGACATGTGGCTGCGCACGCTGTTTGGTTTCGGCCTCGCCAAGCCGATGAAGCACCACACCGACGCCAGCGAGACCGGGCGTGCCGACCTTTACCAGCCGATCGCCTATCCCAAGCCCGACGGCGTCATCAGCTTTGATCGGCTGACCAGCGTCGCCTATTCGTTCACCAACCACGAGGAAGACCAGCCGGTTCATCTCAAGGTGGCCGATATGGACTTGCAGAAGGTAAGCGAGCTGGGCGTCTTTGCTGGCCCTTCGACGCGGTACTGCCCCGCCGGCGTCTACGAGTGGCTGGTGGACGAAGGCACGGGCGAGCCCAAGTACCAGATCAACGCGCAGAACTGCGTCCACTGCAAAACCTGCGACATCAAGGACCCCAACCAGAACATCAACTGGGTCACCCCCGAAGGCGGCGGCGGCCCCAACTACCCGAATATGTAACGCATCCTCCCCGGCAAGATCCTCCCCGTTGCGGGGAGGGGGACCATCCAAAGGATGGTGGAGGGGCACGTTCGATTTACATAACCCAAATTTAACCCGCCACCCCGCGCCCGCCTGCTACCGTCTGGCGATGATCACCGGCCCCCGCCCCAGCATCAAACTCGCCCGCAAACTGCGCAGCGAAATGACGCTCCCCGAAGTCTTGCTCTGGCGCGAACTTCGCAAACGCCCGGCAAACCTCAAGTTCGCCGCCAGCATCCTGCCGGCGTCTACATCCTCGATTTCTATTGCGCCGCCGCGCGCCTCGCGATCGAGGTTGACGGCAGGGCGCATGACTCTATGCGCGCCGCACAGGCCGATGCCGCCCGCTCGCATTTCCTGCGCTCGCAAGGCGTGGCGACGTTGCGAGTGCCGGCGAAGGTCATTCTGGAAGACGTGAACGTGGCGGTGATGCGGATCGTGGAAGTTTGTGGATTGCGGGGGTTAGGGCTGGGCAGTTCGGCTGTGCTCCTCCGCCATCCTGCGGATGGTCCCCCTCCCCATGCTGGGGAGGATGTGTGAACGAAGTCGCTTACGCCAAGATCAACCTTGCGCTGCATGTTCGGCGGCGGCGGGATGATGGCTATCACGAGTTGGAAACGCTGTTTGCCTTCGTCGATGATGGTGACCGGTTGACGGCAACACCAACGCAGGCGGATGCGCTGACGACGCATGGCGAGTTCGCCGCGAAGATCGACGATCCGTTCGGCAACATCGTCGCCAAGGCGCTGTCGGCCTTGCCGCATGGCAAGGGCTGGGCGGTGACGCTTGAAAAGCGCCTGCCAGTGGCGGCGGGGCTGGGCGGTGGTTCGGCGGATGCGGGCGCGATCTTCCGTATGGTCGAGCGCGCGCACGATCTTCCCGAAGACTGGCAGACGCGCGCTGCCAAGCTGGGCGCGGACGTGCCTGCGTGCGTGCTGTCGCGCCCTTGCGTGGGCACCGGCACCGGCACCGATTTGGCGCAAGTCAGCGATAACGACCTTGCCGGGTGCCCGGTCCTGCTCGTCAATCCGCGCCTGCCGGTGCCGACCGGGCCGGTGTTCGCGGCCTGGGACCGCGTCGATCGTGGCCCGATGCCCACAGGATCGCTGCGCACGATCGCGCTGGAAGGCCGCAACGATCTGGAAGCGCCGGCCATAGCGATCTGCCCGACCATCGCCGATGTGCTCTTCGCGCTTGGTGATACCGAGCCGTTCCTCGCCCGCATGTCCGGCTCGGGCGCGACGTGCTTTGCCTTGTACGATAGCCTCGTGGATCGCGATGCTGCCGCCGCGCAGATCGCAACCAATCACCCCGACTGGTGGCAAATGCCTGGAAAGCTGCGATAGTCGTCCCCGATGGAGACCGAAACCCACCGCCTGCTGGGCGAGCCAACCCCTGGCGGCTTGCTGATCGTTGCCGACCACGCGTCCAACCGCGTGCCCCATGATGTGGTCCTGGGCATCGCGCCCGAGCGCATGGGTGAGCACATCGCCATCGACATCGGCGTTGCCGGCGTGGCGGAGCGGATGGTCGGGGGCGCCACTGCGGCTTATATGGCCAACGTCAGCCGCCTGGTGTGTGATTTCAACCGCTATCATGACGCCCCCGGCGTCGTCCCCGAAACCAGCGACGGCCACGCGATCCCCGGCAACCACCTCACGCCCGAAGCCCGCGCGGCCCGGATCGCGCGCTTTTTCGAACCCTATCACGCGCGCCTTGCCGACCTGCTGGAATTCACGCCCCCGGCGCTGATCTTGTCGCTTCACAGCTTCACCCCCGCGCTCGCCACCAGCGACGCCCCGCGCCCCTGGCACGTCGGCGTGCTCTATAACCAGGACGAGCGCGCCGCACGCATCGCGATCCCCTTGCTCGAAGCCGAAGGGCTGAACGTGGGCGACCAGCAACCCTATTCCGGCAAATTGCTCAACGCGACGATGAACCGCCACGCCGACGCCCGCGGCCGCGCGTATCTTGGCATCGAAATCCGCCAGGACCTGATCGGCGACGCGCCGGGCCAAGCGATATGGGCCGAACGGCTAGCAAGGATTTGCGCAGCGGTGATGCAAGCCTTGCGGTAGGGGAGAGAAAGCATGATCAGAAGGCACGTCTCAGGGTTGTTCAGATTTTCTGGACGTGAAACTCGTGGCGAGTTCTGGCCGTGGGCAGGAATAGCCTTCGCTCTTATAGTAGTAGGCATGATGGTGATCATGGTTCCGACACTGACGTCCAGCTTGGCGCGGATGCAACAATTTGCGGTCCAACACCCAGAGCAGTCGACCGTGATTTCGGGGCCAGGCCACTACGAAGTACGGATCGAAGGCAATCACCCCGAGCTTATGCCAGATATGAGCGGGATTGCTGGCGCGATGATCGGCGTTAGCGCAATAGCCATACTGTTGCTGGCAGCAGCGGTGTCACGTCGGCTTCATGACACCGGGCGGCGCGGCTGGTGGGGACTGTTGCCGCTGCCTTTTCTGTTCGCCGGATTTGTTTTCATGCCGCGCCTCTTTGCGCAAGTGTCCGACGGCGCTTCCCCCGACATGGGACTGTTCGGTTTGTTGTTTCTAAACAACATGGTTTATCTAGGCTCTCTTGCGGTGTTGGTGATCTTGCTCGCTCAGCCAGAACAGCGGCAGGCCAATCGGTTTGGACCTCCAGCGTCGTGAGGACCATCCTGGCTGCACCAAAATTTGCGTAATTAAATTACGAAAACTGGCGTTGAATTGAAACCAATTGACGTGTAGGGGCGGCGCAACCGAGCGCGCATCCTGCGCTACGACCGGAGTTGCCCCATGCCTGCCTATCGTTCACGCACTTCCACCCATGGCCGCAACATGGCGGGCGCGCGTGGCCTTTGGCGCGCGACCGGGATGAAGGACGGCGATTTCGGCAAGCCGATCATCGCGGTGGTGAACTCGTTCACCCAGTTCGTGCCCGGGCACGTCCACTTGAAGGATCTGGGCCAGCTCGTCGCGCGGGAGATCGAGGCGGCGGGCGGCGTCGCCAAGGAATTCAACACCATCGCGGTCGATGACGGGATCGCCATGGGCCATGACGGCATGCTCTATTCGCTGCCCAGCCGCGATCTGATCGCCGACAGCGTGGAATACATGGTCAACGCCCACTGCGCCGATGCGATGGTGTGCATTTCCAACTGCGACAAGATCACGCCGGGCATGTTGATGGCCGCGATGCGCCTTAATATCCCTGCCGTGTTCGTCTCGGGCGGGCCGATGGAAGCGGGCAAGGTCGTGCTGCGCGGCAAGGAGCAAGCGCTCGATCTGGTTGACGCGATGGTCGCCGCTGCCGACGAAAGCTATACCGACGAGGAAGTGACCGCGATCGAGCGTTCGGCGTGCCCGACCTGCGGCTCGTGCTCGGGCATGTTCACCGCCAACTCGATGAACTGCCTGACCGAAGCGCTGGGCCTTTCGCTGCCGGGCAACGGATCGACGCTGGCTACCCACGCCGATCGCGAGCGACTGTTCCTGGAAGCAGGCCGCGTCGCCGTCGATCTGTGCCACCGCTATTACGACCAGGACGATGAAACCGCACTGCCCCGCGTCATCGCCAGCTTCGGCGCGTTCGAGAACGCGATGAGCCTGGACATCGCCATGGGCGGATCGACCAACACCGTGCTGCACTTGCTGGCCGCCGCTGCCGAGGCGGGCGTGGATTTCACCATGTCCGACATCGACCGGCTTTCGCGCCAGGTGCCGTGCTTGTCCAAGGTGGCGCCGGCCAAGGCCGATGTTCACATGGAAGACGTCCACCGTGCTGGCGGGATCATGGCGATCCTGGGCCAGCTCGATAAAGCGGGGCTGCTCCACACCGACCTGCCGACCGTCCATGCCAAGACGCTGGGCGATGCGCTCGATCGTTGGGACATCAGCCGCACCAGCGATGCTTCGGTGCAGCAGTTCTACAAGGCGGCGCCGGGCGGCGTGCCGACGCAGACCGCGTTCAGCCAGTCGCGCCGGTGGGAGGAACTCGACCTCGACCGTGAGAACGGCGTCATCCGTTCCAAGGAACACGCGTTCAGCCAGGACGGCGGCCTCGCGGTGCTGTACGGCAACATCGCGCGCGAAGGCTGCATCGTGAAGACGGCGGGCGTGGATGACAGCATCCTCAAGTTCACCGGCACCGCGCGCGTCTACGAAAGCCAGGACGCGGCAGTGGCGGGCATCCTGGGCGGCCAGGTCGGTGCGGGCGATGTCGTCGTCATCCGCTACGAAGGACCGCGCGGCGGGCCGGGGATGCAGGAAATGCTCTACCCCACCAGCTACCTCAAATCGAAGGGCCTGGGCAAAGCCTGCGCGCTGTTGACCGACGGGCGCTTTTCGGGCGGCACCTCGGGCCTCTCGATCGGCCACGCCTCGCCCGAAGCGGCAGAGGGCGGCGAGATCGGCCTGGTCGAAAATGGCGATACGATCGAGATCGATATCCCGGGCCGGACCATCAACCTGATGGTCTCGGACGAAGTGCTTGCCCATCGCCGCTCGCAGCAGGAGCAGCGCGGCGACGAGGCCTGGACCCCGGTGCATCCGCGCAAGCGCCAGGTTTCGGCGGCGCTGCAGGCGTATGCGGCGATGACCACCAGCGCCGCACGCGGCGCGGTGCGCGACGTGACGCAGCTCAGGCGCAAGTAATCGGAGGCGGCAGGCTCGACCGGTCAATCCACCGGGCGGGCAGATGTCCCCCGGAGGAATTTTGCCGAGGGTTTCGCGAATCCCGCACGGCTTGTAGCAGGCGGGGATGTCATCCTTTCGCAGCCTGTCTATCGGCGCGGCCTTCTTGGTCGCGCTCGCCATCGCCGCTTGCTCGTCCAGCAAGGAGCCGCCCCCGGTCGTGCCCCAGGATCATATCGAATGCGCGGTCGGCGGCGCGGCGGATTTGCGCAAGGTTTGCGTGGTGGAGCGAATCGAGTCTGGCGGGCAGGCAACGCTGATCGTGCGCCACCCCGATGGCGCATTCCGCCGTTTCGACCTGACTACCGATGGCACCGGGCTGGTCGTCGCCGATGGTTCGCAGCCCGCAGTGACGCGGCTTGATGGCGACACGCTGGACGTTATGGTCGGCGCGGACCGATATCGTTTCCCCGCGACGATTACGCCAGACGCGGCCGGGTCCGACGAGGCCAGCAGCGATGCCCAGCAGTGACCAGATCCTTACCGTAGAACAAGTCCGCGCCGCCGAAACCGCGCTGATCGCGGGTGGCACCAGCGTCGAGGCACTGATGCAAGTGGCCGGGCGTGGCGCGGCGGATTGGGTCTGGCGAATGGCCGGCCGCCACAAAGTGACGGTGCTGTGCGGGCCGGGCAACAACGGCGGCGACGGCTATGTGCTGGCGCAAGCGATCCGCGAGCGCGGCGGCAACGTAGTGGTCGTCCTCGCGACTGACCCCAAGACCGACGCCAGCCGTTCGGCGCGCCAGGCCTATGGTGGCCAAGTGCTGGACCGTGACGCTGACGTCCATGGCGAAGTGCTGGTCGATTGCCTCTACGGCACCGGCCTCACCCGGCCATTGTCCGCCGATGACGCTGCCTTGCTTGCGCGCCTGGGCGCTGCGCATTCGCGGCGCGTCGCGATCGACCTGCCGAGCGGGGTCGAGAGCGATAGCGGCGCGCTGATCGGGGCCTTACCGTCCTACGACCTCACGATCGCGCTGGGCGCCTGGAAATTCGCGCACTTTCTGATGCCGGCCAGCGCGACGATGGGAATGCTGCACTTGGTGCCGATCGGCCTGGCCCCGCAAGCTGGCGCCGCGCACTTGATCGGGCGCCCTCGGATCACGGCGCCCGCCGCCGATGCCCACAAGTACAAGCGCGGGCTGCTGGCGGTGGTCGGCGGGGCGATGCCGGGCGCCGCGATTCTGGCGGCGACGGCGGCGCAAGGGGCAGGGGCGGGCTACGTTCGCTTGTTCGCGCCCGATGCCCGCAACGCCCCCGCCGACATTGTCGTGTACGCCGGCGCCTTGTCGGACTTGCTGGCGGACGAGCGCAATCGCGCCGTCCTGGTCGGCATGGGCCTGGGCCGAGACGCCGCAGCGCGCGAGCGGCTTGCAACCGCGCTCGGCAGTCCAGCGCCCATGGTGGTGGACGCCGACGCGCTGATGCTGCTTGGCCCGCACCTGTTGGCCAAGCGCGCCGCCGCAACGATCTGCACCCCGCACGAAGGCGAACTCGCCGCGCTAGAACGCGCCTTCGAACTCGACGGGAAGGGGCCACGACCGACGCGCGCGCTGGCCCTGGCGCGGGCGAGCGGGATGATCGTGGTCGCCAAAGGCCCAGACACCGTGATCGGCGCCCCCGACGGCCGCCTTGCCTGCGCCCGCCGCGCCAGTTCCTGGCTCTCCACCGCGGGCACCGGAGACGTCCTTGCCGGCACCATCGCGAGCCGCCTCGCCACCGGCATCGAGCCATTCGCTGCGGCCTGCGAAGGGGTGTGGCTACACGGCGAGGCCGCGCGCCTGGCAGGGGCAGCGTTCACGGCAGGCGAGTTGGCGGGCAAGGTTTCGGTGGCGCTGGCGGGGTGTATTTGAGACGCAGTAATACGCTCAGAGACAGTTATAGAATATAACCGAAAATTATTGCCGCTGAAATGGCAATCGCAAAGAATAAAAAAATCAAATTTCCGAAAACAATAATCTTAAATAGAGGATGTTTTTTATCGATCCAGTCCCACTGATACTGAACAGTACCGTATTCATAAGCACTGTATAAGTTTGTGACTGGGAAAATTGACAGGACGGCTAAGAACATAATGAACCCTTTATCTACCACGTCTGAGTTCTCCCTCCCGTTATCCTCAAAAATGGATTCGCCTCAGCGCTCTCAGGCCATGCCGCGGCCCGCAAGCCCGGCGCTTGATAGCATGTCGAATACTACCACGCGTGCCGCGATTCTCTAACAAAAGGGAGGCGGGCTCACCGTAGAGATGGCCCGGCTCTCATTGGTGAAACCGCCAGGCTCGATCGTTCAGATCCACCTACGTCCATCCGGTCCGGCGCATCCATAAGGCGGCAACTGATCCGCAAAACGCTCCTGCATCTTGTGGCAGCCCCAGTTACGCATCGGACCCGGCGCGTAACCGTTCAGCGCGATGCCGACTTCGTCATACGGGCTCTCCCCGCGCGCGACGTACATGTACCAGCGCCCGCCGAACATCACTGCGGCGGCAACCAGCACCACGCAAACGACCTGAATTACCTTCTGCATTGCGACCCTCTTTTATAGTGGAGGCGGCGCGTTGCAGAAAACTGGCTACAGATTCAACCATTTACGCGGCAAAATGGTTGGGTTGGTGGTTGCATGGATGGAGCCGTTGATCCTTGATGGTGCTTCTCTTCGCACCAAATCCGCAATGGCTGGGCTTCGCGTGCATCTCCTGCTACCGGCGCGGGCGTGATTGAGATAGCTGAAACCGAAGAAATCCTGCGCATCGCTTCCAAGGGCGATGGCGTTACGGCGTCGGGGCGCTTTGCCTGGGGGGCGGCGCCGGGGGACCTGTTGCGCGGCGATGGGACGCTGGAGTGGGGGCCGCACCATGTCGAGCCGCCGTGTAAGCACTTCGGGCGCTGCGGCGGGTGCCAGTTGCAGCAGCTCGACGAGCCGAGCCTGACGCAGTTCGTCGAGGCGCGGGTGGCCAATGCGTCGTCTTCGCACGACTTGGGCGCGCTGGAGATTGCGCCGCCGCATTTGTCGCCGCCGATGACGCGGCGGCGCGCTTCGCTGCGTGCCGAGAGTTCGGGCGGGCGGATCGTCATTGGCTTTCGGGAGGCGAAGTCGCACCGGCTGGTCGAGATCGAGGAATGCCATGTCCTGGCGCCCGAACTGACCGCGCTGATCGGGCCGCTGCGCCGTTTGCTGATCGTGATGGGCAAGGCGGCGCCACTGAAAAAAGGTGGCCGCCCCGGCGCGCGCCATCAGCAGCCGCGCATGGCGGTCGATATCGAGATGACGCTGGCCGAGCAAGGCGTGGACGTAGGCGTCAAGGGCCTGACGACCGAGGGCCTGGCCGCGACCGAGGCGATGCTCGACTTCGCGCAGCGCCATGGCCTGGCGCGCCTGACGATGGATGGCGGCTATGGCTACGAAACGGTGTGGGAGCCGGAACCGGTGACGGTGCGGCTGGGCGAGGTCAGCGTGCCGCTGCCGCCCGGCGCGTTCCTGCAAGCGACGCTCGATGCGCAGGAGCTGCTGTCCGCCGCCGCGCGCGAATGGCTGGCAGGCGCGGCGACCGTGGCGGACTTGTTCTCAGGCCTGGGCACCTTCGCCTTCGCGCTCGCCGGCCCGCAGACCAAAGTGCTGGCTGCCGAAGCCGCGCGCGATGCGCACCTGGCGTGCAAGGCGGCGGCTGATCGCGCGCAATTGCCGGTGTTCGCGATGCACCGGGACTTGTTCCGCAATCCGCTGCAGCCCGACGAACTCGACAAGTTCGCCGCCGTCCTACTCGACCCGCCGCGCGCTGGTGCGCGCGAGCAAGTCGAGGCAATCGCGGCGTCGAGCATTGGCCGGGTGGTCTATATCAGTTGCAACCCGTCAAGCTGGTCGCGCGATGCCGCGCGGCTGATCGAGGCAGGCTTCCGGCTGGAGCACTTGCGCCCGGTCGGCCAGTTCCGCTGGTCCACCCATGTCGAACTGGCGAGCTATTTCGTCCGGGATTAGGACCAAAGCGCGCTTAAGCTGGCCCAGACGTCGTGAAGCCCAGACGTCGTGAAACTTGGCTCAGGCTTTCGTCATTGCGAACCCGTAGGGTGAAGCAATCCAGGGTAGCGTAGGCCGCCCTGGATTGCCGCGCCGCCTTCGGCGGCTCGCAATGACGATGGGATGTGGGTTCTTATGAACGAGTGTCGCTGTTAAGCCCCGGCGGCTTTGTCCATCATATCCATGAAATCGCGCGCGGCGTCGCGGTCGGCGGGGTCCTTGAAGGCAACGTCGAGGTCCGGCGCGGCGCCGAACATGTGCAGCAGCGTCCACAGCGCAAAGCGGCGCGGCTTGTCCGTCTCCATCCCGAAATCGACGCGCATTCGCTCGATCCCTGCTTCGAGGCCGGCAGGGGTGATGGTGGTCGGGTCGTCGGAGCCGAAGTAGCGGCGGAGCTGATCGTTGAAGTCCATGCGCGCTGCCCTACCGCATTCAATCGTCCGACGCGATGACTTGCGCGAAGGCAGCGGCATCGGTGTTGCCGCCCGACAGCACGACGGCGGTGGTTTCGGCGAGCTCTACTTTGCCCGCCAGCACCGCCGCCAAAGCCGCGGCGCCGCCCGGCTCGATCACCAAATGCAGTTTTGAGAACGCGAGTCGTTGGGCCGCGCGGATTTCGGCGGGCGTTATCCATAGCCCGAACGGACAGCGCCGTTGCAGGATCGCGAAGTTGATCGGCCAAGTCACCGGCGTCTGCAGCGCGTCGCATGGTGTGGGCGGGGCATCGGCGGCGATGCGCTGGATCGTGCCCGATGCCAGACTGCGGCACACGTCGTCCCAGCCTTCGGGCTCGACGGGCACGATCGCCGCGTCCGGGCAGGCGAGGGCGAGGCCCGCAGTCAGCCCGCCGCCGCCGCATGGCGCGAGGATCAGGTCGGGCTGGCGGCCAAGTTGCTCGGCGATCTCGATCCCGGCGCTGCCTTGGCCCTCGATGATCCACGGGTCGCCATAGGCATGGACCAGGGTGGCGCCTCGCTGCTCGCACAGGCGCGCCGAGACTTCGTCGCGATCCTCGCCGCCGGGGCGGTCGTAAAGCACGACCTCGGCGCCCAGCGCGCGGGTGTTGGCGAGTTTCACCGCCGGTGCATCGGTGGGCATGACGATGGTGGCGGGAATGCCGAGCCGTGCCGCGGCCCAGGCGACGCCTTGCGCGTGGTTGCCGCTCGATACGCCAACGACGCCGCGCCGGCGCTCGTCCTCGTTCAGGGCAGTGAGGCGGTGCCAGGCGCCGCGAATCTTGAAGGCGCCGACCGGCTGCAGGCTTTCGGCTTTGCACCAGATCGTGCGGCCAGCGACCTCCAGCGGTAGTAGCGGGGTCTTGGGCAGGATCTGCGCGACTTTGGCGGCGGCGAGGGCAACGCCCTCAGCGGTGGGTTGGCGAGACTCAGTCATGCAGGTGCCATAAGCGGGTTCGATAGGGCTGGCGAGACGCCGCAGTTGAGTTGTCACGTCAGCACTCTATATGCGCCTCTTCGCGAATGCCGCTTAAGGAGACAGGCACGGTGAGCAAGGTTCTGGTGATCGGCGCGGGCGGTGTAGGCTCGGTCGCGGTCCATAAGATGGCGATGAATCCCGCGATCTTCAGCGACATCCATCTCGCCAGCCGTACGGTGAGCAAGTGCGAGGCGATCGCCGCCTCGGTGAAGGAGCGCACTGGCGTTGCCATCGGCACGTATGCGATCGACGCGGACGACGTGGAGGCGACCAGCGCGCTGATCCGCCAGATCGGCCCGAAGCTGGTGGTCAACCTGGCGCTGCCGTATCAGGATCTGGCGATCATGGACGCGTGCCTGGCGACCGGCACCCACTACATGGACACCGCGAACTACGAGCCCAAGGACGTCGCCAAGTTCGAGTATCACTGGCAGTGGGCCTATCAGGACAAGTTCAAGCAAGCGGGCCTGATGGCGCTGCTGGGTTCGGGCTTCGATCCGGGCGTGACCAGCGTGTTCGCGATGTGGCTCAAGAAGCACAAGTTGAAGACCATCCGCACCCTCGACATCCTCGATTGCAACGGCGGCGATCATGGTCAGGCGTTCGCGACCAACTTCAACCCCGAGATCAACATCCGCGAAGTGACCGCACCCGCGCGCCACTGGGAGAACGGCCAGTTCGTCGAGACCCCGGCGATGGGCGTGAAGGTGAACTTCGACTTCGAGGGCGTCGGCCCCAAGAACATGTACATGATGTACCACGAGGAGCTGGAAAGCCTCGCCCGGTTCGTTCCCGAGATGGAGCGCGCGCGCTTCTGGATGACCTTCGGCGATGCCTATATCCAGCACCTGACCGTGCTGCAGAACGTGGGCATGACCCGCATCGATCCGGTGATCTACAATGGCGTCGAGATCGTGCCGCTGCAGTTCCTGAAAGCAGTGCTGCCTGAGCCTTCGTCGCTTGGCCCCACGACCAAGGGCAAGACCAACATCGGCGACATCGCCACGGGCGAAGCGCTCGATGGATCGGGCGAGAAGACGTTCTACATCAAGAACATCTGCGACCACGAGGACGCCTACGCCGAAACCGGCAACCAGGCCGTCAGCTACACCACCGGCGTCCCGGCGATGATCGGCGCGGCGATGATCCTGACCGGCGCGTGGGCGGGTGAGGGCGTGTTCAACATCGAGCAGCTCGATCCCGATCCGTTCATGGCGATGCTCAACGAGCACGGTTTGCCCTGGACGGTCGAGGAACTCGCCGAGCCACTGCCGTTCTGATCGGCGGGATGCACTGATGGAAACCAGAGCCGGCGATCCGGGCGCCTTCGCCTCGTTCGACTTGTCGCGGGTCGATAGCCCCGCCTTCGTGGTCGATGCCGCGCGCCTGCGCGCCAACTTGCGGGTGCTGGCCGACATCGGCGAGCGCTCGGGCGCGAAAGTGCTCGCGGCGCTCAAAGCGTTCTCGATGTGGTCCACCGCGCCGATCGTGGGCGAATACCTTGATGGGGTGTGCGCATCGGGCTTGTGGGAAGCGCGGCTGGCGTCCGAGTTCTACGACGGCGAGATCGCGACGTATTGCGCGGCCTACAAGGCGCAGGATCTGGACGAGATCCTGCGCCTGTCCGACCATGTGATCTTCAATTCGCCCGCGCAGATCGAGCGTTTCTGGCCGCTGATCGAGTTCGCTCGCGCGCGCGGCGAGACTTTCGACATCGGCCTGCGGATCAATCCGCTGCATCCCGAAGGCGAAGTGCCCAAGTACGATCCCAGCGCGCCGCATTCGCGCCTGGGCTTTCCGATCGACCAATTGACCGAAGATCATGTCGGCCTGATCGACGGCATCCACTTCCATAACTTGTGCGAGCAGGACTTCGCGCCGCTTACCCGAACCTGGGACAAGGTGTTCGACTATCTCGAGCCCTTCTTCGGTCAGCTCAAGTGGATCAACATCGGCGGCGGCCACCACGTCACCCGCGCCGATTACCAGGTGGACGAACTGGTCCAGTTCCTGGCCGACATGGCCGACGACACCGGCGCCGAAATCTACATCGAGCCGGGTGAGGCAGTGGCGCTGGACGCCGGCATTCTCGTGGGCACCGTGCTCGACACCGGCTGGAACGGGATGCCGGTGGCGATCGTGGACATCTCGGCCACCTGCCACATGCCCGATGTGATCGAGGCGCCCTATCGCCCCGCCATGCTGGGCGAACGCAGCGACGCTGAGGGCGAGCCGGTTCGCCTGGGCGGCCCATCGTGCCTCGCGGGCGACGTCATCGGCGATTACGTGCTGCCTACGGAGGCTAAGGCGGGCACCCGCTTCGCCTTCCTCGACCAGGCGCACTACTCGATGGTCAAGACGACCACCTTCAACGGGGTGCCGCTGCCGTCGATCTGGTTGTGGGATTCTGAAACGGATGCGCTCGAATGCATCCGCACCTTCGATTACGAGGATTTTCGCAGCCGGTTAAGCTGACAGTTTACCGCCGCCGGACTCGATAGGGTGCGGTTGATTCGATTTGCCGAATCACCTGGCATCGCGCGCCGATCCAACGCGGTGCCTACATGAACGCGCGCGCTTTTCATGGCGTCGATGGTCGCCCGCCCGTGCTGGAGAGGTTGGATGCAAACCTTTGTCAGAAAAAGAGAAAATCTATCGCCTCGGCAGGCGTTGACATCCGCTGTTCGGCTATATGACGTTTTTGTGAAAGTGCCCCATTTTCACTTGCGATTCAGAAACGGACCCCTATATCCGGCCCCTCGCTGCCCCATGGGGACTTCCAAACCGCAAGGCAGCCGTTTTCGCTAACACCGTTTGGGGGTCCCTTGAATTGCACATCTATCCTGACGCATCGGTTGTAGCTGGCGCCCTGGCGCCTGACGAACCGGTTATCCTCGACCGTCCGCACGCTGCGGCACGGGCTGCTCGTTTCTTCTCCACGAAGTTTCCGGGCAAATCGCTCTATGCGGTCAAGGCCAACCCTTCGCCCGATCTGATCCGTATCCTGTTCGACAACGGGATCACCCACTACGACGTCGCGTCGATCGCTGAAGTGCGCATGGTGCGCGCCACGCTGCCGACCGCGACCTTGTGCTTCATGCACCCGGTGAAGACCGCCAGCGCGATCCGCGAGGCTTACTTCGAGCACGGCGTTCGCACCTTCAGCCTCGATTCGATCGAGGAAGTCGAGAAGATCGTCGAGGCGACCGTTGACGCCGAAGGCAACCGTGCGCGCGACCTTCGCTTGTGCGTGCGTCTGCGCGTGTCGTCCGAGTATTCGGAACTGAGCCTCGCCAGCAAGTTCGGTATCGACCTGGCAGACGCCGGTGAACTACTGCAGGCCACGCGCCAGGTGGCCGATTGGCTGGGCGTGTGCTTCCACGTCGGCTCGCAAGCGATGACGCCATTTGCTTATGTCCAGGCGTTGGAGCGCGTGCGCGCCGCGATCGCCCATGCAGGCGTCGTCATCGACATGATCGACGTCGGCGGGGGCTTCCCCTCGTCGTACCCCGGCATGGAGCCGCCGCCGCTGGAAGATTACTTCACGATCATCCACCGCCACTTCGAAGCCCTGCCGATCGCTTACAACGCCGAGCTGTGGTGCGAGCCCGGTCGTGCGCTGTCGGCCGAGTACAACTCGCTGATCGTCAAGGTCGAGAAGCGCCGCGGCGACGAGCTGTACATCAACGATGGCGCTTACGGTGCACTCTACGATGCCGCCCATGTCGCCTGGCGCTTCCCGGTGAAGTGCCTGCCCAAAGGTACGGAGCGTTCCAGCGACATGCAGGAATTCTCGTTCTACGGCCCGACCTGCGATGATGCGGACTTCATGGAAGGCCCGTTCCTGCTGCCCGCAGACATCAAGGCAGGCGACTGGATCGAAGTCGGCATGCTGGGCGCCTACGGTGCGGCGATGAAGACCGCGTTCAACGGCTTTGGCAGCGCCGAGGCCGTCACGGTCGAGGACGAGCCGATGGCCAGCCTCTACACCGGCCGCAAAGACCCGCGCGTCTCGGACAACGTCGTCTCACTGCGTTGAGGCGTTGAGCCAGTAACAAAAAAGGCCCTCGGAACGCAGGTTCCGGGGGCCTTTTTGTATGGACCGTCTTTGTATCGACCGGCGCGGCTGGCGTTAGTGCGGAAGGCGACCGAACGGCAGAAACTGATGTGCCAGATCTGCCGCCTTCTTGGCGTCGTTGGCCCGCAAGGCCGGCAGCAGGGCCATGACCGAGCGCTTCACCAAGGCGTCGAGCGAAGTCGGTGTCGGCGCGGCAGCAGCCATTTCCGCCCATTTTCGGGCAACGGTCAGGTCTTTGGGATCCCGGCGAATCTGCAACATGGCGGCGATGCCTGGATAGAAAGCGCGGTTGCCGCCCAGCGCGACGGCGCGCGCCAGCGCGGTTTCACCCACCTGGCTGCGCGCGCCCAGTGCGGTGCGCGCCAGGAAGCCGCCCAACTCGTCCACTGCCCCCAGGTGCCACCCGGCCAGAACGATCTGCGCCTCGGCATCGCGGGGGTTTTGTGCGACCAGGCGTTCGAATACCGGAAGCGAGGCGCGAACGTCCTTGCCGCTGCCGGTCAGCTTGCCGCGATAGCCGATGGCGACCGCGCGCTGAAGCATCGCCTCGCGATCGCCCGGATCGGTGGCCAAAATCCTGTCGGCTGCGCCGATCGCTTGTCCCACAAGCGCCAGAGCGCGCGCCTTGTTGGGCGCCTCGAAAGCAGCGGCAGTCAAAAACTGACGCGGCGTTTCGGCCATCGCGGTGGCCGGAGCGAGGGCGATTACCGCGCTCACGATCGCTATTGCTGTTTGTCGCACGTATTCACCTCGCGTACTCACCTGCCCAGGATGACCCATGATCGGGGCTCAGACTAGTAATTATATACAAGTGTAGGGACATTTCCCTACTTCCACGATTTTAACCCTCCAACGCTTACGAGGTTGATGGTTTCGTTTTTACGATTGCGGTGGTTGATCGCCGCCATGGTGCTCATGGCTTTCGCGCCGGTGCTGCTGGCGCCGGTGCCGGGGTTTGTCGACATGCCATCGCACATGGCGCGGCATCACGTGCTGGCGAACATCGGCGGTGTGCCCGCCCTGGCGAGGTGGTACGCGGTCCATCGGCAATGGATCGGCAACCTGGGCGTCGATCTGCCCTCTGTGCTGCTGACGCCGCTGCTGGGGAGCGAGAAGGCCACGATCTTCGTCGCCGCACTGCTAGCCCCGCTGATGGTTTGCGGCATCTTTGCCTTGTCGCGCAGCGCGCATGGCCGGGTGAGCGCCAGTGCGTTTCTGGCCCTGCCGCTGGCGATGCACCAGGCGTGGATGTGGGGGTTCCTCAACTATTGCATGGGCACGGCCCTGGCGCTGCTGGGCGCGGCGTGGCTGTACCGCTTGCCCAAGCCGGGCTGGAGGACAGTGGCGCTGACCGCTCTGCTGGCGCTGGTGGTGTGGACTGCCCACATGGCGAGTTGGGCGATCCTGCTGATCCTGGCCGCCGGCAACGAACTGGCGCGCTTGCGCAGCGCAGGCGACGTGTGGCCTGCAGTGCGCCGCAACGGGGCGCTGCTGGCGCCACTGGTGCCGTTGCTGCTGTGGCGCTCGAACGCCAGCCGGCCGGGCGGGGGGCTGCACTGGGTCGATTTCCTGAACACCAAGATCGTCGTGTTCGCCAGCGTGCTGCGCGGGACCGACAAACCGGTCGACCTGGCGCTGCTGGCGGCGATGGCCCTGGCTGCCGTCGTCGCGCTGCTATGGGCCGGCGGGCGTCGGCTGGAGCCGCGTCTGCTGGTCTCCGGCCTCCTGCTCGCCCTGGCCGCACTGGCCGCGCCTACGACTATCCTCAACGCGTGGGGCACCGATTTGCGCACCGCCCCCATCGCGGTGCTGGTGCTGATCCTGGCGATCACCCCGCCAGCGCGACCCGAGCGGGAAAAGTGGGTCATTGCTGCCGGCATCGCTTTGTTCGCGGTGCGCGTCGGCACGGTAACCCGCGATTGGGTCAGCCATGGGCGGGTGTTGGAAGCGCGGCTCGCCATGCTCGATGCCGTGCCGCGCGGGGGCAAGCTGGGGTACTTATGGCAGGCGCCCGCGTGCGGCTTCCCCTGGCGGTTGGTGCCGGACGAGAAGCTGGGCAGCTATGCCCTCACGCGCAGGGACGCCTTCGTCGATACGCTGTTCATGGTGGACAATGCGCGGCTGATGACGATCAGCGATCCGGGGCTGGCTGCCAGGTGGGGCGGCGGCGAACAGGATGTCCCGCCGATTTGCCCCGGAAACCGGGTGGATTCCGGACTTTTGGTGCGCAAACTGGCCGCACTTAAGGCCGATGGCTTCGATGCGATCTGGGTGTCGGGGATACCAAAACCGCAGTTACCCGTGCCTGAGGGCTACGTCGTCGCCCGCCAAGTGGGCAGCGATACGCTGCTAACCGCGCACTAACCGCACCTTATCGACAGAACTCAGGCCGCGAGGCGCATTTCCAGGCGATCCCAGATCTCGACCAGCGCCTTGGTCAGGTCGCGCATCATTTCCTCGGTGTGTGCCGGGCCGGGCGTGAACCGCAAACGCTCGGTCCCACGCGGAACCGTCGGGAAATTGATCGGCTGCACATAGGCGCCGTACTCGGCCAGCAGGATGTCGCTGATCTGCTTGGCCCGCACCGGATCGCCCACCATCAGCGGCACGATGTGGGTGACCGAATCCATCACCGGCAGCCCGGCATCGCGGAACAACTGCTTCAAAAGCGCGGCGGAAGCCTGCTGTCCCTCACGCTCGGCGCTGGAACTCTTCAAGTGCTTCACCGAGGCGAGCACGCCCGCGACCAGCACCGGCGACAGCGAAGTCGTGAAGATGAAGCCGGGCGCGTAGGACCGGATGCAGTCGATGATCTTGGTATCGGTGGCGATGTAGCCGCCCATCACCCCGAACGCCTTGCCCAGGGTGCCCTCGATGATGTCGATGCGATGCGCCGCATTGTCACGGTCGGAAATGCCGCCGCCACGCGGGCCGTACATGCCCACGGCATGGACTTCATCGATGTAGGTGAGGGCGTTGTACTTTTCCGCCAGATCGCAGATCGCGTGGATCGGGGCGACGTCGCCGTCCATAGAATAGACCGATTCGAAGGCGACCAGCTTGGGCAGGTTGGGATCGGTTTCGGCCAGCAATTCCTCAAGATGCTCAAGGTCGTTGTGGCGCCAGACCTTCTTTTCGCAGCCCGAATTGCGGATGCCGGCGATCATGCTGGCGTGGTTCAATTCGTCCGAGAAGATCACGCAGCCCGGCAGCAGCTTGGCCAGGGTGGACAGCGTCGCGTCGTTCGAAACGTAGCCCGAGGTGAACAGCAACGCGCCTTGCTTGCCGTGCAGATCGGCCAGTTCGGCTTCCAGTTCGACGTGGAAGTGGGTGTTGCCGCCGATATTGCGGGTGCCGCCGGAACCGGCGCCGACATCATGCAGCGCCTCTTCCATGGCTTCGATCACCTTGGGGTGCTGACCCATCGCGAGATAGTCGTTCGAGCACCACACGGTGATCGGCTTGGGACCGTTGTGCCCCGCAAAGCACCGGGCATTGGGGTACGCGCCCTTGTTGCGCAGGATGTCGATGAAAACGCGATAGCGGCCCTCGGAATGGAGACGCTCGATTGCTTGGTCGAAAATGTGTTCGTAATTCACGAAGACCCGATCCTGCCTAGCCCAGTCCCACCGCACCCGTGGCTTCGCCGCTTACTCGCGACCCACCGCTCCCGTACGGACCTATTTATTAACCTGCCTTGTCCGGCGCCCATTACATGATCGCGGCAAGCAAGGCCAGCCGATTGTCCTTGGTAGGTCAATTCGCCCAAGCACTTGTAAACCCGCTGACCGCAAAAGGAATTGGCGCGGGATCGATGCCAGGGACGATGATCATCTGCGGCGCCTGCCGGTGCAGCGCATTGATCGTCATCAACCACGATGCCATTTCGCGGCGAAACCGGCTGCTCTCGCGCCTGGTGGTATAGCGCGCGGGCAACCATTCCTCGCGCCAGGACTCGCTGGTCCGGGCGACGGCTCCGGCGAAAAGGTATTCGTGGCCGTTCGCCATCCGCGCGAAAATCAGGGCGGCGCCTGGTGCCATGCCCCGCAGTGGGATCATGACGACGCCGGGCGCGACGACTTGCGGGCCCTGGCCTCGCGGGATGCGGATGCTTCGGGCAGGCTCACGCCCCATCGGCAAACCGCCGTTTCGCAAGGGCATCGACGCTTGGAGCAGCACCATTTCCGCATTGGTCACAGCGTGCTGTACCCGGCGGTGCGCCGCATGGTCGAAGCGATCGAACCCATAGTCGTCGGCAAGCGCCGGGGTGGTTCCGGCGTCGATAATGATCGGCTTTCCCCCCGGCACCACAAGTTGAAAGGCCCGGACGACCACCGGGCTGTCACGCAGACCACCACCTGCGTACAGCAAGTTGCGCATCGCCTCGCCGTTAACCAACGTTTCTACCCGCAGTTCGCGCGGCAGGGGGCCGGGCACTGACCCGGCAAGCGTTCGTAGCTGGGTGATGGTGATGGGTTTGACCGCCGCATCCCCGGTCCCGGAATCAAGCAGAAGCCAGTAGACGGGGGCACCGATCACGAGCAGTAACACGGCCAACCACACGTTCAGTCGACGGGTCAAAACTCGCCGACCTCTCGCAATCCATACCGCGACAGCGCATCGCGCGCTGCTGCCGAAACCATCCCCTTGCCGGTGAACAAGGCCCGGTCCGCCCGCGTGCGGGAATAGTCCTGCCCCGCCGTGAGCCGCGCGATCTGCTGGGCGATGCCGGGCGCGCCATGCACGAAGCGCACGCCGGGGCCGAACGCTTGCGCCAGCTCCGCCTCGACCAGCGGAAAATGGGTGCAGGCCAGCACCACAGTGTCGATGCGATCGCCGCCCGGCTGATCGCGCAACGCCTTGACGGCCTCGGCGATGACGGCGGGATCGACCGGCTCGCCGCGCATCTTCGCTTCGGCGGCATCGACGAGGCCCGGCGCGCCGTGCCGCAGCAGCAGCTTGCCGGCGGCAAATTCGTGCTCAAGCCGGTCGACGTACGCCTGGCGGATCGTCGCTTCGGTGCCAAGCAGGCCGATCACGCCGGTTTGGGTGAGCGCGGCAGCGGGCTTGATCGCAGGGACAGTGCCGACGATCGGCACTTCGAGCACTTCGCGCACCATGCCCAGCGCGATGGTGGAGGCAGTGTTGCAGGCGATGCAGACCAGGCGCGGGGCGAAGCGTTCGGTCATGCGGCCCAGCAGGCCCGCAACGCGCGCGGCGATCTGCGCCTCGGTTTTGGTGCCATAGGGGAGGCCGGCGGTATCAGCGGCATAGATCACTGGCGCGTCGGGCAGCAGTTTGCGCAGTTCTTCCAGGACGGTGAGGCCGCCCATGCCCGAATCGAACAGCACGATCGGCGCATCCGGCGACACCCGTGGAACGGGGGACGGCGCGTCCAGCGTCGCGTCCGGGTTGAGAACTGTTTCAAACGCCATGGTTATTTCCTGAACCTTGCCTTCTGTTAACGGGTACGACGCCGCACACAACGCACAAATACATCCGTAGACGTGCACGTCCTCTTCGCCCGGTCGCGACAAGTCGCTAAGGCGCATGGCATGAACTGGATTCTTGCTCCTATCGCAGCGACGGCGGTCGGCTACTTGCTCGGCTCGGTGCCCTTCGGCCTCATCCTCACCCGCCTGACCGGGGCGGGCGATCTGCGTTCGATCGGATCGGGCAACATCGGCGCGACCAACGTCCTGCGCACCGGTCGCAAAGGGTTGGCCGCCGCAACGCTGCTGCTCGATTTGCTCAAGGGACTGGCGGCGGTGCTGATCGTGGCGCGGATGTGGCCCGATTATGCCCCGCTGGCGGCGCTGGGCGCGCTGCTGGGGCATTGCTTCCCGGTGTGGCTGGGGTTCCGGGGCGGCAAGGGCGTGGCGACCGCCGCCGGGGTTTCGTTCGGCCTGGGCTGGCCGATCGGCCTGGCCTATGCCGTCACCTGGATCGGCCTGCTGGCGTTGGTGCGGATATCGTCCGTTGCGGGTATGACCGCCGCAATCGTCGCGCCGATCGTGGCGCTGGCGTTGGGCCAGCGTGAGGCGGCGCTGGTGCTGGCGGTGATTGCCGCGCTGGTGCTGTACTTGCACCGAGAGAATATCGCCCGCCTGCGCGCCGGCACCGAGCCGAAGGTGGGCAGCAGCAAATCGTGACGGAGCGCGAGCCGATTTCCCAGGAGGAGGGCTTTGCGCGCATCCGCCTGCTGCGCTCGCCCAACGTGGGGCCGGTAACCTACCGTCAGCTTCTCGCCCGCTTCGGCAATGCGCAAGCCGCGCTCGACGCATTGCCCGGCCTCGCGGGCCGTGCCGGAAAGCCTTATGCACCAACGCCCGAACGCCGGGTGCAGGACGAGGTCGCCGCCGTGCGCAAGGCCGGCGCGCGCTACCTTTTCCACGATTCGCCGGACTATCCCGCGCTGCTGAACCAGGCCGAGGGCGCGCCGCCGATCCTGATGTTCCGGGGCGATGCCGCGCTGCTGTCCCGCCCCAGCGTCGCCCTGGTCGGGGCGCGCAATGCCTCTGCCGCCGCCGTGCGGCTGGCCCGCGATTTCGCGCACGATCTGGCGGGGGAGGGCTGGGCAGTGGTGTCCGGCCTGGCGCGCGGGATTGACGGCGCGGCCCATCGCGGCGCGCTCAGCGCCGATGGCGTGACCGTGGGCGTGATCGCCAGCGGCATCGACATCGCCTATCCGCCCGAGCACGCCGAGTTGCACGAGGAGATCGCCACGCGCGGCGTCCTGCTGGCCGAGCAGCCACCCGCCACCGAGCCGCTGGCCCGCCACTTCCCCACCCGCAACCGCATCATCGCCGGCCTGTGCGCCGGCACCGTTGTGGTGGAAGCCGCGCCCAAGTCCGGCTCGCTCATCACCGCGCGGCTGGCGGGCGAGATGGGGCGCGAAGTGATGGCAATCCCCGGCTCGCCGCTCGACGCGCGCTCGCACGGCTGCAACCAGTTGATCCGCGATGGCGCGATCCTGGTGCAAAGCGCCGCCGACGTGATCGAACTGCTTACGGGCTTTGCCGGGGTCCCCCGCTCGGCCTTCCGCGAAACCGCGTTGGATTGGCCGGGCGAGGGCGTGGAAGAGCAACCGGCAGACCCCGCCGACCTCACCGCTTTGCTCACCCACGCGCCGGTCGGCATCGACGAGTTGATCCGCCAATCGGGTGGCAGCGCGGCTGCGGTGCAATTGGCGCTGCTGGAACTGGAGCTGGGCGGGGAACTGGTGCGCCACGCCGGAGGGCGGGTGAGCCGGGGGTGACGCTCTGCGGTTAAGTCCCTGCAAGCCGGAAGTCGCCGGGTTGACGCTGGGACGAACGGCCTGCACTCAACCCTATTAGTCATAAAGGGGCACGTTTTGACTGGATACCTCGCAAAGCCTGGCGTTGGCGAATTCGCCAGTGAGGCCGCAGCCGTCATTCGGCGGAACATCGTTCCTGTATTGATTTATGGAATATTCGCGGCCGTTGTTGCGTCCGGCTTTGATCTGGCGCTTGGCGAGGGCATCTCGTCTTCCCTAGCCCAAATGCCTTTCACGTTTATCGGCAGCTATCTCATTGCCTGGGTTATCATCCGAAATGAAGGTCGTGCGACAGTTTCCCCCTCGGCAAAAGGGTTCCTCGTTTCGTCTGCCGCGGGAATGTTGGTCGGCATCGGGGGCGTTTTCGGTTTGGTTCTCCTGATCGTCCCTGGGCTGTTGCTGCTCGCCCGTTGGTCTGTAGTCAGCTCTCTCATCATCGGGCGCGGTGTGCCGGCAATGGACGCGTTTGGCGAAAGCTCCCGGATCACCAAGCCGCATCAATGGCCCATTATCGGGTTATTCGTGCTTCTGCTGTTGGCTTTTTTGCTGTTCTTGACCGCCATCGGAGTGATCATCGTCATCGGATTGACCGCGCAGTTGGGGAGTTTTTCCGTGACAGAATGGTCTGAGGCACCGGCAATTGTCGTGATCGGAAATCTTCTGACCGGCCTGCTCTCCGCAAGTGCGGTGGGGCTGAACGTCGCTATCCTCAACATCGTCCTGGATCATGCCGAAGGTCATGAGGAAATCTTCGCCTGACCCTAAGCTGTGCACACCACGCTTGACGAAGGCCCCAAACGGTTTTCACCCTGTACGTGTATGTATGCGCGTGCGTACGCGTGAGAGTGATCGGGAATACCAATGCAGCTTGTGATCGTCGAATCTCCGGCCAAGGCCAAGACCATCGAGAAATACCTGGGCAAGGACTACAAGGTTCTCGCCAGCTACGGCCACGTTCGCGACCTGCCGCCCAAGGACGGCTCGGTGCGGCCGGACGAGGACTTCGCGATGGATTGGGAACTGTATGGCGACAAGCAGCGCCAGGTCCGCGCGATCACCGATGCGGCGAAGGATGCCGACCGACTGATCCTCGCGACTGACCCTGATCGCGAAGGCGAGGCGATTTCGTGGCACGTGCGTGAACTGCTGGCCAAGCGCAAGGCGCTGCCCAAGGACGTGCAGCGCGTCACCTTCAACGCGATCACCAAGGAAACCGTCACCAAGGCGATGACCCAGCCGCGCGAGCTGGATCAGGACTTGATCGACGCCTACCTCGCCCGCCGCGCGCTGGACTATCTGTTCGGCTTCACGCTTTCGCCGGTGCTGTGGCGCAAGCTGCCGGGTGCTAAGTCCGCCGGTCGCGTACAGTCGGTGGCGCTGCGGCTGGTGGTCGATCGCGAGCGTGAGATCGAGGCGTTCCGGGCGCAGGAATACTGGTCGGTCGCCGCACTGATGGCGCACGACGGCACCGACTTCACCGCCCGCCTGGTCAACTTCGAGGGCAAGAAGCTCGAACGGCTGAGCCTGGGCGATGAAGGCATCGCCTTGCGTGCGAAGGCGGCGGTCGAGGCGGGCGCGTTCCGGGTCGAGCAAGTCGAGACCAAGCCGCATCGCCGCAACCCGCAGCCGCCGTTCACCACCTCGACGCTGCAGCAGGAAGCTTCGCGCAAGCTGGGCTTCTCCGCCAGCCAGACGATGCGGGTGGCGCAAACGCTGTATGAGGCGGGCGCAATCACCTACATGCGTACCGATGGCGTGCAGATGGACCCCAGCGCCATCTCGGCGGCGCGCGCGGCGATCACCGAGCGTTATTCGGGCCACTACCTGCCCGAAAAGCCGCGCCATTACGAAACCAAGGCCAAGAACGCGCAGGAAGCCCACGAGGCGATCCGGCCGACCGAATTCACCAAGGACCGCTACGGCTCGGGCGATGAGGCGCGGCTGTACGATCTGATCTTCAAGCGCGCGATGGCAAGCCAGATGGCATCGGCGCAACTGGAACGCACCACCGTCACCTTGCGCGACGGTACCGGCCAGACCGAACTGCGCGCCAGCGGGCAAGTGGTGAAGTTCCCCGGCTTCCTGGCCGTCTACGAGGAAGGCCGCGACAACAAGAGCGATGACGATGACGATGGCGGCCTGCTGCCGTTCATGAAGGCAGGCGACATGCCGGCCAAGAAGGAAGTGACGGCAGAGCAGCACTTCACCCAGCCGCCGCCGCGCTATTCCGAAGCCAGCATCGTGAAGCGGCTGGAGGAACTCGGCATCGGGCGTCCCTCGACCTATGCTGCGACGATCCAGGTCATCCGCGACCGTAACTATGTGCGGATGGAAAAAAACCGTTTCTTCGCAGAGGAATCGGGCCGACTTCTCACCTCGTTCCTCGAGCGGTTCTTCAGCCGCTATGTGGCTTACGAGTTCACCGCCAGCATGGAGGACGAGCTCGATAACGTTTCGGGCGGGCGTCAGGAATGGAAGACGCTGCTCGCCGACTTCTGGCGGGACTTCAAGCCCAAGTCCGATGAAGTGATGGAGAAGAAGCCCTCGGAAGTCACTGAGGCGCTTGACGAATTTCTCGGCGACTATCTGTTTCCGCCCAAGGCCGATGGCTCGGACGCGCGGCTGTGCCCCAAGTGCCAGCAAGGCCGCTTGTCGCTGCGCGGCGGGCGCTATGGCGCGTTCGTGGCGTGCTCGAACTACCCGGAATGCAAGTTCACGCGCAAGTTCGCGCAGCCCGGCGGCGAAGCCGATGGCGGGGAGGACGAAGGTCTGGGCAAAGACCCCGAGACCGGGCTGGAGATCGTGCGTAGGACGGGCCGGTTTGGCCCGTACATCCAATTGGGTGAGGGCAAGGAAGCCAAGCGCGCCTCGATCCCCAAGGACATCGAGGAACTGACGCTCGAATGGGGCATCAAGCTGCTCAGCCTGCCCCGCAGCATCGGTGCGCACCCTGAGACAGGCAATGAAATCACTGCCAGCATAGGGCGTTACGGCCCATACCTGGCACATGACGGCAAGTACGCGCGGTTGCGCTCGACCACGGAAGTGTTCGAAACCGGCATGAACGCTGCCGTCTCGCTCTTGGCCGATGCCGCCAATCGCGGCCCCGGCGCACGCGGCGCCAAGGCCGAACCGCTCAAGGTGCTGGGCGCTCACCCCACCAACGGCGGCGAGATGAAAGTCATGGCCGGCCGCTTTGGCCCCTACGTGACCGACGGCACCACCAACGCCACCCTCCCGCGCGACCAGAAGCCCGAAGACCTGACCGCCGAGCAAGCCGTGGTGCTGATCGACGAAAAGGCCGCCAAGGGCCCGGCCAAGGGCAAGAAGAAGGCGCCTGCGAAGAAGGCGGCACCGAAGAAGGCGGCGGCCAAGAAACCAGCTGCTGCGAAGAAGGATGGCGCCGCTAAGAAACCCGCTGCCAAGAAGGCACCGGCCAAGAGTGCGGCCAAGGCGACTGCGGAAGCGGAGGGTTGATCGTGGGGGCAGCTCTTGTTGTTGCGGCGCTGAGCCTTGTGGCGCCCCAGCTTCCGCCTGGGAATGGGATGGATTTCTTCAAGGCTTATGGCGACATGAGGTTATATGCCGATGGCGCCGCGTCCGACGTGCTCGTTGTAGTGTCACCGGAGGGTAAGGCGGTTAGCTGTGCGACCGTGGCGGTATACGGTGACAAGACCGTCGCGGCCCGGCTGTGCGAGCCTATGATGCGGGCGACATTCAAGCCGGCGAGCGCGGATAATAGCCCGGCTTGGGGTGCTTTTTCCACGCAATTGAAGTTCTTTGCGCCGGAAACGGAACGAGGGCGCTTCGTCAAGAACTTAAAACAAAGTTCTGATTTAGAACTGAAGGTAGCGGCTTTGCCGACTGGGCTGGCCGGGCCGGTTGATATCATTGCGACCGCGCAAGTATCGCCGCAAGGCGCCATCGGTGCTTGCGTGGGCCGCCCGCAGGACAACGCTGCTCTTATCAAAGTCGCCTGCAACCAGCTTCGCGCCAGCTCCAACTATGTATTGAAAAGCCCCGATGGCCTCGCGCAAACATATGTGCGGTCTTTCAAAGTGCGCTTCGATATCGACGGGAAAACGAAATGAGCGACAAGCTCGCCAAACATAAGCAGCCGTGGAAGCCGGAGGAACTGCAGAAACTGCAGGTGCTGGCCGGCAAGGGTAAGGGCCTGAAGGAAATCGCCAAGGCGCTTAACCGCACCGAGGAATCGACCAAGGATGCGGCCAAGCTGCATGGGATGGCGATTTCCAAAGCGCGCTGAGCCGCCCTGCGGAGCCTAAGATGTAATTTTGTTTGCCGATGGGAGCTTGCGCTGGGGGTCGGGCGTTGGCACGGCATGCTGCGAATGCGAAACGATGAGCAGATTGCCGAGGCCGCGCACTCGGTGGAAGAGATAACCGTCAATACAGGCGGTGCGGTTGTAGCCGAGGCGGGAGACGGCTTGCCGTTCCCGCGCCGGGCCTGGGCGATCGTGGCGGTGTCGTTCGGCACCGCGCTGTTCGTGCTGGACGGCACTGTCGCCAACGTGGCGCTGCCCAGCATTGCGCGTGACCTGGGCGTCGAGGAAGGCGTCGCGGTCAACGTCGTGACGCTGTACCAGCTCGTGATGGTGATGACCCTGTTGCCGTTCTCCAACCTGGGGGAGCGGTTCGGGCTGCGGCGGATTTATCAGATCGGCCAGGTGATCTTCATGGCGGCGTCCGCGATGGTGATGCTGGCGCATTCGCTGCCGCTGCTGCTGGCCTTGCGCGTGGCCCAGGCGCTGGGCGCGGGCATGGCGCTGAGCGTCACGTCGGCGATGATCCGCCAGATTTACCCCCGCGCCAAGCTGGGCAGCGGCCTTGGCATCAATTCGGTGATCGTTGCCTCGTCCAGCGCCCTGGCGCCAGTCTTGGGCGGCTTCATCGTTGCCCATTTCGACTGGCGATGGATTTTCGTTTCGGCGGTGCCGTTCGCCATTATTTCCTTGCTGATCGGTCGGTTCCTGCCCGAGCCACATGCCGATGGCGGTCGCTTCGATTGGCGATCCGGCTTGTGGAGTGCTGCCAGTTTCGCGTTGATCGTGGGCGGTATCGAAATCGCGGCGCATGGCGGACAGCTCGTAGCGGGCATCGCCGCGTCGGTCGCGGGACTGCTCTCGGCCTTGCTGCTGGCGCGCCGAGAGCGGACGCATCAGTCTCCGGTGTTTCCGGTCGATCTGCTCGCAAAGCCCACTATCGCCTGGTCCGCGATGGCTGCGGTGGCGGGGTTCGTCGGCTCGGCAGCGTTGATCGTGGCGCTGCCGTTCCGGTTGCAGCAGGAAATGGGCTTCAGCCCGGAACAAGCAGGTCTGCTGATCCTGCCGTTTCCGCTGACCATGCTGGTGGTGGCTCCCGCAGCGGGCTGGTTGTCCGACCGGGTTTCGCCGTCCGTCCTGGGCATGGTCGGGATGGCGATTGCCCTGGTCGGCCTCCTGTTCGTCGCTTTCACGCCGATCCATGCGGCTGCGTTCACGATCGCCTGGCGCTTGTCACTGTGTGCGCTGGGCTTCGGGCTGTTCTTCTCACCCAATGCGCGAATGCTGGTCGGCAATTCGCCCCGCCAGCGCGCGGCTGCGGCGGGCGGCTTATTGGCGACCTCGCGATTGTTCGGCCAGACATTGGGCGCCGCCGGTGTCGGCGTGCTGCTGACCGTGAGCACGGGGAAGGGCGATGCACCGATGATCTTCGGCATCGTCTTTGTCGTGCTGGCTGCATTGTGCAGCCTGGCACGCTGGTTGATCGTCGAACGCGCGCCCGAGGCAGCTTAGCGCCGGTTTAGCCGATCGGCTGCCGCCGGGGCAGTCGCGGACGGCGTGGGAGCAGGTGACGGGGAAGGTTGAGGCGCCGAAGATTGGGGCTCCGCCGGAGCGGGGGCGGCTGGGGCCAGGGTCGGAGATGCGGTCGGGGCCGGCGGTACGAGCTTCGCGGTGCCCGGCTCGAAAGGAGGCTTGGGCTTTGCCGGGCGAATGCCTTCCCGGATCAGGGCAGACGCGATCGCGTCCGCCGTCATGTGCATGCCCAGCTTGTTGAGGTGCCATTGCAGGCCCTCTCGGCCATCGTAATTGGCCGGCCAGCCGATCATCCACGGCACCGGGTCGCAAGGCGTGTGCGTGGCCGAGGCCTGGTCCATGCCGACGGCAATGGCGCCATGGGTCTTGGCGACCCGCGCGGTGATCACAGCAAGGCGTTCGCCGATCTCACGCGTGATGGCCGCCTCTGCTTCGGTGACGGGGGTTACCGCGCACAAGGCGCCGGTGCGCGGCAGGGGCCTGAGATATTGCACGAAGACCAGCTTGGCCTGGGGCGCAGCGGCGCGGATGCGGCGCGCGATTTCGTCCATCTGCGCTTCATCGCGCACGTAATCGGCTTCCGTGGGCACGCGGATGGTCCCGCACGCGCGACTCTTGGCGCCCGGCGTAGCGACCACGGCCTTGGCCTCGAACGCGCAAGCCGCCGAGAACAAGTTGCCGATGTAGGACAAGTCGTTGCCGCCGATCGTCACCGTGACGAGCCGGGTCTCGGCATTGACGGCGGAAAGCTGTGGCGGGATATCGCCCCATGGCCCCAGGACATGCTCGGTCGTCGCACCCGAGCATGAGCGATCGACCAGCACCATGCCCATGCGCTCGGCAAGTAAGGTGGGGTAGTTGTTGAAGCTTTGTCCGCAACGCACCGGGCCGCCGGGCTTGGGGGGCGGCAACATCGGACCCGCAGCGTAGGACGAGCCGATCGCGACATAGCGCATACCCGCCAGGCTGGTCCCCGATCCAGGGGGTTGCGTCTTTTGGTCCGTCTTCGGCGCTGTCTTCTGGACTGCCTTTTCCGCCGCTTTTGCACGGGTGTGGGGCAGGGCATAGCCGCCCAGCAGCAGGGCAGAGGCCAGCGCTGGCATTGCGTATCGGGTCAGCGCGGACTTGATCACTTCACCCAGTCCAGCTTGATCTCTTCGTAGATGTCACGCGCCTCGGCCCAGTTTTCCTCGACCTTGACGTGGAGGAACAAGTGGACCGGGTGGCCCAGCACTTCGGCCAGTTCCTTGCGCGCGGCCTCGCCGATGGCGCGGATCTTGGCGCCGCGCTTGCCCAGCACGATCGCTTTCTGGCCGTCGCGGGTGACGACGATCTGCTGGCGGATCTCGACCGAGCCATCCTTGCGCGGGGTGTAGCTTTCCGGACGCACGGCAGCGTCGTAGGGAAGCTCCTCGTGCAACTGGCGATAGAGCTGCTCGCGGGTGATCTCGCAGGCCAGCAAGCGTTCGCTGGCGTCGGACACCTGGTCTTCGGGATAGTGCCAGGGGCTTGGCGGCATCAGGCTGGCGAGGTGCGCCTTCAACTGCGGCACGCCATCGCCGGTCAGCGCCGAGACGAAGAACACTTCGTCGAAAGGCACCACCGCGGTGAACTCGGTCGCGAGTTCGAGAAGCTTTTCCTTGGGGCTGGCATCGACCTTGTTGAGCGCCAGCAATTTGCGCTCCGGGCGGGCCTTGAGCGCTTCGAGCAGGGGCAGCAGTTCGTGACGGCGCAGCTTCACCACGTCGACCACCAGGAGGATGGCGTCGGCCTCCTGCGCGCCTTCCCAGGCGGCTGCGACCATCGCGCGGTCCAGCCGGCGCTTGGGTTCGAAGATGCCGGGGGTGTCGGCCAGGATGATCTGCGTCTTGTCCTGCAGGGCGATGCCCAGCAGGCGCGCGCGCGTGGTCTGCGCCTTGGCGGAGGTGATCGCCACTTTCTGGCCGACCAGCGCGTTGACCAACGTGGACTTGCCGGCATTCGGCGCCCCGAGCACGGCGACGAGGCCGCAGTTCTGGTCGGTTGGCTGGCCAGATTGCAAGTCGGCTGGTTCGGGGCTCGGATTCTCAGCGCCGCCGTGGTCCGAGGGTAGGTTGGTCACGCGAATTTCCTCATGAATTCCTTGGCCGCCAATGTTTCGGCGTCCTGTTTCGAATGGGCGGTTGCTTGCGCCGCACCGACGTTGTGAACCGCGACCTCGACCGTGAAGCGCGCGGCGTGATCGGGGCCGCTGCGTTCGACGAGGCGATATTCGGGCATGCGGCGACGGTTGCCGGCAGCCCATTCCTGCAGCGCCGACTTGGGATGCTTGCGCTGTCCGGTCTTGCCCTCCAGCGTTTCGACCCACAGCCGCAGCACCATGTCGCGCGCTTCCTGGAAGCCGCGCTCGATGAAGCAGGCGCCGATCATTGCCTCCATTACATCGCCCAGGATGTTCTCCGAATCCGCGCCGCCATCATCGCGGGCCTGCTTGCCAAGGCGGATGTGCGGACCCAGGCCGATGCTGCGGGCGATCACCGCGCAGGTCGCGCGGCTGACGATCGCGTTGAGCCGCTGCGACAAGCGACCTTCGGCCTCTTCGCTGTTCTGGTAGAGCCACTCGGCCACGGTGAGCCCCAGGACGCGATCGCCCAGGAACTCCAGCCGTTCGTAATTGCGTTTGGCCCCTGTCGAGCCGTGGGTCAGTGCCGACAGCCAGAGAGCCTCGTCCACCGGCTCGTAGCCGGCATGCTCGATCAGGAAGGCGCGGGTCTGCGCATCAAGCACTCAGAAGGTGCTCCCGATGCGGCTCCACCGGGCAGCGGTGAACCAGGTCCACGGTTTGATCCATTCCGCCGATCCATCGGTGGAGAACATCATAACGGCGGCCTTGCCCACCAGGTTGTCCTGCGGGACGATGCCGATGCCGCCACCTTCGACTGCCGGGAAACGGCTGTCCATCGAGTTGTCGCGGTTGTCGCCCATCAGGAACAGATGGCCTTCGGGAACGATAAAGACGCCGGTATCGTCCTGCTCGGTGGTCCCCATGTCGAGCACGTCATAGGTCTTGCCGCCGGGCAAGGTCTCGCGGAAGCGGGGATAGCTGCAGACCGCCTTGCCCGCCGCGTCGACGGTTTCGAAGCCGGGGCCGCAATCGGTGTTGGGGCTGACCGGAACCACGAAGTCGGCGATCTTCACCTTGGGCACCGGCTTGCCGTTGAGCCAGACCTGGCCGCCCTTCATCTGCACTTCGTCACCGGGCAGGCCGATGACGCGCTTGATGTAATCGACATCGTTGCCCGGAGGCGCCTTGAAGATCACCACGTCGCCGCGATCGGGCTGGTGCGCGAAGATGCGGTGCGGGATCAGCGGCGCGCTGAACGGCAGCGAATACTTCGAGAAGCCGTAGGAAAATTTCGTGGCGAACAGATAGTCCCCGGTCAACAACCGCGGCAGCATGGATTCGCTGGGGATCGTAAACGGCGAGATGATGAAGCTGCGCAGCACCACGACGCCCAGCACCAGCCAGAACAGGAACGACAGAAAACTTTCGTCCTTCTTGGGCGGAGTGGCCGCCTTTTCCACCGGCGCAGCGGCAGGCGCGTCCGCGCCTTGGGACTGACGCGGAGGGGCGGGTTCCATGTGGTCTGCGCTGGGAGTGTCGCTCATCGTCGAACCCTTGCCCACGCGCGCGCGCATCCGTCAAGGGAGATACCGACACACGGCAAAGAGTGATCGATAATTGTGCAACTCACGCTTGGATTTCGCAGTTGCGGAACGCATAAGGCGACCCGATCAACCCGATTACGGAGAGCAAGGCATGAGCGACGCGGTGTGGGAACAACTCAAGTCTCTCGACAAGCCGACCCTGGCTGAACTGTTCGACCGCGATTCCGCCCGTCTCGATACTTTCGCCACCCGTTTCGAACTGGGTAGCGACGAGAACGCCAGCGGCATTCGCTTCGACTGGTCCAAGACGCACCTTGATGCCGCCCATGTCGAATTGTTCGAGGCGCTGGCCAAGGCGACCGACTTTGCCGGCCGCCGCGCGGCGCTGTTCGCGGGTGAGATCGTCAACGTCACCGAAGGCCGCGCGGCAGAGCACACCGCCCAGCGCGGTGTCGGCAAGGAAGAAAGCGTCGCGCTGGCGGCAGAGAACCACCACCGCATGGCCGCGATCGTCGAAGCGATCCACCGTGGCGCGATGGGCGATGTGAAGCATTTGATCCACGTCGGCATCGGCGGCTCCGCGCTCGGCCCGGCGCTGGCGATCGACGCTCTGGCGCGCGACGGGGCGATGGTGGACGTCCATGTCGTCTCCAACATCGATGGCAACGCGCTGGAAGCCGCCTTCGCCAAGTGCGATCCGGCCACGACGATGCTGGCGATCGCGTCCAAGACCTTCACCACCATCGAGACGATGACCAACGCCGAAAGCGTGATCGGCTGGCTGCGCGAGAACGCCGTCGCCGATCCCTATGGCCGCGTTGTCGCGCTCACCGCAGCGCCGGCCAAGGCAATCGAGTGGGGCGTGGACGAAACCCGCATCCTGCCGTTCTCCGAAAGCGTGGGTGGCCGTTATTCGCTGTGGTCCTCGATCGGGTTTCCGGTGGCGATGGCGCTGGGCTGGCCGGACTTCGCCGAGTTTCTCGACGGTGCGGCGGCGATGGACGAGCATTTCCGCGATACCGATGGCCTTGCCAACCTGCCGCTGCGGGCTGCCTTTGCCGATCAGTATTACACGCGCCTGCGCGGTTGCCAGACGCGCGGCGTCTTTGCTTATGACGAGCGGCTGGCGCTGTTGCCCGACTATCTCCAGCAGTTGGAGATGGAATCGAACGGCAAGAGCGTGAAGGTGGACGGATCGCCGGTCGATGGCCCCACCGCGCCGATCACCTGGGGCGGCGTCGGCACCGATGCGCAGCACGCGGTGTTCCAGTTGCTGCACCAGGGGACCAACCTGGTGCCGGTGGACTTCATCGCCGCGATCGTGCCGGGGCATGACCTGGCAGCGGCGCACCACCGCATCCTGCTGTCCAACTGCTTCGCCCAAGGCGCGGCGCTGATGGCGGGGAAGAAGAGCGAAGACCCCGCGCGCAGCTATCCGGGCGATCGTCCGTCCGCGACGATCCTGCTCGATGAGGTCAGCCCCGCCAGCTTCGGCGCGCTGGTGGCGTTCCACGAACACCGGACTTTCGCCAACGCGGTGCTGATGGAGATCAATCCCTTCGACCAGTTCGGTGTGGAATTGGGCAAGGAAATCGCCAAGCAGATCGAGCAAGGCGGCACGCGCTTCGATCCCTCGACCGAGGCACTGCTGGAACTGGCCGGCATCGGCTGACCGCTCAAGCGGTCCTGACCTTCATCAGAGGGTCAGGACCGTAGTTGTCTCAAGAACGGAATTCCAACCCTTCGGACCAGTCGCCGTGGTTGGTCAGTGCGCTGGGACCGGGCGCCGGCACCGCGCCACCGGTCAGGCGGTTCAGCAAGCGCTTGCCGTCTTCCCAGCTCCCCAGTTTCGAATCGGCATTGAGGTGCCCGGCGTTGCCGGCATCCACGAACTCGCTGCCCCACTGGCGCGCCAGCATCTTGGCGGTGTCGTAACCGATCCAGGGATCGTTGCGGCTGGCGACCAGGATCGAAGGGAAGGGCAGCGCATCGGCAGGGGTGGGCGCAAAGCCTTCCAAGCGGTTGTCGCGCGGGAAGAAATCCACCTCGGGCGGGGCTACCAGCAATGCGCCGATCACCGGAGTCGACCAGCCGGGCTGCTCGAACTTTGACCACCACGCCGTCAGGATGCAGCCCAGGCTGTGCGCCACCAGTACCACGGGCCGACCGGCGCGGTGGACCGCCAGGTTCAAGCGGTTGATCCAGGTGTTGCGATGCGGCGTTTCCCAATTGCCCAGATCGGCCATCTGGCAAGCGTCGATCTCGTCCGCCCAGCGGCGCTGCCAGTGCTGCGGGCCGCTGCCGTCAAGGCCGGGCACGAGCAGGATAAGCGGCTCCTGTTCGGACGTGGAGGGGGGCAAGGTTGATTGTACCATGCTGCATATCTCCCAGACTTTTCGCGGCCCACAAATGGCGAGCGACGCGTAATTTGAGTAATCTCTACTAATCGAATTGACAATCGTTTAGCGACGAAGAGACGTTGCCAAAAGCCGTATGGAAAGACGAAGTCTCAGCTGCCGCTGCTGGCATTCGCGCCGGCTACGACCCATATGCGGGAAACATTGGATTTTCCCGTCCCGGAGCACCGCGAATGGCCGACTATGACTACGATCTCTTTACCATCGGCGCGGGTTCTGGAGGCGTGCGGGCATCGCGAGTCGCCGCGGCGTATGGCGCCCGGGTTGCGGTTGCCGAAGAGTACCGGGTCGGCGGCACGTGCGTCATTCGCGGCTGCGTGCCCAAGAAGATGCTGGTCTACGGCGCCCACTTCGCGGAAGATCTGGAGGACGCCAAGCACTTTGGCTGGGACATCCAGCACTGCAAGTTCGATTGGGTAAAGCTGCGCGACAACGTGCTGAACGACGTCGATCGGCTAAATGGCTTGTACACCCAGACGCTGGAAAACAACAAAGTCGAGATCTTCCAGGAACGCGCCACGATCACTGGCCCGCATGAGATCACCCTGGCGAGCGGCGAGAAGAAGACCGCCAAGTATATCCTGATCGCCACCGGCGCGCGGCCGCATGTGCCCGAGTGCCCCGGCCACGAACTGGGCATCACCTCGAACGAGGCGTTCCATCTCGATGCCATTCCCAAGCGCATCGTGATCGCCGGCGCCGGCTATATCGCCAACGAGTTCGCCGGCATCTTCCACCAGTTCGGCGCGCAAGTGACGCTGATGAACCGCTCCGACCAATTGCTGCGCGGTTACGACGAAAGCGTGCGCGACCGGTTGCTGCAGATTTCGATGACCAAGGGCATCCAGTTTCGCTTCCACGCGAACTTCCAGAAGATCGAGAAGAACGAGGACGGCTCGCTCAAGGTGTTCATGAGCGGCCATGATCCGATCGATGCGGATTGCGTGATGTTCGCCACCGGGCGCGTGCCCAACATCGAAGGGCTGGGGCTGGACACCGCAGGCGTGGAACTGAACGACACGGGTGCGATCGCGGTCGATGAGAATTCCCGGACCAATATCGATCACATCTACGCCGTGGGCGACGTGACGGGCCGGGTGCAGCTTACCCCGGTCGCCATCCGCGAAGGCCAGGCGTTCGCCGACAGCGTGTTCGGCGGCAAGCCCACGACGGTCGATTATTCGTGCATCCCGTCAGCGGTGTTCAGCCACCCGCCGATCGCGGCCGTCGGCCTGACCGAAGCGGAGGCGACGCAGAAGTATGGCTCGGTAAAGGTATACCAGAGCGACTTCAGGCCGATGAAGAACGTCGTCGCCCATCGCAGCGAACGCTCTTTGTACAAGATGGTCTGCGAAGCGACGACCGAGCGCGTCCTGGGCATCCACATGATCGGCCCTGACGCGCCTGAGATCATGCAGGCTGCGGCGGTCTGCGTGCGGGCCGGGCTGACCAAGGCGGACTTCGATGCCACCGTGGCGATCCACCCGACGATGTCGGAAGAGCTTGTGCTGCTGAAATAACCGACAGGCGGTCAGCCATTTTAATCGCGCGATTAAAAATGGTTGACCGCAGTGGTCCTTCTTGCCTAGCGATGGGGTGTGGCGGTGCTCGCATCGTCAAAGAGGGAGCAGTGAATGTCCGCCAACATCGCCGAGATGGAAAGTCGCCGCGCTGCCGCCTGGCTGGGCGGCGGGCAAAAGCGGATCGACGCGCAGCACGCCAAGGGTAAGCTCACCGCGCGCGAGCGGCTGGACGTGCTGCTCGATGCGGGCAGCTTCGAGGAGATGGACCTCTACGTCGAGCACGACTGCGTCGATTTCGGGATGCAGGACCAGAAGATCCCCGGCGACGGCGTCGTCACCGGATCGGGCACCATCAACGGCCGCCTCGTCTACGTCTTCAGCCAGGACTTCACGGTGTTCGGCGGCTCGCTATCCGCCCGCCACGCGCAGAAGATCTGCAAGGTGATGGACGCGGCGATGAAGGTGGGCGTGCCCGTCATCGGCCTCAACGATTCGGGCGGCGCGCGCATCCAGGAAGGCGTGGCGTCGCTGGGCGGTTATGCGGATGTGTTCCAGAAGAACGTGCTGGCCTCGGGCGTGGTGCCGCAGCTTTCGCTCATCATGGGGCCATGTGCGGGCGGCGCGGTCTATTCCCCGGCGATGACCGACTTCATCTTCATGGTGAAGGACAGCTCGTACATGTTCGTCACCGGGCCGGAGGTGGTGAAGACCGTCACCAACGAAGTCGTGACGCAGGAACAGCTAGGCGGTGCGATTACCCATTCGACCAAGACCAGCGTTTCGGACCTGGCGCTGGAAAACGATATAGAAGCGCTGCTGGCCACGCGCGATTTCTTCGATTTCCTGCCCTCGTCCAACCGCGACGATGTGCCTGAGCGGCCTTGCTCGGACCCGTGGGACCGGCTGGAGCCCAGCCTCGACACGGTGATCCCGCCCAGTGCCAACCAGCCTTACGACATGCACGAGGTGATCCGTAAAACCCTCGATGAAGGCGAGTTCTTCGAGCTGCAACCGCTTCACGCAGGCAACATCCTGATCGGCTTCGGGCGGATCGAAGGGCGCACCGTGGGCGTGGTCGCCAACCAGCCGATGGTGCTGGCTGGCGTGCTGGATATCAACTCGTCCAAGAAAGCCGCGCGGTTCGTGCGCTTTTGCGATGCGTTCAACATCCCGATCATCACCTTCGTGGACGTGCCCGGCTTCCTTCCCGGCACCGATCAGGAGCACAACGGCATCATCAAGCACGGCGCCAAGCTGCTGTTCGCCTATGCCGAAGCGACCGTGCCCAAGATCACCGTCATCACCCGCAAGGCCTATGGCGGCGCCTATGACGTGATGAGTTCCAAGCACTTGCGCGGCGATCTCAACTACGCCTGGCCCACGGCGGAGATCGCGGTGATGGGCGCCAAGGGCGCGGTCGAGATCATTTTTCGTGGGCTGTCGACCGATGGCATCGCGGAAAAGACCAAGGAATACGAAGACCGCTTCGCCAACCCCTTCGTCGCCGCCAGCCGTGGCTACATCGACGAAGTGATCCACCCCCACGCCACCCGCCGCCGCATCGCGCTGGGCCTGCGCAAGCTCAAGAACAAGAGCTTGGAAAACCCGTGGAAGAAGCACGACAACATCCCGTTGTGATGGACAATCTTCTGCCATTACTGTTCTTCTTTGGAGCAGGTTTTTTTGCTTATGAAGTGTTTCGAGGTGTCAAAGGTGGCTCCACGAGTATGAGATACCCATCATCTGACGTTTCTCGTGCGAAGCAACCCGTTTGGTTCTGGTTTGCACTTAGCATGAACGGTATTTTCGCGATCGGGTGCAGTATTTTTTTCGTAAAGGGCGTCATCGATCATTGGGGTTGATGGCGATTACTTAACAAAACCGCAAACGGGATTGAAAGCTAACTATGAAAGACATTAGCGGAGTGCGGATGTCGGTCTTACGGTTCCGCGCGGTGGCGCATATGCCGATGCGGTACAGTCGATGAAACTTGGTCGCCTCAACCATATCGGTGTTGCCGTGCCCGATCTCGACGCAGCGATCGCGTTCTATCGTGACGTCATGGGTGCGACGGACGTGACCGAACCGTTCGTGCTGGAAAGCCAGCAAGTGCGCGTGTGCTTCGTCAACACGCCGGGCGAGGGAGGCACGGCGGGCACGCAAGTCGAACTGCTGCAGCCTACCGTCAAGGACTCCGCCGTGGGCAAGTGGCTGGCCTCCAACCCGCTCGGGGGCATGCACCACGTCTGCTACGAAGTGCCCGATATTCACGCGGCCAAAGCCTGGTTTGAGAGCCAGGGCAAGCGCGTGCTGGGCGAGCCCCGGATCGGTGCCCATGGAACGCTGATTTTCTTCGTCCACCCCAAGGACATGGGCGGGCAACTCACCGAGATCATGGAGAGCCCGCATGGCGAACATTGACGACTGGCAGGCCGCCGCCGCCAAAGAGGTCAAAGGCAAGGATCTGACCTGGCACACGCCAGAGGGCATCGACGTCAAGCCGCTCTATACCGCCGAGGACGTCGCCGTCGATCCGGGCCTTCCCGGTTTCGCGCCGTTCACGCGCGGGGTGCGCGCCTCGATGTATGCGGGGCGGCCCTGGACCGTGCGCCAGTACGCGGGCTTTTCGACCGCCGAGGAATCCAACGCCTTCTATCGCCGCAATCTGGCGGCGGGGCAGAAGGGCCTGTCGGTCGCTTTCGATCTGGCGACTCATCGCGGCTATGACAGCGACCACCCGCGCGTCACCGGCGATGTCGGCATGGCGGGCGTCGCGATCGACAGCGTCGAGGACATGAAGATCCTGTTCGACGGCATCCCGCTCGACCAGATGAGCGTGTCGATGACGATGAACGGCGCGGTGATCCCGATCCTGGCGTTCTTCATCGTCGCAGGGGAAGAACAAGGCGTCGATCGCAAGCTGCTCGACGGGACCATCCAGAACGACATTCTCAAGGAGTTCATGGTCCGCAATACCTACATCTATCCGCCCGAACCCAGCATGCGGATCATCTCGGACATCTTCGGCTACACCAGCCGCGAGATGCCCAAGTTCAATTCGATCTCGATCTCCGGCTATCACATGCAGGAGGCCGGCGCGACGCAAGTGCAGGAGCTGGCCTTCACCATCGCCGACGGCATGGAATACGTGAAGTACGGCGTCGCCAGCGGGCTCGACATCGACAAGTTCGCCGGGCGCTTGTCGTTCTTCTTCGCGATCGGCATGAACTTCTTCATGGAAGTCGCCAAGCTGCGCGCCGCGCGGGTGCTGTGGCACCGGGCGATGACGCAACTGGGCGCGCAGGACGAGCGCAGCAAGATGCTGCGCACCCATTGCCAGACCAGCGGCGTCAGCTTGCAGGAGCAAGATCCCTACAACAACGTCATCCGCACCACGATAGAGGCGATGGCCGCGATGCTGGGCGGCACCCAGTCGCTCCACACCAACGCGTTGGACGAGGCGATCGCGCTGCCCACCGACTTTTCGGCGCGCATTGCCCGCAACACCCAGATCGTGATCCAGGAAGAGACCGGCATGTGCAATGTCGTCGATCCCCTGGGCGGCTCGTACTATATCGAAGCGCTGACGCAGGAACTGGTCGACAAGGCGTGGGAGATCATCGAGCGCGTCCAGGCGGACGGCGGCATGGCCAAGGCCGTCGCTGCCGGTTGGCCCAAGGCGATGATCGAGGAAGCCGCTGCCGGTCGCCAGGCGCGGGTGGACAAGGGCGAGGACGTGATCGTCGGCGTCAACAAGTACCGCCTCGCCACCGAAGACCGCATCGAGACGCTGGAGGTGGACAACCACAAGGTCCGCGAAGCCCAGATCGCCCGCATCCGCCAAGTCCGCGCCAGCCGCGACGAGGCCGCGTGCCGGTCAGCGCTGGCGGCACTGACCGAAGGCGCGCGCGGCAGTGGCAATCTGCTGGCGCTGGCCGTCGAAGCTGCCCGCCACCGCGCGACGCTGGGCGAAATCTCCGATGCGATGGAGGCGGTGTTCGGCCGCCACGGCACCCAGCCGACGCCGGTGAAAGGCATCTACGGCAGCGCCTACGCCGGCGACGCGCGATACCAGCAAGTGGTCGATGGCGTGGCTGCCGTCGGGCGCCGGCTGGGCCGCAAGCCGCGAATACTGGTCGCCAAGATGGGCCAGGACGGCCACGATCGCGGCGCCAACGTGATCGCCTCGGCCTTTTCCGACATGGGTTTCGACGTGGTCAGCGGCCCGCTGTTCCAGACCCCCGAAGAAGCGTGCCGCCTGGCGTTGGAAAACGAAGTGGACGCGGTCGGCGCCTCCAGCCTTGCCGCCGGTCACAAGACCCTGATCCCCGAACTGATCGGCCACTTGCGCGCAGCGGGCCGCGCCGACGTGAAGGTCGTCGCGGGCGGGGTGATCCCGCCGCAGGACTACGAGTTCCTGCGCGAGGCGGGGGTGCAGGGCATCTACGGCCCCGGATCGAACGTCGTCGAATGCGCTGCCGACTTGCTGCGCCTGCTTGGCCACAACATGCCGCCGGCTGGTTCCGAACTGGAAGCGGCGGAATGACGGGCAGGCTGGTCTGCCGGGCCGCTCCGCTTTATGGCTCGCGTTTGGCTTGCGCTGCCTGAGGAACGATGATGATCGACACCACCCCCCGTACCGACTGGACCCGCGAGGAAATCGCCGCGCTGTTCGACCTGCCGTTCACCGAACTGGTGTTCCAGGCCGCGCAGGTCCACCGCGCCAACCACCCCGCCAACGAGGTCCAGCTTTCCACGCTGCTGTCGATCAAGACCGGCGGTTGCGTCGAGGATTGCGGCTATTGCTCGCAGTCGGTCTCGGCCAATGCAGGCGTGAAGGCGACCAAGCTGCTGGAGGTTCAGCAAGTGCTGCAGCGCGCGGCGCAGGCCCGCGACCAGGGCTCTACGCGGTTCTGCATGGGCGCTGCCTGGCGTAATCCCAAGACCCGTGACATGCCCGCCATCATCGAGATGGTGAAGGGCGTGCGGGCGATGGGCATGGAAACCTGCATGACCTTGGGGATGCTGACGCCTGATCAGGCCGATATGCTCTCCGACGCCGGCCTCGATTATTATAACCACAACATCGATACCTCGCCTGAGCGGTACGATCAGGTCATCACCACCCGCACGATGGACGATCGCCTCGATACGCTCTCGAACGTGCGGATGGCCGGGATCAACGTATGCTCCGGCGGGATCGTTGGCATGGGCGAGACGCGGGCCGACCGCGTCGGCTTCGTCCACACCCTGGCGACGCTGCCGGACCACCCGCAGTCGGTTCCGGTCAACGCCTTGGTGCCGGTCAAGGGCACGGTTCTGGGCGACATGCTGGCCGACACGCCGCTCGCAAAGATCGATGATGTGGAATTCGTGCGGACGGTGGCGGTGGCGCGCATCACCATGCCGATGTCGATGGTGCGACTTTCCGCAGGGCGCGAATCGATGTCCGAGATGACGCAGGCGATGTGCTTCATGGCCGGCGCGAACTCGATCTTCACCGGCGACACCCTGCTCACCGCGCCCAATGCCGGCGATGACAACGACACCGCGATGTTCGCACGCCTGGGCATCAAGCCGATGGCGATCGAGCTGACCCCGGAACAGGTCGAAGCGCAGCGGATGCCCAAGGGCTGCGCCAAGCTGGAAGCGGCGGAGTGAGGTTGTACGGCCCAGCACGGAATGATATTCTACCATCATTCTCGATGATGGTAGAAAGGTAATTCCATGGGCGCGCAGATGAACATCAAGAGCGATGAGGCCTACGCCATCGCGTCCGAACTCGCCGGCAAAACCGGGACGAGTCTAACACAGGTGGTTCTCGAAGCTTTGCGGGCGCATAGCAAGCGCCTCGACCGCGAGGCGAAGATTGCCGAAATTCGGGAGTTCTGTCGGGAAACGGCGGCGATGATGTCCCCCGAAGTATTGGCGTTCGACATCGACAAGGAACTGTACGACGAAAAAACGGGGCTTCCCAAGTGATCGTCGATAGCTCCGCCATCGTGGCGATGCTTCGGGAGGAACCGGAAGTCGATGCCATGATCGCCGCGCTCACGGATGCGGATACGGTGGTGATGTCGGCGGCGAACTATCTTGAAGCGGCGATCGTGATCGATGGGGAACGCAACCCCGTGATGAGCGCCAAGCTCGACTTGTTGCTTAAAAGATTTGCAGTGGAAATCGCCCCGGTAACCGCATCGCAGGCCAAGCTGGCGCGACAGGCCTACCGCGATTTCGGGCGCGGCAGCGGACATCCCGCAAAGCTGAATTTCGGCGATTGCTTCGCCTACGCCCTTGCGATGGAGAGCGGTGAAGCGCTGCTCTACAAGGGCGACGATTTTGCCCACGCTGGGCTCGCCCGGGTTGGAACGCAATGAAGCCTATCGCCACCCTCACAGCTTAGCCTGCCAGAAAGCCCGAGCCATCTGATGTTCAAGAAAATCCTCATTGCCAATCGTGGCGAGATCGCTTGCCGGATCATCAAGACCGCGCGGCGGATGGGCGTTGCCACGGTGGCGGTCTATTCCGATGCGGATGCGCGGGCGCCGTTCGTGCAGATGGCGGATGAGGCCGTGCACATCGGGCCGGCGCCGGCGGCGCAGTCGTACCTGATCGCGGACAAGATCATCGCCGCGTGTAAGCAGACCGGCGCCGATGCGGTGCATCCAGGCTACGGCTTCCTGTCCGAGCGCACGTCGTTTGCCGAGGCGTTGGCGGCGGAAGGGATCGCCTTCGTCGGCCCGCCGGTGAATGCGATCGCGGCGATGGGGGACAAGATCGAGTCCAAGAAGCTGGCCAAGGCGGCCGGCGTCAACGTCGTTCCCGGCTTCGTCGGCGAGATCGACGATACCGAGCACGCGGTGCGTATCTCGGCGGAGATCGGCTATCCGGTGATGATGAAGGCCAGCGCCGGTGGCGGCGGCAAAGGCATGCGTCTGGCCTACACCGAGCAGGATGTGCGCGAGGGCTTCGAGGCGGTGAAGCGCGAAGGGCTGAACTCGTTCGGCGACGACCGCGTCTTCATCGAGAAGTTCATTCTCAACCCGCGCCACATCGAAATCCAGATCCTGGGCGACCAGCACGGCAACATCCTGTACCTCAACGAGCGTGAATGCTCGATCCAGCGCCGCCACCAGAAGGTGGTCGAGGAAGCGCCGTCGCCGTTCGTGACGCCCGCGATGCGCAAGGCAATGGGCGAGCAGTGCGTCGCCTTGTCGCGCGCGGTGGGATACTATTCCGCTGGCACGGTGGAACTGATCGTCTCAGGCGCCGACCCCACGGGCGAGAGCTTCTACTTCCTGGAAATGAACACCCGCCTGCAAGTGGAGCACCCCGTCACCGAGGCGATCACCGGCATCGATCTGGTCGAGCAGATGATCCGCGTCGCTGCGGGGGAAAAGCTGGCGTTCACCCAAGCCGACATCGGCATTGATGGCTGGGCGATCGAGAACCGCATTTACGCGGAAGATCCCTATCGCGGCTTCCTGCCCTCCACCGGGCGGTTGGTGCGTTACGATCCGCCGGTCGAGGGTTGGGCCGACGATGGCAGTGCCAATGGTCGGCGCGGGATCGATGGCGTGCGGGTAGACGACGGCGTCTATGAGGGCGGCGAAGTTTCGATGTTCTACGACCCGATGATCGCCAAGCTGGTGACCTGGGGCGAGACGCGCGACGAGGCGGCGGACTTGGCGGTCGCCGCGCTCGATGCCTTCGAGATCGTGGGGCTGGGCCACAACATCGATTTCGTCTCGGCGATCATGCAGCACCCGCGCTTTCGCTCGGGCGAACTGACGACCGGCTTTATTGCCGAGGAATATCCCGAGGGCTTCCACGGTGCGCCGGCATCGGACGGCTTGAAGGTCAAGCTCGCCGCCGTCGCCGCTTTCGTGGCCACCGCGCGGGCCGATCGCGCGCGCCGGGTCGAGGGGCAACTGGGGCGGGCGTTGCCGCCGCCGAGTGAATGGACGGTCACGATCGGCGGCGCGACGTTCGCGGTCGAACTCGACGAAGATGCGCTGACGGTGGACGGGCAAGAGGTCGAACTCGAACTGGAATACACGCCCGGCGATCGCTTCGTGGAAGCTGAGGTGGATGGCGAGGCGCTGACGATCAAGCTTGAGACCACCCGCACCGGCTTTCGCATGACCACGCGCGGGGCGGCGCATGGCGTCAGTTGCCTGCCGACGCACATCGCCGCGCTGTCCACGCATATGATCGAGAAGGTGCCGCCGGACTTGTCGCGGTTCCTGATCTGCCCGATGCCCGGCCTGCTGGTGGCACTCAACGTGGGCGAGGGCGACAAGGTGGAACTGGGCCAGCCGCTCGCGGTGATCGAGGCGATGAAGATGGAGAACATCCTGCGCAGCGCCAAGACGGGCGTGGTGAAATCCGTTAACGCCAAGGCCGGGGAAAGCCTGGCGGTGGACGCGATCATCCTGGAACTGGAGTGACATGCACCTCGATCACGATCCGGCAGCGCCTGCGGGCGACGCAATTGCCTTCGACGATTTTCTGAAGGTCGACATCCGCGTCGGCACGATCGTCGCCGCCGAACCCTATGAAGGCGCCCGCAAGCCCAGCCTCAAGCTGCGGATCGATTTCGGGCCGGGCGTGGGCGAGAAGAAGAGCGTGGGCCAGGTCGCCGCGCTGTATACGCCTGAGGAACTGGTCGGGCGGCAAGTGGCGGCGGTGGTGAACTTTCCGCCACGCCAGATCGGCAAGGCGCTGTCCGAAGTGCTGACTCTGGGCTTTGCCGACGAAGAGGGCCGCGTGGTGCTGTTCGCGCCGGACCGCCCAGTGCCCAACGGCTCGCGGTTGTTCTGATCCGTCAGCTCAACAGTTTGCGCGCGAAGAACAAGCGGAACAGGCCGAACCCGGCAAGACCGATCACCGCCGAGACGACATGCAGCAGCCAGAATTGCGGCATCGGTATCGTGTCCATCAGCGTGCCGATCTTGCCCACCACCAGGTTGGCGCCGAAGAACGACAAGTAATAGATCCCCACGATCGAGCCGGTAAGCGCGCGGGGCGATAGGCGGGTGAACAAGGCCAGGCTGACCGGCATCAGATGTGCGAAACCGATTGAGTTCATCAGGTGGAACAGGATCGGCCACAGCAGGCTGATCTTGCCCGGTCCTTGGGCGAGCGCGGCGACGTAAAGGCACAGTCCGCCGGCAACGATGAAACCGCAGCCGATGATCATCTTGCCCAACTCGTCCAGATCCTTGCCCGTGCGCGCTGCGCGCCAGGCCCAGAACGCGGCGACCGCCACCAGCATCGTGAAGCTGAGGGTGGCGTCGATCGTGATCATCCAGCTCGACGGCATGGTAAAGCTCAAGACGTGGAAATCGAAGCTGCGATCGGCCCAGACGAGGTAGGCGTTGAAGATCTGCTGGTTGGTCAGCAGCGAGACGCCCATGATCGGCATCAGCGCCAGCACGGCGGCCAGGCGCGGTCCGTCGCCCGGCTGGAAGCGCGCTTTGGGCGTCGCCGAACGTGAGGCGCGGGGCTTGTCAGCCGGGAGCCAGGGCTTGCTGTAAAGATACAGGAACAGTCCCAGTACCATGACGACGCCGGCACAGCCAAAGCCCCAGTGCCACCCCACGTTCTGCCCCAGCGTGCCCGAGATGATCGGGGCGGCGATGACCGAGACGTTGATGAAGATGTAGAAGATCTGGAACGCCATGCCCCGGCGCGAATCCGTGGGGCCGTAGAGTTCGCCCACCTGGCTGGCGATGTTGCCCTTGAACAAGCCGACGCCCACCACCAACGAAATCAGCGCCAGCAGGAACGCGCTTTCGAAGGCCATCAGGAAGTGGCCGATCGACATGACCACCGCACCCGCGATCAGCGCCGCGCGCCGCCCCAGCAGCAAGTCGGCCAGGATGCCGCCCAGGATTGGGGTGAGGTAGACCAGCGCGGTGTAAGCGCCGAAGATCTCGGACGCCAGCGGCTGGCCTTCCAGCCCGGCGAACATGTGCGCCTTGAGCCAGTCCAGCCCGATCACGCTTTCCTGCCGGCCGGGTGTGAGCAGGTACTTGACCATGTACAGCGTCAGCAGCGTCTGCATCGAATAGTACGAAAACCGCTCGCACGCCTCGACCAGACCCAGCAGGCCCAGCCCCTTGGGATGGCCCAGAAAAGCGCGATCGTCCTTGGCGGCGATTTCGGGAAAGTCGAGTTCGGGCGTGGCTTCGGCAGCGGTCATGGCGTGTCGTATTCTCCCAGCCCGAAACATTCTTGTCGTGGCGCGCAATGATTGCGTGCGGAGAGACATGTCACTGAGGTGCGAAATGGTCAAACGGTGAGAGGGCGCGAGCGTGGGGCGGTTTGATATTTTTTGGTGCTACGCGAAGGGCAACTCAGGGCTCTGGTGAAGACTTCATACCACTCCCGACTTGCTCCCATTGCAGCCCTTGCGGGGCGACCGCCGTCGCCTGAAATCGCCCTTGTCCCATATATGTGAGGTAGCAATCGCCTGCGACATTGAACCTTCGAGCAAGTTCGTTGCTTGGGCATGCGCGCTCAAGCTGGCGTAGCGCTCGATCCGATAAGTAGTAAGACTGGTCCCGGTCTCGGACGCGTAAGCCTTTGATATCCTGTATCCAGTGACCCCGCGGGAGCGAAATCGCCTTACCCGCCGAGATCGGAAAAGAAGCGGACCAGTAATCGTAGTCGCTGTGTAGATACTGCACCGAAACTTGCGATCGCGTCGAATTGTTGACGAATGTAGGCCACGCGTCGCAGCCGGCGAGTAAAAAAGCGACTATCATGACGGCTGCCCGCATTTGGGCAGACTATGAGGTAATACTTGCACTGGCAACTGGACGAGAACGGATTTTAAACCGGCCCGCCACCGGGAATACGTGACTGTCGTTTAAACAATCAAAAGGCGGCAGACCCAGGGGGCCTGCCGCCCCGGTGCGCATCCGGGGATTCGCTGGAAGCGCATCGGTTCCCCCTTGGCGTGAACACCTTGTCTGGGAACCTATATGTAACAATGCGTATCGGCAGCACTCGTTCCATCGCACTCGATGGGAGATGCGATCAAGCGGCAACCAACTCGGCGTCCAGGAAGGCGGCCACGTCGTCCAGCGAGACTTGCTTGTCGAGGTATGTCTGGCCGATGCCGGTCATCAGCAGGAAGGGCAGGGTGCCGGCATCCATCTTCTTGTCGTGCAGCATGTGCCGCACCAGGACGCTGGCGTCGCAATTGAGGCCCAGCGTGGTGAGCCGCGCGGGCAGGCCGACAGCGGCGATATGCTGGGTGACCTGATCCGCCTCAGCTTGCGCCATCAGCCCGCGATGGGCGGAATAGCGTGCGGCCAGGACCATACCCAGGGCTACGGCTTCGCCATGGAGCAAGCGGTCGGAAAAGCCGGTTTGTGCCTCCAGTGCGTGGCCGAAGGTGTGGCCCAGGTTCAGCAGGGCGCGGCGGCCCGTGGTCTCGAACTCGTCCTCCGCCACGATGCGCGCCTTGGCCGCTACCGAATGCGCCACCGCTTGTTCGCGAAGCGAACCGTCGCCGGCCAGCATCGCGGCGCCATAGGTGCGGCACCAATCGAAGAACGCGGCATCGTCGATCAAGCCGTATTTCACGACTTCGGCGTAGCCGGCGCGCAATTCGCGTTCGGGCAGGGTTTCCAGCACCGAAAGATCGGCCAAGACCAGCGAGGGTTGGTGAAAGGCGCCGACCAGGTTCTTGCCGGCGGGCGTGTTGATCGCGGTCTTGCCGCCGACGCTCGAATCCACTTGCGCCAGCAAAGTGGTGGGCACTTGCACGAAGTGGCAGCCGCGCTTGAGCACTGAGGCGCAAAAGCCGGTGAGATCGCCGATCACGCCGCCGCCCAGGGCAATGACGTGATCGCCGCGCTCTACTTCGAGCGAGAGCAGCCAGTTCACCGTCGCGGCCAGCTCGTCCCACGACTTGGTCTTTTCGCCCGGCGGCAGGATGCGCCATTGCGGCTCGTGCCCGGCGTCGCGCAAGTTGCGCTCGATCGCCTCGCCCCAGGCGGCGTGGACGTTGCTGTCCGTCACGATCGGCACGGCGCGCTTACGCAAGCGGCCCTGGCACTGCGCCGCCAGATCGCTGAGCAGGCCATTGCCGACGCGAACCTCATAAGGACGGCCGGCGATATCGACCGGGATCACAGCCATTGCGAAATTTCCTGCAGGACCGTGTTGACGGTCTGGTGGTGCGGCCCCGTGCCGCTCAGCACGCGGATGGGGGCATGGGCGTAATGCGGTTCGCGTTCGGCGCGCAGCCGGGCCAGAATTTCGCGCGGATCGCCGCCGCGCAACAGCGGACGGTTGTCCTTGCGCGCGGTGCGCTCGACCAGCGTATCCACCTCGCTGTCGAGCCAGACGGTGATCGCCTTGTCCAGGATCAGCGCCCGCGTTTCGTCATTGCAGAACGCGCCGCCGCCGGTGGCGATGACGATATGGCGGCCGTCTGTATGGTCGGCCAGCAGGCGCGAGATGACCCGGCGTTCGCCATCGCGAAAATAGCTTTCGCCGAAAGTGTCGAAAATTTCGGGGATAGACATCTGTGCCGATCGCTCGATCTCGTCGTCGGCATCGGCAAAATCGTAGCCCAGCAAAGCAGCCATCCGTCTGCCTACGGTGGACTTGCCCACGCCCATCATGCCGACCAGCACGATCGGCTTGTCGATCCGTCGCACAAGGTCGGATACGTCCTGAGCGGAGAAGCGGTGCGGTTGCAGGTCCATTGCCCCACCGCCTATAGTTGCGCTAGGTCGCAGCGCAAGCATACGTGAAGGAAGGCGAGTGACGACTGTTATGCGCGGGCGCAGGCCTCTTGGATTGATCGCCGTCGCCGTCCTGATCGCCCTTATCGTGTTCGGGGTGCTGGCCTGGCGTGCCGGCGGGCCGCGTCCGATCGAAGACGTGGTGCTGCCGGTTGCGGTGCCGGGCCAAGCGAAGTGAAAATAGCGAAATGAAGATCAGGTATTTCCTTGGCGGCGCGGCGCTTGCGCTCACGTCCGCGCTGGCGATCGCGCAGGACGCGCCGGAATCGCTGCTGCCCAAGATGTTCCAGGACCCGCAGCCCAGTGCCACGCGGACGCCGGCTTCCCGGCCTTCCCCGCGCACTGCACCTTCGCCACGCACTACGCCTTCCCCGCGTTCCACCCCGGCGGCTGCCCCCGCCGCTGCCGCATCGAGCGCGCCGCGCGCCGTTTCGACGCCGATGGTCCAGTCGCTGCCGACTGACACCTCGCCGGACGATCTGGCCGGCCTGCCGCTCGACGTCGCCGCGCCGCAATCGGCACTGGTTCGCATTCCCAGTCTCGAAGAGCTGGAAAGGATGACCTCGGACGATTTCGAGACGATCCTGAGCAGCCGTCTGGTCACCGACATGCCGCCCCAGGCTCGGCGCGATCCGGGGATGACCGGCCTGCTCGACGAGAGCGAGGGCGGCATGCGCGCCGATTCGCTGTCTGGCGAAAGCGCGGGGCTGATCCGGCTGGCGATGGAGGCCAATCGCGGCAACCTGGTTTCGCGCTGGGGACATATCCTGCTGCGCCGCGCCCTGGCATCGCGCCTGCAACCGCCGACCGGGATGAACGCGGGCGACTTCGTGGCGCTGCGGGTGGCGCTGCTGCTGCGCATGGGCGAGGTGGAGGCTGCGCGCGCGGTTCTCCAGCAGCTCGACATTGCGGACTATACGCCCGCTACCGCCTCGTTGGTGGTCGATCTTTATGCGCGCAATGCCGATTTCACCGGCTTGTGCCCCATCCTCGCCACCCAAGGCAGCCTGCGCGACGATCCGGCGTGGAATATCTCGCGCACGATCTGCCAGGCGTTCCGCGGCAATAGCGCCGCCGCGATCACCCGGCTCGACCGCGATTTGTCGCGCGGGACGATGCCCAAGATGGACTTGCTGCTTGCGCAGAAATACGCAGGCGCCGCAGGCAAGTCGCGGCGCGCCGTGACGATTGAGTGGAGCGAAGTGCCCAACTTGTCGCCGTGGCGGTATGGCCTTGCGCTGGGCGTGGGGCTGGAGCCGCCGGCCAAGCTGGTGGCCGATGCCGGTCCCGAATTCGCCTACATCACCGCGCTGGCGCCGATGGCCTCGCTGACCCGTCGCGCGAGTGCTGCCGATCTGGCTGCCGCCAATGGGGTGCTGTCGAATTCGGCGCTGGTCGATCTTTATTCGCAGATTTACGCTGATTCCGACACGAGCGGCGAATGGCAGGATCGCGCTGAATCCTTGCGCGATGCCTACACTTTGGAAGACGCCAAGGAGCGCCTCTCGGCCATGCAGACGCTGTGGAAGGGGGCCACCGGACAAGCGTTGTACGGGCGTCAAATCCTGACCGCCGCTGCTGCCGCGCGGGTAACGCCTACTTCCGATTTGGCCGACAATGCTGCCGATCTTATCGCGGCGATGCTCGCTGCCGGCTACGATGCCAATGCGCAACGCTGGGCCTCGGTGGTCAAGAACGGGTCGCAGGGCTGGGCGCTGATCATGCTGGCATCGCCGGGCCGGACCGGGGCCTTGGACACGGGCGCGCTCGACACGTTCATCAGCGACGATGAAAGCGCGAACAAGCGCAAGTCGGCGCTGCTGGTGGCGGGCCTGGCCGGGCTCCAGCGGATCGCCAATGGCGATGCCGGACGCTACTCGGGCGACATGGCGCTCAAGCTGGATAGCGCTACGCGCTGGACCCGTGCGATCGACGATGCCGCCGCGCGCGGCGATGCGGCGGGCGTTGCCTTGCTGGCAGGCTTTGGCATGCAGGGCGATGGCTGGGTGCGGATGACGCCGCGCTATCTGTTCCACATCGTCTCGGCCTTGCGCCAGGTCGGCCTGGAAGCAGAAGCCCGGATGATCGCGGCCGAGGCCGTGGCGCGGGTCTGACGGGTGCCTGATGGCGAGGACTTCGCCGGGCGTTTTCTAGCGATGCTCGCGGCGGAACGCGGCGCTGCGGCCAATACTCTGGCGGCGTACCGGCGCGATCTGACCGCTGCCCAGGAGGAGCTGGGCGATCTGTCGGTGGCGGACGCCGATGCGCTGGCGTCGTTGGGCAAGGCGTGGGGCGGTCTGGCGGCTTCCAGCTTGGCGCGCCGCTGCTCGGCGTTGCGGCAGTTCTACGGCTTTCTGGTGGATGAAGGCGTGCGGGCGGACGATCCCTCCGCCGCCTTGCCGCGCCCGCGCACGCGTCGCCCGCTGCCCCGCTTGCTGAGCCGCGCCGAGGTCGAGCGATTCCTGGCGTTAGCCGAGGAGGAGGCGAGCGCGGAACGGCGCGAGGCGGTGCGGCTGCTTACGCTGCTGGAACTGCTCTATGGCTCGGGCTTGCGGGCGAGCGAACTGGTGTCGCTGCCGCTGGCCGCCGTGCCGCGCGATGCTCCGTTTCTGTACGTAGTGGGCAAGGGCGGGCAGCAGCGGATGGTCCCCGTCAGCACCCGCGCGCGCCAGGCGCTCTCGCGATGGGTGGCCTTGCGAATCGAAGGTCGTCCTGCAGGAGCGAGCAACGCCAGGTTCCTGTTTCCGTCCAACGGCGCGAGCGGACACCTGACGCGGGTGCGGCTGTTCCAGTTGCTGCGCGAATTGGCGGTGCGCGCCGATATCGACCCGGAGCGGATTTCCCCGCACGTCCTGCGCCACGCCTTCGCCAGCCATTTGCTGGAAGGGGGCGCGGATTTGCGGGTGTTGCAGATGCTGCTGGGCCACGCCGACATCGCGACGACGCAAATCTATACCCACGTCGAAAGCGAGCGGCTGGTGGCGCTCGTCAATGCGCGGCATCCGCTGGCCAAAATCCCGTCGTCGCGCTGATCGGCCTACAAGTTTGGAGCGCATCGTGGAACAAGACCTGACGCCAAAGCAGATGCCCTTAGTGGTGGTGGCCGTCGCGCTGATGCGGGGCGCGCACGTGCTGATGCAGCGGCGGGCGTTTACCGCGGTGCATGGCGGCCTCTGGGAATTTCCCGGCGGAAAGCTGGAGCCTGGCGAAACGCCGGAAGCGGCGGCTGTGCGCGAGCTGCAGGAAGAACTGGGGATCGACCTGGCTCCCACGGCGCTGTCGCCCGTGGGGTTCGCCAGCGGGCATACCGCCGCTTTCTCCGGCCATGGGGACCGGCCTGCACGAACGTTGGTGATTCTGCTGTATCTCTGCCGCGAGTGGGAAGGCGAGCCGGTTGCGCGCGAGGCCGCCGAAATCGACTGGTACGCGCCGGAGGGCGTCTCGGATCTGGCGATGCCTCCGCTCGATTACCCGCTGGCGAGGGCGCTGTTGCACCACCTTGCACAAGAAAGCGCAAGGGGTGGCAATATAGGCGTTGACCACGGCGCGATCCCTTCCTAAAGGCCCACCTCCAACGCGCCCGTAGCTCAGCTGGATAGAGCATCAGACTACGAATCTGAGGGTCGGACGTTCGAATCGTTCCGGGCGCACCATTCCCCCCAAGTCTTCGGGCTGGGGGCGGAATGTATTAAAATTGGCGCCCGTAGCTCAGCTGGATAGAGCATCAGACTACGAATCTGAGGGTCGGACGTTCGAATCGTTCCGGGCGCACCATTTTTGTTTAGCCTCAAGCGCCGGGCGGCCGCATCCGCGGCCTTGGCTTTCCTCGCATAAGCTCGGGCGGCCAGTCGGCCTTGCGAACCCTATCGGGTTCGGTAGTTCCCGTGCGTGTACCCTTCGTAAAATGAAAAAGGGCCGAAGCGCTTGTGCGCCCCGGCCCTGGTTTTTGTCGGATCGGTCGGCTTATTGGGCCGAAGGCTGCTCGGTAGCGGCGCTTTGTGCGGTCGCGCCGGCGCCTGCTTCGGTGCCCGGCTGTGCGGAGGCAGCGGCCTGGGTCGCCTTGGCGAAATCGGCTGCCGTCATGCCCAAGGCAAGCGAGCCGTCCGCGCCCAGCCCGATGTAGGACTTCTTGAGGGCTGCGGCTTTACCGTCGGTGAGGGTGACGGTGACGTCTTCACCCTCGACCTTGGCGATCGTGCCCAGTACCTTGCCGTCGCTGCTCTTGACCGGGGCGTCGGCTACCAGCGCTGCATCCTTTTGCGCGCCGTTCTGAGCTTGCGCACCATTCACGGCCGCTTCGAGCTGCGACTTGCTCATGCCGATCGTCAGGCCCTTTTCACGCATGGCGAAGGCATTCTTGGGAACGCCAGCACGCGCGGTACCGGTGTAAACAGTCACGACATCTCCCGAAACCGCCTCAACCGTGCCGACTTCCACACCATCGGGGCCAAAGACCTTAGCGCCCACGGTGGGGTTGGGAGCCGCAGCGGAAGGCGCAGTAGCAGGGGCGGCCTGGGCCATCACGGTAGCGGGCGTAGCGAAGGCCGTAGCAAGTGCTGCGGCGATGAAGAGTTTATTCATGGCGTACTCCCTCGTTGTACGGGATCTAAATGATCCCCTAGTGCGGCGGGCGACTTGGCCAGCGCCGCGAAAAGTTTCCTGCCGGCCATCTTCGGCACGGCGATCGATTTGAGCGTTGATTTGCGCGGGACCGCCTCGTGAAGACCGGTTTGCCTGCTGCCCAATTCGATAACTGGAATGGAAATGGCGGCTGCGACAAATGGTTGCAGGTTGTAGTCGCTGAGCCGACCCGCTCGCAGGGCGAAATGAGCATATCGGCTGGAAACCGGCTTAGAAACCGAGCTGTCATACACTCTGTTACCCAAGATCGCGCCCGATCGAAGGCTTTCGATTGCGCTTGGGGCTTGATCCGGCGTCGCGAAATCGCCAGCAGTGCCGCGATGAGAGAACCAGACGGCGATCGCGTTCCCCAAGTAGGCGCGGATGAAGAGATCGGCGCGGATGAAGAGGGGGCGAGTGCCTCCGTGTGGCGCTACGCGATGGCGCGCCGTGCTTACGTCGTCGTCGATGCAGCGGACTATTTTGCGGTAATCCGCGAGGCCATGGAGGAAGCGCGTGAGCGCATCTTCATGATCGGCTGGGATTTCGATTCGCGCATCTTGCTCGAAGAAGGGCGGCGCTGGTGGCAGAAGGGCCGGCATCAGCGGTTTCCGGCTCGGCTGGGCACGTTCATGCTGTGGCTGGTGCGCCGCCGGCCTGGACTGGAGATCCGGCTGCTCAAATGGAATTTCGCGCTGTTCAAGTACCTCACGCGCGGAACCATGCTGTTCGATGTGGTGCGCTGGGTCTTCAACAAAAGCATCGATTTCAAGTTCGATTCCGCCCATCCGATGGGATGCAGCCATCACCAGAAGATCGTGGTGATCGACGATGTGTTCGCGGCATGCGGTGGCATCGATATGACGTCGGACCGCTGGGACACGCCCGAGCATCTGCCGACCGACCCGCGCCGCAAACGCCCGAACGGTGCGCTCTATGGCCCATGGCACGACGTGACGATGGTGATGGATGGACCGATCGCCACCGCGCTGGGGGAATTGGGCGCGGAACGCTGGAAAGTGGCCGGGGGAGGCGAGTTGGCGCCGTGCCGTCCCCGCGAAGATCCGATCTGGCCGGGTATGCTGCGCACCGAGTTCGAAAACGTCGAGATCGGTATCGCTCGCACGCGGGCGAAATACGGCGACTGCTCGCAAGTGAGCGAGATCGAAGAGCTGTTCGTCGAGCAGATCCGCCGGGCGAAGCGCTTCATCTATGCCGAAACGCAGTATTTCGCCTCGCGCGCGATCGCCGAGGCCATCTGCGAGCGGCTGCTGGAAGAAGACCCGCCCGAGTTCCTCATCATCAATCCGCGCAGCGCGGATGGGTGGTTGGAGCAAGTGGCGATGGACACCGCCCGGGTCGAGCTGGTCAACACGCTGGATCATGTGGACCGCAAGCAGCGGTTCCGAATCTATAATCCGCTGACCACCGAGGGGACGCCGATCTACGTTCATGCCAAGCTGATGATCGTCGATGACGAGATCTTGCGGGTCGGGTCCGCCAACATGAACAACCGCTCGATGGGCCTCGACAGCGAATGCGACGTGTTCATCGACGCGGCACGGCCCGCCAACGGCCACGTCGTCCCCGCGATCACCGCGTTGCGGATGCGCCTGCTGTCCGAACATTGCGGAATAAGCGAGGCGGAAGTGGCCGAAGGGATCGAACGTCACGGCTCAATGGCGGCGATGATCGACGCGCTCAACCGCGACGGTCCGCGCGCGGGTCGCAAATATCTTGAGCGGCTACCCTTGATCGCCTTGTCGGATGCTGAAAGAGCGGTGGGCGAAAGCGCGATCCTCGATCCCGAACGTCCGGACGAAATGTTCGAAGCGATCGAGCGGCGTGGGTTGTTTCGCCGGAAAGGGCAATTGATGCGAGTCCGGTTGATGCGCAAGTTGAGAAGGAATTCCAAGCGATGAGCAACCTGCTCGGTCCGGACGACGACAATCCCCTGGGCAAACCTCAGGTTCCTGATGATGTGCAAGAGGCCGTCCGCACGTTGATTCGGTGGGCGGGCGACGATCCGGCGCGCGAAGGCCTGCTCGATACGCCCAAGCGCGTCGCGCGGGCGTGGCTGGAATATTGCCAGGGCTATCAGGAAGACCCGGCGATCCACATGTCCAAGGTGTTCGAGGAAGTGGGCGGCTATGACGAGGTCGTGCTGCTCAAGGACATTCCGTTCCAGTCGCACTGCGAACATCACATGGCGCCGATCATCGGCAAGGCGGCGATCGCCTATCTGCCCAAGAACCATGTGGTGGGTATCTCAAAACTGGCGCGCGTGCTGCATGGCTATGCGCGGCGGCTGCAGATTCAGGAACGGCTGACCGCCGAAGTGGCGCAGTGCATCTGGGAGCATCTGCAGCCCCAGGGCGTGGCGGTGGTGATCGAGGCGAGCCATGCCTGCATGACCGCGCGCGGCGTGCGCACGCCCGGTGTCAGCATGATTACCAGCCGGATGATGGGCACCTTCCTGAAGGACGAGCGCTCACGCAAGGAAGTGCTCAGCCTGATGGGCTACTAAGAAGCGGGATCGAGACGGGGCATTGTGAACGATCATCGCGCACTGCCGCCCCAGCCTGATGGCCGGACGGGCTGGTCACGCCTTAGCGGGCTTTACGCGCTGGTGCCGGCAGGCATGCTGCTGGTGCTGTTGCTGCGCCGGGTGTGGGACGTGGACATCTTCTGGCAGCTCAAGCTGGGCGAGCTGATCCTGGCCCATCACGGCCCGATCGCGCGCGAACCGTTCGCGGCGCTGCATCTGGGTGAGCCGCTACCGGCCGTCGCCTGGGCGGGCCAAGCGCTGATGGCAGGCGCGCGGTTGCTGGGCGGGTGGAGCCTGCTGCGGCTGTTCGACGCGCTATGCTGGCTGGGCGGCTTTTGGGCGGTGGCCTGGGCTTGTCGGCGGCGCGGTGCCTCTGCGCCGGCGGTCGCCCTTGCGCTGGGGTTGGCCTTCGTCGCTGCCCTGCCAACCGCGAGCATTCGGCCGCAGAGCTTTGGCTGCCTGTGCTTTGGCTTGCTGTTGGCACTGCAGCGGCTGGGGCTGCGACCGCGCACCACGATCCTGCTGGGGGTGCCGCTGCTGGTTGCGTGGCAGAACCTGCACCCCTCGGTCAGCGTTGGCGCGTTGGCGATGGGGGTGACCGCGCTGGTGGGCTGGATCGCCTGGGCAAAGGATCGTTCTCGACCCATACCGCTGGCTCCCTCGGCGCTGGCGGCGGCGGCGCTGGCGGCGATCTTCGCGACGCCCGACGGCATCGGCATTCTGGACGTGTCCGCCCGCAATGCCGATGCGAGCATGGCGATCGGGGCGAGCGAATGGCTGCCGCTGTGGATCGCGGGCAATCACACCAATGCGCTTCCCGTGGTGCTGGTGGCAGCGATCGCCGCGTGGTTCGTCGTCCGCCATCGTGGCCGCATCGACGTTTCAGAGATCGCGGTGGCGCTGGCGTTGCTGGCGCTGACCGTTACGGCCTATCGCTTCGTGGTATTCTGGGCCATCGCCATGGTGCCCGTTATCGCGCGTGCGGCTGAGGGTTTCGGCGGGACCAAAGAGAGCCGCCCGCCGCAGTGGCTCGCCGCTACCGCCGTCGCGGTCGTGGCGTTGCTGGTGCCATCGATTGCGCCCACGCGGTTTGCCAACTCGCTGCCGCTGGCCGCCATCGCGCACCTCAAACGGCAGCACGTTTCAGGCACAATCTATGCGGATTTCCCGTTCGGCGGGCCCGTTATCGACGCTGGCTACCCCAATTGGCACGTCGCCTACGACGGGCGCTATTATCGCTACTCCCGCGATGAATGGCGCTACAACGGAGGCATCGAGAACGGCATCGTTCCGCTGATCGACGTCATGCACAAATGGAACCCCGCCGCTTTTGTCCTGAACGAACGCCATAATTCGCCGCTGGTACAAGAACTTGCGCGCAGCCGCGCATGGCAGCGGATCTATGCGGGCGAGGGCGTGGTGGTCTACGTGCCCCGGATCATTCGACGCGCCTCGCGCACGCTTCACGAGGGCAGGCGCGGGGTCGATAAACGGTAAGGGCGGCGCCAGCCGAAGCCCGCGCCGCCCTCACTGCACGCTAACCGCGCCTTATCGACACTTTATCGACACGTTGTCGTTCAAAGCTGGCCGAGCAGATACTCAGCCGTGCTGACCTCGAACGAACCGGCGGCCTCGACGTTGACCTGCTCGACGACACCGTCGTTGACCAACAGCGAGTAGCGCTGGCTCCGCTTGCCCATGCCGAAACCCGACCCGTCGAGCACCAGGCCCAGCGCCTCGGCGAACTCGGCATTGCCGTCCGCCAGGAAGGTCACGCCCTTGGAATCGGCAGCCTTGCTCCACGCGCCCAGCACGAACGCATCGTTCACCGCGGTGCAGACGATCTCGTCCACACCCTTGGCCTTGATCTCGTCCGCCTTATCGACGAAGCCGGGCAAGTGCTTGGCCGAGCAAGTGGGTGTAAACGCACCAGGAACCGCGAAAATCGCGACTTTCTTGCCAGCGAAATAGTCGGCAGTCTGGACCGGCTCGGGGCCGCTTTCGCCAACCTTGGTCAGCTTGACGTCAGGCAGCTTATCTCCAACGGCGATCGTCATAGTTCAGTTCTTTCTGCAAGTTTGAGTCGGGCTCGGCGCAGATATAGGCCGCCTTGATGGCCACACAACGGCTGCGGCGATGTCGCGACCGGGATAGCCCACAAGGCGATCATATAAAGATATCTTTATATTTGCGCGGCGCAGTGAGAACCGTTACGGATGCGCGCAACATCGGCGTTGGCGATTGCCCTATCGGTTCTCTTACGTCGAACCTATGAACTAACCAGGAGCTTGCCCCGTGGCCCTCGTCCAGACCGCCCCCGATTACGCCATCGCTGACATCTCGCTTGCCGATTTCGGCCGCGCCGAGATCGCCATTGCCGAAACCGAAATGCCCGGCCTCATGGCCTTGCGCTCGGAATTCGGCGCTTCGCAGCCCCTCAAAGGCGCGCGCATCACCGGCTCGTTGCACATGACGATCCAGACCGCAGTGCTGATCGAGACGCTGGTAGCGCTGGGCGCCGACGTGCGTTGGGCCACCTGCAACATCTATTCCACGCAAGACCACGCCGCCGCCGCGATCGCTGCTGCCGGCATCCCGGTCTATGCGATCAAGGGTGAGAGTCTGGCTGATTACTGGGACTACGTCGGCAAGATCTTTGACTGGTCGACCGAAGAAAACCCGGGTCAGACCGCTAACCTCATCCTCGACGACGGCGGCGATGCCACGATGTTCGCGCTGTGGGGCGCCCGCGTCGAGGCAGGCGAGGCATTGTTTGAGCCTTCGAACGCCGAGGAAATCGAGTTCGTCCGCGCGCTGGGCGCCTTCCTCAAGGCGCGTCCGGGCTACCTGACCGCCTCGGTTCAGGCGATCAAGGGCGTGTCCGAAGAGACCACCACCGGCGTTCACCGCCTCTATCACCTCGCCAAGGAAGGCAAGCTGCCGTTCCCCGCGATCAACGTGAACGATAGCGTCACCAAGTCGAAGTTCGACAACCTCTATGGCTGCAAGGAATCGCTGGTCGACGCGATCCGCCGCGCCACCGACGTGATGCTGGCCGGCAAGGTCGCTTGCGTCGCCGGGTTCGGTGACGTCGGCAAGGGCTCGGCGGCATCGCTGCGCAACGGCGGCGCCCGCGTCATGGTGACCGAGATCGATCCGATCTGCGCCTTGCAGGCGGCCATGGAAGGCTACGAGGTCGTCACGATGGAAGAGGCCGTTACTCGCGCCGACATCTTCGTGACCGCCACCGGCAACGAAGCCGTCATCACCGCCGATCACATGGCGGCGATGAAGCCGATGGCCATCGTCTGCAACATTGGCCACTTCGATTCCGAGATCCAGATTTCGGCGCTCGACAATTACCAGTGGACCGAAGTGAAGCCGGGCACCGACCTCGTCACCTTCCCGGACGGCAAGCAGATCATCGTCCTGGCGAAGGGCCGCCTGGTCAACCTGGGCTGCGCCACCGGCCACCCCAGCTTCGTGATGTCTGCCAGCTTCACCAACCAGACGCTGGCGCAGATCGAACTGTTCACTAAGGCGGACGAGTACGGCAACAGCGTTTACGTGCTGCCCAAGCACCTCGACGAAAAGGTCGCCGCGCTGCACCTCGAAAAGCTGGGCGTGAAGCTGACGCAGCTCAGCCAGAAGCAAGCCGACTATATCGGCGTGCCGCAGCAGGGACCGTTCAAGGCCGATCATTACCGGTACTGATGGCGCGAAGCCCGACGAGAGCAGTGCTCCGGGCAAGCAAATCGCGTCTAAGGAAAACAACAGAATCTCGCCATTCCTGCGTGGGCAAGGGTGGCGAGATTTGTTTATGGGCTTACGGAATACTCGCAGGCGACACCTTTGTCGCACCCAGCGCTCACGATCCAACCACGCCCGTAGGCCTATCGACCGGATTAGCGCCGTGCCCCATTGTCACGCGCGCAGGCAGGTATCATAGCCCTAGGCGATGGAAACCGAGCGCTTGTTGCCTCTTCTGATCGGCCTCATTCTCGCTGCCTGGACGGTGGCTTCGGCGTGGGTGATCCTCTCTGCTCGGGCGCGACAGAAGCGGGCGGAGGCACAATTGCGCTCGGCCCGGCGCCTAGCGCGGATGGTCGAGGAATCGCCGGCGTTGCCGCTGCTGGTGCGCACTGACGGGCGGATCGAGGCAAGCTTGCGACTGGCCCAGTGGCTAGGCCTCGACGGCGTACCGCAGTTTCTTTCCGAACTTAACGGCAACGGGCGCGGACTGCCCTCGGAAAAACTGGCGGAATTAACAGAGGCAGTGCGGCGCACCCAAAAGACGGCGGCGCCGTTCCGGATGGCGGTGACGCCTCTCGGCTCAACTCACAGCCTGGCGCTGCGGGGCCATTTGGCCGATCCGCAAGTCTCGCCCGGCGGCGCCGCGCTGGTATGGGTCTTCGATTTTTCCGACAGCGAGACCGAGCTGAACCGCCTGCGCGATGAAGCTTCGCGAGCGCGAGGGGATTTTCATGCGCTTGTCTCGTTAATTGAGGCGGCGCCGATGCCGATGTGGTTCCGCCGTCCGGATGGCGAATTGCAGCTCGTCAACCATGCCTACGTTGCCGCCGTGGGCGCGGATGATGCCCAAGGCGTGGTGGCGCGCGGGACCGAATTGATCGAGGCCGGGGACGGCGTCAGTCCGGCTCAGGTCGCACGACAGGCGGCGGAAAAAGGCTCACCGATTGAGCGCATCGTTTCCACCACGATCGCAGGGCAGCGCCGGACCTTGCGGGTCAGCGACCTGCCGCTGGGGGCGGATGGCGTTGCCGGCTATGCCATCGATATCGAAGACCTCGAAGAGATGTCGCGCTCGTTCCGCGCCTTCCGCGAAGCGCAGCGTGGTTTGCTCGATCAGTTGTCCGCCGGCGTCGCACAGTTCGACGCGAAGAAGCGGCTGACTTTCGCAAACCAGCCCTTCCAGCGCTTGTTCAAACTGCCCGCGCGGATGTTGCAGGACCAGCCTGCGTTCGAACGGCTGCTGGATGCGGCGCGCGATGCTGGTCGCGTGCCCGAAGCGCGAGACTTCCCCGCCTGGCGCCGGGAAAAGGCAGCTTGGTTCGCGTCGGGCTATGCGCAGGAAGAAGCCTGGGCTTTGGCCGACGGCATGCACTTGCGGATCGTGGCTCAGCCCGTGCCGGACGGTGGGCTGTTGCTGATCGTCGAGGACCGGACCGAGCAGTTGCGCCTGTCCGCCGTGCGCGACACGCTGCTGCGTACCCGCACTGCCACGTTCGACAGCTTGTTCGAATCGATCGCCGTTTTCGCGCCCGATGGCCGCATGCAGTTATGGAATCGCCGCTTTGCCGCCGACTGGGGCCTTGAGAGCGACTTTCTGGACACCCATCCGCATGTCGAAAGCCTGCTGAGCAAGATCGGTCCGCGCCTGAAACGACCGACCGAGGCTGAGACAGTGGGCGATGTCGTGCGCGCGGCTACCCTCGATCGCACCCAAAAGGGTGGACGCATTGCGCTGGCCGATGGGCGCATGCTGGAATTTGCGGGGGTTCCGCTGCCGGACGGCAACGGCCTACTGGCCGTTCTCGACATCACCGATTCGCAGAAGGCCGAAGACGCCTTGCGCGAAAGCAATGCCGCGCTGATCGAGGCGGATGCGATCAAGACGCGCTTCCTGGCGAACATGAGCAAGGAGTTGCGCACGCCGCTTACCTCGATTGGCGGCTTTGCAGAGATGCTGGACCTAGGCTTGGGCGGTGACTTGAGCGAGCCGGGCAAGGACTACGTCCACTCGATCATCACGGCTTCGGCGCAACTGGCTGAGCATATCGATGGTTTGCTGGATCTGTCGCAGAGCGAAGCCGGCCTGCTGCCTCTCAAGTACGAAGAGATTGACCCGATGCCCTTCGTGCAGGCCGTGGTCGAGGAGCGGGCAGGGCGTTTGCACAAGGCGGGTATCACGCTGGATTTGCAGGCAAAAGGCTTGCTCAGGTCGGTTCAGGGTGATCGGCGGCGGTTGGCGCGTGCGATCGGCCATATCGTGGACAATGCGATCGAGGCCTCGCCGCGTGGGTCGCGGGTTCTGGTTTTGGTCTCGCGCGCGAAAAATGTGGCCCATGATTCCGAAGTGCTGCGTATTCTCGTGAGGGATAGCGGGGCCGGGATGGACAGCCGCAGTCTGGCACGGGCTCTCGACGGAATGCGGCTGGGTGCGGACGGAAAAGTAGAGCGTCGTCAGGGGCTTGGCCTGCCGCTCGCCCGGAGGCTCGTCGAAGCGCATGGGGGCGCGCTGGCCTTGGTGTCGGAACCAGGCAAGGGCACCAGCGCGACGATCGAATTGCCGTGAGCGGGGGTTTCTCATGACCCTTCGGTTGCCCGACCTGGCGGCCATGGATCGGTTCGGGCGCGCGATCGCCAAGGTCTTGCGCGCCGGCGATGTCGTTGCGCTAACGGGTGGATTAGGTGCGGGTAAGACGACATTAGCGCGCGCGATCATCGCCGGGCTGGGTCACCAGGGCGAAGTGCCGTCACCCAGCTTTTCGATCATCGAGGTCTACGATCCGCCATCGGTACGCCTGCCCCTGATCCATGCCGACTTCTACCGCTTGGCGCACCCATCCGAAGCCGATGAGATCGGCCTTGACGATTATCGCGACGGAGCTGCCCTTCTTGCCGAGTGGCCCGACCATGCTGGCGGCTTCTCGCACGAGGCGGGTTGCCTTTCGATTTTGCTCGAAGTTGCGGATGGCGGGCGGATCGCCATTGTCGAGGCAGGGGCGGATTGGCTAGGGCGGGTGCCAGAATGACGCAGAACCAGCAAAACCTGCCGCAAGGCCTCGACGCTTTTCTTGCCGCTGCCGGATGGGGCGGCGCTGAGGTTGAACCGCTGCCGGGCGACGCATCGTTCCGGCGCTATTTCCGCATGCGCCAGGCGAGCGGGGAAACCGCGATGCTGATGGACGCGCCGCCGCCCACCGAAGACCCGCAGCCGTTCCTGCGCGCTGCCCGCTGGCTTGACGGCCACGGTATGCGCGCGCCGCGCATCCTGCACGACGATGCCCAGCGAGGCCTCGTCCTGCTGGAGGATTTTGGCGAGGCCCGGATGCGGGACTACCTGGATCAATGGCCGGACGACGAGATCGCAATCTATTCCGGTGCGGTCGATACGCTGGTCCAGCTTCACCAACTGCCGCCTGGGCCGTTCCCCGATTATTCGATGGCGGAGTACATCCGCGAGGCGCGGCTGTTCGTCGAATGGTATTGTTCGGTGCAAAGCCTCTACGTCGATATGCAAGGATTCATTGCGGCATGGGCGGCGGTGCTGGCGCCGTCAGTGTCGCGCCAGCGGCCCGGCGTGACTGTGCTGCGAGACTACCACGCCGAGAACATCATGCTGCTGGGCGATCTTGAAAAACAGGGCCTGCTCGATTTCCAGGACGCGCTGGTCGGCCATCCGGCCTATGATCTGGTGTCGCTGCTGCAGGATGCCCGCCGCAAGGTCTCGCCGGAGATCGAGGCGAAGATGTTCGATCGCTATCTGCAGGCCACCGGGGTCGATCCCGAAACCTTCCTGGCCGATTACGCGTGCCTGGGTGCGCAGCGTAACGCCAAGATCGTGGGCATCTTCGTCCGGCTTTGGAAGCGCGATGGCAAGCCGCGCTATCTCGACCTGATCCCGCGTGTATGGGAATTGCTGGAGCGCGATCTGGGGCATCCGGTGCTGGCGCCCGTCGCTGCGTGGTTCGATGCCAACATCCCGGCTGAGCTTCGCGTCGCCGGCGGCGGGGAGTTCGCACGATGAGCGCCAAACCCCTCGCCAGCGATACCGCCATGGTCTTGGCCGCAGGTCTGGGCAAACGCATGCGTCCACTGACTGCCGCCCAGCCCAAGCCGCTGGTGCGGGTGGCCGGTCGACCGTTGATCGACCATGCGCTGGATCGGCTGGGCAGTGCCGGCGTCGCCCATGCAGTCGTCAACGTTCATTACTTCGCAGACGCGCTGGAAGGGCACCTCAAGGCGCGCAAAACAGCGCCCAAGGTCGTGCTTTCGGACGAGCGTGACGTGCTGTTGGAAACGGGCGGCGGCATGGTCCGGGCAGCCTCGCTGCTGCCCGATCCGTTTTTCTGCCTGAACAGCGACAATATCTGGCTCGATGGCCCGTCGGACGTCTTTGCCGAGCTTTCTCAGGCCTGGGACCCCGCGCGCATGGACGCGCTGCTGTTGATGGTGCCGCACACCCGCGCGTGCAACTATCGGGGCGAGGGGGACTTCCACCTTGATCCCCAAGGCCTAGCCAGCCGTCGCCGACCGGGCCGCGTGGCGCCGTTTATCTACACGGGCATTCAACTCGTATCGCACCGCCTGCTGCGCGACGCACCGGAAGGGCCGTTCTCCACGAATTTGCTGTGGAGCCGCGCGATTGAGGAAGATCGGCTCTACGGCATTTCGCACCAGGGATTGTGGTTCGAAGTGGGTGAGCCTGGGGCGATCCGTCCGACCGAGGAATGGCTGACGCGTGCCTGAAAGGGCCGGGCCGAACGTCTACTCGATCGCTGCCCATCGCGGCTTCGCTGATGCGCTGGTGGCGGGCTTGGTGCCGCGCTATTCCAATGGAGACTTGGGGCTCGCCCGGCTGACGCTGCTGTTGCCCAGCCTGCGCGCGGTGCGGACTGTCACCGAGGCGTTCGTGCGCCAGTCCGGCACCGGGCTGCTGCTGCCGCGTATGACCGTGGTGGGTGGGCTCGATCTCGATGAGACCCTGGGCCCATCGCTCGATCCGCTCGGCGCTGCTGACATTGCTCCCGCCGCTGATCCCACCCGGCGCTGGTTGCGGCTGGCGCATTACTTGCGCGAGGTGGAAGGCGATGCTGCCGGCAAAGGCGCGGCACTCCTGCGCCGGGCCTGGGAAATCGGGCGCACCATGGACCGCCTGCTGGTGGAGGGCATTGCCCCGATTGACCTGCTTTCGGACGAGGTGATCGCGATCGTCGGCGATCTGGCCGGGCACTGGCGCGACAATACGCGCAATTTCCTGATGGTGCAGCAGTACTGGATCGCTGAACTTTCGACGCGCGGCGAGATCGACGCGCCCGAGCGCCGCAATCGGCTGTTCGAGCATGCGGCCAAAGCCTGGAAGGCAGCGCCGCCCGCGCACCCGATCGTGGCTGTCGGTATCACCAGCGCATCGCCCTCGCTGGCGCGGTTGCTGCGCGTGGTGAGCGAACTGGATCGCTGCGCCGTAATTCTGCCCGACCTCGATTTGGAACTGGACGCGGAGGTCTGGGACGAACTCGGCACGGCGGGCGTGCCCGTGGAACCTGGCGATCCGCCGTTCGGTCGCGGTGATGCGGCCACCCATCCGCAGTATCACTTGAAGCTCCTGCTCAACCGCATGGGTGTGAACCGCGACGAAGTGCAGCGCTGGCATCGCTCCGGCGCAGGCGCGGCGCCGCCTGAGCGCAGCCGGGCGATTTCGAACTTGTTCCTGCCGCCGCAAGCCTCGGCGCGCTGGGTGGACTTGCCTGCCGCCGCGCGCCGACTGGCCGGGGTGCGCTTGCTGGAGTGCCGCCATCCGGGCGAAGAGGCGCAGGCGCTGGCGATCCTGATTCGTCAAGCATTGGAAGTGCCCGAGCGCCGCGTTGCGCTGATTACGCCCGACCGTGGGCTGGCGGGAAGAATTGTCGCGCATTTGCGGCGCTGGGGGATCGAGGCGGACGATACCGCCGGTCGCCCGCTGCCGCAGACGGCGGCTGGCCGCGTGCTGCTGCTGCTGGCGCAAGTGCTGGCCGAGCAAGTGGCGCCCGTCCCGCTAATTGCGCTGCTGGTGCATCCGCTCGCCGGGGCGGGCGTGGGCAGGGCTACGTGGTTGGAGAATGCCCGCCGCCTCGATCTCAAGTTGCGGGGCCCGCGTCCGGGCGTGGGGCTGGAGACGATCGCCGGTATCGTCCGGGGTACACGCATCGAGCCGTGGTGGGCCGGGGTGGAAGCGATCCTCGCCCCGCTGTTCACGCTGGCCGAGGGCGAGCCGCTCGAAGCGATCGTGGGCGCGCTGGGCGAGGCTGCCGAGGCATTATGCGGCGAAGACTTGTGGGCTGGCCCGGATGGGCGGGCGCTGGCGGCATTCATCGAGGAACTGCGCGGCGCGGCGCATGATGCGGGCACGCTGCTCGATCCGCGTGAGGCTCATGCGGTGCTGCGCGACGCGATGGAGCGGGTTGCCGTGCGGCCGCCGTGGGGCGGCCACCCGCGCGTTGCGATCTACGGCTTGCTGGAAGCGCGAATGAGCCGTGCCGATCTGGTGCTGTGCAGCGGCCTTACGGAAGGATCGTGGCCGGCGAGCCCATCGCAGGATTCGCTGCTGCCACCCGCCGTTCTGCGGGCGCTAGGCGTGCCGGGCGCGGACTTTCGCATCGGCTTGTCCGCGCATGACCTTGCCGCCGCGCTCGGGGCGCCTGAAGTGGTGCTGAGTTGGGCGCAGCGCGACGATGCTGGCCCGGTCATCCCGTCGCGCTTCGTGCTGCGTGTGCGCGCGATGCTGGGCGATCAGCTTGATCGGCATCTTGAGGTGAACGCGCTCACCCTTGCCCGCCTGATCGACGATGCCGCGCCGGTTGCCGCTCACCCCCGCCCGCATCCGATGCCCGATGCCGACCAGCGCCGCGTCGATGTCCCCGTCACCGGGCTCGACCGGCTGCGCGGCGATCCGTATCAATTCTACGCCAGCGCTATTTTGCGCCTGCGGAGCCTGGACGGCCTCGATGCGGAGCCCAGCGCGGCGTGGAAGGGCGAGGTCGCGCACCTTGTCATGCAGCGCTGGCACGAGGCGGGCGAGCCAGCAGGGCAGTTGCACGCCATCGCTCAGGACGTGCTGGTCGAGAAGAATGCTCACCCCCTGATGCGGGTGCTGTGGTGGCCGCGTCTTTCGGCGGCGCTGGAAACGTTCGAGGGGATGATTCTTGCCGCCAAGGCCGATGGCCGGCGCGTGGCGGCGGTGGAAGCGCGCGGCGAATGGCGCCATCGTGGCATCCGCATTCATGGCCGTGCCGACCGCATCGACGTGCTGCCCGATGGCAAGCTGGCGGTGGTGGATTACAAGACCGGCCAGCCACCCAGCGGATCGCGGGGGCAGGAAGGCTTTGCGCTGCAGCTCGGGCTGATCGCCTTGATCGCGCAGGCGAACGGCTTCGACGAGGTGGCGGCTGAGGCGAACGCCTTTGAATACTGGTCGATGGCCAAGGACACCGACGGCACGATGGGCTATGTCTTCGAGCCAGTGCTGGAAGGCCGCAAGAAGTCTGGCATCCCGCGCGAGGACTTTCTTCCCGAAACCCGCCGCTATCTGGACGATGCGCTCGACCGGTGGATTCTGGGTGACGAACCTTTCACCGCCCGGCTCAATCCGGAATTGGGCAGCTACGCCGATTACGATCAACTCATGCGGCTGGACGAGTGGATCGCAACGCTGGGCAACAAGCGTGAGGAAGGCGCGGCATGAGCGAGCCTGCAACCGTCCATCCGCTTCACGGCAATCAGATGCGCGCGGTCGATCCGCAGGAGACGGTGTGGCTGTCCGCCTCGGCGGGCACGGGCAAGACGCAAGTGCTTTCCAGCCGGGTGCTGCGACTATTGCTGCAGCCCGGCGTCGAGCCATCGCAGATCCTGTGCCTGACGTTCACCAAGGCCGGCGCGACCGAAATGGCCGCGCGGATCAACGGCACCCTGGCCGAATGGGTGCGGTTGGGCGACGTGCCATTGTTCCAGCGGCTCGACGCGATCGGCGCACCCGCCGATCCCGCGACGATCGCGCGGGCGCGCACGTTGTTTGCCGCCGTGCTCGATTGTCCGGGTGGCGGCCTACGCATCGATACCATCCACGCCTTTTCGCAGTGGCTGCTGGCGACGTTCCCGCTGGAGGCAGATCTTGTTCCCGGCAGCCGCCCGATGGAGGATCGCGAGCGCGAATTGCTCGCCCGGCAAGTGCTGGCGGACTTGCTGGTATCTGCACAAGGCGATCCGCTGGGCGATCCCGCGCTGCTCAAGGCCGTGGAAGTGCTCTCGCTGCGCCACGGGCCGGACGCGGTGGTCGCGTTCCTGCTGCGCTGCGCCAATGCACGCGATGCATGGTTCGGGCCGGGAAGCTGGCAGGCGGGCGACATGCGCGCCAATGTGCTGCGGCTGATCGGCTTGCCGCCGGAAGCGGATGCGGACTGGCTGGCGGAGATGTGCACGGACGCGGCGTTCGACGTCGCCTCGCTACGGCACTGCATGGATGTGAACCATCGCTGGGGCACCAAGACGGGCCTTGCGGCAGTCGATGCGATCAGCGAATGGCTGCTGGGCGATCCGGCGCAGCGCTTTTCCGGGATAGCAGCGCTGGCCGGCGTGTTCCTGACCAAAACCGGAAGTCCGCGCGCCAGTGCGTCGCAGGAAAAGCTGGACCCGGCCTATCCCGACTATCGCGACCGCGTGATCGAGCGGATCGCTGCGATTACTTCCGCTAAGGCGCTGCTGGAGCTGGCGGATCGCTTGGTGCCAGCGCTGCGATTGGGTCGTGCTTTCGCATTGGCGTGGGATGAGGCGAAGCAGCGCGAAGGACTAATCGACTTCGACGACCAGATCCGCCGCGCCGCATCTTTGCTGGGCGACAAGGAGCAGGCGGACTGGATCCGCTACAAGCTGGATCGCCGCTTCGATCACATCATGGTGGACGAGGCGCAGGACACCAATGCCCAGCAGTGGGCGATCATCCTGGCCATGGCGAGCGAGTTCTGGGCAGGGCTGGGCCAACGCGCCGACCTGATGCGCACCCTCTTCGTGGTGGGCGATTACAAGCAGGCGATCTTCCGCTTCCAGGGCACCAGCCCTGAGAATTTCCGTCGCGCCGCCGAGCGGGTCCGGCGCGATATGCACCAGGCGGCTCAGAACGCCGAGTTGCTGCGCACCAATCACAGCCCGCGCCGCTTGCTGGAATTGGGGCTCGACCGCTCGTTCCGCACTGCCCAGCACGTGCTCGATTTCGTGGACGATGCGATTGCCGGCGTCGGCCATGAAAGCTTCGGCCTGGATCGCCCGCCAGAGCGGCACGTCGGACAGGACCGTCCGGGCTATGTCGCGCTGTGGAAGCCGGTGAGCGCATTCTCCGATATCGAGGACGATCTGTCCGAGGATGAGGAAGGCACCAGCCCGGACTGGCTGTCTCGCCCCGACCGCCAGATGGCAGAACGCATCGCCTTGCAAGTCAGCGAATGGCTGGACGAAGGCGGGCCGGGCCTCGCGTTGGCCAAGGGCACGCCGCGCAGGGCCGAGGCAGGGGACGTGATGGTGCTGGTGCGCCAGCGCAAGGAACTCGCCAGCCTGATCGTCGCGCGGCTTCATGCTGCGGGAGTTCCGGTGGCGGGCGTCGATCGCTTGCGGCTGGGTGCGCCGCTGGCGGTGAAGGACTTGGTGGCGGCGCTGCGCTTTGCGGTGCAGCCGCTCGACGACTTGAACCTGGCCGCGCTGCTGGTTTCGCCGTTGGTGGGCTGGAGCCAGGAGCAACTGCTGCGCCACGCCTGGCGCGAGCCGCGCCTGCGGCTGTGGGAGCATTTGCGCGCCTCCACCGATCCCGAAGTCGGCGCCGTGCTGATCCAGCTTGGCGGATTGCTCACCCGCGCTGATTTCGAGATGCCCCACGAAACGCTGCATTGGCTGCTGGTCGGCCCGTGGCAGGGGCGGCGGCGGCTGGTGGCGCGGTTGGGATCGGAGGCGAACGATCCGATCGACGAATTGATCAATGCCGCGCGCGCCTATGTCGTTACCGATACGCCCAGCCTCGCCGGCTTCCTCTCCTGGTTCGATGCCGGGGATGGCGAGCTGAAACGCGAGGCCGATGCGGCGTCCGGGCTGGTGCGGGTGATGACGGTGCATGGCTCGAAGGGGTTGCAGGCGCCAATCGTCATCCTGGCCGATGCGGCCGGCAATCCCGACAACGCGCGCGATCGTGGGCTCGACTTGCCTGATCCCGCCAACGAAGACCGCACGATCCCGCTGCCGCCGTTGGGCAAAGCGGAAAAGCAGGGGCGCATTGCCGCCAAGATCGAGGCGGATCGCCTGGCGGACGAGCAGGAATACTGGCGCTTGCTCTACGTCGCGATGACGCGGGCGGAAGAGTGCTTGTTCGTCGGCGGTGCGCTGACCTCGCGCGACAAGGGCGAGCCTAGTCCCAAAAGCTGGTACGCCCGCCTGCGCGCGCTGTTCGCGCCCGAGGCGGAGGTGGCCGACTCGATCTGGGGCGCACGGTATGAGCATGGTGCTTTGCCGCCGCCGGTGCCGGTCACTCCCAAGGCCCTGACGCTGCCCTTGCGCGATCCGCTGCCGCCCTGGCTGGAGCGGGCGCCTGCCGCCGAGCCACGCCCCCCGCGCCCGCTCGCGCCGTCGTCGCTGGGTGAGGAGGATGCCCCCGATCCGCCATTCCCGCCCGGTTCGGGGCGAGAGGCCGCACGGCGCGGTACCTTGATCCACCGCTTGCTGGAGCGGCTTCCCGATGTCTCCCCCGATGCGCGCGATGCGGCAGGAGAGGCGTGGCTGGCGCGCCATGCTTTCGACATGTCCGAGACCGATCGCAGCGCGCTGCTGGCCGGCGCTCTGGCGGTGATCGGCAATCCCGAATGGGCGGACTTGTTCGCGCCGGGAAGCCTGGCTGAAGTGCCGCTGGCGGCGGTGGTCGGCGGCCAAGTGATCTCCGGCACGATCGACCGTCTGGTGGTGACACCGACGCACGTGCGGCTGGTGGACTACAAAACCGCGCGCCGTCCTCCCGCCTCGCTGGAGGAGATGCCCAAGGGAGTGCTGCGCCAGATGGGCGCTTATGCGGCCGCGCTGCAAGCGACGTTCCCCGGTCGCGCGGTGGAAGTGGCCGTGCTCTACACCGCCACGCCGCGGCTGATCGTGGTGCCGGGCGATGTGCTGGCGGACTATAAGCCGACCTTGGCGGCATCGCAGTAAAGCTTTACCGTAAGAGCCGTTGCGCCCAACCGTTTCGTCCCTAGATTGACATCCAATTCACGTTAGGAGTTTCCAGCCATGCCCACCATTGCCGTCACCGATGCCAGCTTCGAAGACGACGTCCTGAAGTCCGACAAGCCGGTTCTGGTCGATTTCTGGGCGGACTGGTGCGGCCCGTGCAAGATGATCGGCCCGTCGCTGGAAGAAATCAGCGAAGAGCTGGGCGACAAGATCACGATCGCCAAGATGGACATCATGGCCAACACCGGCATTCCGGCGCAAGTCGGCGTCAAGTCGATCCCGCTGTTGATCCTCTTCAAGGACGGCAAGCCGGTCGCGCAAAAGCTGGGCGCCGCACCCAAGAGTGCGCTCAAGGGCTGGATCGAAGGCGCGCTTTAAGCCGCCTGTCCAAGTAAGCTACAAAATCCCCGCCGTTGATACCGGCGGGGATTTTTGATTGCGGTCAGATTGCCGCCAGGCGCTGGGCGAAGACATCCCACAACGCAGGGCTGGCGGCGGCGATCAGCCCCCGCTTTTCGTATTCATCCACGCGGTACTGTGAGCCGTCCGGTCGGCTGCAGCGTCCGCCAGCTTCGTTGAGGAACAGCGCGCCGGCGGCGTGGTCCCACGGCAGCGTGCGCTCGAAGACCGAAAGGTCGTTCACGCCCAGCACCAGGCGCGGATACTGTTCGGCAGCGCAGCGCGGGATATCGACCAGGCGGTAGTGCGGAGCGACATGTTCCATCATCGCCGTGCGCCGCTCAGGATCGGCAAACAGCGTGGAGATCGCGGCCACCGGTGGGGCTTCCCCGGTTACTTGCGCTCCGATACGCTGTCCATCGATGAAAGCGCCGCCGCCCAGGTTCGTCTTGCAGAAGCGTCCGGTCAGGCAGTCGAGGATCCACCCGCCCAGGATTTCGCCCTTGTCGGCCAGGGCGACGAGCATGCCGAAGGGCGGCTTACCCGACGCGAAGTTGTTGGTGCCGTCCAGCGGATCGACGATCCAGCACAAACGGTCCTTCAGCCGCTCCATCACCGAGGCATCGGCGTAGACCGCTTCCTCACCCACCACGTCGGCTTCGGGAAGCAGCGCCGCCAATTGTTCGGTCAGCATCGCTTCGCTTTCGCGGTCAGCAATGGTGACCATGTCGTCCGCCGCCTTCTCGACGATCTCGGCGGCGCTGAGCGTCTGGTAGCGCGGCACGATCGCTTGCGCGTTGACCTGGCGCATCACGGTTTCGACGGCGGTGTGGAGGGTTTGCGTAATCATGTCAGCGGGATCATCACATAAGAGGAGAAGCCGGGGCGGGTCTTGATCCGTTCGTACCAATCCGCCAGCGCGGGGAAGTCCGGCTTGGCGAAGGGCAGGCTGAACCAGGTGTAGGCGTAGACGCCCATCGGAATGTCGCCCACGCCGAAGCGGCTGCCCGACAGCCACGGTGTTTGCGCCAGATGGCGGTCGAGGATCGCCAACTGGCGAGCGCACGATGCCATGTCCCGCTCGATCGCGGGCATGTCCCATTCGGCTTGCGGCACCCGCGCCATGCTCAGGAACGGCAGGCGCTGGGCATCGGCAAAGGTGATCTGCCAATCCATCCAGCGATCCGCCAGCGCGCGGTCGATCGGATCGGATGGAAACCACGCCTCACCGCCATATTCCGCCGCCATGTACCGCAGGATCGCGTTCGATTCCCACAAGCAGACCTTGCCGTCCTCGATCATCGGCACCAGACGATTGGGGTTCTTGGCGAGGTATTCGTCGGTGTAGCCGAACGCCCCGCCGATGTCGTGGCGTTGCCAAGCCAGACCGAGTTCCTCGGCGAACCAGACGATCTTCTTGACGTTGTGCGAGTTCAGGCGGCCCCAGATCGTGAAGAACGGTTCTGCCATCGCTTAGCTCCGGTAATCGGCGTTGATCGAGATGTAGCCGTGCGTCAGATCGCAAGTCCACACCGTGGCTTTGCCATTGCCAAGGCCGAGGTCCACCTGCAGCGTGATGTCCTGGCCCTTAAGGTGCGCGGCCACCGGAGCTTCATCGTAATCGGCCAGCGGCAGGCCGTCGCGTGCGGCCCAGACGCCGCCGAAGCCGATCGAAAGCTTGTCGCGGTCGGCAGGCTCACCTGCTTTGCCCACGGCCATGACGACGCGGCCCCAGTTGGCGTCCTCGCCGGCGATCGCGGTTTTGACCAACGGTGAGTTGGCGATCGCCATGCCGACCTTACGCGCGCTTTCGTCCGAGGTCGCGCCGGTCACGGCCACTTCGATGAACTTGCTCGCGCCTTCGCCATCGCGCACGACGAGGTGGGAAAGCTGGCGACACACGTCATGGACGGCGGCGGCGAAAGCATCGGCGCCTGGGCTGTCGAACGAGGTGAGGGGGGCATTGCCCGCCTTGCCGGTGGCGAAGGCCAATACGGTGTCGCTGGTGGACGTGTCCGAATCCACGGTGATGCACGAGAACGTGCGTTCGTTCGCGTTGGACAGACACGCTTGTAAAAAGGCCGGCTCGACCGCCGCGTCGGTGAACAGATAGCCCAGCATCGTCGCCATGTCCGGCGCGATCATCCCCGAGCCCTTGATGATCGCGCTGATCGTCACGGTGACGTCGCCGATCTTGGCAGTGGCGGTGGCGCCTTTGGCGAAGGTGTCGGTGGTGGAAATGGTCTGCGCCGCCATTTCCCAATCGCAAGGCTGAGCTGTGAGCGCGGCAGCGACCCCGTCGCGCGCCTTGTCCTTGGGCAAGGGCACGCCGATCACGCCGGTGGAGGAGACGAACACGTGTTCCTTGGGGCAACCGAGGTGGTCCGCCACCTGGCCCATGATCTGCTCCACTGCCTCACGCCCGCGATAGCCGGTGAAGGCGTTGGAATTGCCTGCGTTCACCACCAAGGCGCGCGCGCGCCCTTGCGCCACATTCGCGCGGCCAAGCTCGACTTCGGTGGAGCAGCAGACGTTGCGGGTAAAAACCCCGGCGACGGCCGTACCTTCGTCGAAGGTGACGTAAGTGAGGTCGCAGCGGCCCCAGTCCTTGTACCCCGCGCGCACCACATGCGGGGTGACGCCGGCGATTTCGGGCAGGGTGGGGAATGGCGAGGCGAGCGGGGAGACGGGGTGGGCCATGGCCCAAAGCGACTAGCGCGTGACGATGACAGGTCAAGTACAGATCGGGCTTTACGACGGGCACCAGTTTGGTCATTTTCCGTTGGTGGGCATCGTGATTCTTCTGGCGGCTTGGGCCGCCGCGCCATCTTCGGACGGGGCCCAAAAGCTGCAGAATGCAGCCGGCGCGGTGCAGGGCGCTGCCGACGCCGAAGCCGTGCCACGTGGCAATCCCAACGGGTGGATCAGCGCCAACGATTATCCAAAAAATGCGGCGGCCTCTGGGGTGGAAGGCGGAACCGGCTATGAGCTCAAGATCGACCGGGCGGGCCGCGTTGCAGAGTGCAAAGTAACGATCAGCAGCGGCAGCACTTTGCTCGATGATGCAACGTGCACTCTCTTAACCCAGCGCGCACTGTTCAACCCTCCTCATGATCGCAGGGGCATGCCAACCACAGGCATGTATTCAGGTCGCGTGAACTGGAAGCTGGAAGATACCGGCCCAGCGCCCAAACCGGCTGCAACCGTTCAATCGTTTATTGTTGAGGCGGACGGTTCGGTCTCCGGCTGCAAGATCGCCACTGATGGCGCCAGTCCTTGGGAGATCGAAGGTGCCGTCAAGGCCTGCAATGCCAAGACCTTCCAACCGTATTTGGACGAAACGGGGAAGCCCGTGCGCCGCCGCTATACGGTTACGGCGAAGGCCACGGTCGAGCCTGTAAACTAAAGGGCCGCTTCACCATATCACCGTCATCTTGTTAGTGGACACCGGCCCCGCGCGTCCCTATCTCGTCGCGCATGGCCCATCGCCTGCTCCTGACCTTGCTTGCCCTGCTGACGGGCCTTGCCGCCCAAATCGGTCCGGCCCAGGCATGCGCGTCGCGGGTAGCCAGCGTGCAGGTTGCGGTTGCGGGGGAAAGTCCCGCGGTAAAGCCTGCCAGGGCACCGGCGGCGTTGGCGCGGCTTCCTGAACCGGGGCTTCTCAACGCACGGCGCTATGCGCCTCAGGCTGCGCCTGCACCGCAGGCCCGCATCGTGCCGACCGTCCTGATCGGGATCGACCGCGCGCGCGATTAAGCGCGTAGCCTTACTTTACCCGCGCTCAACAGCGCCCGCCTGCTCGCTACCGCATGACGTGCGGCGCGCACGGCACACCATCAAGCGTTCACACGCATTCACGAAAAACAGGGAAAAACCGCCATGCTCGGCGCTATCGTCAAATCCATCTTCGGCTCGTCCAACGAGCGTTACGTCAAGTCGCTCGAAAAGATCGTGGGCCAGATCAACGCGTTCGAGCCTACCATGGAGGCCATGAGCGACGAGGAACTGGCGGCGCAAACGCCCAAGTTCCGCGAACTGCTGGCGAACGGATCGACGCTCGACAAGATTCTGCCCGAAGCCTTCGCCACCGTGCGCGAAGCATCCAAGCGCGTGTTCGGTATGCGTCACTTCGACGTTCAGCTGGTCGGCGGCATCGTCCTTCATCGCGGCGAGATCGCCGAGATGCGGACGGGTGAGGGCAAGACTCTGGTGGCGACCACCGCTACCTACCTCAACGCGCTGGAAGGCAAGGGCGTCCACGTCGTCACCGTCAACGATTATCTCGCCCGCCGCGACGCTGAGCAGATGGGCAAGCTCCACGGTTTCCTGGGCCTCACCGTGGGCGTGATCGTTCCCAACATCAACGAATGGGAGCGGCGCGAGGCCTATGGCGCCGACATCACCTACGGCACCAACAACGAGTTCGGCTTCGACTATCTGCGCGACAACATGAAGCACGATCGCAGCCAGATGGTGCATCGTCCCTTCAACTTCGCGATCGTCGACGAGGTGGACTCGATCCTGGTCGACGAAGCGCGCACGCCGCTGATCATTTCCGGCCCGACCGACGACAAGTCCGAGTTGTACATCCAGGTCGATGCGATCGTGAAGCAACTGGTCCCTGAGGACTACGAGGCGGACGAGAAGACCAAGAACATCAGCCTGACCGAAGATGGCGTCGAAAAGGCCGAGCGCATGCTTGAGGCTGCCGGCTTGCTGGAAGGCTCGAACCTTTACGACGTTGAGAACACCCAGGTCGTCCACCACCTCGACCAGGCGCTCAAGGGCGTGGTCATGTTCAAGCGGGACACCGACTACATCGTCAAGGACGGCAAGGTCGTCATCATCGACGAGTTTACGGGGCGCATGATGGATGGCCGCCGCTGGTCGAACGGCTTGCACCAGGCGGTCGAGGCTAAGGAAGGCGTGAACATCGAGCCGGAGAACCAGACGCTCGCCTCGATCACCTTCCAGAACTATTTCCGCATGTACCCCAAGCTTTCGGGCATGACCGGCACCGCTGCGACCGAAGCCGCCGAATTCTACGACATCTACAAGATGAACGTCGTCACCATCCCCACCAACGTGCCGGTGCTGCGCGTCGATGAGGAAGACGAGTTCTACAAGAACACCCTCGATAAGTTCGCCGCCATCGCCAAGTTGATCCGCGACAAGAACGAAAGCGGGCAGCCGGTTCTGGTCGGCACCGTGTCGATCGAGAAGTCGGAACTTCTGTCCGAATTCCTGAACAAGGAAGGCGTCAAGCACTCGGTCCTCAACGCCCGCTTCCACGAGATGGAAGCCCACATCATCGCCCAGGCCGGTAGCCTTGGCGCCGTGACGATCGCCACCAACATGGCCGGGCGCGGCACCGACATCCAGCTTGGTGGTAACGTCGAGTTCCGCACCGAGGACGAGCTTTCGGACATGCCCGAAGGCCCAGAGCGCGATGCCGCCGTCGCCAAGATCAAGGCCGAAGTCGCCGAGCAAAAGCGCCTCGTCATCGCGGCGGGCGGTTTGTGTGTGATCGGCACCGAGCGTCACGAAAGCCGCCGCATCGATAACCAGTTGCGCGGTCGTTCGGGTCGCCAGGGCGATCCGGGCTTGTCCAAGTTCTATTTGTGCCTCGAAGACGATCTGCTGCGCATCTTCGGCCCTGACACGCTGTTCTCCCGCATGATGAACAGCAACCTCGCTGATGGCGAGGCGATCGGGTCCAAGTGGCTGTCCAAGGCGATCGAGACCGCTCAGAAGAAGGTCGAGGCGCGCAACTACGAAGTGCGCAAGCAGGTCGTCGAATACGACGACGTGATGAACGACCAGCGCAAGGTCATCTACGAGCAGCGCGCCGACATCATGGACTCCGACACGGTCGATGAAGTCGTGATGGAAATGCGCGCCGACACGGTCAACGCGATCGTCGCCGATGCCTGCCCGGCCGGGTCGTACCCCGAACACTGGAAAATCGATGTCCTGAAGGAAAAGTCGCTCGACATCCTGGGACTGGACCTGCCGATCGACGCCTGGTTCGAGGAAGACGGCATCGATCCCGAAACGATCGAACAGCGCATCGCCGAACTGGCCGACGCGCGCATGGCCGAGAAGATGAGCCAGGACGATCCCTCGATCTGGCGCCAGGTCGAAAAGTCCATCCTGCTCGATCGGCTCGATCACTACTGGAAGGAGCACCTCGCCACCCTGGATGCGCTGCGCCAGGTGGTGTTCCTGCGCGCCTATGCCCAGAAGACCCCGATCAACGAATACAAGCAGGAAGCCTTCGGCCTGTTCGAACGCATGCTCGAAACGATTCGCGAGGACGTGACGCGCATCCTCTCGCTCAGCCAGTTGCAGATGCCCGACCAAGGCCAACTGCCCGAGTTGCCGGATTTCCTGACCGGCCATATCGATCCGTTCACCGGGCTGGACGATTCGAGCGATGGCGATGGATCGGGCCGCATGCCCGAACTGTTCGGTTCGTTTGCAGGCAGCCCGCAGGCAGGCGTCGGGGCTGGGGGCTCCGGCCAGGACCCCTACGCAGACATGGCGCTCAGCCGAAATGCCCCGTGCCCATGCGGCTCGGGCAACAAGTACAAGCACTGCCACGGCGCGCTGGCCTGAGGCGATACAGCACGGGGAGGGCGCGGTAGTTCGTGACCGCGCTGCTCCCCACCGCTCGATCGCCGGGCGGACCCCGCCAGGCGCGGTAGACCCGGACCTTCCGAAAGGTTGTACGGGGCGAGGGGCAGGGCAGTCGCCAAGTTTACCGCACCGTTCGTAAAAATTGCCGTTCGCGGGCTTGCCAATCCTTCTGGCGCTGTTATAGGCGCACCCCTGCCCGGCGGTGGTGACACTGACAGGCTGCTCCCCGATAGCTCAGCGGTAGAGCATTCGACTGTTAATCGAATGGCCGTAGGTTCGAATCCTACTCGGGGAGCCAACATCTTTCAGAGAATGGCAGGTTTCTGCGGGTATCATGCCCGTGACTGTCTCGCTGCCAGAGCAGGTGAGACATTCAGTCGTTCGCGACGGCCTTGTTTTCGGTACCTGCGCCAGCGCTCTTCACCAACATTTCCCAAGGCTGACAGCTTAGCCATCGCGCGAGTCTGCCAGGCGCGCCTGGTTGGCCTTTTAGATGTACTTCGCGTGCGTCTTTTTGCTGCGCTGGCCGCTGACCGACTTCATGGTCTCGTTCGTCATCTGCAGATCAGGCACGGACGAAGGTTGGCATCGAGAAGGCTACGCTTCTGGCGGGTCGTGACCCGCTTCTTGAAGTCGCTACCAATCCAAACGTCGTCACGACGCTCAAGGCAGCCGCTCGCTTGCCGTTTGGCAGCATTGGATCGATGGCCTGTGCAGTTGGCTGCGCGCTGCATCGCGAGCCTTGCGCGCCTGGACCAGCGTCACCTCGGGGTACGATCCAACGCCAGCTTCCGCTCCACGCCATTCATGTGGTATTTCAAGCGTTACAGCTTGCTGCCCCTTGGATTGACCAGCAGATACAGCCCTTGGTAGGCCGAGATTTTGTGGGGCTTTTCTTAGGGCTTCGCTTTTCGGATCGCGGTATCGGGCAGCCCCATTGGGGGCCTCGATTCGGCGCGGCCTGCGTGAGGCCCCCTAACTAAGCCCCCATTTTCATGCAAACGACAGGGCAACCGATGCATGCCAGATGCTGTTGCCGCTTCTTTGCGACATAGACGTTGCGACGCCCTCGAGGCGGTCACCGACAACCCTCTCGTCATCGATGATGAGCGTGCGCCTTGATGGGCCGATCGGGGGCGGTTCGTCCGCGCTGGCGCTAGGCCGGCAAGGCGATGTGGACGCCCAAGCCTGCGCCCGCCCGGTTGCTGGCTTGGATCGCGCCGCCATGTGCGGTGACCGCGCGCTTGGCGACGGCGAGGCCTAGGCCGAAGCCGGCGGTCGTTTCTTCGGCGCGGACGAAGGGTTCGAACAAGGTGGGGATCACCTTCTCCGGCGCGCCGGGGCCTTCGTCAACGATGTCGATCTCGTAGCGCTTCGCCTCGTCGTCGTAGCCAAGCTTGACGTGAACGGACTGTCCGGTGGTTGAAAACCGCAGCGCGTTGCGCACGACGTTGTCGAGCGCCCAGCGGATCAGTTCGGTGTTGCCACGCAGGCTTGGTGCCGTGTCGTCGCCGGCATGACCCATGTCTGAGACGATGCGCACGCCCGCTGCATCGGCTTCGAACCGGGCGTCGGCCAGGACACTTTCGAGCAAGGCGGTCAGATCGAAATAGTCATCACCCGGAGCATGGCCGCTTTCCGCCCGCGCCAGGCTGAGCAATTCGCGGACCACCGAATCCAGTCGACGGCCTTCGTATTCGATGCGGTCGAGCGAGGTATCGACTTGCGAGCGGTCCTGGCGGGCAAGGGCGATGGCAAGCTGGAGGCGGCTGAGCGGCGATCGCAGTTCGTGCGATACGTCGTGCAGCAATTGCTCGCGCCCCTGAATCGATTGCTCGAGCTGGGCGGCCATGACGTCGAAGTCCCGGGCAAGGTCGGCGATCTCGTCGTGCCGTTTGCCCATGCCCGGCGTAAGCCGGACCGAGAGGTCTCCACCGGCCAGGCGCTCGAAGCCTAGCCGCAGCCGGCGGATCGGCGCGACCAGATACCATGCCAAGATCACCCCGAAGATCGGCCCGAAGATCAACGCCAGCGCCACGGGTTCCAGCGGGATCGTCAGGAAGCGTCTGACACCTTGCTGATGATAGCGGACGCGCAGCATCGTGCCGTCCGGTCCCCGCGCCTGGCGCTCCACCACATCGGAGCCCGTCAAGTGCGCTTGCGGTGCGGAGAGGGACAGGATTTCGACTTGCGCGCTATCCGAGGGCGGCAGGGTTACGAGCGCCCAGAACAATTGGGGAAGAAGGAAAAAGGCCACTCCGAAAGCCAGGAGCAGCTTCCAGAACAAGCCACTTTTCACGAACAAGGCCAGGCGCGATGGTGGCAGGCGTGGACGCCGATCGCGCACTGCGGGGCGTCATCGGTACTGTCACGTATAGTAGTAGCGCGGTCTTCGCTGGGGGCGTCGACGACGGCTTTGCCTTGGCCGAAGTCGAGCGTGACGCACAAGTGCTCGGTCTTAAGCTGTCGTTGCCGCACCCGCCGATGATCGACATTCTCATCGATCGGCGAGACATGCAACCCGGAACCGTAACTTCTCATTTGTTGCTGCTCTGCCGACTTTCTTACAGAGCGTCATCTGTCTTTTCAAAACCTTTACAGAAATTTGCTCATGTCTTGACAGCCCTCTTTCAGCTCAGCTGCTAAAGCCGCTGAGTAACGGGGCCGAGCGCAAGTCTCGATAGAGTCTCGAACACTGCGACTATTCGTCATCGATCCTTGGATCTGACGCTTTTGAACCTGGAATTGCCGGTCGTTGCGAACCGGTGACAGATAAATATGGTGGGAGAGTACAGTGACTGATCGCCCCTTCGCCTGTCGGCTGGGCTTGTGCGTGGCCGCGATGGCGGTCCTGGCAGCCGGGCCGGCCAAGGCTCACCACTCCTTCAACGCCTACGACATGAGAAAGACCAAGACGGTGTCGGCGACCATCAAGGAGTTTCGCTGGGGGGCGCCGCATTCCTCGGTGGCGGTGATCTACGTCGACAAGAACAAGAAGCAGCAAGTGATGTCGCTGATCAGCGGCAGCCCGCTGTCGTTTTCCAAACAGGGCTTGGCGCCTCGCGATTTTCGCAGTGGCGACAAGGTGATCGTCACCTACCACCCCACGACCTCCGGCGCGCCGGGCGGCGCTCTGGCCATGCTGAGCGTGGCGGGCGGCAAGACCTACAAGGATGCCGAGGTTTCCGCAGCGGCAGCCTCGCTGGGCGTCCCCGGCACTTCGGGCAACTAGGCGGACAAACCATATGATGATGAACAAATCCCGCTCGGGCAACAGGCTCGGGGCTTTCTTGGCTGGCGCGCTGGCGACCGTGGTTGCCGTCCCAGTTGTCGCCCAGCCCATAGCGCCGCCGCCAACGCAAACCGCGCCGCAACCCGATACGCCCGATCTCGAAGGCGTCTGGAAGATCGCGACGCCGACCAACACCCTTAAGCCGGTCAGCGGGTCGGTTCCCTTCACGGCGGAAGGGCGCAAGCGCTACGACCGGAACAAGCGCTTTCAGGCCAAGAAGGCCTACGAGGACTACGACATCGCGCTTTCGCGGTGCAGTAGTCCGGGTACGCCCCGGCTCATGCTGATCCCCTCGCGCTTCAAGATCTGGCAGATGTTCGGAGTCGTGACCTTTGACTTCGAATGGAACCGCGCGACCCGCCAGATCAACGCGAGCAAGCTGCCACCCAAGCTGGACTTCATTGGCGAAGGACTGGTCCCCAGCATGACCGGAGACTCGGTCGGTCATTGGGAAGGCGATACCTTGGTCGCTCAGACCACTAACCTTTCCGACCGCACCTTGATCGATGACTTGGTCCCCCACACCGTGGACATGAAAGTGACCGAGCGCATTCGGCTGCTGGACGCCGATACGCTGGAAGATCGCATCACGATCGAGGATCCCGCTTACTTCACCAAGCCCTGGGATGCGGTGGTCGTCTATAAGCGCCAACCATCCGCTGTTTTCCCCGAGGACGTCTGCCTGGACCGCCGCGAAGCGCATCAGCCGATCTTCCCGCAATGACCCGGTTTAACTCAGACTTGGAGCTTGTCCGCATGACGACTCAATCCGCCCGGCGTCTTCGCCAGGGCCTTGCCATGGCGAGCGCCGCCGCGCTGGCGCTGGGCGCAGTCACAGCGGGGGCGCAACCCCCCGGCCTCCCTCCGCTGGGGGCCGGAGGCCCGCCGGGCGGGTTGCCGCCGCTCAACACCACGGGGGCGGTGCCCGATCTCGCCCCGCCCCTGCCGCCGCCGCCACCCGCGGAGCAGCTCGCCGCCAGCCTGCCCGATCCTCAGCCGGGCACCATGTTGGCCGACGATCCTTTGCCCGCCGATTCGCCGATGCCCTCCACAGATCCGCACAACCTGCGCGGCGCCTGGCACCACAACCAGAAGTTGGAGTTCCGCATGCGGCGGGACATGTATGACAAGGCGGTGCCCTTCACCATGGAAGGGGTCAAGATCCTGGCGCGGCGTATCCAGTCGCTCAAGGACGGCAAGCCGTATCTGAACGCCTCGGCTATTTGCCGCCCGCCCGGTCAGCCCTGGCAGCTCGATCTCAACATGCCGTTCCTGACCCTGCAGACCAACGATGCGGTGGAGTTTCTCTTCGAACACTACCACGGTCGCTGGAATATCGTCTTCGATCCTGCCAAGAACCCGCCGCCAGCCAAGAAGGCCTATATGGGCTATTCAGTCGGCCACTGGGTGGGCGACACTCTGGTGGTCGAAACCACCGGCTTCAAGCAGGCGCTGTGGCTCGACGCCGACGGGACGCCGCTGTCGAAGAATGGCAAGCTGATCCAGCGCATCCGCAAAGTGGACAATGGCGATCGCCAGCCCTTCCTCGAGATCATCACAACCTTCGTCGATCCTGCCAACTATACCCGGCCCTGGTCAGTCGTTCGCACCTTCTCCTGGCAGCCGAGTCTGGCGGTCCTGAGCGAATACAACTGCGAACAGCAGATCGGCGATCCGACCACTGAGCCAAACGCAGGGCTGGTTCCCGAACCCGACGACCAGGCCGAATAGAAGCGCGGGCCATGCGCTAGGCTTGGGCCGTCTCCAAGCCTAGCGCGGCCGCTTGCACCGTAAGTTCATTGCCGCCTAGCCTCGAATATCCAGTGATCTGAACAATATAACATCAATATATCCGGCCAACATAAGGCCGGAATAGTGGGGGGATTATCATGAAACGCACGAAGCTTATGCTCTCGACGTCGTTGTTTGGCTGCCTCTTGGCAGGCCAGCCGGCATTCGCGCAGGACGCTACCGCGCCGCAGACCACTTCACCGGTGGAGCCATCGCCGGTAGACGATCGGGCACTGCAGGAAATCATCGTCACCGCAGAGCGCCGCACCAGCACCGCCCAGAAAACCGCCGCGTCGATCAGCGTGCGGTCCGGCGCGGACATGCTCGCGCTCGGCCGTTACGAACTCAAGAACATCCTGGAAGACGTACCCGGCATATCGGGCGGCGCCGCCGGTGCGGCCGGCACGGCCCAGGCGTTCGGCTCGGACAATCCAGCCTCGGGGCTGACAATTCGCGGTATCCAATCCAACGCCGGCGCGGGCGGCAGCATTACCTCGACTGCGGCTGCGGCGGCGCTCTATGTGGATGACGTCTATAACGGCATCGGCAGCGGCTACGACATCGACCGTGCCGAGGTGCTGCGCGGCCCACAAGGCACGCTTTATGGCCGCAGCGCGACCGCAGGCGTGGTCGCCATCCACACTGGCGAGCCCGATACGTCCAACTTCGGCCTGTCGGGAACGGGCGAGGTCGGCAATTACAACCTGCATCATGTGACCGGCAACTTGAACATCCCCGTGGTTAAGGACAAGCTAGCAGTCCGGATCGCCGGCAACTTCTATGAGCGCGACGGCTATTATTCGGCCGAGGGCGGCGCGGTCTCGAACGAGGCTTTCCGGGTCAAGGCGTTATGGACGCCGACTGACAACTTCTCGGCGCTGCTTGGGTATGCCCAGGATTATACCGTAACGCACACGGGCGGCGTGGCGATCGATCAGGTCGGCTCTCCCACCAACTTCGTTTATAGCGATCAAGCGGTTAGCCCCGCCGGAAAGAGCCACTCGCACCAATATTGGGGCAACTTCAAGCTGGACCTGGGGGCGGTGGCAGTCACCTACATTCCGGCCTATCGCACCTGGTATCAGAACGGGACCACGTACTTGCGCGGCGCCTTGAACGCCGACCAGACCATCTACACTCCCAACGACTGGTTCATGACCCATGAGTTGCGGCTAGCCAACACGGACAATGCGGCCAGGTTCAAGTGGCAGGCCGGTGTCATGTCGTATCAGAACAAGCTTGATAACGTGAACGACATGCTCCTGGTGCCCAACGGGCCCTATGCGTTCCGGTCGAGCACGCACAAGGAAACGAAGGCGCAAGGCGTATTTGCCGAAGGCACGTATTCGTTCACACCGGAAACGCGGCTGACGGTGGGTGGGCGTTACGACCACACCGAGGTTCTCACCACCGGCGAATATACCAGCGTGCTGGGGATCACCGAATCGCTGACCGGCAACGAAGGCCTGCGCAAGTTCAATAACTTCACCTACAAAGTTAGGCTGGAGCACGATCTCACGCCGCAAAACATGCTGTATGGCGTGGTCTCGACCGGCTTTTCCCCCGGAGACGTCACGCTGACCACGGACAACAGCTACAAGCCGGTGGCGCAGACGCTGAAAGCGGAGACCCTGACGTCCTATGAGATCGGATCGAAAAACCGTTTCCTCGACAACCGCCTGCAAGTGAATGGCGATATCTATTACAACGATTACAGCGGCTATCAGACCGCCGCGATCAACACCTCGCCGCAAACGCCCCTAACGCCGACGTACGCGACGATCTCGTTGCCGCTCAAATCCTACGGCGCCGAGCTGGAAGTGCGCTTGGTCCCCTGGGCGAACGGCACGTTCAGCCTCAACGGCTCCTACACCCATGCGCGCTACGGCGATTTTGGTGAGTACGCGTACTTGTTCTCGACCCACAAGGTGCCCGGCGTCGCGCCGTTCCAAGGCAATCTAGCCTACGATCACCGCATCCCGATCGGCGAGGCGAGCCTGCAATTGCGCGGTGCTATCCGCTTCTTCTCGGCGCACGACACCTCTTCCATCAGCGTCGACTGGGCGAACAGCGGCGCGCAGCCTTATGTCCACGTCAAGTCGCAGGCGATGGGCGACCTCAACGCGACACTTCGGATCGGCACGTTCTCGCTCACGGCTTACGTCCGCAACGTCACTGACCGACGCTTCATTCCGGACGGCTGGGGGCCGACCTCGGTCATGGCCAACATGACGGACCCTGATGGTGCGCCCAGCGTGGCCGCCAACGGCTCCGCGCTCAGCGACCCACGGACGTTCGGAGTGATCGCCAGCTTCAAATACTGACACGCTCGGGTTTTCCCCGGGGCGGGAGCGCCCAAAGACGATAGAAGGGCAGTATGTTGAGTTGCATTGAGAATTGACCCGGGGGGTATGGTTTATGTGCTGCTGCTGATCGGTAGGATCAAGATGCGGGCTTCTCCTTTCGGGCTTTAGGCGCAGCGGGGCTGGCTCGGAAGCGGAAGCTGTCGTTACCTGGTTTCCAGGATGTGGCAGTGATCGGTGAGGCGATCGAGCAGCGCGGTGGTCTGTTGGCATCGCTGAACACGCCCGAGCATGCGCTGAAGCTCAGATTGGTGGTGATGACGACGCGGGTGCGCTCATACAGCTTGCTGAGCAGATGGAAGGGCATGGCTCTCGCTCGGCCATCTCTGCCTTGAGGAGCTGAGACAGCATCGGCACGGCAGCATCGAAGGCAGGCGCGCCCTGCTCGATCAGAGCACTTGCGCCATGCCGAACATCTTGAGGGCGCGCAGCATTACAACGACCGCGGCGCTGGCGGGGTCATGACGCATGGCGAAGCTCCCTGAGCACGCCGTAGCGATCGACATTGGCCTTGATGTCGCCCGCCCAGGCCCGGCGCTTGTAGCCGATCTGCGCCTTGTTACCCGCCAGCCTGGTCAACCACGCAACACGGTTCGGATTGCAGGTTTCGCCCTGGTCCGGCAGATCGTCGTACAGCGTGCGGTAGCCATAGACCTTGCCGCTGTCGTTCTAGGCCTGCCGGATCAACTCAGTGTGTCGAGCATCTTCCTCGCCCGTCGCGCAGCGGCCTCTTATGCCAAGCATCAAAACCGCTGTTTTGCTTCTGAATCTTGAGCCTGAGGCAGGGCCACTTGATGTTTTGCGAAATATCGCACCGGTTGAGCCGCCGTTTCTACGCCGTTCGTACTAGAATACCGTAAGATCCTTGTCGGCAGCCGGTCGCGACCAGCGTCTTCAGCAAGGAACGAGCCTGTAGAATACTGTTGAGGTACAAGTGGCCCATATCATAACAGTGCCCAGAACCGTGACTCTCTCATCGGTGGCAGCATTTGCCCAAGATGTCCGGCACCATCTAAGCCAGCACGATTGCGTAACCTTGGACCTTGAGCATCTTGTCGAAGCTGATCTCAGCTTCATTCAGATCGTTTGCGCGGCGCGCGACCATGCCAGGCACCATGATAAGACGATCCGGCTCGCGCAGCCTGCTTCGGCAGCGGTGAAGTCGCTACTGTCGCGGGCGGGTTTCCTCGATGCGCTATCGCCGGACGATGTTGAATTCTGGCTGGACGGCGAGGTGGCGCAATGACCGCCTCGATCCTGACAGTCGATGATTCGCCCAGCATTCGTCTGGCGATCCGCATCGCGCTGAACGGTGCCGGCTACACCGTTACCGAAGCGGGCGACGGTGAAGCCGGGTTGAACGCAGCCAATGCGGGCAAGTTCGACCTCATCATCACCGATCTAAACATGCCCAAAATGGACGGGCTCAGCATGATCCGCGAACTGAGGAAGAACCCCGCGCAATGCGGCACGCCGATCATCTTTCTCACCACGGAATCGGATGATGCGATGAGGCAGCAGGCCAAAGCAGCAGGGGCGACTGGCTGGCTGGTCAAGCCGTTCGTTCCCGAACAGCTGATCAGGGTTACCCGCAAGGTGCTGGGGCGATGACCGCCAGCGACCCGACCGCCGCGTTCAGAGTCGAAGCCGGCGAGCTGCTCGATCAGATTGAGGAGGCGTTGCTCGATCTGGGGCATTGTCTCGACGATCACGACCTGATCGACGCGGTGTTTCGCGGGCTGCACACACTGAAGGGCTCGGGCGCGATGTTCGGCTTCGATGCGCTTGCCGGCTTCACGCACCACTGTGAGTCCGCCTTTGACCGGGTGCGCAAGCGCCTGGCGCCCGCCACTGCCGAACTCGTAGCCGTCATCCTGTCGGCGCAGGACCATATGCGGGCGCTGCTCGACGGCGGCGCGGACGCCTCTGAATCGGTTGGCGCGGAAATTCTCGCGCGGTTGCAGATGGCGATCGATGGCGCGCCGGCCGTGACCGATCAGGCGAAACCGGCGCGGCGCGGTTGGCGACTGACGTTCCGCCTGCCCCCCGAGGCGATGGCGAATGGTAGCAATCCCCTGATGCTGCTCGACGAGCTGCGCGAACTGGGCGACGCCCGCATCGTTGCTCTTACCGACAAAATTCCGCCGATTGACGAACTTGTCCCGACCGAATGCCATGTCGGCTGGGCAGTCGAACTGTGCGGCGACATACGCAGAAGCGATATCGAGGATGTCTTCATCTTCGTGATGGACGACATGCTGCTCGAGATCGAGGAGCTTGCGGACGAGGGCGAAGCCCAGGCGTCCCTCGAACCCTGCGCCCCGGCCGTGCCGATCGACCATGCGCCTTGCGGCGACGCGCCGGTTGCACCGGCCGCACCCACCGCGACGACCGAAGAGCCCGCCAAGGCGCTGCCCAAGGCGGGCGAGACCGTCCGCGTTCCGGCTGAAAGGCTCGACCTGCTCATGGACCGGGTCGGCGAGCTCGTGATCGTGCAGAGCCGGCTTTCGCAACTGGCGCATGGCGGGGCGGGGGGGGGCAACCAGGTGCTGCATTCGATTTCTGAGGAGATCGAGCGGCTGGCCGGGGAGTTGCGCGACACGATGATGGTGCTGCGCATGGTGCCGGTCGCGACTCTGTTCGGCCGCTTCCGCCGGCTGGTTCACGACCTAGCGCGCGATACCGGCAAGACGATCGAACTCACGACCGAGGGGGAGACGACCGAAGTCGACAAGACCGTGATGGAGCGGCTGGCGGATCCGATGGTCCATCTGATCCGGAACTCTTGCGATCACGGGCTGGAACCGGCCGCCGAGCGCGTTGCCGCGGGAAAGCCGGCAATCGGCCAAGTCAGGCTGTCGGCAAAGCAGGCAGGCGGCGAGGTGATCATCGCGATCCGCGATGATGGGCGCGGTATCGATCGTGACCGCGTCCGTGCCAAGGCCGAGGCACAAGGCCTGATCCAGCCGGGGCAGGCGGTGAGCGAGCATGACGTGCTCCAGATGATCTTCCACCCCGGCTTTTCGACCGCTGAGCAGGTGACGAACCTTTCGGGGCGCGGTGTCGGCATGGATGTCGTCAAGCGGACGATCGAGAGCCTGCGCGGGACGATCGATGTCACGACCGTGCCGGGGCAGGGATCGACCATATCGCTCCGCATACCGCTGACGCTCGCGATCATCGACGGATTGCTCGTTCGCGTCGGTACGGCACGCTATGTCATCCCGCTGTCGGCGGTCGAGGAATGCATCGAGCTGAGCCCGGAGGAGGATCGGCGGTCGCATGGCCGCAGCCTCATCACGCTGCGCGACAGGCTGGTGCCCTTCATGCGGCTTCGCGACATGTTCGAAACCCGGACGGAGCCCGACCCGCACCAGAAGATTGTTATCATCTCCACCGGGGCCGACCGCGTGGGACTGGTCGTCGACCAGATCATCGGCAGTCACCAGACCGTCATCAAGCCGATGTCGCCGGTGCACTGCGACGTCACGATATTCGCCGGCGCGACCATCCTGGGCGATGGCAACGTCGCGCTTATCCTGGACGTCGCCCAGCTGGTCGCGCTTTGCCAACATCGGGAGGAGCGGCGTCGCGCCGCTGCATGAGATGGAAGAATTAGTCCAGATTGAATGGGGCCCAGATGGCGAGCTCGAGGTCCTGACCTTCGACCTGCAGTCGGAAACCTTCGCGATCGAAGCCATGCTTGTCCGCGAGATCCTCGATCTCCTTCCCGAGACGGCTGTGCCGGGGGCCAATGCCCTGGTGGGCAGCGTGGTGAACTTCCGGGGCAAGATCATACCGATCGCCGACCTCAGGCTGGCTTTCGGTTTCCCCTCTACGGAGGCGACGATGGACAGCCGCATCGTCGTCATCGAAATGGCGACCGACAATGGTCCGATCCAGGTGGGGATCAGAACCGACAAGGTCCATGAGGTCGCGACGCTGTCGCGCGATTCGAGCGAGACTCCGCCTGCGGTCGGGCTGTGCTGGCGGCGTGACTATATCCGCGGAATGGTGCGCAGGCCCGGCGGCGTGGTCGTCATCCCCAACCTCGTCGCGATCTTCAGCCCCCTGATCGGCGGCAAGGTCGCCCAGAAATTCTTCGCGGTCGAGGCATGAGGCGCCTCGGGATTTACCCTGCATCCGGGCGCGTCGCGACCCTGTGCGTGCTGGGCGCCGGGGGCGGTGATCGTGGGGGCAGAGCAGCATGGCTCGCTGGTTTCGGTGTGGCGCCGAAATCCCGGCGACCGGTCAAAGGACTATAATCGATGTTTTCTCAAATCTTTGGCGGTGTATCGTCCAGCGTCGTGATGGCAGAACTGGCGCGGCTTGAAACCGCGATGGCGAGCGGCAACCTGGGGGAACGCGCCAATCTTTCGACCGCCAGGGGGCAAACCCAGCACGTCCTTGATGCGATCAACCGGCTGCTCGACCGGACGCTCGAGCCCGTCGCGGCGCTGAATGACGCGATCGCGGACATGAGTGCGGAGCATGACCGGGGCGATATCGACGTCGTACTTCCGGCGGACGCGTTCCAGGGCAGCTTTGCCGTGATGGCAAAACGCGTGAACGTGATGGTCGCCGGCCATATCGCGGTGAAGAAGA